>CAWGEZ010000047.1:0-66537 GCA_963821605.1 uncultured delta proteobacterium | reverse complement strand
TCGTCCGGCGGGCCCTTGCCCACGCCGGGCTTCATCCAGGCGCGAAGGGGTCCCACCTGCTGCGCCATAGCCTCGCCATAAAGATGCTCCGCGGCGGCGCCTCGCTTGCGGAGATTGGCGAGATCCTGAGGCACGAGCTTCCAGCACGACGGAGATCTATGCCAAGGTCGATGTGACGGCGCTGCGTGCGCTCGCCCTGCCGTGGAAGGGAGGTGAACTATGAGACTTTGCGACGCGCTCGAAGAGTATCTCAAGGTACGCCGTGCGCTCGGGTTTAAACTGCGGAACTCCGGTGGTTTACTCCAGAGGTTCGTCACCTATGCGGAGCAGGAGGGAGCTTCTTCGATCGCCACAGAGCTGGCGGTACGGTGGGCCATGGAGCAAAAGAACTGTCAGCCCCGCCCAATGGGCGAACCGGCTCTCGCTGGTGCGGAGATTCGCCCGTTACGTGAGCGCTCTGGATCCGGGGACCGAGATCCCCCCCTTTAGGCCTTTTTCCCCACCGTTTTCATCGCAAGGACCCCTACCTTTACACGGACGAGGAGGATGCGCCTGATCGAGGCAGCGCGGCAACTCCGGTCACCGCGGGGACTGCGGGCCGCAACGTATGCCACCCTGTTCGGGCTGCTGGCGGTTACCGGCATGCGGATGCGCGAACCCATCGCCCTTGATCGTGATGACGTGGACCTCACCCCGGGGATACTTACGGTTCGCGGCACGAAGTTCGGCAAGTCGCGCAACGTGCCGGTGCACCTTCAACCGCCAAGCACTCCAACGCTACGCGGCGTCCGAGATCGGTTCCGACCCCCGTAGCCCCGGCTTCTTTCTTTCCGAGCGCGGGTCCAGCCTGACGGTACGGACCGTATTCGATGGACCTTTGTGAAATTGTCCCACGAAATTGGCTTACGCAACGCCGGCGATTCCCGTCACGGCCCCCGCTTGCACGATCTTCGTCACCGACTGGCCGTGTCAACGCTCCTCGGTTGGTATCGTGATGGCATCGATGTTGAGCGCACCTGCCCGAGCTTTCAACTTACCTGGGCCATGCGCACGTCACTGACACTTATTGGTATCTCACCGCCGACACCGGAACTGCTGCGTTACGCGCTGCTGCGAATGGAACAACGGAGCAGGAGCACCACCCATGAAGCTCACCCCGCACGTTTCCGTCTCTCCTGGAGGCCTTCTTCATTGACCGTCTCATGCGACAACGAAAGGTAAGCCCCCACACCCTCGCAAGCTACCGCGATACGTTTCGTCTGCTGCTGAGTTATGCGCAACGAACGCTGAACCGAGCACCATCAGATCTGACGCTGACGGATCTCGATACCCCCTTCCTCGGCGCGTTCCTCGATCACCTTGAACAGGAGCGCGACAATACCGCCCGCAGCCGGAACGTTCGCCTTGCCGCGATCCATTCCTTCTTCCGTTACGTGGCCCTCCATGAGCCGGCCGTGAGCGCCCTGGCTCAGCGCATTCTGGCGATACCGCCGAAGCGTTCCCACCGCACGCAGATCCAGTTCCTGACACGGCCTGAGATCGAGGCCCTCATGGCAGCACCCGATCAAAAGACGTGGGGAGGTCGGCGGGACCGGACGCTCCTTCTCGTTGCCGTGCAGACGGGCTTAAGGGTCTCGGAGTTGACCGGGCTGCGCTGCCAGCACGTTGTCCTCGGCACCGGCGCCCACCTTCAGTGCACCGGTAAAGGACGAAAAGATCGCTGCACCCCGCTGCGCAGGGAGGCCGCCGCTGCGCTGCGTGCCTGGCTCGCCGAGCGCAGGGGACAACCCACCGATCATCTCTTTCCCAATGCAAAAGGCCGTGCGCTCAGCACCGACGGGGTTGAGTATATCTTGGCCAAACACGTAGCAACCGCACAACAGCACTGCCCCTCGTTGGAGAAGAAAGCGGATCACACCCCACGTATGCGACACACGGTTGCCATGGAGCTCCTGCAACACGGCGTAGACCGCTCGGTAATCGCCCTTTGGCTTGGTCATGAATCGACGGAGACCACCCAAGTGTATCTGCACGCTGATATGGCGCTTTAAAGAGAAGGCGCTTGCCAAAGCGGCACCGTTGGGTATAAAGATACGCCGCTACCGGCCCGACGATAAGCTCCTCGCCTTTCTGAAGGACCTCTGATTATGCCGAGTACAACACACTCCAGAACCCGAGATTCGCCCAACGTCCCAAACTACTCGGCATAATCAGGGATTCGGAATAGTGTCAGAAGCCTCTGTCTTAATGAAAGACCTCCCTCAGTAGTGTGATGGCGCGGGAGGGCAACGCGGCGTGATCCGGGCGGGCTTTGCCATCCCTCCTGGAAGGTACGATTAAACCCGTACCTGGGAGCAAGTCACTCCTTCTTATCCTTGCTCTCCAGTACCGCCAGGGGTAAAGCAGACAGCCTAACCATCCAAGGGGTTGAGGACGGGAACATGGGAACCGTACGTATCCGCCTGCGACGGAAGCAGGCTAACCGTGGAGACCGGTGAAGGATGCGTGCGGGACGGAGTCCCCGTAGTAGTCTGAGGACGGGAAAGCCGTCCACAGTGGCGAAGGGGGACAGGAGACCGATGGGTTTTCAATGACGGAGGAATCTGTGGACACAGATGCCAAGGCCGATACGACCTGGTTACTCAGCGTGCAGAGAAAACTCTATCAGTGGAGTCGGGAGCACCCCGAAGAAGCGTACCGCGAGCTGTGGGGTTGGGTAACTGACACCCGCAACCTGTGGTGTGCCTGGCGGACGGTTGCCACAAATAAGGGCAAGAGAACGCCGGGCATCGACGGGGTCACCGTCAAGCATATCCGGAAGCTTGGGGAAGCAAAGTATCTTGAAGGACTGAGGGAGGAACTGCGGCAGGGTACCTATGTGCCGAGTCCCTCATGGAGAAAGCTGATACCCAAGCCCGGCAAGCCGGGGGAGTTCCGGCCCCTGGGCATAGCAACCTTGAAGGACCGCATTGTACAGTGTGCCGTAAAGCAGATCATCGAGCCGCTCTTCGAAGCCACGTTCTGGCAGGTGTCCTATGGCTTCAGGCCCGGGCGGAGTTGTCACGGAGCTTTGGAACATATCCGTAATGCGCTCATGTCCCGGACCGTGGCGGAAGATGGAAAGCGGCATGCGTGTCCCTACCCGTGGGTCATCGAGGGCGATATCAAAGGCTGTTTCGACAATCTCTGGCAGCATCAGATCATGGAGAGAATCCGTCGCCGCTGTGCTGACCGGAAGGTCAACCGGCTCATCCGTGCGTTCCTCAAGGCGGGCGTCCTTGCAGAGGATCAGTTCATCCGTACCGACGCGGGGACTCCCCAGGGTGGAAATCTTTCACCGCTGCTCGCCAATATCGCGTTGGAGGTGATTGAGGAGCGGTATGCACGGTGGGTCTATCGTGCGAAGGATAAGGAACAAGATGCAGCCAAGCTCGCCCGTATGTATGACCGGAGGGCGGGGAAACCCGTCTTCTTCCCTATCCGGTATGCTGATGATTTTGTTGTTTTGGTGTCGGGAACCTATGATGATGCCGTGAGAGAGAAAGAAGCACTTGCTGCCTGCTTGAAAGACACCGCGAAGCTTACCCTCTCGAAAGAAAAGACACACATTACCCCAACCGCCCAGGGATTCGAGTTTCTGGGGCACAGAGTCCGTATGAAGTGGGAACACCACTACGGCTATAGAGCCAGGATCGAGATCCCGAAACGGAAGGTGGCGGATGTTCGCTACCGGATAAAGCAGTGGACAACGCGTAGAACGACGACGCGGTCGCTCGCTGTGCTACTCCGGAAGCTTAATGCGCTCCTCCGTGGGTGGGGCTATTTCTATCGTTACTGCACGGGGGCGAACCGTATCCTTGACAGTATCGACTGGTATGTGGGGGATAGGATAATGCGGTGGATGGGCAGGAAATATCCCAAGGCAGGTGCTCAGAAGCTTTTGCGCTCGCACAGGCGGAGCGTGGCTCACCCGACCTACAGAGTCTGGCAGGATGGAAAGGAAGAACAGTTTTTGATGGGATGTATTCCGGTACAGCGGTTTCGATTTGGTTGGATGCGGCGGCCCGATTACGCTTAATCTCTGGAGAGCTGAGTGCGTAACGAAAGGCGCATGCTCAGTTCGGAGAGGGGCTACGGGAGATCGATGGTTGAGAGGCCACACGGCGCCCGTAGTCTACTCTACTCGATAGAGTCTCTCAACCTATTGGATACAACCGCGCGTGGACGACTTGTTTTCACATTTTCTAACTTGTAACTTGTAACCCTGTGACAGTCTTTCTTACTGCCCTTCCGGCACTCGTTCTTCCAGCGTGTTCATTTTTATGCCTGCATCGACTCCGGGAAGAGGCTGAACCGGGGTAGTCAGCATGAACCGGCCGGCAAGTATCCAGTCCTTCAAGGTCGTTGCGATCTCCAGCGCCTTCGAATAGCTCGATATGGGCGAGGCTGGAATCTCCTTGCCATCGAGCGTGAGGCTTCCCGACTTGAGCTGGGCATAGCTCACCTCTCCAAGGCTTTTGGGCACACGGTTGGGATAGTCTTTCCCATAATCGACTATCTGCGTCACCAGCTCCTCGTCTCTTCTCGAAGTAAAATAGGCCATCTCTTCATCAAGGACGGGAATGGGAATGCCTATACCAACAAAGAGCGTCACGCCATAACCTATGAAACTGGCGCCTTTAAGGAAGGATGGGCTCATCTGCTTCGCGTCGCCCGTGACTGCAAGCGTCCCCGCCGGCGCTCTGACGAGCCCTTCAGGAGTGCGCATCACAGCCGGGTTATGCTGGGTACCATGTGAGGAGACGTATCCTATGCCGCCTGCCAGGAATATCCTTGTACCGATACCGATGGTTCGATAAGCAGGATCCTTCAGGAGCGGGGAAAGCTGGCCTGCGCTGCAGTAATTGGCATTACCCAGGTGCGGCTTCAGAAGCCCCATGTAAGTATGGATTATCCTGTCGTTGCAGTTCACCGCGACATTATAGTTCTGGTAACAGTTGCGCGGGTTGTAGAGGTAGGCTTCATTGACCGTGTCCCTGCTGATGTATGTTTCTATCTTTCGCCTGGGATAGCAATCGGTGCCGTAACTGGTCGCAACAAGCCTTATATTCTTTCCGCTGACGAACTCTTCGATTACGTGAGCGCCGCCATACTTGAACCCACCGGGATAGACCTGATTTCTCGGGTCCTCTTCGGGCAACGCAGTGGCGCCAAGATAGACATCGACTGCCGCAAGACCCGTGTAGCAGGGCACGTCGTTGAGATAGCAGACGCCTCCGCCGATCTTTATCCTTGGCTTTGAGTGACCAAGATTGAGGAACATGCCGCTCGAACACATCGGACCAAACGTTCCGGTCGTGACAACGTCCACGTGCTCTGCCGCCGCCTTCGTTCCTTTCTCTTCAACTATGTCAATCATCTCCTCGGCCGTCACGATGACCGCCTTGCCTTTCTTAATCTTCTCGTTGATCTCTTCTATTGTCTTCAAGATTTCCTCCTGAACCACGGCTAAAGGCTAAAGGTTAACGGCTAAAGGCTGGAGTACGGTCTTCCTCCTTTGCCTTTGGCCTTTAGCCTTTGGCCGTCTTTATTTCATGTATGGAGCAAAAAGCTCGGTGGAAAGGTAGCGATCCCCCAGGTCCGGGATAATAACCACAATCAGTTTGCCCTGAAATTCAGCCTCGTGGGCAATATGCAGCGCGGCCCACATGGCAGCACCTGAGGATATGCCGCAGAATATCCCTTCCTCCCTGGCCAGTCTGCGTGCGGTCTCAAACGCTTTCTCGTTTGAGACCTTAACGATTCTATCGATGAGATGCGTATTCAGTACGTCCGGTATAAAACCAGCGCCGATGCCCTGGATCTTGTGAGGACCCGGAGGACCTCCGGACAACACCGGTGAATTTTCCGGCTCCACAGCAACCGCTCTGAATGAGGGTTTTCTCTGCTTTATTGCATCCGCAACACCCGTAATAGTTCCTCCCGTCCCGACGCCGGCCACAAGCGCATCGACGCGGCCATCCGTATCATTCCATATCTCTTCAGCCGTTGTCCTGCGATGGACCTCCGGATTTGCCTGGTTCTTGAATTGCTGCAGCATGAGGGCGTGCGGATTCTCATGCAGAATCTCCTCAGCCTTTTCTATGGCTCCCCGCATGCCCTTATCGCCGGGCGTCAGTACAAGCTCAGCTCCCAATGCCCGCAGCAGGGCCCGCCGCTCCATGCTCATCGTATCAGGCATGGTCAAAATCAGCCTGTACCCGCGGGCAGCACAGACAAAGGCGAGGGCAATGCCCGTATTGCCGCTTGTCGGCTCAACGAGAACGGTATCCTTGGTCAAGGTGCCGGCTCTTTTCAGCAGCCTCGATCATGCTCACGCCAATCCTGTCTTTCACGCTTCCGCATGGGTTAAAGAACTCCAGCTTGGCGACAATTTCCACATCCATTCCGCGAGCCAGCTTGTTGATCCTCACCAGCGGCGTCTTCCCGACCAGCTCGGTCATGTCTTGAGCAATCTTCATGGGCTCACACCCCCGTTTTTCAGTCAAAGGATAGTATACAACAAATTGGAAATTCCGAGGAAAGGCAATCTGAAACAGACAGATATCTCACGCCCACTCGCCCGCTCAGGCGGGCTTCGTTCGAGGCCGCAGAGGCCGCAGAGGAAAGGCAGAGAAACAGAGATCGCAGTTCGCAGAGATGTGCAGAGTGCTTGCTCGGAATTCTCGAGAGAGACATTCCTGCACATCGCGTCCGGCTTCGCGTGCGGAATGCTTAGGGTTCGCGAAGCGCAAGCTATACATCGCCGTATCCGCGACTACTTCGCGCGGTAGCGGAGCATCCTGTAAGGAAGCCGGTGCAGCCCGAGGATCCTGGATGGCGAACGAGCAGTTCGTCCTCGGAATGGTCTTCTCAACCTTCCGTACTGCACTATTAACTCTGTTTGAGACAGTCTTGTCCCCTCTGCGAACTCTGCGGCCTCTAGCGATGAAAGAGCGGGCGTGAGATAAGACTTATTTTACTGCTCTGCAGGCTATGGTATGGTGACGTTGAACTTTATCTCCGCTTCTGACCTTCTGCCGTAAATGGGAACGGGCTCCTTCTGCGCGCCCGCCGCATGCGCTTCCAAGCCGAGCCGCAAGAGCGCTTCGCCCCTCACTCTCTGAAAATCGTCCTTGATGAGCGTGACACCTTCAATAGAGGCGAGCCTTTCCTCACAGAGCCTCAAACCTGAGCCAAACACAGACGCACGGCTTTCTCACCATGTCAGCGACCGCAGCCGGCCGGACCGATTGATACTCTGTACATCTTTCGAGCCTGCCTTGCGAGACGTGGTAGAGCGCCAGAAACACCTCACCTTTTTTTGCATCGATGAGAGGGCAAACATAATCTCCTTCCAGATGCCGGAACGGATGCGCGAGTACATCCAGGGTGGGCACGCCAACCAGATCAATGCCGAGCCCGGAAGAGAGGCCTCTGGCAAAAGCAAGGGCGACCCTGATCCCCGTAAATGACCCTGGCCCCAGGGTGACCGCGATGAGACCCACGTCCTTGATCTCGTAACCGTGATCCGCAATGAGCTGCCTGACCCTCACCGACAGAAGCTCAGAGGTTGGCTTCTCAAAGATGGCATGTCTCTCTTCGAGGAATTTTTCGTCGATACCTAATGCGAGGTTCAGGAAGCCGAGCGAGTTATCGATTGCGAGGAGGATCTTACCCGCCACCAAGAAGCCCCTTGTAGAAATTGCAGACGCTGTTGTTGGGGAACCATCGGCAAAGATCATTGGAAAACGCGAGAGCCATGATCAGAATGAGAATGGTGATCCCGACCTTCTGCGAAATCTCGATGGTACGCTGCGATATCCTCCGGCGTATCACCATTTCGATCAAGTAGAATAAAATATGACCTCCGTCGAGTATCGGGATTGGCAGCAGATTCACAACGGCGAGGTTGATACTGATAATAGCGATGAAATAAGCAAAAGTCCTCTTTCCCTCCTTCGCCTGCTTCCCCGCCGCCTCAAGAATGAGAAGGGGGCCGCCGATATTTTTCGGAGAGATGCTTCCTTTGATGAGCTTGACTATACCGACGACGGTCAGCTCAGAGAGTGTATAGGTCTGTATTACGGCTTTTGACGCGGCGCCGCTCAACGTCTCTTTTCTTTGAAGGAAGTCGTTTGAGGCGACAATGCCGATAACCTTCCGCTTTATCTTCTCACTGAATATATTCGTTGTCTCCACCTCTCGCGGCGTTATCATTGTCTCGAACGATTGCCCATCCCTTTTCACACCGAACTTCATGGGCTTCAGCTCGCTCTTGGCCATGATGTCCATCAGCTCCGCCCACTCCTCGATAGGCTTTCCGTTGATGCTCGTTATCACGTCTCCGCTCTTGATACCCGCGACGTCGGCAGGGAAGCCCTTCTCCACGCTGCCCACTTTGGTCGAGAGCACGGATTGCGCCGGAGAGAAAAATGAAAAAGAAGAGGAGGCACGCAAGGAGAATATTGAAGAACGGACCTGCAAAACCGATAAGGATCTTTATGATGGGCGGCTTGTGCGTATAAGATCGCGGGATATCCAGCCTCCGGCACCTCCTCGTCCGGCGATTCGCCGAGGAGCTTCACGTACCCGCCGAGCGGTACTGCTGACAAGGCGTACTCGGTTTCTCCTCTTTTGAATCTCAGGAGCTTCTTTCCGAAACCGAGCGAAAACGCCAGAACCTTCACGTTGGCAAGGCGCGCAACGAGAAAATGGCCCAGCTCATGCGCAAATATAAGGACACCCAAAGCAATTATTGCGTAGATTACGCTAGTCAATCGACCTCCTCAATCGTTCCATGACATAATGCATCGCCCATCTGTGCACTTCCCATATAATATGCTCATCTTCAATCTTCGGTATACGCGTATGACGGGTCAAGCGCTTCATCAATCAGACGAGCTATGTCGGTAAACCTGATACGTCCCTCCATGAAAGCGGCCGCTGCAACCTCATTCGCTGCATTGAAGACGATGGGGGCGCTGTCGCCTATCTCGAGTGCGTCATAGGCCAGTTTCAGCGCCGGGAACCGGTCCACGTCCGGTAGCAGAAAAGGTCAGCTTCCGGAGGGTTGCCAGCTTCACTTTGCCGAACGAGAGTTTTGTCCGCACGCCTTCATTGAGCGCATAAGAGATGGGGATTCTCATATCAGGATGGGCAAGATAGGCGAGCAGAGAGCCGTCTCTCAGCTCCAGCATCCCATGCACGACACTTTCAGGATGTATCAAGCACCTTTATCCGCTGGGGATCCAGGTCAAAAAGCCAACGGGCTTCGATCACCTCCAGCCCCTTATTCGTAAGCGTGGCCGAATCAAGGGTGATCTTCTTACCCATCTTCCAGGTGGGATGTTTCATCGCCTCCTCAGGGCGCACTTTTCGCAGTTCTTCCTTGGTAGCTTTCCTGAACGGGCCACCGGAGGCGGTAATGTACGAGCGTCTCAACCTCCGCGCGCTCGGTGCAGTTCGAGAAGCTGATAGAGGGCCGAATGCTCGCTGTCAACGGGAATCAGCTTCGCCGGTGTCTCCCGGAGAAGTTTTGATATGAGCCTGCCCGCCATGACGAGGCTCTCTTTATTGGCCAGCGCCACAGTCTTGCCGTTTTTCAGTGCCTCCAGAGTGGGCTCGAGCCCGATGCTTCCCGGCAGGGCATTCACGATGATATCAGCGTCGGTTCGCACCATTTCTTTCATACCGGCGAGGCCTCCCAGCTTTTCGGCGTCACCGAAGGAAACCTCATGCTCCCTGGACGCATCGAAGATACAGGCATACTTGGGCTTCCACTTTGCGATCTGAGCGCTGAAAAGCTCAGCATTCTCTTTGCAGGAGAGTCCGTAGACCTCCATGCTATCCCTATGCTTCTCTATCACGTCCAGCGTTGCTCTTCCTATTGAGCCTGTTGACCCGAGTATCACGATCCGTTTTTTCATTTCGCAAAGCCCATGAGGTAGTGGTAGAGGAAGGGTGTAGAAAAAAGAAAACTGTCTATCCTGTCGAGCATGCCACCGTGACCCGGAATTAACGCGGAGGAGTCTTTCACGTTGTATACTCTCTTTGCGATCGATTCGAATATGTCACCCAGCTGGCCGAGTAGTCCGATCATGGCTCCCACAACGATCGATTCAGCAATATCCATGCCCAGCATCTTCCCGAAGGCAAGCGTCAGCATAGCGCCGCCGAAAAGCGCCCCGAATAATCCTGCGTATGTTTTTTTGGGGCTGATCTGTGGTGCAAGTCGCTTCTTTCCAAACGATTTTCCGATGAAGTACGCACCCGTGTCACTCGCCCATATCGTGAGAATCAGGATAACGGGAAAGTAGAGATTTACCTCACTGGAGCCGATAGAGGTAAAAGAGAGGCAGAACAATAAAAATCTGCGATACGACCAGCACTGCCACTCGCCCCGCGATCTCCTCGTTTACGCTTTGCGATTCCTCACCGGGCGCGATCATCCGGTGGATGAGAATGACTAACGGCGAGAACATGAGCCAGATGATGAACGCAGATGCGGAGGCTCCGTATAAGGGAATAACAGAAAGAACCGCCAGAACCCCGACAAGCAACTTGTCCTTCGTGCCTGAAATCGAAAGCAACTCAGAGGTAGCCAGGCACGCGACGATGAATAAAAAGAGCAAAAGCAGGCGCACCGGCAGGAAAAAGAAGAGCAGGAGAACAATGGGGCCTATGCATGCGCCGGATAGAATCCGCTTTGTAAGCTCTTGCACTCAGTATTCCTTCAGGCTTCCGAACCTGCGTTCCCTTCTCGTAAATTCCATCAAGGCCTCTTCGTAAGCCTCTCTCCTGAAGTCGGGCCAGAGGGTTTCGGTCACGTAGATCTCGGTGTAAGCCATCTGCCAGAGCAGAAAGTTGGAGAGCCTCATTTCACCGCTCGTCCGGATGAGGAGGTCCGGGTCAGGCATAGCGGCTGTGTAAAGATACTTTGCAAAGACTCTTTCGTCGATGCGCTTGATGCGCCCCGCCTTCATATCCTGCAGCACCGACCTCACGGCCTGAAGTATCTCCTGCCGTCCGCTGTAAGAGAGCGCTATGTTAAGGGTCAGCGCCTTGTGCTTCTCTGTCTTCTCCATGACATCGTTAAGCATGGCCTGGAGCCTTTTCGGTAGATCGTCCAATGCGCCGATGGCCCATGAAGCGTATCTCGATGCTCCATCATCATGGGCAGTTCTTTCTGAAGATAGAGTTCCAGAAGGTGCAAAAGTCCCTGGACCTCTTCTTTCGGCCTCGACCAGTTTTCTTTCGAAAACGCATAGAGGGTCAGATAGGGGATACCGATCTCCCTCGTCGCGGTAACGGCCTCTCGAACCGATTCGATGCCCGCCATGTGCCCTTCGAGTCCGCGGCAGGTTGCGCTGCGTTGCCCACCTGCCGTTACCGTCCATGATAATGGCAACATGAAGAGGCAGCTTCTCCTGTTTGAAGTCCATAATGTTGGCTGTCAGAATTGAAGGATCTCTTTTTCTTTCTCGGAGTAAATACTCTCTGAAAGACTGATGTACCTATCGGTCATTTTCTGGACATCTTCCTGGAGCTTGAAAAGATCGTCCTTGGAAAGGGTTTTATCTTTTTCCATTTTTTTCAGCTTCTCGTTCATATCTCTTCTGATGTTCCGGATCGACACTCTGGTGGCCTCAACCATCTTGCTCCCCTGCTTGACCAGTTCCCTTCTTCTCTCTTCCGTAAGTTTCGGAAAGACCAGCCGGATCATTTTTCCATCGTTGATCGGGTTGACCCCGAGATCCGACTTCTGGATCGCCTTCTCGATCTCTCCGATGGCAGAGGCATCCCAGGGCTGGATAGCAATGGTCCGGCTGTCAGGTGAGGAGATGGACGCCACCTGGTTAAGGGGCGTCTGGCTGATCATAATAGGTGATCCTTATATCCTCAAGAAGACTGGGGGATGCCACACCGGTGCGGAGCCTCGACAGGTCTTTCTTAAGCGCATTGACCGACTTTTTCAGTTTCTCCTCGAACTCTCCGAGTGACTCGTTTTGCATCGCTACCCCCTGACCACCGTGCCGATGCGTTCTCCCACGACAACCTTCTTCATATTGCCCTGTTCCTTGAGGTTGAAGACAATAATCGGCAGCTTGTTTTCCATGCAGAGTGATATGGCCGTCGCATCCATAACCCTGAGGTTACGGTTGAGCACCTCCAGGTACGTAATCTCCGGAAAGAAGCTGGCGTCAGAAAAACGTTCGGGGTCCTTGTCGTAAACGCCGTCTACCTTCGTTGCCTTCAGGATAACCTCGGCGCCTATTTCCATAGCCCGGAGCGCGGCCGTCGTGTCGGTGGTAAAATAGGGGTTTCCCGTGCCCCCGGCGAATATTACAACCCGTCCTTTTTCGAGGTGGCGTATGGCCCTTCGCCGTATATACGGCTCTGCAACCTGCGCCATCTGAATGGCGGTCTGCACCCTGGTGTCCAGACCCAGAGTCTCCAGGCAGTCCTGCAACGCCACTGCATTCATGACCGTAGCGATCATGCCCATGTAATCGCCCGTCGCACGGTCCAGGCCTTGCTCTTCCGCCCTGATACCCCTATAGATGTTACCGCCTCCCACCACGATCGCAACGGTCACACCCAGGTCCTTGACCTCTTTGACCTGGAGGGCTATATGCTTCATCACTTTTGGATCGATGCCGTAGCCCTCATCACCCATGAGGGCTTCGCCACTCAGTTTCAGAAGGATCCTGTTGTAGGCGGCCATTAGCCTTCTACGGTCTCCCCAAGCTGGAATCTTACGAATCTTCTGATCACGATGTTTTCTCCGAGCTTGGTGACCAGTTCCTCAAGCAATTCTTTAATGGTAATGTCGGCATTCTTTATGAAGGGCTGTTCCATCAGGCAGACCTCCTGGTAGAACTTTTCCAGCTTTCCCTCGGCTATCTTGTCGAGAATCTTCTCGGGCTTGCCCGACTCACGCGCCTGGTTCCGGTAGATTGTTTTTTCTCTTTCGAGGACCTCCGGCGGGACCTCTTCCCTTCGCACATAGAGCGGGCTGGACGCCGCAATCTGCATCACGATATCCTTCACAAATGCCTGGAACTCGCCGGTTTTGGCAACGAAGTCACGTCTCGCAGTTCACCTCCGCCATGGCGCCTATCTTGCCGCCTGTGTGGATGTACGCTGATACTGAACCTTCGGTGGCTGCCCTCCCCGTCCGCTTCGCCAGTTTTGCCAGGCCCTTCTCACGCAGATAATCAACCGCCTTCTCCATGTCCCCGTTCGCGGACTGCAGAGCTTCCTTGCAATCCATGAGCCCTACACCCGTTTTTTCGCGCAGTTTTTTAACCTGTTCCGCAGATATTTCCATCAGACACTCCCTTCTTCATCATCAGACTCATTTTCATCGTATTTCTCTTCGAGCACGCTCTCGTCGATGAACGGCTTTGGACCTCCTTCCTTCTCTCCTCTTTACCCTCAAACTCCTCAACGTACAAGGCGCGCCCTTCCATGACTGCATCGGCAATCTTGCTGGTAATCAGCTTGATCGCCCTGATAGCGTCATCATTTCCCGGGATAATGTAATCGATATCGTCAGGATCGCAGTTGGTATCAACGATGCCGACCGTCGGTATGCCGAGCTTCTTGGCCTCGTTCACGGCAATGTACTCTTTTTTCGGATCGACGATGTAGAGGGCACCGGGCAGCCGATCCATGCCCTTTATGCCACCCAGGTTCCTTCTCCAGCTTCTCTATTTCCTTGTCAACGCTGAAAGCCTCTTTCTTAGGCAGGACTTTGAAGATATCACTGCCCTTCAGTTCCTCGTACTTCCGAAGCCTGTCAATGCTCTTCTCAATGGTCTGGTAATTGGTCAGCGTACCACCGAGCCAGCGCACATTGACGTAATACGCGCCGCACCTCTTGGCTTCTTCGACGATTCCCTCCTGGGCCTGCTTTTTCGTACCCACAAAAAGGACGTACTCGTTCCGGGAGGCAACCTCCTTAACGAAGTTGAACGCCTCCTTGAACATCTTGAGCGTCTTCTGCAGGTCAATAATGTAGATGCCATTTCTGGCCCCGAAAATGTAAGGTTTCATCTTCGGGTTCCAGCGTTTCGTTTGGTGGCCGAAATGGACACCGGCTTCGAGCAACTGCTTAATGGTGAGATTGGACATCAGACCTCCGGGTTTTTTCTTCCGCCTTTCGCATTTTGAGAGCAGACACCGACGTGCACCCTGCTGCCAATTGAAAGACGTGCAGAATGGTTTTAACTACAGTGGAGTAGTTTATAGTATAAGCCTGCAATATGCAACAGAAAAGTCGCAAGAACGCTGGCGCGCGAGCGCTTCGCTTGAGGAGCGGCCCTGACGGGCCTTGAGCCCGCCACAGGCGGGACGAACCTCGAACGCAGTGCTTGCCCAAAGAGCTGCTCTTGAGGGAGACGCCATTTTGTGCTATTTTAAAGGCCTATTTCAAAGGAGGAAGGTATAATGCCATCGAATACGAAAATGACAGAGCTGAAGCGGATGAGGAAAAAAGCAAACCAAGGGAAGAAGCGCAAGAAAAAGGAGGGAAAGAACTCGACCCCGGCCTTTACAGTCCATGTAGACAAGGAATGATGCCTCCAAGCCATATGAATGAAGGCAAACCGGTATGAGCAGTCTGAGATACGAAATAGGGCCGATCAGGCCGCCGAGCGAGGCGTACAGTCTTCTTGTGCGGTTCACACGGAACTGCCCCTGGAATAAGTGTGAGTTCTGCCACATTTACAAAGGAAGGAAGTTCGAGAAGAGGCCCCTCGCGGAAATCGAGAGGGACATAGATACGGTCAAGGCGATCTCGGACGAAATCGTCGCACTCTCCTGGAAAGAGGGTCACGGCGGCAAGATCGCCGAGGGTTTCGTAGAACACCTGTTTTCCAACCAGACGTTCAATGAATGCTTCAGGAGTGTTGCGGTCTGGATGTACTTCGGTGCAAAGAACGTCTTCATCCAGGATGCGAATTCCCTCGTGATGAAGGCTGATGACCTGATCACAGCGCTTCAGTACCTGAAGAAAACCTTCCCCACGATCGACAGGATCACCTCCTACGCGCGTTCGCAGACCCTGGCCCAGCTCTGGTCCGTGGAGGACCTCAAACGGCTCAAGGAGGCCGGCTTGACGAGGCTTCACCTGGGTATGGAGACCGGCTCTGATTTCCTGCTCAAGTACATGCGCAAAGGGGTAACCAAGGAGCAGCATATTGCGGCCGGCAGGATGATAAAGGAAGCGGGAATAGAGCTTTCCGAGTACGTTGTGCCCGGCCTCGGCGGCAGGAAGTGGTGGCGCGAGCATGCCATCGAAACGGCAGACGCGCTGAACAAGATCAATCCCGATTTCATCAGGTTCAGAACGCTCAAGGTCCTGAAAGACATGCTGCTTTACAAGAAGACTGGAAAGCGGCGATTTCTTGCTCGCCCATGACGAAGAGATCCTCAAGGAGTTAAGGCTCCTCATCGAACACCTCGACGGCATCACGACCCAGGTGAAGAGCGACCACGTGCTCAACCTGCTCGAAGAGATCGACGGTAAACTGCCTGAAGACAAGCAAAAGATGCTCGATGTCATCGACCGGTATTTCGCTCTCACCGACGAACAGAGACTCGTTTACAGAATGGGGCGGAGGGCCGGAATGTACCGAAGCCTCGACGACCTCAACGATGAAGTCACCTTCGCACGCCTCAGGAAAGCAATCCGGGAGATTGAAGAGAAAGAACCCGGAAGCATAGAGAAACAGCTGTCGCTGCTACTCGAAAATTATATCTAACTGCTCCGTTACAAGTTACAAGTCGCAGGTTACAGGTTGCGAGGCATCAGGATCTGGAGGAAACGCATGGAAAAAATCGCAGTGATTCCAGGAGACGGCATCGGCAAAGAGGTAGTGCCCGTGGGGATGCGCGTCATCGATGCCGCGGGCAAGAGGTTTGGTTTTAGCTTCACGTGGGACACCTTCCCCTGGAGCTGCGAATACTACCTTGCCAAAGGCTCCATGATGCCCGACGATGGTCTCGCGATCCTCAAAGAGCATGACGCTATATACCTCGGCGCTGTGGGGGCGCCCGGCGTTCCCGACGCTGTCTCGCTCTGGGGCCTGCTCATCCCGATCCGGCGGACGTTCAGGCAATACGTGAACCTGAGACCCGTGAGATTGCTCAAGGGCGTAACGAGCCCGCTTCGAAACCTGAGGCCGGGAGATATCGACATCTGCGTGGTGCGCGAGAATAACGAGGGTGAATACTCCAACGTGGGCGGCAGAATGTACGTGGGCACTGAGCTGGAGATGGCCATGCAGCAGTCCGTTTTTACACGGAAGGGAGTGGAAGGCATAATGCGGTTCGCTTTTGACCTGGGCCGGCAGAGGAAAAGACATGTAACGTCGGCAACGAAATCGAATGGGATCATCTACACGATGCCCTTCTGGGATGAGATCTTCTGGTCTCTCGCAGAACAATACCCGGACGTACAGGCTGACCAGTACCACATCGATAACCTGTGCGCTCAGTTCGTGCTGCATCCCGAGCGATTCGACGTGGTGGTGGGCAGCAACCTCTTCGGTGACATCCTCTCCGACCTCGGGCCGGCCATCGCGGGAAGCCTGGGAATCGCGCCCTCCGCGAACCTTAACCCGGAAAAGGAGTTTCCCTCCATGTTCGAGCCGGTCCACGGATCCGCCCCGGACATTGCAGGTAAGGGCATTGCAAACCCGATCGGTCAGATATGGTCAGGTGCCATGATGCTGGAACATCTCGGCTACCGCGAGGCGGCACGAGCCATCGAGAAGGCCATAGAGATCGTCACCGGTGACCAGGGCATCAAAACTCCCGATCTCGGGGGCTCCGCAACCACCGAAGAGGTCGGCAACGCAATCATCGCCGCTCTGTGATGGCAATTGGCGTTCATCGATATAGCTTCCGGTAAAGCGTCTCGACTCGCTCTAATGACACGAGGAGGCCGATGGCACTGAGGTCGAGGAACTGAGACTCATGAAGACCAACTATATGCTTAATAAAGACTGTCGTGAGTCAGCTTAACATAGCAAACGGCGTTTCTGAATCGACAGAGGCAAGCGGTGTTGCGATTGTTCCAAGAGTCCGGCAATCCCAATGTGGTCGGAGTTGGTCGGCCATTATCTTGCCTCTATGAATCAAGATCTGAATTCCGACTGGTTGACACAGAAACCGACACCCCCTGAGATCGTTAAAGGAAAATTGCCCAACGAGGTAGCACGAAGTTGTCGACATTATGGGAATCGGAGGTATGTTCGCCTATCTGAATGTGCTCTATCAGGCACACAAGAATGGAGGCAGACACGCTATTGTCACTAACCCGCACGACATATTCACCTTCTCCGGATGGACTGTACATCCTGAAGAAGACATGGATCAGCGGTTGATCGAGATGTTTCAGACGAAATCCCTTCTTGTCAACGAGGTCAGACGTATTTTGGGACTCTCGGAGAGGCCGCAGAGCGTTCGCTACAAGGCTTTCAGGATCGACTACGGGAGAATTTTGGCCCTGGTGCTGGAAAACCCCCAGGAACTGATAAAGAACCTGAAGGTCGCTTTGCATTATGCACTTCTCGAAATGACCGATACTGAAAAACGCTATGCAAAAACCAACCTGAAAAGAAATGGCGCAACTCTCCAAGCCCTTGAGCAGATGGGCCTCATTGGAGATGACGCCGGCCACCACGTCGCAAACCTGTGCAGCAGACTGGTATTCGAAGTCGAAGGTGAACGCACAATCGAATGGAAGAACAAGTTGAAAGAGCAATTCGGGCTTGTGGGAAGGCACCTTACTTCTTCGGAAGTGGAGGCAGTTTATGGCGCGCGCATCGGAATTATAGACGACATCAGCGCAGGCAAAATAACCGCTGTCCGCTATCCTGGCGGTCATTTTGTGACTGGCCACAGGGAAAACGCTCTTAAGGCCGCAAAGGAGAAAAAAGTCCTGCTCTACGACAACGCAACTGCTTCGAGAATAATCGTCGACCCTGAAGCTGGAAAGCATGCCGTGACCATCAAGCTCGCCGATGGTGAGGAAAAGACCGTCATAGCCGACATCTTGCTTGTGGCACTAGGTGATTACGGCAAGGATATTATAACCGTTGATGGCGTAAGCACACTCTTTGCCATCATTACTGAGAACAGCAACTACAGGATTCATCCTACCGGAATGGGCGAGGGCGGGACCATACACGTAGTTCCCGTATGGTCAGTAGAGGCACTCAAAGACGGAAAACCATGCTACTATCATTTGGGCAAAGCTACAAACGGGGCCATTATGGGAAGAAATCCTTTGCACCCTAAATCGCTCGACCCCGACAAAGCATTTCTGCTTCATTTAGAGGCGAACCTGAAACGTATCGCTCCTCCCGGCGCAACTTTTCTATGGGTTGCTGTTACGGAATGCGGCCGGCCGGTATCGGCTTACCAGGGCTACAGCATAGGTCCTTTACTCAATCAGGAAGGGCCCGGTAAAGGTCCCCAAGCGGGCCATATGCTGAATTTTAAAGCAACCGGGGGCTGTGGCTTAGGAGGTAATACGGCAGTAATCCCCGAAGTGCAGGAGGCCCTCGATCGGCGCAGCAAGGTTTTCGGCTCTGCTCCTTGACGATCAGGCGCCTTATTCTGTAAGATCAGAAAGAACAGTTGAAGAGTCATAGGCCTCCGAGATCAGACCCTCACGCCTGTGGGCCTTGCGGCGCGAGGTCTTCGGCCTCGGTTCCCTCCAGATAATCCTTACCGCCTCCGCAATTACCGGCTACGCCCTGTTGAACCATTGGCCCTGGAAGGCTTCACTGGTCATCGGCCTGGCCATGGCCGTGTCGTCTACCGCCCTGGTCATGCAGATATTGCAGGACCGTGGTGAGATAGCGAGCCCTCATGGCGGCGGCGCTTTTGGGGTCCTCCTCATGCAGGACCTTGCCATAGTGCCCATGCTGGCCCTCATTCCTGTACTTGCCGGGTCAGGGGCGTTCTCCGTGAGCATGCCCGGATGGAAGCGGCTTGGGGTTATACTTGGCCTTCTCCTCCTTGTATGGGGATTCGGCAGGTACGTCGTACCCTTCGCTCTGGAGCGACTGGCGCGCCAGAAGAATCGGGAAGGCTTTCTGATGGTGGTGATGCTGGCGGTTTTCCTCGCCGCGTGGGCCATGCACCAGGCCAGCCTCTCCCTCGCTCTCGGCGCCTTCCTGATGGGCATGCTTCTCTCCGGCTCCCGGTACAGCATGCAGATTGGGGCCTACATTGAGCCCTGCAAGGGGCTCCTCATGAGCCTCTTATTCGTGGCCGTCGGCCATGTCCATTGACCTGCGATCAATTGCCAACAGTCCGCTCCTCTTCGTTCAATACGCAGTGATGGTCATACTCATTAAGATCGCCGTCATGTTTCTGCTCTGTCTTATCTTCGGCATGGGGCGCAGCCTTGCCATCCGTGTCTCTTTCCTCCTCGCCCAAGGAGGCGAGTTCGGTCTTGTCCTCCTGAGCTCCGCACGGGCACTGGCGGTCATTGATAACAGCGCGTTCGTGATGGGTATCGGGGTGATATCGGTCGGCATGCTCTTCACCCCCCTGATGACTCGGCTGGGTTACTATTTTGCCGAGCGTTTTCCCTTGAAGAAAGAGGGTGAAGAGACAGTACCGTTCCTGGACAAAGGCAAAGAGGCAGGGGGAAGGGTTATTCTGGGAGGCTACGGCCGGGTGGGTCATTGAAATCACGTTGCTGCCTGGGTTTCACTTTCTTCAGACCAGATGGACCAGGCGTCGAAAAGTGAAAGGTAGCGGAGAAGGAAGAGATTACCTTCAGCAGTCCTGACTTTGAAGTAGTTCGCCTGCGGGCGTCCCGGTTGAAGACCTCCTTCGTACCACCGATCGACAATCTCAGCCACTTCCCAGCGTCGCTCCTGAAAGGTAAACGCCACCGGGCGCTCGTTGGCCTTGTGCCCGCTGTAGCATTCCACAGGTATTTTCTCATACGGCATGGACAATAACCTCTTGGGCGGTGCGGGTGCGTTTTGAACGCCGTTATCATGAGCACCGTGGCCTGCCTTTATTATACTGCAAATGAGCACATCACACGACGAGCGCAGCTGTCTTCCCGAAATGAATAGCTAAAGAATGCTCTTCTTGAGATCTTCTCTCCAGTGGTGGGACAAACACGGAGCCAAAGAGATTAGGGCCTATGAAAATCACTGGGGACGGGCTTTCTCGTAAAGTTGGCGGGTGTTGATCTCCTGCATGTGGCGGGTGATACTCTCCCCATATGGCTCGCTACTGATCTTGTTGCCCTCGGCAGTGTAAAGACCTGAAGGGTCGCCACGAACGTAGCCTGACGCGCCGGCCAGGTAGTCGTATTCGCCCATGATCATGCGGGTGGTCTGGTAGGAGACGTAGTCCTGGACGCGGCCGCGCTCCATGTGGAGTTCAAGGTTTTCGCGGCGCATCTGTTCTGAGTTTCTCGCGATCTGGCTGCTCAGATTGCGCAGCCCCGCGTAGTAATTCCGTAGGTTCTCCGCCATACGGCGTCCTGCCATCTCCTTGTTCAACTCGTAGGAACCCATGATGGCGGCCAACGTGGGCAGTGCGGCATCGAAATCCTCCGACGGGGCCATGACCGTGAAATGCCAGAGTCGCCACGAGGCCCGCATGGCATCTCCCGAGCAACCGCCGGTACTGAAACCTTTGTATGGCCGACCCTTCACCGTGCAGGTGTAAGCGAAGTCTTCCACCGCCACCGGCCGGAGAGGCCCTGCAAATGTGTGCATCTGCTGCAATAGGTCAGAGCGCTCCTTGACGAACAGGAAGCGGAAATTCGAGGCCTGACCATTCTGCGTGGCGGAAAAGGCAAAGGCGTCGGAAGGAGCACGGAACTCGGAACTCAGCACGCCGGGGACACCCCGCACATTATAACGGGGCGAGATAAACTCGGCGCCTGCCACCATGAAGTAGAACCGCTCCTTGGGGTCGGTGACAATGCACATGCCTTTACCGAGGTCCAGGGCTCGCCAGCCCGGTGGGGCGCTGAACTTGGCCCAGCCGCTCGCGAGCTGCTGGGGAACCAGTTGCGTGGGCTGAGGAGCGCCTTGGGCCGGCTGGGCCATCTGCCCACCTTCGTCGAATGAGTAAAGGCCCTTGGCCACCCGGAGGTTGGCCAGAATCTGGAGGAGGATCGGCGCGGCCTCGGCGAGACGGCCTTCTGCTGCCTCGATCCGCTGGTTCAGTATCAGGCCGTCACCGCCGGTTACGAGGTTGCGAAACTGCCTCTTCTGGTTTTGTTGGTTTGTGTACGTACCCTCGAAAATGACGATTGTCTTCTCAGCCGTCTTTCTGCCTCCCCGATCCACGACATCGAGTTTCCGTCGCCGGGCGGTCGGAGCCAGCTGAAGACCGGGAGCCTGTTTGAACAAGTCGGCCACCACCATGCGAATCAGCGCATCAGCGTCGCGGCCTGTAGGGCTGATCCCATGAACCGAAGTCACCTGAGAGAGACCGTTCGGCTCGGTCACGCTGAACGCCCACATTTTCGGATTCTCCTGATAACTCTCTTTTACCAGTCCAGCCGGCAGGTTTTAGAAGAGTGAACGTATAATGCTTGGAGACGTAGTTTTCCCAGCGGATCTTTGGCGTGTCGGCAAAGGAATCCAACGAGGCCAACGTCAACAGACCAAGGACGATAAGGGACAGCAGTTTTGATTTTGGCGCGAAGATCGCTCTTCGCTTGGTTGGAACGAATACTCGGCGGCGAATTCCCCGAGGTTCGCGAGTCGGTCCGATGCCGTTCGATTCCGGAATTGTTTTCATTCCTTCCTCACAATCCGGCCGCCTCGACCATTTACATGATTGAACCTATTTCAATCCTAATGGAAAGGCATTTACTTGTCAAGGCAATCCGTGCAAGAAACTTTTGGTATTGAGGTAACGCTGGTCGTTGCCCCGGAGGTCCGGCGTTGGTGTTCCCCGCCTGAAGACCGGGCCATTCTCCGGGGCGAAAAGGAAGAATTTGATAGAAAAGATCTGCCGATATTGTTAACATAACTGATTCGTCGTCAGTAGTTGAAATAACACCAAAAGGTATCAATAAAATGGATCTAGATATCGGCAATGACCTGAAGGACGTAGAGAAGGCGGTAAGGCGAATTCTGCGAAAAAGAGTTCGACCAGGATTACCTCCAAAAGCTTGAGGATGAGCACACGTATCCAAGAGAACTCTTTGAGAAAATCGGGAAGCTTGGGATTATAGGCGTGGGTTTCTCTGAGAACATCGGCGGTTCAGGATACGGAGCGCTCGGCCATGTGGTTGCGGTCACGGAGATGTGCAGGAGACTGCCTGGTATGGGGATGGCTCTGAGCCTTGGGTACATACCCAGCTTCGTCGTTGACATTTCCGGAACCATAGAACAGAGAGAGAAGTATATCCGTCCATTGATAGAAGGAAGACACATCGCCGCATTCAGCGTTACAGAGCCGGACAGCGGCAGCGATATCGGAAGCCTGAAAACGAGAATGGAGGAGAAAGAAGATTCCTTTATAGTGAACGGCTCAAAAATATTCACGACAAATGCAGGTTATGCCGATTTCTACACACTGCTTGCAAAGGATGGAGATAGCCTGACTACGCTGCTTTTCGACAAAGAGGTGATCGATAAGAACGGACCTGAGCGCTTTGAGATAAATGACCTTGGCAGGAAGATGGGCATCAACACGGCGTCAACAGGGGAGCTTGTTTTCAGTGATTTTCGCATACCAAAGGACCATATACTCGGCCAACGCGGCAGGGGCAAGAAGGTCGCGGTTCCCGGATTCGAACTGAGCAGGATAGTGATAGCAGCGCAGGCATTCGGCAGCATGCTCTTCGGCTACGAAAAGGCGGCGGACTACGCAAAGAAGAGAAAGCAGTTCGGCAGGCCCATTATAAAATTCCAGTCAATCGAGCACGACCTGGTCGATATGTACGTAGAAACCGAAAAATGCCGAAGCCTTCTCTACAAGACAGCCTGGCTCTACGACAGGAAAGACCCGGAAGCAACAAAATACGCTTCGATGGCGAAATTGGTGATACCGGAGAGCGCGATAGAGATATTGAACAGGTCGATAGATATGCTCGGCGGCTATGGCTATATGCGCGACCAGGGGCTTGAGGGAGCTCTCAGGGATGTAAGAATAACGTCAATATACGAGGGCACCGCCAAAATACAAAAGAACATCATTGCCAAAACGCTCTACTGATTTCCTGGATTCCTCCAGGCAAGCCCGAAGAATTTCCTATAGCTGCCGGTAAACAGCGTCCATCTCACCGGCGTACTGCGTATAAATCTCTTTACTGCAATTGTCATTCCGGCTTGACCCTGAACCCGTCTCAAGGTCCGGGTGGTTTCCCCCTGTTTATCCCTTCATTCCTGCGCATTCCGGCCGATAATTACTGTAGGCTGCATGCCAGTAACGTAGGTGACTGAGAGAATCAGAAAATGAACCCTTCTGAATGTCTGTCCCATGACTGGCGGCTGGTATGGTAAAGCCGATGAACGACCCTGACGACTATGCGTGTTGAACTCTTGAAAAGATTCATATTCTTGTGTGTAGCCCTTTTTCTTATGATGGGCACAGCAGCCCCCGGAGAGGAAAAATATCCCTACGAGGGTATTTCCGGAAGGCTTCCGGTTCAAACTGATGCTTCCTCGCGGACAAAAGAGTACCCCAGCAAGCGCGTCTACGGGGCTCCGGCAGGCAGTGCGTTGTTTGTAGTCCTTGATGGAAACGAGAAAAAGAAATACGATCGCCTGGGGAAAGGTAACCTCGTTTTCAGCCGGGATAGGAAGAAGGTGGCGTATATTGCTGCAGCAGGCAACAAGCAGTTTGTCGTCGTCGATGGAAAAGAGGGAAAGAAGTACGATGGCATTGGGGAAAGCGGTCCTCTGTTCAGCCCTGACAGTAAGCACGTGGCCTATGTTGCCAGGACCGGCAACAAACAGTTTGTCGTCGTCGATGGGGAGGAGGGAAAGCCGTACGATGGCATCGCAGCAACCGTCTCCCTGTTCAGCCCCGACGGCAAACGGGTGGCCTATGTTGCCAAGGCAGGCAACAAGCAGTTTGTCGTCGTCGATGGAAAAGAGGGAAAGAAGTACGATGGCATTGGGGAAAGCGGTCCTCTGTTCAGCCCTGACAGCAGGCGCGTGGCCTATGGGGCTGCAGCAGTCGATAAGCGGTTCGTGGTTGTTGATGGAAGAGAGGGAAAGAAATACGATCGCGTCGGGCAAGGTAGTCTCGTCTTCAGTCCTGACAGCCGGCGCGTGGCCTACATTGCTGAAGCAGACAATAAGAGATTTGTCGTCATTGATGGGAAGGAGTCGAAGCGCTACAGCCGCATCGGGGCGAGCGGCCCTGTTTTCAGTCCTGACAGCAAGCGCGTGGCGTATGGAGCCCTGGCCGTCAGTAGGTGGTTTGTGGTTGTTGATGGAAGAGAGGGAAAGCGCCACGACAGCATCGGGACAGGCGGTCCTGTTTTCAGTCCTGACAGCAAGCGCGTGGCATATATTGCTGCAGCAGGTAACAAGCAGTTTGTCGTCGTCGATGGGAAGGAGGGAAACCGCTACGAGGGCATTGCGGAAAGCGGTCCTCTGTTCAGCCCCGACAGCAGGCGCGTGGCGTATGGGGCTAAAACAGGCAGTAAACAGTTTGTGGTCGTTGATGAGAAAGAGGGGAAGAAATACGATGTCGTTACGGAAAGCGGTCCTCTGTTCAGCCCTGACAGCATGCACGTGGCATACGTTGCTGAAGCAGGCAATAAGCCGTTTGTGGTCGTTGATGGGAAAGAGGAGAAGTCCTACGATCGCATCGGGGTAGGCAGTCCTATCTTCAGCCCTGACAGCATGCACGTGGCATATGTCGGTGAAGCAGGCAATCAGTGGTTTGTAGTCGTTGACGGGGAAGAGGGAGACCGTCACAATGGCATCGCGACCCTTGAAGGAGGCAAGGCCGTTTCTGGCTCATTTGATAGCCTCTATTGCTTTTGCATTGAAGACAACGGTATCTATTTAGTGGAGGTAAGAACCTCGCCCCTGGTGCGAGCCCCTGCTGACGGCCACGTTGGCCCTTTCCAACCATAATGCGCGATCTCCCGATTAAGCGCACGTGATGGCCTTGTAAGTGTGAGCCTTACTCACCCTGTCTTCCTCCAATGTTGTTGCTTAAAGTTTGTCGATTAACTCAACATATCAACTGGAAATCGTGAAATTCAGAAAGGCAGGGCCATTCCTGACCCGGTCGGTCCTTGACAACTCTTCCACAATTTATTTTCTCAACCTCCTGCCGAATCCGATAAGCACAACCAATCCAGAGCCGAAGAAAAGCATACCGGCAGGCTCAGGCACGGCCGCAAGATGCGGCCATTGTTATCTCACTGCTTCCAGACGCCCATCTCTTTGAAGTACTTCTCCGCGCCCGGATGGAATGGTACGGCAACGCCCTTGTTGTAATCCTTCAAGGTGAGCACCTTTGCGTCCTGGTGTACCGCATAATAATCCTCCTTGTGATCGATCAGGTTCTTGATGAACCTGTAAACCAGGTCATCATCCACGCTCGCGTAGGTCCAGATAGCGCCCGTCCATCCCACGACACGCGTATCCTGGTCAAGCCCTTTATACGATTTCGCTTTAACGATAGACGTCTGATAGCCCGGCTGCTCCGCGACAATCTTGTTCGCGATCTTTTCATCGACCGGAACTATGCGGACAGCATTCCTTGTGGAGAGTTCCAGGTAGGAAGGCATTGGATAGCCGCCTGCGAGAAAGCCGCCGTCGAGTGAGCCATCCTGGATACCCTCGATCGTTTCCTTGTAAACGAAATAGAAAGGCTTGAAATCATTTTTTGTGATACCGTAATGCTCAAATGTAAGAAGCGCCGTGTTGGCGACTGAACTGCCCGGTCCACCCATGGCGATGCGCTTGCCTCTCACATCTGCGTATGACTTGATGGGTGAATTTGCCGGAACGACCAGATAGAGGTCTACCAGCTGGTTGAAAACGACAGCACGAAGGCCAGTGAAAGGCTTGCCGCTGTATTCCTGCCTGCCCTTGTATGCATTGTACCCGTCGGTGGAGCCGAAGGAGGCAAAAGCGTCTTTCTTCTGGCCTTCCGCTGCCATTAAGCGCCTGACCATCTCCATGGTGCCGGTGGTCTGCTCGTGAACAAACTTAACGCCGCCTCCCATATATCTGTTCGAAACTACGACCGTACCCGCCACAAGCGTGTAAGCGCCGCCGCCTGCCGGTGGGCTATAAAACGCAACGAGTTTTTCCTGGGCCGCCGCTTCAGAGGAAAACCAGAATGATGTCAAAAGTAGACACATCGCTGCAATACTGATGGAGATCTTCTTTGCCTTCATTTCCTGCCTCCTTTCAAGTCCTTTCCCTGCATAATCTTCTCTTTTTTGGGATTCCTTTCCGGTTGTAAAGCGATTCCATTCTATTCATTCACATTGTCCTGCCCGTGTGGGGCTGTGTCAAGGCATTTTTTTGTAAGAACCGAATCGGCCCGTCCGTGGGGTGGAGCGATCATTCTAGCAAGGTCCCCGTCACACGTGGAGTCTCAGCTTATATTAAGGGCCGCAGCCGCCTCCGTATGACATTTCACCATGTGAAATAACATGCCAAAAATAATCCTTGACTAATAGTACAGATCGGCTATACTATCACCATTAACCGCTTGGATCCCGTAGTTGGACTGAGACGGAAGGAAAGGCAGAACTTACGCAAGCCTTCTGAACACAGTTCAGAAGGCTTTTTTTTCGGGCGGTTTTAGGGGGGCTCGATGGAGAAGTTAACGGTACCTGCGATCCGTCAGCGCAAAGGCGGTGAGAAGATCACCATGCTGACGGCGTACGACTTCGTCTTTGGCGGAATCGTTGATGACGCAGGTATTGACATTATCCTCGTGGGCGATTCCCTGGGCAACGTAATGCTCGGCTACCCGAATACCCTTCCCGTGACCGTCGATGAGATGATCCACCACACAAAGGCCGTTGTGAGGGCGACAAAAAGGGCCCTCGTTGTGATAGACATGCCTTTCATGTCGTACCAGGAGAGTATCGAGCAGGCGCGGCGGAACGCAGGCAGGATGATCAAGGAGAGCGGAGCGGAAGTGGTGAAGGTCGAAGGCGGGTCCAGGATGAAAGAGGTCATCAGGGCTATGGTTGACATCGAGATCCCTGTGATGGCCCACATCGGGCTCACTCCTCAATCGGTCCACCGCATGGGCGGCTACAAGGTGCAGGGCAAAGGCGCTGCCGAAGAGATACTTTTCGAGGATGCGAAAGCCGTGGAAGAGGCGGGCGCTTTCTCGGTCGTTCTTGAGGGCGTGCCGCGTAACGCTGCGAAAGAAGATCACCGAGATGCTCACGATCCCGACCATAGGCATCGGCGCCGGGCCTGACTGCGACGGCCAGGTGCTCGTGCTTCACGACTTGCTCGGTTTGCTCGGCCAGTTCAGGCCGAAATTCGTCAAGAGCTACGTGAATATCCGGGCTGAGGCTGAAAAAGGGATCAAACAGTATATTGAAGAGGTGAAGAGCGGGGCGTTCCCGGACGACACCCATTCTTTCCATTGATATGAGAGTCATAGACACAGTCAGCCAGATGCAGGAGACCGCCGACGAACTCCGGAAGGAGAAGCGGATAGGCTTTGTTCCGACCATGGGATATCTGCACGAGGGACACCTTGCGCTTGTCAGAAAGGCGCGCGAGCTGGCCGATGTGACCGTCGTGAGCATCTTCGTCAACCCCATACAGTTCGGACCGACTGAGGACCTGGCCAAGTATCCCAGAGACCTCGACCGCGACATGAAACTGCTCGAACAGGAAAAAACCGACATTCTTTTCTACCCGCCTTACGAAGAAATGTACCCGAAAGGGTATACCACGTACGTACAGGTGCGCGGCCTGGAAGATTACCTGTGCGGGCAAACGAGGAAGGGCCATTTTGTCGGTGTAGCCACGGTCGTGGCGAAACTCTTCAACATGGTAAAGCCTCACATCGCCGTTTTCGGGCAGAAGGATTATCAGCAGCTCACCATCATCGAGCGGATGGTCAAGGACCTCAACATGGACGTCCGGATCATCCCGCACCCGACCGTCAGGGAAGAGGGCGGGCTCGCCATGAGTTCCCGTAACACCTACCTCTCTTCCGCTGAGCGGGAGAAAGCACTGCTCATCTACGCATCGATCAACCGGCTGCAAGACCTTGTCAAGGCAGGTAAGAGAGACAGCAACCTGCTCAAGGAAGAGGCACGCCGTCTGCTCGCGTCCGACAATGGCGTCAACATTGAATACGTAAGTATATCCGATCCTGAAACGCTCGCTGAAGTCGACTCCGTAAAAGATAGAGCCGTTTACGCGGTCGCTGTGCGAATCGGGAAAACCAGGCTCATAGACAATGCTATGTTGGGGGAGGGGTAACGTGATTCGGAGCATGATGAAATCAAAAATCCACCGTGCGCGCGTCACCGAAAGCAACCTGGAGTATGAGGGAAGCATCACGATTGATGAAGGGCCTGCTCGAAAAGGCGGATATCCAGGAATACGAGCAGGTGCAGATTTACAACGTGACGAACGGCGAGCGCTTCACTACGTACGCGATACGTGGCGGCAGGGATTCCGGCGTCATGTGCGTCAACGGCGCGGCAGCCCACAAGGCCAAGAAAGGCGACATTGTTATCATCGTAACTTACGGCCAGTTTTCAGAGACGGAACTGGCTTCTTTTGAGCCGAAGCGCGTATATGTGGATGAGAAGAACCGCGTGATGCGACTGAACTAACCGAACAGACTTTTGAAGGGGGCCTGCCAGGCCTCCTTCAGGGCCTTATTCTCCATATCAATCAGCACTGACCCATCCATCCCTTTCACGACCAGCCGTGCATCCGCCGTCACTCGTCCGATAACCGCATAGGGCACGGAACGGAAGAGCAGCTTGAACTTCGGAAGATCAGCCTCGCTGATAGAGACGATGAACCTGCTCGCCGATTCGGAAAAGAGCAGGAAATCATCCCTGTAAATCCCCACCCGGGGCACGTGACTCAAATCGATGGTAGCCCCGAGATCGCCTGCAAGAGCCGACTCGGCAAGCGTTACGCCGATTCCGCCGTCTGATGCGTCGTGAGCCGATCTGATGATGCCGGAGCGGATCGCCCGCTCCAATGCGCGGTAAGTCTGGCGCGCCTTCTTACCGTCCACCTTCGGAGGAATATTGCCCGTGAGACCGAGATGCGCAAAGTATTCGGAGCCGCCCAGTTCAGCGTGTGTCGTGCCGATGACGAGAATCAGGTCGTCAGCCTCTTTAAAATCCATGGTGACGCTCTTCGTCACGTCCCGGATACACGAGATAGCCGATATGAGCAACGTGGGCGGTATAGAGATCTTCAAATCCCCGTGCATGTAGTCATTCTTCATGCTGTCTTTGCCCGAGATGCACGGTGTGCCAAAGATCACCGTATAATCGTAGAGCGCCTTATTGGCCCGAACGAGCTGCGCGAGCTTGTATTCTCCATCGGGATTTCTGTCGGAAGCTACCGGGTCACACCAGCAGAAGTTGTCGAGAAGCGCCATACGATCCAGGCTGCCGCCTGTTGCCACATTGTTCCGGACGGCCTCGTCGATGGCCAGGGCGGCCATGTGATACGCATCGAACTGACTGAACTTGGGACAAATACCGTGGCTCACAACGATGCCTTCGAGGACCGGCAGGGTCGGGCCGGACCACACCCGCATCGCTCGGACCTTCATTCTGCTTGCCGGCTAAGGGGCTTCACGATGGTGCCTGCCTGCACCTCATGGTCATACTGGCGGACCACATACTCCTTGCTGCAGACATTCCAGCGGCCCAGTATTGCCGAGCAGGAGAGAAGCATAATCACGCGGCTCCGACAGGCGGCACTTCATCTCTGATCTTCCGTGTCCACGTCGCACGAAGCTGCATCCTGGGATGGCCGTTATGCAGGAAATCCATGTCAAGGTATGACACCGTCTTCCCCTGGAACATAACGTGAAACTTTCCTGAATCGGTGAACTCACCGAGCACCGTGGAGATTACGTTCATCTTCTCGGAGAGCGCGAGAAACCGGTCGATCTTGGCCGGGCTCACAGCCACGTTCATCCGTTCCTGCGCCTCGGAGAGCAGTATTTCCCATGGATCGAGACCGTGATACTTGAGCGGGGCCCGCTCCAGGTGCAGTATGCAGCCGTTGGTGTCCTCGGCCATCTCTCCCACGGAAGAGGAAAGCCCTCCGGCGCCATTATCCGTGATGGAAGTATAGAGACCCTGGTCTCTTGCCAGAAGCAGAAAATCGGTCATCCGCTTTTGTGTGATAGGGTCGCCGATCTGCACGGCACTCGTTGGAGATGCCTCTGAAAGCTCTTCGGAGGAAAAGGTGGCCCCGTGAATGCCGTCCTTTCCGATCCTTCCGCCTACCATCACGATAAGATCGCCCTTTTGCGCCCGCTTCACGTAACTCGGCTCGCCATTTATGCGTGGCAGGCATGATGCCGCACGTGCCGCAGTAAACGAGCGGCTTCCCCAGGTAATCCTTGTCGAAAACGAGGGAGCCGTTCACCGTCGGAATACCGCTCTTGTTGCCTCCGTGCTCCACACCCTCTCTCACGCCTTCCAGCACCCGCTTGGGATGGAGCAGTCGCGGAGGGATCTCGCCCTTGTAGTCAGGCGCCGCAAAACAGAAGATATCGGTGTTGAAGAGAAGCCGTGCACCCTTGCCCGATCCGAAGGGATCCCTGTTGACGCCGACAATGCCCGTCAGGGCGCCGCCGTACGGGTCGAGCGCCGACGGAGTGTTGTGGGTTTCAACCTTATAGGCCAGATTATGCCTGTTGTTAAACTTAATGATGCCCGCATTATCCTTGAAGACGGACAGACAGAAATCGCGCTTCCCCATGGATTGGCGGATCGTGCTCGTCGATCCCACGACATAGGTCTTGAAAAGGCTATCTATTGCCTCTACACGGCCATCCTCGTTATATTCAATGGCTGCGTTGAAGATCTTATGTTTGCAGTGTTCTGACCAGGTCTGAGCAAGCGCCTCCAGCTCCACGTCAGTGGCCCCGCCAAGCAGGCCTGCAGCCTTTCTTTCCGCAGCAACCTCGGGCTTCAGGAAGTACTCCTTTATCCTCAGGAGTTCTTCTTTCGACAGCGCCCACGTGCGTTCCCGGTTGATGACGAGGAGTTGTTCAACATCCATGTCCATATCGAAGAATTCGACCTGCGGCTCGTGCCTGATCGTTGCCTTCGGCACGTAGGTGCCCATGCCCTTCTCTCTCGTATAGTCAGTGATGCGCTTGCAGACATACCGGTTGATGAGCGTATTTGCGAGCACGCCTTCGGCAATCGCCGTTACATCGGCCTCACTGAGGGCGCCTTTAAAGAAATAGAGTCTCGACGTGTAGACTCCCTCCTCTTCCCCGAAACGAAGGCCGGAGAGGGCCTCGATCACTTCTCTGGCGGTACGTCCCACGTTGTCGGTGACGCCCGGCTTGAACCCCACCTCAACGGCCCAATCGGCATCAAACGTGGCAGGCTGATCTACGTAGGCCGTTTGAAGAACAGGGTCGATGAACGCGTCCGATATAAGGAGCTGCACAACACTCTCAGGGAGGCAACTATCCACGGTGTAAACATCCACCACGTGGGCATCCACACGCTTACCCAGGTCCAGCTCAATCCTTTTTTTCAGCTTCTCCGCCGGTACGTCGCGCACGCCTTCTTTGTATGCTATTTCAATCCTGATAGCCATTTATGATAGAAACTCCTTTGCTTTTTGTATGCTCTCTCCCAGAACGGTTTCACCGTGCGGCTCCAGCGTGAAGATCGGATTCTTCACCTGTTTGATCAGCTGTTTCAGGCTGCGAAAGGGAAATGTGCCGGCGCCAATAGGCAGATGTTCATCCGATTTCCCATGATTATCGTGGAGGTGAAACTCCTTGAGCCGATCCGCAAGCGGGAGCAGCCACTCTTCCACCGAGACCCGTGAAAACAGGTTGAAATGCCCTGTATCGAAACAGAACCAGAGGTTCTTATCCTTGAAATAGCCGAAGAGCGTGACGAGCGTAGCCGGCTCGTCCTCAAAGATGTTTTCAAGCATGATGGGAAAACTTTTGTCCGCCTCTTTAAGTACTTCCGACCACGTTTCGATGCTGGTATCGAGCCAGAGCTGCTCATTCCCCTGGAAACGCCATTTATCGAAACCGGGATGACAGACGGCCCCCAGCGCACCCAGACGCTGCGCCAGTTCCACAGCCTTTTTTAGCCTCTCCCTGGAAGCGGCGACTATTTTCTTGTCAAAGCCACCCGGAGAGAGATCCATGAACGGGGCATGCACCGTGCAGCGTATGCCGCGTTCCCTGAACTGTCCTCCCAGTTCCTTCACTTCATTCGGATCAATCTCATCGATGATATTATTATTAAAAAAGACCTCAACGCCTATCCCAAGGCGCGCCAGCCTCTCCATATTCTCCTTGATCATATGGTACGGGGCATTAACGAGCAGCTCTATTTTTTCCGGCCCTGTCACATCCTTAATCTACTCGACCGGAGCATGATAAATCAACCTAAAGGTGGTTCTCCAATTGGCTTCGTTCATATAGCTTTGTAACTTGGTCGGCACGACTTCGATGTACTTACAGTACTCCCTGTCGTACCACATGATCAGACTCGCTCATTTTATCAACTTTTGAAGAACGAGCTGCCATTGGTGCAAATTATTGTTGCAGATTTCCTCCGATAATGGTTTATTTGTGCTGATTCTGATTTTCCATCGTCATTATCAAACATTCACGAAATGCGGATGCGTGAGACATTACTTGACCGCTTAATTACCAGAAGACTTACCGAAATCTGCTGCTGAAGAAGGAGAGATTGCGATGAAAAATTTATTGGAAGGCATTGATGAAGTCCTGCTGATGGGTCCCGGCCCTTCCTGTGTGCCCCCTCAGGTCTATACGGCACTGAGCAGAAAAACCCTGGGATACCTTGATTCCTACCTGTTGAGCATCATGGACGAGCTGAAAGAGATGCTCCGACAGATCATGAAGACCAGGAATGAGCTTACGATCACGTTATCGGGAACGGGTTCCGCCGGCATGGAAGCTGCTTTCGTAAACCTGGTGGAACCGGGTGACCGGGTCCTGATCCTGGTAAACGGCTTCTTTGGCGCGAGAATGCAGGAGGTGGCCGGCAGGCTTGGCGCTAACGTGGATGTTCTGGAGTTCCCGTGGGGAACGCCGGTTGTGACGGACGCGGTGCAAAAAAAGATCAAGCAGGGATCCTATAAAATAGTCGGCATGATCCATGGCGAGACCTCGACGGGAGTGGAGAATCCCATTGCCGATGTCGGCGCGCTCCTGAAGGGGAGTGACACCATCTATGTGGTGGACGCTGTCACCACTCTGGGCGGACTCGAGATCAGCATGGATGAATGGAACATCGATGTTCTTTACAGCTGCACCCAGAAGTGCCTCTGCTGCCCTCCAGGGCTCTCACCCATTTCATTTTCCGAGAAAGCGATGGCCAAGCTGACCGGGCGCAAGACAAAGGTGCCTAACTGGTACCTCGACCTCACGCTCATCGCCAACTATTGGGGTAAGGGTCGGGTCTATCACCACACGACGCCTTCAAACATGGTTTACGGCCTGTACCAGGCCTTGCTCCTCATCCTGGAGGAAGGACCGGAAAAGGTATTCCAGCGCCACAAAGAGAACCAGCTGGCTGCTGGTCAAGGGATTGGAAGAGTTGGGCATGAAGATGCTGGTGGATGCGCCTTACCGCCTGCCCATGCTGAACGCCGTCTCCGTGCCTGAAGGAATAGACGAGCTGTCTGTCCGACGGCGCTTGCGTAACGAATTCAAAATCGAGATCGGCGGCGGCCTGGGACTTCTCGCGGGAAAAGTCTGGCGAATCGGGCTCATGGGATATACGTCAAGGAAGGAGAACGTTTCCGCGCTCCTTGCGGCACTGCAAAAAGTGCTGAAATAGAAGGCTGGTTTAATTGGTTGAATTGTTTAATTGGTTGTCTCGGATAGCGCTTGCGGTCTACTCTCCCGTCGGCGTCTGTGGTCGTCAGTCGATTTTCTCTTAAACCGCTATCTGGGTAATACCAAGTTGCATTCAAGAATAGAGCGAGGCGTCAACCGAGGATAGCGTAGCATCCTGTAAAACGGAGGCGTACTTCATAGTACGTCGGAGTGAGGCAGGCCGCAGGGCAACGAAGCTATACGCTTGAAGGCAACTTGGTATCATTCCTCCGCTAACGTGGACAGCTTCTTCCGCCCCGTGAAAATGGGAATGATCAGGAGCAGGACAGCAGTGATCAGGAATGCCAGGGAGATGGGCCGGGTGACAAACGTGGAGAAGTCGCCGTGGGACATGATCAGCGAGCGACGAAGGGATGTCTCCAGCTTCTGCCCGAGGACCAGGGCAAGGATCAGCGGCGCCCCGTCGTAGCGATACTTCTTCATCAAGAATCCCAGGATCCCGAAAACGAGCATAATAATGACATCTGCGACGCTGTTATCGAGACTGTATGCCCCGATCAGGCAGAAAAGCAGGATCAGCGGATAGAGGAGGTAATAGGGAACCTTGAGCACCTTCACCCACAGAGGGATGAGCGGAAGGTTGAGCACAAGAAGCATCCCGTTCCCGATGTACATGCTGACGATGGTACCCCAGAAGAGATCAGGAGCATCTTTTATCAGGAGAGGACCCGGGGTCAACCCATGGATCATCAAGGCGCCGAGCAAAATGGCGGTGACGGGGTTTGCGGGTATCCCGAGAGTCAGGAGGGGAATAAAGGAACCACCCGCGCCGGCGTTATTCGCCGCCTCCGGGCCTGCAACCCCCTGAATGGCACCCTTGCCGAACTCCTCGGGATGTTTTGCAATCTTCTTCTCTATGGCGTATGAGGCGAATGAGGCAATTACGGCCCCGCCGCCGGGGATGATACCGAGGAAGAAGCCGAGGACCGAACCCCGGATAATCGGCCAGATGGATAGGCCCCAGTCCTTGACGGAAGGGAAGAGGTTCTTCACCTTTGTCGTAAGGAGATCCCTTTTGATTTCGGTTTCCAGGTTCAGGAGAACTTCGGAGATCCCGAAAAGCCCCATGGCGACCGGGACAACGCCCACACCGTCCAGCAAGGCCGGGATGTCGAAGGTAAACCGGTATTTCCCCGCGATGGTATCCATGCCCACGCCTGAGAGAATGAGGCCGATCCCTGCCATCATCAGGGACTTGATCATCGACCCGCTGCTCAAGTAAGTGAGGACAGTGATGCCGACGATCATGAGCGAAAAGTATTCCGGGGGTCCGAAGGCGAGCGCTATATTCGCCAAGAATGGCCCCACGAAGGTAAGGGCAATAACGGAAAAGGTCCCGGCGATAAAGGAGCCAAAGGCCGAGATCCCCAATGCCGGTCCTGCCCGCCCTTTGCGCGCCATCTGATACCCGTCGATACAGGTGACCACCGAGGCTGCCTCCCCGGGGATATTGACCAGGATCGAGGTGGTTGAGCCCCCGTACATGGCTCCGTAAAATATGCCGGCGAGCATGATAGTCGCTGAAACCGGGTTGACATGGAAGGTTGTCGGGAGAAGCAGGGCGATGGCGGCAGCCGGTCCCAGACCGGGCAGAACCCCTACCAGTGTGCCGATAAGCACCCCGAAGAAGCAGTACATCAGGTTTAAGGCTGACACGCAACCTGAAAGCCGTAACCAACATTCTGAAGAATCTCTATCATCTGTCTAATCCCACCTTAAAATCTCAGAAATCCCAGAATCCCTTTCGGGAGCTGGGACTGCAGAGCTGTCTCAAAGACCAGATACGCAAACAGAGTCACAGCAGCACTCACCAGCACCGCAAACCACCACTTCTTTTTCTCGATCACTCCTAAAAGGAACATGAAAAGGAGAAAGGTCACGATGAAAAAACCAAGGTATTCCATGAGAACGGCATAAAGGAAGAGCGAAACCAGCACTAAGAATAACCTTCGTCGCAGTCCGCTTTCCGGTCGGGGCTTCTTGCACCTCTTCCGCAGGCCTGCGCCCTGAAAGACTGCAGAACGACGACGAGCGCCATAATCGCGACAACAATGCCCGCCCAGAAGAAAAGGAAACCCGGACCGGGTTGATACAGGTTGCCCAAACCCAGCTTATACGACTGATAGATGATGAACAGGCAAAAAAGAAACCAGAAAGACCCGCTGACGCGATCGGATTTGCCCATCTCTCCTCTACCCTCACCTTTTACTATTTGCGCAGGCCCATCTTCTTTGCGATTTCAAGGGCCCTCTTATACTCTTCCTCAGTGATCTTTACACATCCGCAGGAGACCTGTATTCACAAAGATTCCCGAGCGCATCGATCCTGGGTTTTGTAGCCTTTACCGCCTTTTCCACTGCAGGCACCAGAACCTTCTTCACGTCCTCGGGAATGCCTGCTGGGGCATACATACCGAACCAGCCACCGGGCAGGCTCTGCTTGTAGCCTAATTCGGTGATTGTCGGGATATCAGGATAGCCGGGCATTTTATTGGTGATTAAAAGCATCCTCATCTTTCCGCCCTCTACCTGACCTTTCACCTTGGCCAGGGTGTCGCAGGTAGCCTCCACGTGCCCTCCCAGAACAGCAGTGATGACCGATTCCCCGCCCTCAAAGGGCACATGGGTCAACTGAATGCCCGCGATGGACTGGAGCATCTCCAGGACAAAGTGCGGCTGAGACCCGAGACCCATGGTGCTGACGCGGATTTTTCCGGGGTTCTTCTTAGCGTAGTCAACAAATTCGCGCAAACGTTTTCCAGGGTGCATCCGACCTGACCGTAATCGTCTGTGGAAAAAAATAATGCATGCCCAGGGGCTCGGCATCCTTGATCGGATCATAGTGGACAACCTCCGGATTGGCAACAGGGGCATAGACCATGGCTGAAGCAGTGCCGTAAAGAAGGGTATAACCATCCTTTTTTGACCTGAGCGCAGCATCGGTACCTAGGACACTCCCGGCGCCGGGCCTGTTGTTCGGGATAATCTTCGCGCCCAGGATTTTCTCCAGCTCGGTGGCCAACATTCTGGAGGTGATATCCATCTGGGCACCTGCGACGTTCGGGATAATGAGCTGAATGTTGTGATCCGGATACCCTGCGGCGCTGCGACGCGGAAGGCGCGAGAATGCCAAGCGCGAGTACGTAAAGAATGGCAAAAAAATAGAGATGTCTCGGTTTCATAATCTCCTACCTTTCTCACTTTTTATTTTGTTGCACCTGTTACCTGAAAATATCTCCTAGCCTGGCCTTTATCCTTTAGCCTTTATCTTTTCGCCTTTATCCTTTAGCCTGTATCCTTTAGCCTTTGACCTGCCTCGATTCTTTTTCCGTCTCACGGCTTGCGCATGCCTATCTTGATTGCGATCTCAACGGCCCTCTTATACTGTTCCTCTACCATCTTCCTCTGGTCCGCAGGAGACCTGTATTCGCAGATGCTTCCTAAGGCATCGATCTTTGGTTTTGTGATTTTTACCGCCTTTTCCACTGCAGGCACCAGGAATTCTTACCACCTCTTCCGGAATGCCGGCCGGGGCATACATCCCGAACCAGCCACCGTACAGGTGCTGTTTGTAACCCAGTTCCTGAATCGTCGGGATATCAGGATAGCCGGCCATTTTATCCGTAAGCAGAAGAATCCTCATCTTTCCCGCGTCTACCTGGGGCTTGACCTTGGCCAATGTATCGCACGTAGCCTCCACATGGCCTCCTAACACGGCAGTGATGATCGATTCCCCGCCCTCAAAAGGCACATGGGTCAATTTGGCACCTGTAATAGACTGGATCGTTTCCACTATGAGGTGGGGCCCGGTCCCGACACCCGTAGTACTGACACGGATCTTGCCCGGGTTCTTCTTCGCATAGTCGATGAATTCGGTGAAGGTTTTCCAAGGGGCGTCCGATCTTACGGTAATCGTCTGAGGAAAGAAATAGTGCAACCCCAGGGGCTCCAAATCTTTGATCGAGTCGTAGTGCACCACCTCCGGATTACAGGCAGGCGCAGTCACTAACGCCGCATTGCTGCCATAGAGCAAGGTGTAGCCGTCCTTCTTGGCCCTGATGGCGGCCTCAGTACCGAGGACGGTTCCTGCACCGGGCTTGTTGTTCGGGATAATCTTCGCGCTCAGGATTTTCTCCAGCTCGGTAGCCAACAATCTACCCGTAATATCCATCTGGGCGCCCGCAACGTTCGGGATGATAAGCTGGATGTTGTGGTCGGGATACCCCGCGGCGAAAGACGCCGAAGGTGCGAGTATGCCAAGCCCCAGCACGAACAGCATTGCAAAAAAGAATAGATGTGTCCCTCTCATGATAGCTAACCTTCTCCTTAGTATTCTATGCCGGGAATACCAGCCTTCCCTCAGGACTGTCTCCTTTAGCCTCCAGCCTTTAGTCTATTACCTTTACCTTAGCCGTTAGCCCTTGAGCCTTTTCTTCTTATGGCTTGCGCAGCCCCAGCCTGACCGCGATCTCGTAGATCTGCCTGTATTCCTCGTCCCGCAGCTTTCGCTGGTCGGCCGGGGACCTATAGTCCAGGGTGCTTCCCATCTGCTCGACCTTGGCCTTCGTATTCTTTATTGCCTTTTCGACCGCAGGCACCAGCACCTTCTTCACGTCATCGGGGATGCCGGCCGGCGCATACATAGCGAACCAGGTCGTGGGCAGAGAACCCTTGAAGCCCAGCTCCGCAAACGTCGGGATTTCCGGGCTGGCAGTCCTCTTAGGGCTTATCACGAGGATGCGCATTCTGCCCGCCTCCGCGTGCGGTTTCAGCTTTGAGTAAGAATCCATGATGGACTCCACGTGTCCGCCCAGGACAGCCGTAATAACCGTCTCTCCACCCTCAAAGGGCACGTGCGTCACTTTGGTACCGGTGATCGACTGAAACACCTCTATGGCAAAGTGTGTCGTGGAGCCGACACCGATAGAGGTCATCCGGATCTTGCCGGGATTGGCTTTGGCATAGTCGACAAATTGGGGAAGCGTCTTCCAGGGTGAATCCGCCTTGACCCCCACAACCGACGGCATAAACACATGGACCCCGAGAGGTTCAGCGTCCTTGGCCGGATCGTACTTGATAACCTCCGGATTAGAGGCAGGGGCGGAAACAAAGGCCGCAGCACTGGCGTAGAGAAGGGTGTACCCGTCCTTCTTTGACCTGAGGGCCGCCTCGGTCCCCAAAACAGTCCCTGCTCCAGGCTTGTTCATGACGATGATCTTCTGCCCGAGGATGTTCCCTAGTTCCTCCGCTACCAGCCTGCCGTTGATATCCATCAAGGCTCCCGGCACGTTAGGAATGATGAGCTGAATGGTGTGATCAGGATACCCTGCGGCGAAAGACGCCGAAGGGGCGAGCGCCCCGATCCCCAGCAGGAAGAGAGCGGCACATAGAATTGAACTGGAGTAACCGGTTTTTTTCAAAGATAACTCCTTTATCCTCTAGCCTTTAGCCCTTGGCCTTTAGCCGTTAGCCTTTAGCCTCGCGCCTGATCCTTTTCACCTTACTGCTTGCGAAGGCCTATTCTGACAGCGATCTCGTACATCTGCTTATATTCGTCGTCCCTCAACTTCTTGAGCTCAGCAGGTGACTTGTATTCGCAAATGCTTCCCAAAGCGTCAATCCTTGGTTTCGTAGCCTTCACTGCCTTCTCGACCGCGGGCACCAGGACCTTTCGCGCCTCTTCGGGAATGCCGGCCGGGGCCCATAGCGCGAACCAGGTGGCAGGTACACCCTGTTTGTAGCCCAATTCTTTTAGCGTCGGGATTTGAGGTTGATCAGGCTTCTTGGGATCGATCAGGAGAATTCTCATTCGTCCCGCTTCCACGTGGGGTTTCAGTTTTCCGTAACCATCCAGGGTTGCCTCGACGTGGCCTCCCAAAACCGCGGTGATGACCGATTCCCCGCCCTCAAAGGGTACATGGGTCAACTGAATGCCCGTGATCGACTGCAGCATCTCTATCGCGAAGTGGGTAGAAGAACCGACGCCGATGGAAGTGATACGGATCTTGCCGGGGTTTTTCTTCGCATAGTCAACGAACTCGGTAAAGTTCTTCCACGGGGCATCTGCTCTGACGCCGACCACCGTCGGGAAAAAGTAATGAAACCCCAGAGGCTCCACGTCCTTGGCCGGGTCATAGTGGACAACGCTGGGGTTGGCTATGGGAGCGTAAACGAACGGCGAAGCGCCGCCGTAGAAAAGGGTATATCCATCCTTCTTTGCCCTGACGGCCGTCTCAGCGCCCAGGACGGTCCCGGCGCCAGGCTTGTTGTTCGGGATAATTTTCGCACCCGAGGCTTTTTTCCAGCTCTTCCGCAAGCATCCTGGCCGTGATGTCTCCGGTAGCGCCCGCCACGTATGGAATGATGAGCTGGATGTTGTGATCGGGGTATCCTGCGGCAAAAGACGCAGATGGCGCGAGCATACCGATGCTCAGCCCAGATAGCATGACAAGAAAACATACGTGTCTCAGTTTCATAATCTCCCACCTCCTCGTTCTTTCCAATTGTCTTGTGTTTGAAAAAGCTGCTGTTACCTTTTTCGTTTTTTTTAGCCTCGAACCTTTAGCCTTAGGCTCTTGGCCTTTAGCCTCATTCCTCTTGATCCTACTACTTGCGTAGGCCTATTTTAACAGCGATCCCGTAAATCTCTTTGTATTCCTCGTCCCACAACTTCCTGACTTCAGCGGGAGACTTATATTCACAAAGACTTCCAAGCGCGTCAATCCTGGGTTTCGTAGCCTTTACTGCCTTTTCAACTGCGGGTACCAGCACCCTCTTCACGTCTTCAGGAATGCCGGCCGGTCCATAGAGGCCGAACCAGGCAGTCGGGATACTCTGCTTGTAACCCAGTTCAGTGATGGTCGGAATCCCGGGGAAGGCAGGTAATTTATTGGTAATCAAAAGGATCCTCAACTTTCCAGCATCCACATGGGGCTTGACCTTTGCGAAACCGTCGCAGGTGACCTCCACATGGCCTCCCAAAAGGGCGGTTGTGACGGATTCTCCGCCCTCAAAAGGCACATGGGTGAACTGGATACCCGTCATCGACTGTATCATTTCCACCATGAAGTGGGGTGAAGAGGCCACCCCCGTCGTGCTGACCCGGAGTTTCCCGGGATTCTTCTTCGCATACTCAATCAGCTCAGGAAAGGTCTTCCAGGGTGAATCTGCTCTTACCGTGATTGTCGTCGGAAAGATAAAATGGAACCCCAAGGGCTCCAAATCCCTGGGTGGGTCATAATGAACAACCCCGGGATTGGATATGAGCGTATAGAGAAGCGCCGAAGCGCCCGTGTAGACAAGCGTATACCCGTCCTTCTTCGCTCTGACGACCGCATCAGTGCCTAAAACCGTCGCCGCCCCCGGCTTGTTGATCGGGATGATCTTTGCGCCGAGAAGTTTCTCCATTTCCTCTGCCAGCATCCGCGCCATAACGTCCATGTTGGCACCCGGAGGATTGGGAATGACGAGTTGGATGGGATGATCGGGATAACGCTGCGCGAAAGAGGCAGTAGGTCCAACTATACCAACAATCCCCAGCACTAAGATGAGACCGAAAAAGAATAGATATTTCACGTTGTTGGCCTTTTCAGAATCATACCACATAAAGGTCCATAATTCACGTCGCAGCTACTTAGTACCCTCTTTCCTTCTGCACCACGTTGAGGAGCGGCTCACCCGCCAGGTAGCGCCGGAGGTTCTCGGCAAAGAGGGTCATGGCGCGCGCAACGTAATGCGGGCTCAAGCCTGCAACATGGGGGCACGCGATCACATTCGGGAGCTTCCAGAAGGGGCTCGATGGGGGAAGCGGTTCCTCCCAGTAGACATCGAGTCCGGCGCCCCTGATCTTCCCTGCTTTGAGTACCTCGATGAGCGCCGGCTCATCAACGACGGTGCCCCGACCAACGTTGATCAACACTGCCGTGGGCTTCATAACAGCGAGTGTTTCGGCATTGATCATGTCGTGAGTCTGGGGCGTATAGGGCACGCAGAGCACCACATAGTCGCTTTCTTTCAGGAGTGATTTGACATCGGATGGGTCATACAAACGGTCAGGCACGGCCGTACCCGACCCCGGGAGCCTCCATGGGGGCTCAACGGTCAGCACTTCCGGGCGGTCGGCGGCGAGCACACGCATTCCGAAGGCACGGCAGATCGTCCCTACCTGGCGACCGATGACACCGTATCCTATGATACCCACGGTCGAATCACGCAGTTCGTAAGGCTCGAAAACAGTAAAGCGGTCTGCCGGCCACGCTGCCTTCTGCTGGTTCTCTAATAGCAGCCTGAGTTTCCGGGCGAACGCCAGCATCAGCGTCACGGCAAGTTCGGCAACATGCACGTGGATGCCGCTCGTGGTGGTAAAGATGTACGGAAGCGTGAACGGGAGCTGACCCCATCGATCCACGCCCGCATAATAACCCTGGATCCAGCGAAGGTTAGGAGCGCCACCCTCAGGAGGAAGAGGGTCAGTCGTGAAGAGCACCTCTACATCGCGCCAGATATCCACGCCGAGTTTCTTCTCTTCCGCGCCAGTATGTGCGTCGATCACGAGCCGCGGTGAGACTTGGCGGAGTATCGCCAAAAGCTTCTCCTCCACTACGTCCCGGGTAAATATGAGCACATTGACTTTATCCATTGCTTTCTCCTCCATCTCGATCAGCGCAGACAGCAGCAGGGGTGACCTTTCCGGTCACCCCTGCTATGCGGCAGCACTACACGGAAAAGATCTTCTGCGGAATCTTATGGAGACACGGGCTGGCCCCGCTCTCCGTGATCAGGTAGTTGTCACAGACCCACACCCAGAGACGATCGGAACCTATGGTAGGGTGTACCGTGATATTCATATTCGCTTTCAGTTTCATCGGTTCGTCGTCACGGATCGCAGGCCGCTCGACCAGGTCATACCCCTGACCGTGGGCATAGAGGCGCGTTTCAGGGAGCATGCCATGTTTCACCAGGAATTCGTTGTTCGCATCCCAGATGTCTTTGGGGTTTGCCCCGGGTTTGAGGAGCTTCAAGGTCACCTGCTGGGCCTCCCTGCAGAGCTCGTAGGCATCGGAAAGCTCTGAAGGCACCTTTCCCGTGAAGAAGATTCGCCCCAACTCCGCGTACATGCCGCCCGGGCCATTCACCTCGATCATGAGCGTAAAGGATTCGTTTTCTTTGAGTGTCCGTCCCTGGAAATGGCGTTTCTGCATGGGACTCGGCTTCCCCAGCGGCCCTGAGCCGGCAATGACGAGCTGTTCTTCGCTGCCGAGCAGCGTCACCTTATGGACGACGTCGGCGACGATCTCGAAGTCCTTTCTCCCGGGCCTGATGATCGTCTTCGCCCACTCCATCGCCTCATCCTGGAGGGCACAGGCCTTCTTGATCAGCTCGATCTCCTCACTGCTCTTCACTGCCTTTATCTCGTCAACAAGGTCTGTTGCGTCGACGAAGGTTGCCTCCGGCATGCTCTTGCACAAGATGTTCATAAAACGCGATCGATATCCTGCCCTTGCCCATGATGCCGATTCTGCCCGTCTTCTTGTTTTTCAACGTCTGCACCGTCAGCTCGGCATCATAGGTATTGCTGTAATTGATGCTCGGGAAATAGGGAGCCGTAAGCCTGTTATTCACGCCTCTCATAGTCCAGGCAGGAGGACCGAGGTCTCCCGGCGGCTTACCGCCGCACGTAATCGTCGTCATCAGGTCGTCCACGAAGAAAATAACGGTCATAGGATAGCCGTTCCGGGCGGGGATATCGGTGAACCACTTAACGTAGCCGCCAAGCCACTCGTTCGTATCCTGCATGACTAAAGCGTCAATCTTCTCCTCTTTCATCCGCGTCCGCACCGCATTCCACCGGCGCTCCAACTCCTGCATCGGAGACCGCGAGGGTTATCACCTCTTTCTGTTCCGGGGTCATACCTAATTCCTCCTTCCTACTGTAATTGACTAAAATACCACATGTTGATCCTGACGGAAGTGGCACGTCCGGACCTTTGTACATCTTGACCGTGCGGGCCTCTGATCTTGTGCAAGTGCTCATCCGGCCCACTATTTCCGTAAACCCATGCTTTTTGCAACCTCAAGGGCGACCTTGTATTCCTCATCCGTCATCTTCTTCAACTCCGCCGGGGATTTGTACTCGGTGATACTTCCCATTCTATCAATCCTGGGCTTTGTGATCTTTACCGCCTTCTCGATGGCAGGGATCAGGACCTTCTTCACCTCTTCGGGGATTCCGGATGTGGCGTACATCGCAAACCAGGTCGCAAAAAGTCTCTGTTTATAGCCTAATTCGGTGATCGTCGGGAATTCAGGATAAGCAGCCATTTTATTCGTGATCAGGAGGACCCTCATCTTTCCCGCGTCCATATGGGGTTTAATTTTGGCCAGGCCGTCGCATGTGACTTCCACATGGCCCCCTAAAAGCGCGGTCATAACCGATTCTCCCCCTTCAAAAGGCACGTGGGTGAACTGAGCGCCTGTAATACCCTGTATCATTTCCAGCATGAAGTGAGGAGTGGACCCCACACCGATCGTGCTGACGCGGAGCTTGCGGGGATTATTTTTCGCGTAGTCGATCAACTCGGGAAAGGTTTTCCACGGAGCATCCGATCTGACCGCAATCGTCTGAGGAAAGAAATAATGAAATCCCAACGGCTCCAAGTCTTTGAACGGGTCATAGTGAACGATCTCCGGATTGGAAACAGGCGCGTAAACCAGGGCTGACGCGCCCACATAGAGTAAGGTATAGCCATCCTTCTTTGCCCTGACCGCCGCAACAGTGCCGAGGACGGCCGAGGCCCCGGGCTTGTTGTTCGGAATAATCTTTGTGCCAAGAATTTTTTCCAGTTCCTCCGACAACATTCTGGCCGTGATATCCCCGGTAGAGCCCGGCACGTAAGGAATAATGAGCTGAATATTGTGATCGGGATACCCTGCGGCAAGGCAGACGGAGGTCGTAAATGCGGCAAGCACCAGCACTGTCAGAACAGCAAGAAAGAAAACGAATCTCGCTTTCATGAGCTCTTACCTCCCTTTCTTTAACGACGTAAGCAGTTGATTCAGTGCTATACCAGACTCGATGAGTAAAGACTCTCCCCGTTTGATCTGCAATCTGATTGCGTCAGCGGATGCTTCCAGGCCGCTCCTTTCACCAGGGTCCAGGTCAAATTCGACGATTTCCTTCACCCCCGCGGGGCCCACTCTGACCGGTACGCCGAGACTCACGTCACGCAATCCGTACTCGCCCTCAAGGGGAGTGGAACAAGACCATATGCGTCCATCGCCGGAAGCCATACTGGCAACTATATCGCCGATCGATTCAGCAGTTGCCCATCCGGCTGTTCGCCCGGACTGCAGTTGATTCCATTCAGACAAAAAGCTGGCGATTCTCTTTCTTACCTGTTCCTTCTGGTCTTCGGCCATATTGCGGCGAGAATCAACCAGGACAATTTCAGACGCAAATCCATCCTGCGCCAACCGGTATGCTGCGCATGAACCAACACAGCCGGCGCCTCCAACAATAGTAATCTTCATCCGCGTTCTTCCTTTCGGTTTATCTCCGCAGCCTGCCTTTTATACGGAAAAGATCTGCTGCGGCGTCTTATGGAGACGTTCGCTCGGCCCATCTTTCGTGATCAGCCAGTTGTCCCATATCGAAACCCAGATCTTGCCGTCGGTGATGGTCGGATGGACCGTGATGTTCATATTGGCGGCGAGCTTCATCGGCTCGTCGTCCCGGATCGCAGGCCGCTCGACGAGATCATAACCCTGACCGTGCGCGTAGAGTCTCGATTCCGGCAGCTGTCCCTTGCTCTTCAGGAACTCGTTGTAAGCGTTCCAGATGTCGGCGGGGTTCGCGCCCGGTTTCAGCATCTTAACGGTATAGGCCTGCGCCTCCTTGCAGAGCTCGTGCGCATCGTACAGCTCGGCAGGCACCTTATCGCCTACGAAGAAACAACGGCCGGCCTCTCCATACATGCCGCCCGGGCCATTCACCTCGATCATCAGGGTGAACTGGTCGCCCTCTCGCACCGTGCGGTTCTGGTAATGGCGCTTGGACGGGGGGTTGGGTATGCCGAAAGGGGCCGAGCCGCCCAACACGAGCTGTTCCTCGCTGCCTAAGTATGTGACCTTCTGGATGACGTCGGCGATGATCTCGAAATCCTTTCTGCCCGGTTTTATTATGGTCCGCGCATACGCCATGGCCTCATCCTGGAGCGCCGTGGTCCGTTTCAGAAAACCGATCTCCTCCTCGCTCTTGATCGCCTTGATCTCGTCCACCAGGTCCGTTGCGTCCACGAATCGCGCCTGTGCAAGATTCTTCCGCAAGTACTCCACGAGCATGCCGCCCATGGTCGCCGTATTGACAAGGCCGATCGTACCGTCCTTCCAGGGCTGCAACGCCTGGACGGCCAGCTCCGCATCGTACCGGTTGCTGTAGTGCATACTCGGGAAGTAGGGTGCAGAGAGCCGGTTCTTCACGCCCCGCAGCATCCAGGCAGGTGGACCGAAATCGAACGGCGGCCTGCCGCCGGACGTGATCGTTGTCATCTCCTCCCTGAGCGGAAAGATCACCGTCACCGGGTAACCGTTCCGGGCGGGGAAGTCCACAAACCACTGCACGTACCCGCCCAGCCACTCGTTCGAGTTCTGCATTACCAGCGCGTCGATTTTCTCAGCCTCCATGCGTGCCCGGACGGCCTTCCACCGCCGCTTAAGCTCCTGGTCAGAGGCGGCCAGAGTTAACGTCTCTTTCGGATCGTGTGCCATATATCTTCTCCTTTTATTAGATAGTATCGGATGATTTCATTTCAAGCGCCGATGGTAAGCAGCTCATCGGTCACCTGATTGAGCCGCTCATATCCATCGTCAGTCACCAGGTATGTCTCTCCCCAGAAAAAAGTGTTCTTGCCGTCGGGCGTGCCGACCGTGGGGTGGATGATAACGGCCGTCCCTGGCTCAAGCACACGCGTGTTTTGCGGAGAGACGCGTCCTTCTATCAGGTCCACACCGCAGATATGGCCTGTCGGGGGCCTGAAGAGATATCCGCAATTCTTCACATACGCATCCATAGCCAGTACGACATCCCTGATCGTCTTTCCCGGGTTTGAATACCTCCAGCCCCTTCTTGATCGCATCGCGGCAGACCCGGTAGAGTTTTTCGAGCTCGTCGTTCGGCGTGCTCACGTTCACCGTGCGGACGATCTGCGTCCAGTAACCTTCCACCCGCGGAGTGATCTCCATTACCACGCTGTCACCCGCTTCGACGTGGCGGTGCGAAGGTGCATACGGTAGGGGAAGGCCATTCCGTTCGCCGAGGGCGAACTTACCCGAGCCGACAAGAGTAAAGTGCTGCTCCGCACCCCGGACGCGTCCATACCCTTCGATGGCCGCGGCGATCTCGTATTCGGAAACACCCGGCTTGATCATCTTAACTGCCGCGTCAAATTCGCCGGCGCCGATCAGACCGCATTTTCGGAAGAGCTCCGCTTCCTCGGGGCTGTGGTGAATCCGGATGTCGAAAATCTCTTGATGTGTCTCGACCCAGTCGATCCCGGGAAGCTCTTTCTTGAGATAGTTGTACCAGGGTACGGAAAGCATCGCGAAGCTCACGCCAACTTTCCCAGCGACCACATTGCGTTCCTTGAGGAGTTTGACAGTGTCGGCCAGTATGTCGTCGCTCACGCGGCAGTCACGTACTGAAGACCTGCGGGACGCTGCCTGCTGCTGGATGGCGGTTCCCATAAAGAGCACCGGCTCCGCCTGCGGAAAAAGTATTGCCACTTGCTGTCCGGCGATGACCCGGTTATCTACATAGTACCGAAAATCGCCGAGGTACTCGCTGCCCACGTTCGTATCGCCAATCAGGATGAGGGCCTTGAGTCCCTTAGCCTCCATCACCTGTTGTATCGCCTTCTCTCTTCTTGTTCGTTCCGCGCCGCTAAACGCCATCAATCTTCCCTCCTTATTTTCAGCCGTTCTAGGATGGGGCTCGCCGTGTGCTCAATACATAGATTTCAACGGGTTGCCCTGAATGGAGAGCGACTTATGATCCGGTAAAATCTACCATACCATAAGCTCAACGTGTCAAGCTCTTAATTGATTTCCTTCGTTATGCCAAGCTGTGAAAAAATTGTGCAGGCCGGACCGTACCGTTTTCTCCGCACGCCAGAGTTCTGGGCCCCGGCCGGACTCCTCCGTTTCCGCCACGACCCACTTCGTGGGTGCCCCGTCGGTGCTCCGCCTCTCACCCGTGCTGCTCCCTCCGCTTGGGCGACCCGTGGAGTAAGACCATACCTCGTAGGCTCTTTTTGAGGCCACGGGTACCCCGCGCAAGAGTAGGGCAGCAACGAACACTTCTCGCGCACGCCTGCCACGGTGGCAGGCTTTGCGCTCAAACAGTCCTCGGCATGCGCATCTCATGGGCGTGGCACGATGCGTCGGACTCCGAGGCATAACGCATCGCAACAACGCTGGTTTGCGAGCTACCCCAATGACCAACGATACCCGAGATGTTCGCACTCAAAAAGCATCGAGCGAGGCGAAACGTGGAACGGGCCAGACCTGTAGCGCCAGAGAGCGGAGAAAACGGTGCGATCCGGCCTGCCCAATCTTCAACTACATATCAAAAATCTTGCCCGGATTCAATATCCCCTTGGGATCAAAAGTCTTCTTTATCCCTCTCAGGAGGTCGATCTGCCTCTCGGTGTAATCCATCTTTAGATATTTTTTTCTGGTGAGGCCTATGCCGTGCTCGGCCGTGATCTTTCCGCCCATCCCAAGGGTCTTCTCATAGAGAAGTTTGCTGGCCTTGGGAAGCGCTCTATCCCATTCCTCTTTGTCCATGTCATCCTTCTTAAAGTAGAGGACGTGGACGTTGCCGTCTCCCGCATGTCCCACGCAGAGCGGGTCCAGGCGAAATTGCTCGGCTATCTCTTCGGCACTCTTCACCAGATCCGCAACGCAGCACCGTGGGGCCACGACATCCATCGTCTCATAGATCACCCCCATCTTGTTGGCCGCCTCGAAAATGCATTTCCTCGCTTCCCACAATCTGTTCTGCGCTTCCGGTTCTTTTGCAACCAGAAGATCCCAGGCGCCATATTTCACGAAAATCTGTTCCACCATGTCCATGGAGTGCTCAAAATCCTCCTGCCGATTTCCGTCAAGCTGGACCAGGAGATGAGCCGCGGCAGTATTGAAGACGACCTTTTTGTTCAGGTATCTCTCAGCAAGTCGAATCGCAGGATTATCCATGAATTCGATGGCCGTGGGCACGATCTTCTCCCCGATGATCGCCGAAACCGCTTCTGCGGCAGGCCCCAGAGCGTTGAAGGGTGCGAGTAAGTCCACCTTCATCTTCGGCTTCGGGATCAGCCTGAGAATAATTTTGGTAACAACGGCCAGGGTGCCCTCCGAACCGACCAGGAGCTGCGCAAGGTTATACCCGGTAACATCCTTCACCACCTTCCCGCCGATGGTCATCATCTCGCCGCTGGGCAAGACCGCCTCCAGCCCGCAGACATAATCTTTGGTGGTTCCGTAACGGACGGCTCGGGGCCCGCCTGATCCTTCCGCAACGTTCCCGCCTATGCTGCAGCTATCCTTGCTGGCCGGGTCCGGAGGGTAAAAGCAGCCCTGCTCTTCGACGAGTCGGTGAAGTTCTCCGGTGATGATACCCGGTTCGGTCACCGCCATCAGGTTCTCTTGATCAATTTCCAGAAGCTGGTCCATCCGCTCCATGGAAAGTACAATCCCCCCATTAATGGGAACAGACCCTCCGCTCAAGGAAGTGCCCAGGCCCCGAGGGGTGACGGGTATTGCATATTCGTTTGCCAGGCGCAAGACCCTGGAAACCTCATCGGCCGAACGGACCCTCACTGCCGCATCAGGCCACGCCTGCAATCCTATCGTTTCATCCTTGCTGTATTTTTCGAGGGTCTCTTCAGTTTTCAGGACATGGTTTTCGCCGACGATATCTTCCAGCTTCTTGATCACGTCTTGCTGCAATCCCTTTCTCATCGTCTTATCCTCTCTATTTTGTTTACTGTGAGCTCGTCTATGTTCTCAATGGGCTTCCTCGGCCTGTTTCCCCGATTGTATGAAGCAACCAACCGCGATGTCAAGCAACGAGTTTGGGCGGGTCATGCCGTCTCTTCTTCTCCTTCATCAGGGAATATCTTCTTGGGATTGAGCAGGCCCTTGGGGTCAAATGCCTGTTTAATGCGTTTCATCAGCGCTATTTCAGTCGTGCCCATCTGGATGGACATGTAATTCTTTGCCGTAAGCCCCACCCCATGCTCACCGGTCAGTTTTCCACCCATCTCTATGGTCCTTCTGTATATCTCCCCCAACAGATCGTACGCCTCCTCCGTCTCCGCGAAATTCCTCTTCCTGTACTGGATCGTCACGTGGAGATTGCCATCTCCTGAATGACCGTAAGTCGCTATGTTCACCTTCTTACCTACCCCGCTCTCCTGTATTGACCGGGCGAGCAAGGGAAGCTGGTAGCGCGGAACCACCACGTCCGCCTCAAGGTGGTCCTTTCCCAAGGCTTTTAGGGCAGGGAGAGTCTCTCTCCGTATCCGCCACAGACGGTCCGCCTCCTCATCACTTCCGGCCAGTTTCGATTCGATCACGCCCTTGGCCTTGCCGGCCGTCCCCATCACCAACCTGACCTCTTCGTCCACAGCGGACTGATTGCTCCCATCCACTTCTATCAGGACCATAGCGGCCGCATCCTTACGCAGGTCGGCCGACAGATAATCGGCAACGCATTTGATACTCGTGTTGTCCATGAATTCGATGGCGCAGGGGATGATGCCGGTCCCGAACACCGAGACCACGAGGTCTGCCGCGGCGACAAGGTCATCCAGGTAAAAGATGCACGTCCGGCGAAGGACTGGTTTCGGCAGCAGCTTTGCAATGATCTTCGTCACGACGGCAAGGGTACCTTCAGAGCCGATGAGAAGTGCGACAAGGTCGTACCCTGTGACATTCTTCACCGTTCTGCCGCCCACGTTGATCACATCGCCGTTCGGCAGGACAGCCTCCAGTCCTATGATGTAGTCCCTGGTGACACCATACTTTACAGCCCTCGTGTAGCCCGCATTCTCCGCCACGTTGCCGCCCAGCGTGCTCTCTATAGTGCTCGACGGGTCCGGCGGGAAGAAGAGATTGTACTTCTTGAGTGTCTCCTGCAGATCGGCCGACACGACGCCCGGCTCGACGACGACCTGCATGTTTTTCTCATCGATCTCCAGTATCTTGTTCATCCTCAGAAGGGAGAGAAGTCACACCCCCTTCTACCGGCAGGGCGCCCCCCGAGAGACCTGTTCTGCCTCCCTGCGGCGTAAGAGGTATGTCGCTGTCGTAGGCCAGTTTCATGATCTTCGATACCTCTTCCGTCGAGTACGGCAGAAAGACGACGTCAGGCATGAACCGCATTTCCGTGGCATCGTAGCAGTAATGAGACATCCCTTCTTTGTCTGTGACGATCTGCTCTTCCTTCAAAAACTTCCGGCACTGCGAGACGAGCTGTTCTATTTTCTCTTTCATGGGTTCACTCCTCGGAAACGATCTCGGTGTATCTGGTCTTCTGTTAGTCCACTTATCTGGCTGTCACTCTCCTGGTTCACCGCTCGTCTTTCCTTGACCCTAAGCTCACTGAACCCTTGGACCCTTGACCTTTCCTTTCAGCTTCAGAATCACCATCGGACCGTCCGGCACCACGGCCCAACGCGCGTCTGCCCCATGCTTCTCAAGGAGGGCGCGGATGCATCCTTCGATAGAGTTTACCGGGACGCAGGTGATAGCGCCTCAGCTCTTCGGATGAAAAACCCTCGGTGTAAATCCACACATCCTTTTCCATCAAAACCTGATACATTTCCTGAGCGCACCACTGGTCGGGAATAAAAAATTCCTTCTGCAGGATCCGGCAGACAAAGGAACTGGGAGAATCGACCATTTCAAGGACTTCCTTGTACTCCGGACTGCCCGCGCCCTCGGCGCAACGGGTGGCGATAAGGATGTCACCCTTCGGCTTCACAACCGTGGCAGCGCCGGTCATGCCCTTGACGCTCTGATAAAGATTGCAGTCGAGAGGCGCACCGGCATTGGTCGTAACGATGAAATCAAGGGGCGCATCGAGTTCGCGCACGCAGTGTTTGGCAAGAAACGCGCAGCCTTCCAGGTGGGCTTTTACCGGATGGCCCGAGAAAATCCCGGTGATCTCCCTTTTTTTGTTGAGTATCACATTCACGACAAAATCGGCCCCTGTCTTTTCCATGATCTGGAGACCTGCCTCATGAAAAAGATTCCCTTCCAGCTGGCCATATTCCGTCATAGGATGTGCGATCATTTCCGGACCGTGCATGAACTGGAGAGTCTCGACAGAAGAGATACCCGGCAGAATCGATTTTCGCCCTCCGGAATAGCCGGCCCACATGTGAGGCTCGATGAAGCCTGTCAGGATCTTCAGATCAGCCTCAACATAAAGCCGGTTGACCAGGGCGGGAACCTCGCCCGCGATCTTGCCCACCTCAACCATATCTTCACTTTTCTTTGAAAGGTGGTCCACGATCCTGTAAGCGCCCGCAATCTCCGGCCCCACGAGCCGGACACGTTCCTCCTCAGTAGAAGGCCGATGTATGCCCGTGGCAATAAGGATGGTGACAGCGGAACGTGGTATGCCCACGGCTTCGATGGTCTCGAGGATCGGGGGAAGGATCAGATGATTGGGCGCAGGTCGTGTGCTGTCGCTGATCACAACACAGGCATTCTTCCTCCCCCTGGCTATCTCCGCAAGCGGTCGCGATTGGATGGGCCCGCGGAGAGTTTCAGCAATGGCGCCTAGAGCATTCCGGACAGGCTCAGGCTCCGATGGCTCAAGGACGCCCACAAAGCCGGGTGTCGCCTCGATCTCGACCGGAACACCTTCCGTAGAATATTTTAACGTGACTTTCACGGGTTGCCCCCTCTATACCTGATCACGGCAAAAGGCTAAAGGCCCAGGCAACTGCAGAACAGCGTGCCTATCGAGGTTCTCTCCTTCGCCGTTTGCCGTTTGCCTTGAGCCATGAGCCTGCCTTTTCTTCATCTCCTCCCTACTTCGGCGGCGGTACCGGGATCATCCAAGGGAAGACGTAGGCCTGGAGCATGACGATTATGCCGATGACCGCTGCCAGCGCAATGGAGTGCCAGAAGACTTTCCGGAAGATCGGGCCAAGCGCATGGGAACGCTCGTGCGGATCATCGTAGCAAGCCGCACAGGCGACCATGATCGACTGAGCATCGATCATCTTGCCCATAACACCGCCTGTCGAGTTGGTGGCCACGATCAGGATCTCATTCAAATGTAACTGCTGTGCCGTGATCCGCTGCAGGCTGCCGAAGAGAGCATTCGAAGCCGTGTCAGAGCCTGTGAGGAACACACCCAGCCATCCCAGATAAGCAGAGAAGAAAGGATAGAGTGCGCCTGCGCCGGTGAAGGCCAGACCGAGGACCGCGTCGGTGCCCGAATAGCGGGTCAGATAACCGAGTCCAAGCACCTGCCCGATAACCAGGACAGGGATCTTCATGCGGCGAGCCGTGCGCATGGTCGCTTCTCCCCATTGGCGGGCGTTCAGCTTCAGGACCAGGCCGGTCAGGAGGGCAGCAACAAAGACGCCCGTGCCTGCGGCGGAAAGCCAGTTGATAGCAAACCTGGCGCCTTCGGGTTTGGCATTCAGCGGGGCGATGGGGGGCATGCGCTGCACCAGGTTATGGAGTGACGGCATATCCCAGGTCGGCAAAGAGAGGGTACCGCCGAAGGCTGAGCCAAGGAGAGTCGTCTTGATCTTGATGGCGACAAAGAGCTGGTTGAGATAGGCCTTCCAGGCTGGCATACCCCAGATGGCGCAGCAGACGATCAGGATCGCCCATGGTACCCATGCATAAGCGGTCTGCCCCACGCTGTATGGGTACTTCCATTCTTCCATTTTAATTGGCACTTCCACTGCTCCGCCGGCAGCGGCGCGCTCTGACTTCAGCAGGAAGCGCGATTTCGGATGCCACACGAAGCGCAGAAAAAGGGCAGTGCAGATTACGGAGAAGACGCCCGAGACCACGTCGGTCATCAGGTGAAACGCGTTCGTTTGTGAGGCAAAAAACTGCATCAATGCGAAGGAGAGTCCGGAACATAGCGTCGCAGGCCAGACTTCCCACGCGTCTCTCCACTTTCCCCCTTGCATAAATACGAAGGTGGTGACCAGCCAGAAGGGGATCAGGACCGAGACAAAGGGGAGCTGGCGACCGGCCATCGCGGAGAGGGTTACCTGGTCGAGCCCGCTCACCGCAGCGAGCGTCACGATGGGGGTGCCGATCGCGCCCCACGCCACAGGGGCGGTGTTGGCCAGCAGGTTGAGCACGGCAGCGTCGAAGGGCGAAAAACCCGAGACCGACCATGACCGCGCCGGCAATAGCCACGGGGGTCCCAAAGCCCGAAGTCCCTTCGATGATGGCCCCGAAGGAGAAGGCGATCAACAGCACCTGCAGGCGCCGGTCGAAAGAGATGTGGATGATCGACTCTTTAACGATCTCGAACTTGCCGGTGATGACCGTCATGGTGTAGAGGAACATGGCGGCGAGGACAATCCAGATGATCCCCAGGAAGCCTGAAAGTGAACCATAAGCGAATGCCGAAACCGCCGACCCGAAGGGCATGCCAAATGCCAAGCAGGACACGAGGAAGGCAGCTATAACGCCGAAAAAGGCGGCGTAGGGTGCGCTGATGCCGAGGTGGCGGTGGCCCTGTTTGTCCCTGTGCGGATGCAGTGCGATGAAGTACAAGAGGGCCAGAATCGGAATCGCTGCCACGAGCGTGGACAGGAAAACGTTGCCTGTGGGATTATAATTCTGATGGTACATCTCCGCGGCAAACCCGTTAGTGGCCCGAAGGAAGCCAAAAGCAACGGTTAGTCCCGATAACGCCAAAGAAACCCTTCTCATTTTTCCTCCTCCTTCATTAGGCATGAAGCCATCTCCGATTCATACAACTTCTTCCTATTCTTCTCCAAGTGCTTTAACCTGTCAACTGAAATCTTTTGTCCTCCCAAGACAAAGTATTTGACAAGTTTAAAATAATCGTTACAATAGTCAGTGCATCAACAAGATCAGAGTCCCGAAAGGAGGTGCTCAATCCTTTCGCGGGAACGCCCTTAGAAACGAAGAAAACGATAATTTTTACTTCTTCCAGCAGAAGAGGCCGGGAAGAAGAGTAGCATCAAGGAGGTAAACATGGCTCGATTGTACGAGTACCAGGGGAAACAGATACTCAAGGAAGCAAAGGTGGCGATCCCCAAGGGTGAGGTAGCCACTACCCCTCAAGAGGCCGCCAAGATCGCGGAGAAGATAGGGAAGCCGGTCGCGGTCAAAGTCCAGATCTGGGCAGGGGGACGAGGAAAGGCGGGAGGCATCAAATTTGCCGATCATCCCCTTGACGCGCAATCGGTTGCCGAAAAACTCCTGGGATCGGAGATAAAGGCACTGAAAGTGGAAAAGGTGCTGGTGGAAGAGAAGCTCGATATCGAGAAGGAATACTATGTAGGCGTGATCATCGATCCCTCCATGAAAGCCCGGTGCCCGGTAATCATGTTCAGCACCGAAGGCGGCATGGATATCGAAGCGGTCCCTCAGGAGAAGATTGCGCAGATGAACGTCGATGTCCTTCGTGGCTTCCGGCTCTACGATGCACTCAATCTCGCCGTCCAGCTCAAAGTGCCGACCAAGGTTCTGCCGGCCATCGGCCAGGCCATCATGGGTCTCTATCAAACCTTCAAGAACTACAACTGCCGGATCGCCGAGATCAACCCGCTCGTTCTGACGAAGGACGGCAAGATAATCGCCGGGGACTGCCGCATCGCCATCGATGATTCCTCGGTCTTTCGCCATCCCGAATTTGGCATTGAAGTGGCCCGCGAGGCGCCCACGCCTCCAACGGAACTGGACAAGATCGCGTGGTGGATCGAGGAGGGAGACCTCAGAGGGACCTGCTATATTGCCCAGATGGTCCAGGAAATCAAAGGACCGAATTACGTGGGCTACCACGGTCTCGGCGGCGGCGGCGCCATCCTGGGAGTGGATGCCCTCAACCGTGAGGGCCTGAAGATTGCCAACTACGCCGATACGAGCGGTAACCCGACGGCGGCCAAGGTGTACCGGGCGGCAAAAGTGATCTTCTCCCAGCCCGGCATCGAAGCCTATTTTCTTGGGGGCTTCATGTACGCAAACCAGGAGCAGTGGCACCATGCCCACGGCGATCGTGAAGGCCCTGCGCGAGGAGATGCCGAAAAGGCCAGGCTTTCCGTGTGTGCTTTTGCTCTGTGGCAACACCGAGGAAGAATCCCTGAAGATCCTGCACGAAGGGACGAAGGGGCTGCCGGGACGGATCGAGATCTACGGAGGCGACAAAGTCTACGAAACGGAATTCCTGGCGAAACGCGTGAAGGCCCTGATCATGGAATACCGCAAGGAACGGGGGATAAAGGAGGAATAGACCATGCATTTTGAAGAACAGACCATCAAGGTCATCATCGACGAAGAAAAATGTCTTGGCTGCAAGACCCATGTCTGCGTCGACGCTTGCAAGAAATTCGCTCGGGGCATCCTGGTGCTGAAGGATGGCAAGCCCGCCCTCGGGGGGGACGCGGAATTCGGGAAACAACGGGGCACGGAGTGCCTCGCCTGTGAGTATGAGTGCTGGTTCCGGGGCAATAGCGCGATTACGATCGAAGCACCGATCCCTGGTCTGGATGAGTACAGGAAAAAACATGGAGTAGTCTAATGACAAATAAATGTTTCTCTGGTTCTATATAGTTTCTCATGATTCATCTGGTTCAAACGAGAGAAATCTGAAAAATGAACGACGTTTAGGATTTAGACTATTAGAATTCTAGGATTTGTTTCTAGGAGAGGTGAAATATGGCGATTCTACTGACGAAAGATACAACAGTCTTAGTTCAAGGGATTACCGGGAGGGAAGGCTCTGCGCGGGCTGCTTTCATGAAAGGCTACGGCACAAAGGTTGTCGCCGGGGTGACGCCGGGAAGGGGCGGTGAGGAGGTCTCCGGCATCCCCGTCTTCAACACGGTGGCTGAAGCGGTGAAGGCGAAGGGACCCATCGATGCGAGCGTCACCTTTGTCCCGGGGCCGGGTCTCAAAGATGCCGTGTTTGGAAGCAGTTGATTCAGGGATCAAATTTATCGTGAGTCCGGTCGAACGTGTCCCGCTCTATGATATCCTCGAGATGGTGGCCTATACGAAGCAGAAGGGCGTGCAGCTTCTGGGTCCGGGCTCCATCGGCATCATCAGCCCGGGTATCGCTGCTGCCGGCTGGCTCGGCGGCACCCCCGAGTTTGCAAGAAGGGTATTTGTGCCGGGTCCGTCGGGGTCATCTCCAGAAGCGGCGGCCAGTCAGCCACGGTCCCCTGGGCGCTCAAGCTGGCGGGACTCGGCATGACTACGGTGGTTCACGTCGGTACCGAGCCGGTGACAGGCACCTCCATGGCTGAGATCCTGCCCCTCTTCGAGAAGGACCCGGACACGAAGGGAGTGGCTGTCTTCGGCGAGATCGGCGGCCCCCACGAAGAGGAGGCGGCCGACTGCGTGCGGAGGAAGGAATTCACCAAGCCGCTCGTGATCTTTGTCGCAGGGGCATGGGCGCCTGAAGGTATGCGTTTCTCCCATGCGAGCAGCATCATTGAAAGAGGGAGTGGTTCAGCGAAGAGCAAAATCGAATCACTCAAGGAAGCAGGTGTTCACGTGGTGGATCGGCCCGATCAGATCGCTCCGACCATCAAGCGGTTAATAGAAGCACATGGGTCAGGGGCAAGCGCAGGGCAGAGTACGAGAAGGCTGACCGATGACCCATGACCCATGACCCTAATCTTAAGGAGGTACGAATATGCCAGTAATGAGATCTGTGTTTTATGTTCCGGGAAACAACGAGAGCTTCATCCAGAAGTCGCCGAGCTTGCCGGCCGACATCATCACCCTCGACCTGGAAGACTCAGTGCCCCCGGCCGAGAAGGCCAAGGCCAGGGAACTGTCCCGCGAAAACCTGAAGCTGGCCGGATCGGGCGGCTCGACCGTCTACGTGCGGGTCAACAACTGGGAGACCTTGATGACCAACGACGACCTCGAAGCCGTCGTCTATCCGGGGCTCTCCGGCATATGCCTGGCAAAGTGCGGCCATCCGGACGACGTAAAGCGCCTCGACTGGAAGCTCGAGGAGCTGGAGCGCAGGCGTGGAATGCCCGTGGGCAGCGTCGCCATTCAGATCCTCTGCGAAACCGCCAAGGGCGTCATAAACGCCTATCCTTCGGCCACCGCCAGCAAGCGGGTGAACTCGCTTGATCTTCGGCGCAGTCGACTACACGAAGGACATGCGGGTGAAGCTCACGAGCGAGGGGGTGGAGCAGTTCTACGCCCGCAGCCACGTGGCAGTCGCGGCCCGCGCAGCCGGCTGCATCGCCATCGACTGCCCCTTCGTCGCCTTCCAGGACACCGAGGGCTTTGAGAAGAGCACCCGCGAAGGGCCGGCAGATGGGCTACGAGGGAAGGATGCTGATCCATCCGAGCCAGATCGAGCCGTCCAACAGGATCTATTCGCCGTCCGCCGAGGATGTGGAATGGGCCAAAGGCGTGGTGAAGGTCTTCGAGAAAGAGGGCATCGCCAAGGGGATGGCGGCCGTCTCCTATCAAGGGCAAGATGGTTGACACCCCGGTGTACGACAACGCCCGGACGATCCTGAAGACCATGGAAGAGATCGCCGCGTTTGATAAGAAGCGGAAAGGGTAAAGAACTAACATCTTCGAACGAGGGGCCTGTGCGGAAAAGAGCCCCTCAGAAAGGAGGAAAAAAGATAAGGACTTGTTCATTGTTCACCGAGCTGTGTTGTCGAGCTCGATACTTAATCGTGTGTTGACGACTAAGTGAATGCGTCGTTCCATAAAAAATCTTTCGGGGGGAAGAGGAGGATACGATGGCTGAACAAGAAAGAAACAGTTTATGTGGCAGCAGGCTGCGGTCCTGAGTTTCCGGTCGATGATTTTCCGGAGCCTCTACGGACGCTCACTCCAAGGAAACTTTTTGCGATTCTGGGGCCGGCCATAATCGCCCTCGGCGGGACCATCGGCGGCGGCGAATGGCTGATCGGCCCCTCCATGTTCGTGAAATATGGCCTTGCACTTCTCTGGATTACAACGATTTCTTCGCTTCTTCAGGTCTTTCTTAATCTCGAAATGGTCCGATATACGATGTACACCGGGGAGCCGATCACCGTCGGCTTTATGAGGCTCAAGCCCGGGAAAGGCATTCTGGGGCTGGTTCTTCACCATCATCGGCTTCTGTGAGCGCGGTCTGCCCGGATGGGCACTGGGTTGCTGCGACTGCCATCGCCGCTGTTCAGCTGGGCATAATCCCCGGGGCAGGCAGCCAAAGGGACGGTCATGGCCTGGGGCTACGTTGTCTTCATCTCCTGCGCTGTGGTCATCTACCCTTGGGAAGGAGCGCCGAACGGACCCTCGAGTGGGCCAACTGGGTCATGATGATCGTCGTGCTGGCGGGCTTGTTCCTCCTTGACCTCTATATAGTGCCGGCCTCGGTATGGTTCGACGGTCTGAAGGGATTTGTCACCTTCGGCTACATGCCCCAGGGTGTGGACGTGCTCCTGCTCGGCGCCCTCGTCGGTTATTCCGCGTACGGAGGATTCGGCAATAACGCCATCACCAACTGGTACCGGGATAAGGGCTACGGCATGGCGGGGAAGATCGGCTATATCCCGGCCTTGATCGGCGGAAAGTCCGTCCATGTTTCTTCTTGCGGCAGGGTGGCCATGCCGACGGCAGAGAATATTTCGAGATGGAAAGGTTGGTGGAAGCTTCTCAACATCGACCAATGGGGTGTCTTCTATTTCGGGGCCATGGCGGGCATGTTCCTCCCGGGCATCCTTTATGTTGCCGTATTACCGGCAGGTGCAGAGCCTTCCGAGCTGGGGCATCGCAGCCTCCTCGGCCAGCGGCCTGATCAAGCAGCTCGGCTCTTTCGGATGGTTCCTTGCCCTCTTCTTCGGTTTCTGGATCATGTATTCGACCGCCATCAGCAACGTGGACCTCGTGGTCCGGCAGTCGACCGACATGCTCTGGTTTGCATCCGACCGGATCAGAAAGCTTTCAAACAATGACATCCGGAAAATCTACTATGTGCTTCTGGCCGTGTTTGTCATCTGGGGCGTCAGCTACATGAACATGTCGGTTCCTCTGATCATCCTGGCGATCAGTGCCAACATCGCCAATTTCACGATGGCGCTCTCCGCGGTCCTGACCATCAGACTGAACAGGAAGGTTCTGCCGAAGGAGTTTCGCGGGAGTCTCTGGAGAGAACTGGTGCTTGTCGGCAGTTTCATCTTCTTCGGGTTCTTCTTCTCGGTATTTTTCCTGGTGAAGATTTTGAATATAAAGTTCTAGGCAAGTCTGCGGGATCTTCGATGCTTGGCTCCCCTCTTCTTTTGAGAAGGGGGGAGCACCATTTATGCATCGTCTGCCGCACTACATCGATAACCGTGCCGTCGCGGTATTCCACTAGTGCCACAATCTTTTCGTGCATGGTCGCCTTTGCGCCGTGGCCGGCAACGTGTTCAGCAAGCAGTTTAAGGTCGTGAATGTTTTTCACCGGCAGCCCGGCTGCCTTCAACGAAGCCAGTGAGATCACTGCGGCGCGGGTTAACAGCCACACCCTGGTCGGTCACCAGGACATCGACCGTCTCACCCGGTGTCGTGGCCGTAAGCACTCTGTCTCTGATGATGGGCCATCGGCCGCGCACCAGGTTCGCAACAATAATGGTCAGCTTTGCCCCGGCTGCCGTATCACTGTGGCCGCCTGAGCCGCCCATGATGATGCCGTCTGAACCGGTTACCACGTTGACGTTAAAGTCAGTGTCGATTTCGGTGGCGCCCAGGATTACGCAGTCCAGCCGGTTGACAGCGCAGCCCGCATTAAAAGGGTTCGCGTAAAAACTGGAACCGACTTCGACATGGTTGGGATTCGTGGCAATCGACCGCACCGCCTCAAGGTCAAATCCCTGTACGTCCATGATCTTCCTGAAGAGTCCCTGTTCCAGCATCTCCACCATATAGCCGGTAATGCCGCCCAGGATAAAGCTCCCCGTTACGCCAGTCTGCTCCATCATCCGGCGAACAAAATGGGCTGTGGCCAGAGAGGCGCCCCCGGCTCCCGTTTGGAAAGAAAATCCGTCCTTGATCAATCCAGCGGCCTGGATGACCCGTGCCGCCATGTCTCGCAATTCAAGCTGCGCCGGATCCTCGGTGATCCGCGTGGTGCCTGAGACAATACCCTCCGGATCGCCGACTTTGTCTACCTTGACCACGTAATCGACCCTGGTCTGTGGAATGGAAATGGGCGCAAGGGGATATTCCACAAGGTGGTCAGTAACCGCCACCACAACGTCGGCATATTCGGCATCAGGGAAGGCATAGCCCAGCGAGCCACAGGCAGCCGGGCCGCTGACGCCGTTGATATTGCCGTAATCATCAGCTGCCGGGGCAGCAATAAAGGCCACATCAATCTTGAGCTGGCCGCATTCTATGGCGCGGGCCCGTCCGCCGTGCGTGCGCAGAATAACAGGCCGGCCGCATAGTCCTGCGGAGACAGCCCGGGCGACCGGTCCGGACATATAGTTCGTGTCGAGAGCCCGTCACCACGCCGGTTTTGATATGGTCGATGAGCGGAGCGTGCACCGGAAAGATCGCGCTGAGGGCAATGTTCAAGCCCCTTATCCCCAGCTTCGCGGCGGTGGCCAAGCACCATATTGACCAACTCGTCGCCATTACGGAAATGATGATGGAACGAGAAGGTCATGCCGTCCCTGATCGGTATGCGTTTAAATACTTCTTCAAGGCTTCTTACCAACTTGCTCTCGCCGGGTCGTACGGCCTTCACCGTCGGCCCGTACCTGTGCATCCCGGGCCGTGTGGCAAACGCCCCGGTGAAGGGAACAGCCTTCCCGTAGCCATCTATGTACTCAGGGATCTCCCGTCCTAACGCATTGATCATCGGAATTTATCATACCACAACAGCACGTAAACGGCGGCAGCAGGTCTGATTACTCAGCACTGGTTCGCAACACAATGAAACGCTGTCCTTAGATTCTCAGTCCTGCACTGTTGCTTCGTTATCTTTGTTGTCGACGCGGGATCGAGCTGCTATAATTAGGCATCCACCCAAGCCTCGTCGAAAGAGGAGATATGTATGCCAAAGTTCAGCGCAAATTTGAGCATGCTCTTCACGGAAGTCGATTTCATGGAGCGTTTCGAACGGGCCGCCCGCGCCGGTTTCAAGGCGGTCGAATATATGTTCCCCTACCCCTACGATGCAAGCCGCATTGCGGAAACGCTCAAGACCTGTAACCTGAAGCAGGTGCTCTTCAACCTGCCTGCCGGAAAATGGGAGGCGGGCGAGCGGGGCATCGCTCTCCTGCGCCGAGCGCAAGGGCGAGTTCGAGGATGGCGTTGGCGCGGCCATCCGATACGCGAAGGCTCTCGATTGTTCCCTCGTCAACTGCCTGGTCGGGCTGACACCTCCCGATATTCCGACGGAAAAGGTCCGCGAGGTCCTTGTTACAAACCTACGGTTTGCAGCCGAAGCGCTTGCAAAAGAGGGCATCCGCCTTCTGATCGAAGCGGTGAACACACGGGACATACCCGGCTTTTACCTGTCCCGAACGACCGACGTGCTCGCGCTCATTCGTGAAGTAAATCATCCGAATCTCTACTATCAGTACGACATCTACCATATGCAGGTGATGGAGGGCGACATCACGATGACCATCCGGAACAATATCAAGACAATCGCTCATATGCAGGTCGCCGACAACCCGGGAAGGCACGAACCGGGTACCGGCGAGATCAACTATACGAACCTTTTCCGGTTCATCGACGAGCTTGGCTACACCGGTTATGTCGGATGCGAATACAAGCCTCTCACGACAACGGAGGAGGGCCTATACTGGATGAGACCCTACCTCAAAAGTGAACCGGTGAAGTAAATTTAGCTTTCGTAAGGAGGTACTCCATGCCCGATCTCGGCTTTATCGGCTTAGGCATCATGGGAAAACCGATGGCAGCACACCTGGTCAAAGCAGGCAACACGGTCTACGTTTATGATAAGGTGGCGTTGAGTGTGAAAGCCCTGGAGGCGGAAGGAGCCGTTCCCTGCGCCAATGCCAGGGAGGTAGCAGCCAAAGCGACCATCATCTTCCTCATGCTTCCCGACACACCGGACGTAGAGGAGGTGCTTTTCGGGAAAGATGGTGTTGTCGAAGGAATCAGGCCCGGCTCCACGGTCATCGACATGAGCTCGATTTCTCCCATCGCGACACGTCGCTTCGCAGAGCGCCTCCTCGCCGTCAATGTGGAGATGCTTGATGCCCCTGTCTCAGGCGGTCAAATCGGCGCCGAGCAAGGCACACTCTCGATCATGGTCGGCGGCAAAGAAGCGGTCTTTTCCGCGATGAAACCCTACTTCGACATCATGGGGAAGAATATCGTCCATATCGGCGGCAATGGTGACGGCCAGGTTTGCAAAGTGGCAAATCAGATCGTCGTTGCGCTTGCGCTCGAAGGCGTAAGCGAAGCCCTGGTCCTTGCATCTAAGGCGGGCACTGACCCTGCCAAGGTGAGGCAGGCCCTCCTCGGCGGCTTCGCTCAGAGTAAGATCCTTGAAGTCCATGGCGAGCGCATGCTCAAGCGGACTTTCGCTCCGGGCTTTCGCGTCCGTCTCCACCAGAAAGACCTCAACCTTGCCTTGCAGACTGCGCGTGAACTCGGTGTGAGCCTTCCTACCACCGCGACTGTTCAGGAGCTCTTCAACAGCGTTAGCGCGGATGGCCGCGCAGACCTCGACCACTCGGCTTTAATCACGGCGCTGGAGAAGCTGGCGAACCATAAGGTGGGCTAGCTGCAGACCAAAGGCTCCCTCTCATAGCCGGCCATTTCTTATAGCTCTCCGGTCTCTAAGAGGCTGTAATACCCCTTCGTGTTGAAGATCATATGGTCGAGAAGTTTGATGCCGAGGAGTTCGCCGGCGGCTTTAAGGCGTTTGGTTACCTCGACGTCTTCTTTGCTCGGGGCGAGCGGGCCGGGACGGATGATTGTGGGCGATGATGACGGCACTGGCGCGGTCGGTAATGGCGTCGGCGAAGACCTCGCGCGGGTGGACCTGCGACTTGTTGGCGAGGCCGACTGAAACGACCCGGGTAGCAATAACCTCATTGGCGCCGTTGATAGAGACGCTAAGGAAGTGCTCCTGCTTTCGGTCGGCATAATTCATGATGAGCGGGAGCACATCGGCGGGAAAGGAGATTTTCAAGCCTTCCGGCCTGATGCGGCGGCGGGCAAACTCCAGGGCAGCCGCTATTAATGTGGCTTTAGCGGGTCCGACGCCTTCGATGTCTTCCAACTGCTCGACGCTCACTTTGCTCTTGGCATCGTCTAATGCCTTGAGAATTCGTCCTGCAACGCTCATGACATCATGACCCTTAGTTCCACTGCCGAGAAGAACGGCGAGGAGTTCAAGGTCTGATAGGGCCTCTGGGCCTTTGGATTGTAACTTTTCGCGGGGCCGGTCTTTTTCCGGGATGTCGGAAATTCTTTTCATTACAACTCATGCGGCTGCGGGCGAGATCTCAAGTTTATAGAGCGTCTTGAGCGGAATTTTCTTGGCCGCATCAAGTATCTCGATCGCGACGATCTCATCCCGGGATGTTGTGTGCAAGATGACCCCTTCGGCGATCTCGACAGCTCCGTCAGGTTTTTTCGAAGACATCTGGATGTATGCCGCATCGACTTTTTTGTCGTATCTTATCTTCATTACTTACCTCCAGTGTTTCTTCGTTCCATTACTCCGATTCTGAGATTCCATACAGCTTCAGTTGTTCCAACATGGCGCGACAGCTGCATCGTGCTTTCCCCACTCTCTCTCTTGCGTTGTGATGATGTCATATCGCTCCCTTCTGACCTGATTCGCTCCAGTAATTTCGAAGCCGGCTCGTCGTTCGGGTCCTGCGGCACCAGTTCACCGCGAAACGCCTTTGCGAGAATCGATTGCGTAAGCTTGTCAACGTGGGTCTTGGCCTTTTGATAGCGAGTCTCGATCTGATCGGCAAGACAAACAGGGCCTCGACGCGGCGGACGATTTCGTGCTGCTCGAGAAGAGGCGGAACCGGGATCAATAACTCCTTTAGAATGGCACCGTTTATACCTGGCCTCGTCACACCCTGAATCTTCGCTTGCATTTGCTCGATTACTACCGGGCAGCCACGAATGCAGTTCATCAGGAAGAAGGGATCGATGAGATCTTTTTTGCACGTGATCCGATAAATGTGCTTGGTTATTATGGCGGTTTCAATGTCGTGGGGAATTACGCATGAGCGCCCGACGGTTCGCATGACTGTTACCAGCACATCAAGCGGCCTTGCGGTGTATTTCTTTGGAGCTGCTCATATTTTTCTCTCGTTGATTCGATGCCCCTTTCCCAGAGTGAATTGGCCTTCCAACACGTTGTCGATACCTATAGCAAGCATTCCTGAGCCTTGGAACTCTGAATGAAGAAGATTACTGCCAAAAGGACCACTTTGGATCGAGCCCCTTGCCGGACTTGCCAACGCCTTAACAGTTTTCTGGGTCCACGAAAGCGGCAGACCGCACTCTTCGTTTTCAGAGCTGCATTTGTTGGCTGGCTCGTTGTGCACTGCCCGCCAACGGCCTGTTGCCCAAATCGCCACAATGAGGTCAATTTTCAGAAGAATAGCGAATAATAATTGTTCTTAATTATGTACAATTTACTTGCACTTTGATGAGGGTATGGTATGCTTCTAAAGTGTCTAGCAGCAAGGAGATACGGCCTATGATGGGTCATCAGCCCCCGCCTCAATATCCTCTCTTTTCTGTCAATGTTCAGCTGGAGACAAGGGTGCGTACTTACCATCCTCTCCGGAGAGTGAAACGAGCTGATTGATTTTGATTTCATTTACGACGAGGTAGCCGATACCTATGGTGACAACGGAAACGTGCTGGTGCCCCCCACCCGTCATCCTGAAGCTCAGGGCTTCTGCTCGTCATGTACAACGTGCGCTCAGAACTGGGAGCTGATGGAGACACTTCCCGAACGGCTCGACTTGGGGCTCTGGTTCCTGGGCTATACCCTCGATACCGAGATCCCGCATTTACAGCGTCCTCTCCAAGGCACGCACCCGCTGGGGAAGAGTGTTCAAACACTTCTTCGAGCGGATTGTCCTCGCGTGTGTCACCGCAAGGTTGGTTGACGGAACCAAGGTTTTTGTTGATAGCAGCTTCATCGATG
>CAWGEZ010000046.1:0-94032 GCA_963821605.1 uncultured delta proteobacterium | reverse complement strand
CCAAATTGTCCCCTGGTTCTCCATGCTGATCTTCAGAAGGCAAAAAAAGAGGCGGCAAGAAATCTGCCGCCTCTCTTCCCGATCTATTTCAGCTTTCATCTTCGTCTGGCTTGTCGCTTTTCTTCGCCTCGCTGGTTGCCCGCGTCGCTTTTGGCTTGCCCCTTTGCCCTTTGCCCCCCTGGCCTGCAGGGCAAAGAAAAGCCGCCCGATGATCTGAGGCGGCTTCTGGCTTGCTTTGCGGGCCTTCTAGGCTACCGCCTTGATGGATATCGAGATATTTCTAGTTTGAACAAGGAAGTAGCTTAAGATCGCTTTTGCATTCCGTTTGGGATACGCCCTCCCCGCACCGACCAAGTACCTGAGGATACGCCGCGAGATGAAGGATTTCACTCACCACAACCGGTTTCGGCAACAGGTCGCTCGATTGATCGCTTGATCCGGAGCTACGACTTTACTGGAGTTTCCTGAGTTTTTTACTCCACACTACACAACTGGCCGTGAATAAAGCAGGAGAAGCAGGACGGAACCGTTTCCGTGAGCGAGCCTTGCGGGAGCCTCTCGGGCACCCGGCTTACAGGCGGAAGGAGCGGTGCGCCGTGTGAGGCGCACGCCGAGGATTGTCTGAGCGCTAAGTCCGCCACCGTGGCGGAACGTGCGCGAGTTCCGCAGGCGAGCGGGGGGAGCCTTTAGCCGGGGTGAGAGGCGTAGCACGAGCGAGCGGCGGGAACGGTGGAGTCCGGCTGGCGGCAAAACTCAGGAAACTCCAGACTACTTTACCCTTGAATAACAGTGGGGAGATCGGTACATAATACTGCGCTGCCAGAGCACTTGTAGGAACGCGTGACATAGCTGGTGGTAAGCCAATGGATAAAGAGATCAATAAAGAGTGCGAGATCACTCGTGAGGACCTGAGGAAGGCCCGCGCGGAGATCGAAACCTATATTGACGTTACCGAAGAAGACCTGATGAAGATCTATTCCCTCGCTACCGGCTACGCGCGGGAAAGGCGTTTCCCAAGAGGTTCCCGTCGCTGAGGTCATGACGAGAGATGTTGTCGCCGTAAAGACGGATGCAGACATACATGAGGCTGCGAGGCTTCTTTCGGAGCAGGGTGTGGGTGCCCTTCCTGTTGTTGACGAGGAAAACCATGTGACCGGAGTTCTCACCGATTCGGATCTGCTTTTCATGCCAGGGGTTAAGAGGAAACATGGTTTCAAAGATTTAATGAAACACATTCTCGGAGAACCATGTCTCAAACATCAGAAAGAAGGCAAAGTGAGCGATTTCATGACGTCACCGGCAGTGGTTGTGACGCCCGATCAAGATATACGAGAGGCGGCCAGGCTACTGGAGCAGAAGCGGATTAAGAGGCTGCCGGTTGTCGATGAACAGAACAGACTGGTGGGGATCATCACACGGGCAGACGTTCTGAGAGGGGTGGTGAGGCTATGAATCTCCGAGAGTATTTCTCGAAGATGAAAGGCGGTGCCAAGGGCGTACCAAGGGTCTCCTTGAAGGAGGCGCTCTGGTCGGGTCTTGGCGGCGCGGTTGGGCTCGGTATGTGCGGTTGGGTCTCCTCATATTACCTGGAACCCAGGGCCCTCACCTTGATGTTAGGTTCTCTAGGAGCTTCGGCGGTGCTTGTCTATGGTGTGATAACGAGCGCCTTTGCTCAACCAAGAAACCTGATAGGAGGGCACGTCATATCTGCTTTCATCGGCGTGATCTGCCAGAAGCTGATCGGTGGTAACGTTTGGTTGGCCGCGACGATTGCGGTTTCTCTTTCCATCATGGCTATGCTCATGACGAAGACAGTTCATCCGCCTGGAGGTGCGACGGCAATGACCGCGGTCATTGGCGGCAAGAAGGTATATGATCTCGGCTTCTTCTATGTTTTGGTACCTGTCGCACTGGGCGCATTCATTCTCCTGGCCGTCGGACTCATCGTCAATAACCTATCCCGAAAGCGAAAGTACCCCGAGTTCTGGTTCTAATGGCAGCGCAATAAATGGAGACTGTTCAACATTATACGTTGAAGTGTAGTCTGCTTTACAGACAACCCTGTTGCAAACGTTTAGCATGTGAAGTCGGAATCTGTCCGGGGGAAAATTAAAAGGACAGCGGCGGGGGTGATGAAGGAGATACGCATCCACGGCAGGGGTGGGCAGGGCGTCGTGCTCGCCTCCGAAATATTCGTAAATGCGGCAGTCAAGGAAGGGAAGCACGCCGCCTCCTTTCCCTATTTCGGTTTTGAGCGCAGAGGCGCACCGGTCTTCGGCTTCGTCCGTTTTGACACCCAGCCCATCAGACAGAAGGACCAGGTCTATCACCCAGACTGTCTCGTCGTCTTCGATGATACGCTTTTCAAAGCGGTCGATATCTACCAGGGAATCAGAGAGAATGGGATCCTGATCCTGAATGCGAAACAGACTGCACCGCAGATCCCACTCCCGCCTCAGATCGAAATCATCGGCCTGGTCGATGCAACCCGGATCTCTCTTGAGACGGTTGGCACTTTCATCCCGAACACCGCGATGCTGGGCGCCCTGGCGCGCGTCACCGGCTGGGTGCGTCTCGATTCGCTCATAAAAAGCGTGCGGGAAATGCTCGGCCAAAAGATCCGCAAAAAGAACATAGAGATACTGGAAAGGGCCTACGCGGAGACGGTCGTCCACGAGATAGGGCGGAAGGAGGCCTGCCGATGAAGACACCATATGAGGCGCCGCTCGGTAAAGATCTCTATATAGTCAATACCGGGGAGTGGCGTTACCAGAGACCCGTCATCTGCGCCGAGACCTGCACCGGTTGCGGGATCTGCTTTCTCTTCTGCCCTACCAACTCGATCAGACAGAGTGAAGAAGGCTACCGGGTCGTGCTCGATACATGCAAGGGCTGCGGCATCTGCGCGCACGAGTGTCACGCTCACGCTATTGAGATGGAGATTGAGCAGCGATGAGCCGCATTAAGGTCATGGACGGTAACATGGCGGCTGCGTACGGAGCCGTTCTTTGCAGGCCCACCGTGCTTGCCGCCTATCCCATCACGCCGCAGACGCCCCTCGTCGAATACCTCTCCGATTTCATTGCCACGGGCCGCCTCAAGGCGGAAATGGTGGAGGTGGAGAGCGAGCACTCGGCGCTGAGCGTGCTCCACGGCGCCTGTCTCGCGGGCGGCAGGGTCTTTACCGGAACGTCCTCACAGGGTCTGGCCCTGATGTACGAACCGTACATCCGCACCTCGACCTTACGGCTGCCCATAGTGATGGCGATCGCCAACCGTGAAATGATCTCGCCGCAAAGCGTCTGGGGAGGCCAGCAGGACGCGGTAACACTGCGTGATGCGGGCTGGATTCAGATCTTTTGTGAGAATAACCAGGAGATCCTCGACAGCCTCATCATGGGATACAGGATTGCCGAGGAGAGATCGGTGCTCCTGCCGTTGAACGTCTGTTACGACGGCTTCTACCTTTCGCACATGTCAGAAGCGGTAGATGTACCGCTCCAGGATATGGTCGACCGTTTCCTGCCCCCGTTCCGGATGGAGCACATAAAGCTGGACCCCGCGGAGCCTATGTCCGTGGATCCCCTCACCCCCGGAGATCTTCTGACCGAGTACCGGTGGAAACATGTGCAGGCGATGCAGAGGGCCAAAGAGGTCATCGACCGGATCGACTCTGAATTTGCGGCCTTGTTCGGTCGTGGGTACGGCGGCCTGGTGGACACGTACCGTGCCGAAGACGCGGAATTTCTCCTGGTCACCATGGGCAGTGTGACAGGCACCGCGCGAGTGGCGATCGATCTGGCACGGGAGGAGGGCATCCCGGCCGGACTGCTGAAGATCAGGGCGTTGCGTCCCTTCCCTTACGAGAAAGTGGCCGAGGCGGCGCAAGGCAAGCGGGTGATTGCCGTCATAGACAGGAATGTCTGCTTTGGCTGGGCCACAGGCGCTGTCTTCATGGAGGTCGGCAGCGCGCTCAACAGGACGCACAATACGGCTGCAATGCTCAATTTTATAGGCGGCCTGGGCGGCTCCGACATCACGGTGGAACACGTTGTCCGCATCGTCCGCAGGATGGCGGAAACCTCCTGCACCCCTGCGAAAAGCGTCAACTGGCTGGGGGTCGACCGTGTCTGAGCGTGTCGTGATCATTGGAGCAAGCCACGCCGGCGTCGCTGTTGTTGAGACACTCCGCAGGAAAGGCTTCCGTGGAAAGCTGACCCTCATATCGGAAGAAAAGCTGCCCCTCTATTCGCCGACTACGCTCCCCTATCTTCTCGATGGGAAGGATCGGGAGCAGCTCGTCCTTCGCCCGCAGGCTTTTTTCAAGGGTATCGAGGTGATTGAAGCACGTGCATCGGCCATCGACGAACAGCGCAGCACAGTCATTCTCACAAACGGCGGCAAGGTCCGCTACGGGAAACTGGTCGTGGCCACCGGTGCTTCCCCTGTCGTCCCTTTTCCCGTCACACCCGGTGCCGCAGTGCTCACGGTCAGAAAAATCGATGATGTGGCCCAGCTCGAGCGGCGGCTGAAGCGCAACATGAAGGTACTGCTGGTCGGCGCGGGCCTGATAGGCCTCCACCTCGCACAGGTATTCTTGAGCCGCGGCCAGAAGCTGCATCTGGTGGAGCTGAGCGATCAGCTGCTGCCCGGCCTGGTCCACCGGGAACTGGCTGGTGAGATAGAGAGACGCTTCGTCGAAAAAGGCGTGACCGTCTCCCTCGGCACCTCGGTACGCCTCCTGGAGGAGCGCGAAGCTGTGCTGGTTGACGGCAGCAGGATCGGATTCGACTTTGCCGTTGTGGCGGCCGGTGTCCGCCCCAACCTACAGCCCTTGGAAGGAACGGCCGTGGAGACCCATAGCGGCATCCTGGTCAACCAATGGATGGAGACAAACGTTCCCGCCATCCTCGCATGCGGCGATGTCGCTGAGTACCGCGATTTTTTTACCGGTGTCCCGCGCCTCAACCCCAACATCATGAACGCGGTGGAGCAGGGCAGGACGGTTGCCGGCCGACTGATGGGGGAAGAGGAACCCCATCCGGGCGTCATCTCCTGTATGACCTGCACGTGCCTGGAGATGGCCCTCTTTTCGGTTGGGCGCGTTACGCCGGAGCAGGATGACCACGTCTTTGACGACGCGGATGCAGGCACACATGTCTATCGCAGGCTCATCGTTCACGACGGGCGGCTCAAAGGCGCCGTCTTTTGTAATACGCCTGTCGACCATGGGCTTTTCTATAACCTGGTTAAGCAGAAGGTGCTGATCGACGGACTGGAAAAGAAGATTTTGAAAGAACCCCTCCAGTGGGCTAAGGTGCTTGCAAAATGAGCAAAGCGGAAACTGAAGTATTTCACGGAATAACGCGGAACGAGACAAAATGCACCGGCTGCGGCGCCTGCAGGCTTGCGTGCGAATGGACCGCGGGCGAGGAGGGCGCAGCGATCACCGGTGTCCGGATTGAAGATCGCGTGGCTTTTTCAGTATGCCGTCACTGTGCCCAGCCCGAATGCCTCCTCTCTTGTCCGGTGGGCGCTATCTCCCGGCAGGGCGACAAGGTCCTTTTCGACGCCGGCCGCTGCATCCGGTGTGGTACGTGCGCTGCGTCCTGTCCTCACGGAGGCATCCATTTCGATGGCTCTCTGCCTTCCCGCTGCGACCTGTGCGGCGGAACACCCGCGTGCGTGGCTCTCTGCCCGAACAGCGCACTGGAGTATCAGGGGCAGACAAGTTACGTTTCCGACTGGCGAGAGCATGAGGACCTTGTCTCCCCGGGCCTCTCATCCTGTCTTGGATGCAACGCCGAGCTGGCGCTCCGCTTTGCCCTGCGCACGCTCGGTCGGAACACCATTCTGGCCATTCCTCCGGGATGCATGGGCGGCGTGGGCGTGGTGGGCTTTGGTATGACGACCGGCGCAAAGATACCGGTCTTCTTCCCATTGCTCGATAATATCGCTTCAATGCTGACCGGAATCAAGAGGGAGTATGTTCGCAAGGGCGTCGATGTCCATGCGGTTGCTTTCGCGGGCGACGGCGGGACTGCCGACGTCGGCTTTCAGTGTCTTTCCGCCGCAGCCGAGCGGGGAGAGAATATCATCTATATCTGCTACGATAACGAAGGTTACATGAATACCGGCTTTCAGAGGAGCGGGACCACACCGTTTGGCGCCTGGACCAGCACCACGCCCGTCGGCAAAAAGGGTGTCGGCAAGAAGCAGAAGAGCAAGAACCTGCCCCTCATCATGGCGGCGCACGAGATCCCTTACGTGGCCACCGCCTGCATATCGTATCCGCACGATTTTGAACGAAAGCTCAGGAAGGCCATGCAGGTGAAAGACGGTCTCGCCTATATACACCTTTTCTCGCCCTGCGCCACGGGATGGCGTTTTCCAACGGACAGAGGCATAGAGATAGGCCGGCTTGCAGTGGAGACCAATTTCTTCCCGCTCTGGGAAATGGAGAGGGGCGTCTACCGGTTTACGGTCGAGGTAAAGCAGCCTAAACCGCTTGAAGTATTGTTGGGAAGCATGGGAAAATACGCTCATCTATCCGCGAAGCAGAAGGGAACGATCAAGCGGACGGTGGAGGAGCGGCACGCGGTCCTGAAATCACTGGCAGAGCGTATTGACCGGCGTCTCGACCCGGCAATCATGAGAGTCGAATGACCGGAAATAAATGACGGCGACAACCATGCGGGGGTGCGGTGAAGACGTACGATTCTCCGTGGGTGCAGGATACTATCGGTAGCTACACCAAGGAGCTGCAACAGCTCCTGGCAAAGGCCCGCTTGCGCGCGTACGAGGCAGGCGAGCCGGTCTACATCCAGGGTGAAAGGAGCCAGACGTTTTACTTCCTCAATAGAGGAAAGGTGAAGGTCAGCATCTTTCGTGAGGACGGCAGTGAAAAGATCCTGGCGATCCAGGAAGAAAACACGTTCTTCGGAGAGAGCGCCGTATTCGATGACCAGCCCTATTTTGCAACCGCCATGGTCCTTGCGCCCTCCGAAATCTATCATATCCATCGAGGCACGCTGCTGGACGTGCTCAGGCGTGATCCCGCAGTAGCATTCATGCTGATGAGGGCCCTGATCAGGAAGGTGCGCCTTCTTGCGTTTCAGATCGAAGACCTCTCTTTTCTCGATGCACAGAAAAGGGTCGTCCATATCCTCCTCACGCTGGCGCGTGACCTTGGCGTGGAGACGACGGAAGGCCTGGATATCCAGAAAAGGATTACCCACGATGACCTTGCGCGACTGACAGGATTGTCGAGGGTCACCGTCACGAATATCCTCAATTACCTTGAGGGATTGAAGCTTATCAGGAAAAAGCGATGTGCCCTGACCATAATGGACCTCGACCGGTTGAACAACCTGCTGGGCTCAACCGGAGTCGCGGAAGAAGCGGAACAGGGAAATGAGATCCTGAGCATTGGTCGGCGTCGGCCGACCGGAACGTCACCAGTAAAAAGGAGGAGTCGTGATTAAAAGAGGAAGAACGGGGTTTCGGCTATTCGTGTGTGTTGCAGCGGTTCTGGCCGTGTTCGCCGTGTGGCTGCTGTCGTGGCACGGCGACGCGAACGCGGCATCGGGGAAACCCGTGACGCTCAAGGTCGTGAGCGCCTGGGCGCAGAACAACAAGATGAATGACGCGCTCTGGATGCTTCAGAAGAAGGTGAAGGAGAAATCGCAGGGCGGGCTCGAGCTTACATTCACCGGAGGCCCGGAAGCGATACCTTCGTTTCAATTGGTGGAAGCCCTGAGAAATGGGGTCGTTGATGTTGCTTGGACGGCACACACGTATAATGTCGCTCAACTGCCCATCGTGGAAGGTGCGAAATTGTCGACACTGCCTCCCTGGAAGGAAAGGGAAAAGGGGGTCAGCGATTTCTACCAGAAGGCCTACCAGAGTAAACTGAATACGTACTATCTCGGCAAGGGGACACCGGGGTTGACTTACAGCCTCTATACAACCATACCGGTCAAGAGCTTAAGTGACTTCAAGGGTGTGCCTATCAGGGTAACGCCGGCATACAAGTCTTTTGTCGAGGCCCTCGGTGCATCACCTGTGGCCACGGATCCGGGTGAAGTCTATTCCGCCCTGGAGAAAAATATGGTGAAAGGCTACGGCTGGCCATCCCTCGGCATCTCGGATTTCGGCTGGGACGAGGTGACAAAATTCGTTATCGATCCACCCTTCTACCAGGTTGATGTCATCGCTCTTGTCAACATCAACTCCTGGAATAAGCTTCCCAAGGATCTCCAGGGCGTGTTAAACGGAGCGATGCAAGAGGTGGAAAAGGAAGCGTATGACCATTTCGGAAAGCTCATCAGCCAGGACCGTGACAAGATCAAGAAGAAGGGCGTCAAGGAGATCAAATTTACCGGTAAAGAGGCAGAAACCTATCTGCAGACGGCCTATGACTCCGCATGGAAAGATGTCGTGAAGAAGGATCCGCAATCAGGGCCCCAGCTTCGCGACCTTCTGACCAAGTAAGACCTTCACTCGTCGCCGTGGAAGAAAGGAGTACCTCCGCGGCGACTTTTTTGCGGAGAAATATCTGAAAGGTGGGAGGAGCGTCCATGGTTGAAGGAAGAACGGCACTGGACCGTTTCTTGGAGAGAGTGAATCTGGTGATGGTCTGGATAGGGGCCGCTATGGTCATCTTCATGATGCTCGCGATTTCGTACTCGTCCATCATGAGGTACATCGGCAAGCCGCCGGGAGCCTGGATTGTCGAGATCAGCAGTTACCTCATGCTTTACATCACCTTCTTGGGCACGGCCTGGCTTCAGAGGCATGACGGCCACGTGGAGGTCGACCTCTTCCTCTGTAATCTAAAACCGAGAACCAGTGCGGGCTTCAAAGCTGTGACTTCTCTTGCGGGAGCGCTAGTAGGCTTCGTCCTTGCCTGGAAAGGAAGTCTGGTGACCATCGATTATTATCAAAGAGGGGTAACGTTGATGAGCATACTTGAACACCCCTCAATTTCTCCTCATCGCAATCATTCCGATTGGTGGTGCGCTTCTGCTGATAGAATTCATACTGCGTATGTGGCGCCTGGGCATGATTGCGCTGGGGAAAACGAAAATTGCTCCCTCTCAAGAAGGATGTGAAATGCCGAAGGGGGTCCTGTAAATGGATTGGTGGTGGATCCTCATCATTCTGTTCGGCAGCCTGCTGACCCTGATGTTTACGGGTCTTCCGGTCGCCTTTTCCTTTCTTTTCGTAACCACAGGCGCCGTCTACGTTTTAATGGGGGGCATGAATGGTCTCACCCAGCTCGTGGTGAGTATCTTTGATTCGCTGACGAAATTCAATCTGACGGCGATCCCGTTCTTCATTCTGATGGGTGAGGTACTCTACCACTCCGGCATGGTCTCCAAGGCCCTCGACGTTTTCTCAAAGTGGGTTGGCGCAATTCCCGGAAGATTGAGCATAGTAACCTTTCTCATCGGCGGACTTTTCGCTGCTCTGAGCGGGGCGACCGTGGCCAGCACCGCGGTCCTCGCTTCCCTGATGGTCCCCGAAATGATGAAGCGCCGCTACAGCAAGGAGATGACCCTCGGACCCATCATGGCATCCGGCGCCCTGGACATGATCATCCCGCCCAGCGCCCTGACTGTCTTACTCGGCAGTCTGGCGGAAGTTTCGATCGGCCGTCTGCTGATTAATGCGATCCTGCCCGGTTATATTTTGCTGGCGATCTACATCGCGTTTGTAGTAATCCGCTGCTTGATCAATCCTTCCTTAGCTCCGAAATATGAGTTTGAGTCTACGAGCCTGAAAGAAAAGATCGTTACAGGGTTGCGCGACCTTTTCCCCCTGGGTATCGTCTTGTTCGTTGCTCTTGGGTTGATGATGCTTGGCATGGCAACGCCCACAGAGGCTTCTGCACTGGCCTGCGTCGTCGCCTTTATTCTGGCGGCTGTCTACAAAAAACTCACCTGGGGAGTCATCAACGAATCAATCCTCAGTTCTCTCAAGGTGACGGTGATGATCCTCACCATCATTGCGGCATCGGCTGCATTCAGTCAGGTCCTTGCCTTCTCCGGAGCCAGCCGGGCCATGCTGCAACTTGTCCTGGGCTCTGCTTTGAGCCCTTTCTGGATTGTGGTCATCATGATCGCGATCGTCATTGTCCTGGGATGTTTCATCGAGCAGGTATCGATCATGATGATTACCCTTCCGTTTTTCATGCCCATCGTCAAGGCGCTCGGTCTCGATCCGGTATGGGTCTGCATTTTGATCCTCCTCGGTCTCGCCGTCGGCCAGCTCAGCCCGCCTTTCGGATTGGCTCTTTTTGTGATGAAGGCAACCAGCCCTCCCGAGATTACGATGAGGGATATCTTCAAGGCAGCGGTACCGTACTGCGTGCTCGATCTCATAGGCATCGGACTGGTACTTGCATTCCCGATCCTGGGAACATGGTTCTGAATAACACCGACACCTGATGGTTTTCTGTGCGGAGGCTCTACATGGATTTGACTGACGTTCATGGAAAATTCCCCCATCTCTTTTCCAAAGGAACAATCGGGCGATATACGACGAGCAACCGGGTGAAGTGGGCTGCCTGCTGCGTTTCCAACTTCAACAACAGGGACGGCTCATACAGCGAGCGGGAGTACGCTCGCGACCGCGTCATCGGGAATATGGGTTGCGGCATCATGACCAATCAGGGCGCCTATCCCGACAAGACGGGTCTGGGAAAGGCGTACTGGAGCCAGATCTGCCTGAACGACGACCGGTACATCCCGGGGATACAGAAGGTCGCGGAAATTTTTCATGAATCGGGGGCGGTCGCTATCCAGCAGATCCTGCACGCCGGCAGGTATGGCGGCATCGATCTCGGGTACTGTCTGCAACCGTCTCCGGTGGCCCAGACATTGAAGCATTTCCGGCCGCCGCGCGAGATCACCGTCGATCAGATCTATGAGGCGATAGAGGATCACGCCCAGGCTGCTCTCCGGGCAAAAAAGGCCGGCTTCGAAGGCGCGGAGATTACCAGCTTCATGGGCTATCTGCTTGCCTGTTTCCTTTCCCCTTTCATCAACCGTCGAACGGACGAATTCGGCGGCTCCGTGGAGAACAGGGCCCGGTTCATGTCGGAGGCCATCAAGGCCGTCAAGACGGGCTGCGGTACTGATTTTCTGCTCTGCATCCGGCTCAACGGCAAAGAACTGATGGACGAGTATGGCGGCAACACCGACGAAGAATGCGTGCAGATCATGGAGATCGCCGAGGATGCGGGGGTTGATATGATCAGCATGGTGATCGGCTGGCATGAGTCAAGAAATGGTGCGCTGGGAAGGGATGTGGCCCACGATCAATGGCTTCCGGTTGCAGAGCGTGTCAAGGAGCGCGTCAAGGTACCCATCGCGTTCGGCCCGCGCCTGGCCGACCCGAGGATCGCGGAGAAGGCGATCGCAGACGGACTCATCGATTTCTGGGAGATCTGCCGTCCGGGACTTGCCGATCCGGACATCATCCGCAAGACAGCCGAAAACAGGGTTCGAAGAGATAAAGCCGTGCATAGGCGACCTGACGTGTCTTGCACGCCTCTTTGCAAACCTGCCCTATATCTGCACGGTCAACCCGGTGCTCGGTCACGAAGTGGAGCCCGAATACCGCATCGTGCCGGCGGTCAGACGGAAAAAGGTGGTCGTGGCAGGTGGCGGCATCGCGGGCATGGAATGCGCGATAGTCGCTGCACAGCGGGGGCACGAGGTAACGATTTACGAAAAGAACAGTCGACTGGGCGGCCAGGTGCTTTCGGCCGCGCGGGAGGTCAAGGGCGGGGATAACCTGCTTTCCCTCATTGCATACTACGAAAACCAGGTGAGAAAACATAACGTCAAGGTGAATCTCGCCATGCCAATGACGCGGCAGGTGTGCGCGACGGAAACGCCCGATGTCCTTGTCGTGGCGACAGGCACCAGGATCGACCGGCCGCCTGATCCCCGGCATCGAGAAGCCGATGGTCCAGATGGCATACGAGGTGCTGCAATCCAATCCCCGCGTCTCCGGAAAGAAGGTCGTAGTGATCGAAGGCGGAAAGGTGGGCCTCATCGTCGCGGAGCACTTTGCGTCCCAGGGAAATGAAACGTTCATCGTGACCGCGGACAGGCGTGTGGATACGGATGTCAGCGCCACGTTCAGATGGCGCCACGCCGCCTGGGTAAAGGAATTCGACATCAAGGTGATGACACAGTCTGCTGTGACATCAATAGAGGATCAGCAGCGTGTCTGTCAGGGATGATGCCGGGCAGACGCACCTGCTGCCTGTCGATATGGTGATCGTTGCAGGTCCGAGACGATCCGAGCAGGGGCTTTACACTGATCTGGAGTATATGACGGATGAGCTCTACATGATCGGCGACTGTATCACGCCCCGTTCCATGACGAGCGCGATCCACGAAGGATACCGGCTCGGGGTGCGCCTGTGAGAGCAGGAGCGGCACACTCTATTATCTGGTCGCCAACACGAACGGATTTGAGGAGCCGGTCAGACTGGGCGAGGCACCGGAACTTGAGCGTCTCCTGCGCAAACTGGAGCAGGCAGAAGAGAAGTCCGGGTCCGCCGGTCGAGCCCTGGGCGCGTACGCGTCACTATCTCATTTCAAAAGAGGAGTGGGAGCGGGATTACTGTCCGCTTCATACCGGTCGATCTTTCCTGACCGGACGAATAGTCTTGAAGGAGAAGCTATGGCTGAAAAACTGAAGGGCCACTACGTGGATCATATCAGTATTGCGGTGAAAGACCTGAACGCGGCGGAAAACGACTTTAGAAAGGCATTCGGGTGGGAGCCGGACGGCCGCTACACGGATGAGGGCGAGCGGATCAGGGTCGTCTATTTCATGGTGGGGCCCACCGCGGTTGAACTGATGGAGGACCTGGACGGTACGGGCGAAGTCGCAAAATGGATCGAGAAGCACGGCGAGAGCGTGATGGTCGTCTCATTCAAAGTCGACGATACAGAACAGGCGCTGGGCCTGCTCAAGCGAAACGGCGCGCGCCTGCTGGATGATAAGCCCCGGTTTGCCTCGGAAATCAATCGCTACTTCGCTTTCCTCCACCCAAGGTCTCGCACGGGGTGCTCATGGAGGTTATCGACGGGAAGTACTAATACCAATTCGCCTTCAAGCGTATACCTTCGTTGTCGCTGCATCGCTCTCCTCGACGTACTGCCCAGTACGCCTGCGTCGGCTCTTCGCTCCCGCCTCGGTCTACATCTTGAATGCAAATTGGTACATCAAACCATTACACTAGGGCCGGGAGAGCGTCAACTCACGCCGGGATGACCCCTTTGAGCCAGAGAAAGAGCTGTCCTTTGGGGAAAGGCACGTGGAGCAAGAGATCGAACCCGAAATAGATGAAGGCCCAGGCAGTTGCGGTGAGGATGAGTGTGAGCAGCCACCCCTCGCGCTCACCGATCTTCAGTTGCATGAAGGTGCAAAGAGGCGCGCCGATGGTGAAACCGAACAGCCAGATCGACACGAACCAGGTGAACATCCATATGAAGACATTGGCAGTGCGGCGATTAACCACCTGTTTCGGCAGCTCTGTCTCCAACCCCTCCATTTCGTCCTCATGACCTTTGCGTCCGCTGCGACCCATCAGGTCGAGCACAAGCTGTGTCGTCGCGAGCGCAAACACAGGAAACCCGATCACCCATGGGAAAAACCCGGCGGTAAACGTAAATGTTCTGCTCTGCCACAAAGCAGCGCCAAAAATGACTACCAGCGCGAAGCTGAACGCGCTTGCCCAGTTGAGGCTCAAGGCCTGCCCCCTTTCGAGGGAATGGCACTGCAGCAACGGCCACATCCCCTTGCTTCTCCTTCTTTTGCCGTATCCTTTTGATACAGGGGATAGAAGGCGCCGGCCAGCGTAATTGCCATGATCACCAGCACCGCAGGGCGTAAGAGCCAGGCAAGGCCGTAATTGTTAACCGAGAGGAAGAGCCTGCTTTCGGCCAGATTGCCGAGCACAAGCCCCAGGATAAAAGGCGGTCGCGGCCAGTGGAGGCGCTGCATCACCCAGCCGAGCACGCCAAAAAAGAGCATGAGGATCAGATCGGGGAAGGCATTCTTCTCGGCGAAGGTTCCAAGATAAACCAGCAAGAGAATCAGAGGAATGATCACGCTTCCCCGAACATAGGTGATCTTCACGAGCTGATTCAAGAAAAGCAGGCAGATGGCGACCGTGATAATATTGGAGACAACCACGATCCAGACAAAAGAAAAGGTCAGGCCGAGGTGTCCGCCCCGTGCTTCGGGAATCAGCATATCAGGACCGGGTACTATGCCCTGGATGAGGAAAGCCCCTATGAGAATGGCCATCAGCACGCTCGCAGGGACACCAAAGGCGACCGTGGTGATCAAACTCCCACCCATGGCCGAGTTATTCGCCGCGCCCGGCCCGAGAACCCCTTCGACAGCGCCTTTTCCGAAGCGCTCCTTCTCCTTCGAACTTTGCAAAGCCTGAGCATAGGCCAACCACTGGGAGACGGAAGGTCCCATGCCGGGGATGATGGCGCAGAAGGTTCCGAGGGCACTGCAGCGCATGACGAGCCACCAGTGGCGAAAGGTGTCCTTCGACGCCCTCCATGACTCCGCCCAGTTTTCCTATCTGTCCTGTAGCAATGCTCGAACGCTGAATCCCGAGATCGATGATCTCCGGGATAGCGAAAAATCCCATGGTAATGGGCACCAGGCCCACTCCATCCCAGAGAAATACCTGGCCGAACGTAAAACGTTGTATCCCGGACTGCGGATCCATTCCCACCGTGGCCAGAAAGAGGCCTATACCTGCTCCGAGAAGGGCCTTGAGCAAAGCCCCGCCACTCAGGGACGCAATAAAGGTGAGACCGAGAATGGCGAGCATAAAGAGTTCCGGGGAACCAAACGTAAGAACCAGCGGACGAACAATAGGAATGAAAAGGGCGAGCACGAAGGCGCCGAAGATAGCGCCCACCAGCGAGCTCATAAGCACTGCTCCCAGCGCCCGACCCGCTTGCCCTTTCTTGGCCATCGCATGGCCATCGATGATGGTGGCTGCGGTCGTCGGCTCGCCGGGCACGCCGAAGAGGACAGACGTAATGTCCCCGGTAGTGGCTAACACCGATGCCATGCCGAGAAGAATGGCAAACGCTTCCACGGGCCGCATCTTGACAATGAACGGGAGCATCAGGGCAATCGTCGCCGGCCCTCCCAACCCCGGCAGGATGCCGACAACAAAACCGATGGCGATGCCTAAGAGCATGAGTGCGAAGGTGGACCAGACGAATATCTGCGTGAGACCCGAAATGAAGGCGTTGATCAGTTCAATCACGAACAACTCCTAGCCTGCGAACGCTCGTCGCCCTTAGCGCGTGCCCTGCAGCCGGCGTAGGTGTTTCATGCTACTTATAGTAAACCTCCTTCAGTTTCTGCACCAGGGGACGAGGGGTCTTGAAGGCATTGAGAACTGCCTTTTCCACGTCCTCGCCGCTCACCGGATCCACGCCCAGCTTCGCCTTTTGGACCTCCTCGATAAACTCCTTGTCGTTCATCGCTTTCTGGAAAGCGGCACGCAGGATATCGGCCCGGTCCTTGGGCACGTCCGGACCCAGGACAAAGGGTCTGGCAAATACATTATTAAGATGGATGCCTATATCGATCAGCTGGCGTGCCTCGTCTGTCTTGGCCAGCATCATATCCAGAGGGACTTTGGAGAGGTCCGGCCGGGGCTTGGCCACTGCCTGCATGATGACCCGCGCCTCGCCCGTCTCAAAGCGTTTTCCCCAGGCTGATTTCATGGCGTCCCACGAGATGACACTTCCCGCAAGCTCTCCGCCCTCGCAAGCCAGCCGAACGTCCGCGCCGCCTTTGTACGGACCGATGAGCTGCGCCGGCATTGCAGAGACAGCCTTCCATATTTTGATGATAGCGTCAGGTGCGTATGCGCCGATGCCCGTCCCGCCCAATTTGACCGGGGTCTTTGAGGCCATAAACTGCTCTATACTCGTGATGCCGCTCGCCTTGGTAACAAAGAGGACGGCGTTCTCCATGGAGACAGCCCCGAGGTAACCGAATTTACGGGCATCGAACTCGATCCCCGGCTGCTCAAGGACCTGAGCGAAAAGAAAGCCACCGTTGAAGTGACCTATCGTCAGGCCATCCGGTGCGGCAAGCTTGTAAAGCTGGTTGGCGGAGATCAGGCCACCTGCTCCCGTAACATTCTCGACGATGATGGTCGGTTTTCCGGGGATATACTTGCTCATGTGCCGGGAAAGAATGCGCGCCTCGTTATCAAAGCCGCCGCCAGCTGAAACTCCGACAACGATACGAATCGTCTTGCCTTCATAGAAGGGTGCTGCGCCGAGAGTAATGTGCGGGATGAGTGCAAGCGCGACCACTGCCATCAGACAAAGCAATCTTCTCATGGTATCGTCCTCCTCTCTCTGTTATTAGTCGCCGGTTGACTGACACTGGTCAGCAACCACGATAGCGTGGTGAAGATAGTCAATTCTTCTGACCATGAACATGTCGCCTTCAGTTCTTGCGCGAAGCCAATTTTCACAGCCATCTCGTAGATCTTCTTGTATTCCTCTTCACGCAGCTTCCTGACTTCCGCCGGCGATCTGTATTCACAAATATTTCCCAGCTGGTCAACCCTCGACTTTGTGAGTTTTACCGCCTTCTCGATCGCCTGGGACCAGGACCTTTCTCGCCTCTTCCGGAATGCCGCTTGGCGCCCAAAGACCCCACCAGGTGAGCGGCAGGTCCTGCTTGTAACCCAATTCCGTGATCGTGGGAATAGCAGGAGAAGGCAGCCATTTTATTCGTGATCAGGAGAATGCGCAACCTTCCCGCCTCCACATGCGGTTTCACCTTTGCCACCGCTTCGCACGTCGCTTCCACATGTCCTCCTAAAAGTGCCGTAACGACAGATTCTCCTCCCTCAAAAGGAACGTGCGTGAAGCGCGCACCCGTCATCGACTGGATCATCTCCAGTATGAAATGGGGCGAAGAGCCGATGCCCGTGGTACTGACACGAATCTTTTCCTGGATTGGCTTTTGCGTAATCGATGAATTCCTGAAACGTCTTCCAGGGGGCATCGGACCTGACCGTTATCGTTTGAGGGAGGAAAAAGTGCAACCCTAAAGGCTCCAGATCTTTGGCCGGGTCATAGTGGACCACATCAGGATTGGCAATCGGAACATAGACTATCGCTGAAGCGCCGCCGTAAAGCAAGGTGTAACCATCTTTTTTCGCCCTGGCAACGGCGTCCGTACCCAGTACAGTCGATGCTCCGGGCTTGTTGTTGGCGATGATCTTTCCGCCAATGATCTTTTCCAGCTCTGACGCCAGTAGCCTACCCGTGATATCCGTCTGTGCGCCCGCGGGGTTGGGAATAACGAGCTGAATGTTATGATCCGGGTAACCCGCCGCACACGATACGGCGGGAGCGAAGGGTAAGCCCGACAGACAGAAGCAGTGAACATGCGGCGATGAGTAAAAATAATAGATAGTTGCCCTTCATGACGTGTCGCCTCCTTCTCTCTATCTTTCTATGAAATTGATCAGGTTTCGTCTCTCCCCTCCAAGGAACCTGCGAAGGTTCTCCTCGATGATGGGCATCACCTGCTGACGGTAAGTATCACTCTCCCCCGCCACGTGGGGCGTGATGATCAGATTCTTTGCCCCCCACAACGGATGCTCCGGCAGGCAAAGGCTCGATGGAGAGGGCGTCCAGCGCCGCACCGGCAATCCGTCCGGATTCCAGCGCTTCCATCAACGCCGTCTCGTCCACCAACTCCCCTCTGGCAAGGTTAATCAAGAACGCAGTCGGCTTCATATGCGCAAGCAGATTCTTTCCCACTATCTTCTGCGTCTCCGGCGTTGAAGGAGCCACAAGTATCAGGTAGTCGACTTCTGCGGCGACACGGGGAAGGTCCTCCGGACCATAGAAAAAATCGACGCAATCCAGATCCCTCTTTACAATGTCTATACCATAGACCGTCATGCCGAAGGCCTTGCACTTCCGGGCCAGTTCCTCCCCGATGACCCCTATGCCGAGGATGCCCACTTTCTTATGATAGAGTAACTTCGCTTTCCACTTTTTCCAGACGCTGTCGATCCTGGTTCCGTACGTTCTCCGGAAAATTCCTGTTCAATGCGAGCATGAGAAGAAACGCCATCTCCGACACCTGTGGACCGTGGATGCCGCGACCGGAGGTAATGATGATATCCTTCCGGAGGGATGGACGGCTCAGAAGGTAGTTAACGCCCGACGTTATTACCTGGATCCACTTGAGATTGACTGCCTGTTTCAGAAGGTCATCCGCAACCCGGTAGATGGTGATGAGGATCTCGACCCTGTCGATGTGATGCCTGATCTCCTGTCTTAGGTCGTGACAGCATGCATCGGGGATTCCGGGGAAACCTCGACTGAAGATCCTTCCGGTACTCTTCTGCATCGGGCATCGCCAGGAGTATGTACATCTCTTGCGCCACGTGCGCCTTCACACGACAAATATCTCTTTGGGGGTCTTGTGGAGACATTCGCTCACACCGTTCTCCGTCACCAGGTAGTTGTCGCACAGCGTAGTCCATACCCTGCTGTTTTTCGCGACCGGATGCACAGCGAGATTCATTCCTGCCTGGATCTTCATGGGTTCGTCATACCGAATGGCCGGCCGCTCTACCAGTTCGTAGCCCTCGCCGTGCGCGTAGAGCCTCCCTTCCGGGCCGGATCCTCTTTTCTCCAAAAAGGCATTGCTTGCATCCCAGATGTCTTTCGGATTTGCTCCCGGCTTCAGGAGAGAGAGGTTCAATTTCTGGGCTTCGAGGGCAAGCGCAAACATATCCTTTGTCTCCCGGGTGGGCTCGCGTCCCAAGGAGAAGACCCGTGCAATCTCCGTGTAATAACCGCCCGGTCCGTTCCCCTCGAGAAGAACGGTCACGTGATCGCCTTCTCTAAGAGTCCTGTTCATGAAATGACGACCCATAAATCCCATGGGTTGCTCGCCCGGCTGGTAGGAGCTTATCAGGACCTGCAGCCGGGTACATCCTAACTTGGTGGAGATGTAGTCCGCCTCTGCGTGGATATCGACATCCTTCAGACCGGGTTTGATCCGCTGCCTCACATAGTCCAGTGCTTTGTCCTGCAAGCGCGGCCGTTCCTTTGATCAGCTCGATCTCTTCGGGACTCTTGATCGCTTTAAGGTAATCTATCGGGTCCGTCACATCGACGAACGTTGCTCCGGGAAGATGTTCTGTCACATACTTGTGAAAGTTCACGTGAAGGGATGATATGCCCACCCAGCCGATGGTCGCCCCTTTCTTTTCTGAGAGGACCTTCACCGCCAACTCCGCATCGTACGTGTTCGTATAGTGCATGGAGGGGTAGTAGGGCGCTCCCAATCTCTTTTTCACGCCGTATACAGACCATTCCGGCGGCTTGCCCTGACCCGGAGGGCGCGCTGCTGATAGTAGTCATCTCATCGTCAACAGGGAAGATGACCGTGAACGGATAACTGTGCCGGGGCGTAATGGCGCTGAACCAGCGCACATAGCCTCCGTAAAATTCCTCGTCCTGCCGCATCACCAGGAAATCGATCTTACGATCACGCATAATCTCGCGGGCTGCCTTCCATCTTCTTTCCAGTTCCGCGGGAGAAACGGACGTCACGAGTCTTTCCTTCGGATCTTCCATCTTCTAAGCCTCCTTATTATAGCGACTCACCAATCTATCAATCGTGTTCAAAATCGTCTCCGTGTCGCGAAATACCCTGCTTGCGTCCCGCGTATGGTCAAAGGCATCGATGTCGCTATATTCCGGGTGCGCAGACGATAATATCCGCACGGCCAGTTTGTTGTCAAGTGCAATCTGAAACGGGTATTCAACTCCATGCAAAGGTTCGCCTGGTAATCGTCAATGTACATCTGTTGCAGCGGCCAGAGGTCAGCAGCCCAAATTCCTTATACTAGTCCGGCGCATTGTGATATGCTTGATACGTAGACCATAGCCGGTATTCCTGTGTGCCCCGTGGCATCTCGTACGCGAGTGAAACGCCATCCACTATGATATTGGGGGGACGCCAATTGAAGAAGCAGCAACCTGAGGTTTCCGGAGGCCGCGTCAAGAACAAATCCAAATCAATAGGAAAACGGCAAGCACCTCACAAGCAGGCAACAGAGGCGCTCCAGCGTTACGAACTCCTGGCCCGGCACAGTCGGGACTCCATCCTATTCATGCGGCGAGACGACGGGCGCATCCTGGAGGCCAACGCCGCCGCCACGAGTGCGTACGGTTACACCCACGAGGAACTGCTGGCACTTTCCATCCATGACCTGCGTGCGCCTGAAACGCAGGGACTGACCGCCGATCAGATGGGCGAGGCCGACCGTCAGGGCATCCTCTTTGAGACCTTCCACCGGCGCAAGGACGGCAGCACATTCCCGGTGGAGGTCAGTTCGCAGGGCGCGACCATCGGTGCCACCCGCACCCTGATCAGTGTGGTCCGCGACATCACCGAGCGCAAGCAAGCTGAGGAGGCGCTCAGGGACAGCGAGGCGCGGTTCCGCACCTTGGCCGACGCCACGTTCGAAGGTATCGCCATCACCGAGCGCGGCCGGGTCGTGGATGCCAACGAGCAGTTGCTGCAGATCATTGGCTGCACGCGGACCGAACTCATAGGGCAGGAAGTGGCCTCTCTCGTGATGCCGGAAGACAGGGATCGCGTGATGGCCAGTATCCTTGGTGGACTGGAAAGCCGCATTGAGCACCGCATGTTCCGCCGTGACGGCACGCCGATCATCGTCGAGACGCATGGTCGGACCCTTGCGTATCAGGATCGGCAGGTGCGGATCACAGCCATCAGCGACATCACCGAGCGCAAAAAGGCGGAAGAGGCGCAGAAGCGAAGTGAGGAGGCAGCCGTGCGGCTGGCCCAGGAGACGGGTGTCATCGCCGAGATCGGCCGTATCATCAGCTCCAGCCTGGATATCGAAGAGGTGTACGAGCGCTTTGCCGAAGCAGTGCGCAAGCTGATTCCTTTTGACCTGATTCTGGTTAACCTCGTCAACCAACAGGAAGGCGTCATGACCACGGCTTACGCTGCGGGGATGGAAGTGGCGGGAAGAAGGAAGGGGCTTGTCGTCCCTATCAAGGGGTCCGTCACCGAGGAGATGTTACATACAGGAGAGCCGATACTCTTTCAACCGGAGTCTATCGAGGAAGTGCAGAATCGATTCCCTGGCCTTCTTCTCTCTTTTCAAGCAGGCCTGCGTTCGAGACTCTCCGTACCTTTGATCGCCCGGGGCGAGGTGATCGGGAGTTTGACCGCTCTGGTCGAAACAGGAGAAGGCCTATGGGGAGCGGGATGTCAGGCTGGCGCAGGGCGTTGCCAGCGAGATTGCCGGTGCCATCGCTAATGCCCAGCTCTTCCGCGAGCGCAAACGGGCAGAGGAGAAGCTCAAGGAAAGCGAAGAGAGCTATAGAAGCCTTGTTGAGACCTCGCCGGATGCGGTTTTCCTTCACGAAGAGGGCAGATTCGTCTACTTGAACCCTGCCGCGGTTCGGCTCTACGGTGCCGACAGCGCGGAGGAACTGTATGGGAAGATCGCATTTGACATCGTTCATCCGGACGACAGGGAGATAATACGGAGCCGGACAGACTTCGATTATGGCGACAGGTGTGTCTGCTCCCTTGAAGGAGATAAGGATCCTGCGCCGCGACGGCTCCGCTGTCGACGTGGAGGCAACCGCGGGAGTCTCCTATTACCGAGGAAGAAAAGTGATCCAGGTGATCCAGAGGGACATCACCGAGCGCAAGCGTGCAGAGGAAAAGATCAGGGCATCCCTCCAGGAAAAAGAGGTGCTCCTGAAAGAGATCCACCACCGTGTGAAAAATAACCTCCAGATTATATCGAGTCTTCTCTACCTACAGGCAACGAGAACAGAACATCCCGGGGCTGTCTCCGCACTCAGGGAAAGCCAGAACCGCATCAAGTCCATGGCCCTCATCCATGAGAGACTCTACCAGTCACCTAACCTTGCCAGCGTTGACATGGGCGAGTACACGAGGAACCTTGTGTCTCATCTCCAGCATTCCCACATGCACCGAGGACGAGTGCTCGTCCGGCTCACGCTCAATATTGAAGATATCCCCCTGGGCATCACCGAGGCAATACCCTGCGGTCTCATCATCAATGAGCTCGTCTCCAACGCACTGAAACACGCCTTTCCTCATGGAAGAGAGGGAGAGATTACGATTCAGCTGCAGAGAGCGGGAGCAAACCAGATTGCGCTGACCGTGAGCGATAACGGCGTCGGCTTCCCGGAGCACGTGGATTTTCGGAAATCGCCCTCTCTCGGACTGACCCTGATAAAGTCACTGGTCGAGCAGCTCGACGGCGCCATCGAACTTGACAGCAGGGAGGGAACAGCCTTTACGATCACGTTCGGGTGATCGAAGGAGCCGGCCGCGCATTCCGATGATCAAGGCAGACTCGACCTTGTCGTAACCGACCAGACCATCCCGGACATCACCGGAGTCGAGCTTGCCAATACCTTTCCAACCACGGCATCGAGAACCATAGAAAGTCTAACTCTGCGTGTGGTACAATAATCCGGCGCAGGTCACATCCCGAGGAAAGGGACATAATGTCATGAGGGTAGTACTTATTTATCCTCGGTTCAAGACGCGTGACTTGTAAGGAGGCAGACCATTAACGAGCTGATCACAAAACGCATTCTCGACAGAAGCAGGCTTAGAGACGTTGTGCTCCTGTGTTGTTTCGCATCCGCTCTGTTCTATCGACTCAGCAACACGAACATCATCCTGGGCTTTCTCCTTCTTGCTATTGGTTGTTTTCTCCATATAGTCGCGAAAGGTATTTTGGTACGGAATGTGGTTCTCTGCAATGAAGGGATATATGGTATTGTCCGACACCCGTATTATCTCGCTAATTACGTGATTGATACGAGCTTCTGTGTGTTGAGTGCCAATCTGTATCTTCTCCTCCTGTACCCCTTTCTCTTCTTCTGGGCATATGGACCTACCTTACGGAAGGAAGAAAAGTATCTTGCGACGCAGCACGGTGAGGCATTCATTAATGACAGCTTCGTAATCCCGCAAGTATTTCCTGATAGTGGCTCTCACAACGGCTGGAGAAGAATCTTCGAGGGCTTTTCGGTAAAGCGTATCAGCGTAAAAGAGTGTTCAAGGATTGCACGGTTCTTGTCAATGAGTTTTGTAATTTTACTCGTTCATGAACTTAAACCCGGGGGGCTGGAAGGACTGAGACACTTGCTTCTTCCTACGAAACATGACTATGACGCGTTTGTATTTCTTCTCCTCGCAGGCATCCTTCTAGCTATCAGTTTGGTTCTAAGCCATATCGCACGCGGTAAACGGGACAACGGACTTCATGGCTCATAAGTAAAAGTCAGACACAGACCGGCCTCCGGGTAGCGCTGTACGAGGTTCTTTACTCGCCAAAAACTAACTGCAAGGCAAATGCTATGCGCATAAATTCCGCAATTGGCGAGATTCTTTTTATGGCCCACAAGTGCTGCTTTGTTTCAATCCGTAATCCTCGACTCTTTATTAAGTGCCGTACGCACACTTCATAGGTGGAGGAACAACTTCTTAGCACGCAGCACACACTCCATAACACGCAGCACATAACGCTTAGCTCTCTGCCCTCATGGATTTACCGTTGTGACATACTTAAAGCCGTCTTTTTCTACTCTTAAAATGACAGCCGACTTTACCGGATCGCCATTCCTGTCAAAGGATATGTTCCCGGTAACACCCTTGAAGTTCTTAAGGTCGGTGAGCACGTTCATCACCTCTTCGGGCGTTGCCTTCTTCGCCTTATCGAGTGACTGGAGATAGAGCATCGTCGCATCGTAGGTTAGTGCGGCCCACGCATCGGGAACCGCACCGTACTTCTGCTTGTATCTTCCCATGAATGCTTCGGCCACCTTGTCTTTCCTTTCTGCCGAGTAATGATTCGTGAAGTAGCTGCCGAGGATGGCGGAACCGCCGATCTTGATCAGGTCGGGAGAATCCCAGCCGTCACCGCCCAGCAGCGTAGATTTAAGGCCCTTCTCACGCACCTGCCTCGCGATGAGGGAAACCTTGTTATAATAGTCCGGCAAGAAGATGACATCCGGCTTCTTGACGCCTATTTTTGTTATGAGAGCTGAAAAGTCCACATCGTCTTTCTGGTAGGATTCATACGCGAGGATCGTGCCTTTGCTCTTCTCGAACGTGGTCTTGAAGAAGTCAGCCAGGCCCTTTGAAAAATCGTTGCCCACGTCGTAAAGCACGGCTGCCGTACTTGCCTTCAGCTCTTTGAGCGCAAAGTTCGCAGCCACGCTCCCCTGGAACGGGTCAGTGAAACAGGACCTGAACACATATGGTTTTCTCCTGCCATCGTGAACCGTTACTCTTGGGTTCGTCGCACTGCTGATCATGGGCACTCTGTTCTTGTCCGCAATTTCGCTCACGGGTATGGCAATCTTCGAGGTCAAGGGACCGATGATACCTGCAACCTTGTCCTGAGTGATAAGCTTAAGAGCCGCGTTGGTTCCTTCGGTCGCATCATTCCTGTCGTCGGCTATAACCGGGGTGATCTGGTATTTGCCCGTCTTCGAGTAATCGTCTATTGCCATCAGGAACGCATTCTTGCACGACTCGCCAAAGGTCTTTACGTCTCCGGTCAGGGGCGTAATCAAACCCAGTTTAATGGTTTCTTTTGCGGGGGCATGGGTGACGACAAAAAGGAGACCGAGTACCAGCCCTCCAACCAGAATGGGTCTTTTCACGGGTATTCCTCCTCAGCGTAGCAGGTCGTACTGGCTTCATAGGCGGTCTCGACATTGCGCGTGCAAACGCGTGGTTTTCCCTCGACCTGTGCCGGCTTGCGGTTTGGACGTCAAGCCGCGCCTACATTAAACAAGAAAAGAAGACACCTTGCAAACAGATATTTGGGCGGGCGACCCATTGGGGCCAGGGAGCACGTCAGGAATGAAACCGAGCCCTTACGTAAGTTCTGCCTGACCATCTCCTCCCAAGCCTTTTTCTGCAATCGATGGCGCTAAGGCGTTGCTTTCTTCCTCTTAAGTCGTTGAAATTCTATTTTCTGAACCAGTAAGCGATTACACTTGGCAATAGTAGCCGGTTGGAGGAATGAAATACATCCTCAGCTATCCTTGAACCTCATGCAAAATGATCCATGGTATACGATGCTCTTATAATGGTACAAAACCCCGCGTTTCCCTGGCACGCAAATTGCGCAAACCGCTATATGCCCTGAATCACGTGTTGCTCTGTTAGGACGACACCTATGGCTCTAGGATGAACCCCGCCTCGCGGATGAGGATGAATTTGCCGATCATCAATGCTTATATTGGTGTTGAGGACGACACGATGGCACACGGACGAATACTTATTGTCGAGGACCAAAACATCACGGCCTTGGATATCCGTCGGACTCTCCAGGAGTTCGGCTATGAGCCGCTCGGGCCTGTGACTTCTGGAAAAGACGCAGTCATGAACGCTCTGACCAACCGCCCCGATGTTATCCTTATGGACATTATCCTGAAGGGACCGATGGACGGCATTGAGACTGCTCAAGTCATCCAATCTCAATACCGCTGCCCCGTGATCTACGTCACCGCCCACTCAGACCAGTCCACGCTTGACCGGGCCAAGGTCACTGAACCATCCGGGTACCTCCTGAAACCCATCAACGAACAGGAGCTTTACGTGGCTATTGAGATGGCTCTCTACCGGCACGGGAAAGCGGGGAGGGATTCAGGGCCAGCCCCATGAGCATCGACGAAGTGATCATCGCTCTCGACACCAGAATTGTGTTGTCTCTTTCTTTTGGTAATCGTTGTTTTATTTTAGATGGTAAGTCATTTAGTAGTGTAGGTGAAAGCGACAGTCGGGTACGAGCAAAAAGATAGGCAGTTCTGGGCGGATTGCAAGCCATCACGAGCCCATGCCGGCTCTGTCTCCAGCAAAACGCCGGTAGAAGAGTTGCTTGACTCCCTCCGCCGCGCAGAGATAGACCACGACCATACCGGCAAGCAGCAGGAAGAACAGGGGAGGGGGCGCCACAAAGCCTAAGTACGCGCCCTAATGGTGTCAGAGGCAAAACGACTGCCACGGCTACGGTAACCAGGGCGCCGATCGCCAGCCATCGGTTCGGGCGGCTTTTCAGCGGGTTTCTTTGGGTGCGGATGATAAAAATGACCAGCACCTGCGTGGCCATCGATTCGATGAACCAGCCCGTATGAAAGAGAGCTTCACCCGCATGGAAAATCTTGAGCATAATGTAAAAGGTGAGAAAGTCGAAGACTGGAACTGACCGGTCCCATAGCAAGCATGAAATTCCGGATCAGCTTCATATCCCACTGCCGCGGACGGATCAGATACTCCTCGTCAACCTTGTCTAAGGGGATCGGGATCTCGGAAAAGTCGTAGAGGAGGTTGTTGAGGAGGATCTGTCCCGGCAACATCGGGAGGAACGGAAGGAAGAGGGATGCGCCGGCCATGCTGAACATGTTGCCGAAATTGGAACTGGTCCCCATCATGATGTATTTCATGATGTTGCCGAAGGTGCGCCGCCCCTCGAAGACCCCCTCGGCGATAACATTCAGGTCACGTTCCAGCATGATCATGTCCGCGGCATCCTTCGCCACGTCGACCGCAGTATCAACAGAAAAGCCGATGTCCGCGGAATGGAGCGAAGGCGCATCGTTTATGCCGTCACCAAGATAACCGACCACTCGCCCGCGCCGCTTGAGCGCCAGAATGATCCTGTTTTTCTGGGCCGGCGCAACCCGGCAGAACAGGTCTACAGTCTCCACCTGAGCCAGCAACGCCTGGTCATCCATCTGCTGGATTTCCGGCCCTGTGAGCACTCTTGCGTCGGGAAGACCGAGTTGGCGGCAGATATGCTGTGTCACCAGGTCGCTGTCACCGGTAACGACCTTTACCTTTATTCCCGCTGAAGTAAGCCGGGCAAGGGCTTCTTTGGCGCTCGCCTTGGGAGGGTCAAGAAACGCCGCAAAACCGACAAAGATCAGCTCTGTCTCATCACTTACCACGGCATGAGGGTGATCGGCGGCCACAGGGTGCCATGCGATGCCCAGAACCCGAAAACCGTCGCGTCCCAGGCTCTCATAAAGACCCTTGATTGCGCCACGCGTCGTTTCATCCAAAGGCCGCAGATCGCTTCTCGCTCTCCCCTTCGCACCGGGTCGAGAGCCTGAGAATGTCTTCCGGCGCCCCCTTGACCACGAGGATCCTTGCCTGGCTCTTCTCGATAAGCACCGAGACGCGCCGCCTCTCGAAGTCGAAGGGGCATTCATCGATCTTCTGCCAACCGCTCGCGTCAATCTCGCGGTGCTCGAGGATCGCGTCATCAAGCGGGCTTTTCAGACCGGTCTCGAAGAAACTGTTCAAGTAAGCCAGCTCCAGGACCCGGCGGCTTTCCTGTCCAAGACCATTCACGTGGCGCTCCAGATGAATGTGGGCCTCCGTGAGGGTACCGGTCTTGTCCGTGCAGAGCACATCCATGCTGCCGAGGTTCTGGATGGCTGACAATCGTTTGACGATCACCTTTTTTGCCGCCATGCGCAGGGCCCCCTTCGAGAGGGTGACCGAAACCACCATGGGCAGCAGTTCCGGGGTGAGGCCGACAGCGAGGGCTACGGCGAAAAGGAAAGATTCAAGCCAGGGCCGATGAGAAAGGGCGTTGACCAGCAGAACGAACAAAACAAGGAGCACCGTTAACCGCATGATCAGGAGACCGAAGCGGTGGGTGCCTTGCTCAAACGCCGTAGGGGGAGCCTTTGCCACGAGACTATCCGCAATTTCTCCAAACGCAGTATGTGGTCCCGTCCGGCAGACCAGGATTTTCGCAGAGCCGCTGATCACCGAGGTACCCATGAGCACAGCATTGCCGGCTGAGAGAAGCTCTTTCTCCTCAGGCAATTCACCCGGGCTCTTTTCCACCGGGTAGGGTTCTCCCGTGAGGAGGGCCTGGTTCAAAAAGAAATCCTTTGCTTCGAGAACTCGCCCGTCACCGGGTATCAGGTCTCCGGCCGCAAGGAGGACAACGTCTCCGGGCACCAGTCCTTCCAGCGCAAGGTCGGAAGGTTGACCGTCCCGCAGCACCTGGACGCGCACCGCTACGGACTGGCGCAGGCGTTCTGCCGCTTCCCCGGCCCGGTGCTCCTGAACGAAATCGAGAGTGACGCTGACGAGAATAATGGTGCTGATGATAACGAAGCCGGTAAGATCGCCCGTAAGCGCCAATATGCAACTGGCAACGAGCAGAATGATGACGAGAGGATTGCGGAATCTCGATAGGTACTGCAAAAGTACTGCACCTTTTTTAGTTGCGTGCACTTGATTGGGCCCGAAACGCACCAGGCGTGCGGCCGCCTCTGCACTTGTCAACCCGGTAGGGCCGGAACCGATCTGTTCCAGGAGAGCCGGGATCGGCAGTTGCCAGAAAACAGTCTAGTCTTGAGGAGTGTAGGTCATGGGCTCGATGCCTTTTGCATTATTGCATGGCAGCAGGAACTATACAACCTATCGCATAAGTTAAGCACTTTGCGACAGCCTGTCTTCTTCAATAAGATAGTTGCTCCATGTCTTGCTTCCCGGTTCTCAAAGAGAGTTCTTGCTCGTGAGTCTGAAAGCCTGTAGAATAGAATCCCGCATTGCCGCAGGGGGCGACGCGAGCCTCAGTAATGGATAGAACTCATGTTGAAACAGGATAACCTACGGATACCTCTATTCTCCGTCATGCTCCTGGTAGCCGTCTGCTTCTGCTGGGGCGGAAACATGGTGAGCATAAAGGTCACCGTTAGCTCTATCCCACCGCTACTCACGGCCACGCTGAGGTCCATAGGTGCCCTGGCTCTTCTCTGGTGTTACGCGCTCTGGCGAGGGGAACGGGTGACGCCCCGGCGCCGGGACATCGGCCACGGCATCGTTATCGGCCTTCTATTAGCAGGCTTCTACTTGTTTCTTTACTGGGGATCAACCTTTACCGATGCATCAAGGGCTACCATCTTTGTCAATTCCAATCCTCTGTGGGTAGCCGCGGGCGCCCACTTTCTGCTTCCTCATGACAGGCTTAGCCGGGTTAAGAGTATCGGGCTCATCTGCTCGTTTCTGGGACTGATACTCGTGTTCGAGGCGAGGTCGCCCACTCTGGGTCCTCTCCACTGGGTGGGTGATCTCATGGAGCTTTTGTCGGGGCTGTTCTGGGGCTGCATCCGTCATCTACATCAAGAAATACCCCGCTGGTCGGACCGATCTCCAGACGCTCTTCGTTCAACTCTTTTTCTCGCTTCCGATACTTGCTTTCGGCTGGCTTATTCTTGAACACAAGGGACCGGAGATGTTGACTATATCAATCGTTGGGAACCTGCTCTACCAGGCAGTCGTCGTGGGCTTTCTCAGTTACCTTGTGTGGCTCCGGCTAATCCATTTGCATCCGGTAAGCAAAGTCTCCGCCTTTATTTTTCTTTCTCCCCTGCTTGGCGTCCTTTTGAGCGGGCTGCTGTTGAAGGAGGAGCTTCCACTCCTCCTGTGGGTCGGCCTCGCTTTTGCGGCTTCCGGACTCTACCTGGTCAATCGCTCCTCGGGGGCAGGCCGACCTTCCGGAGTCACAGCTCCGGAGACCCTTTAACGGGGGTCGGGGCTTGTCCCCTCAGCCGCCATCCTTTTCTTTACCGCATCGCGTCTGGCGAAGTAAATGATCGAGCCGGTCGCAGCGATGCCGACCACGATCAGCGCCTGACGCGGGTCGCTCCCCTCCCCGGAGAGACTTGTGAGGAGGACGATCGCGGAAAGAAACATCGGAGCAAGTATGACGAGAACGATGACTGGCCAACCCCCGGGAATTCGGAAGGGCCGTACCATCTCCGGTCTTCTGCGGCGGAGTGCCGTTAGGGCAGCAAATTGCAGCAACAAGCTTGCTGAATAGAGCAGGATATCCAGCACTACCAGCTTGCCGAAGGGCAGGGCAGCGAATGCGGCTGAGACAGCGCAGCAAGCGAAGAGAGCCGGCGTGGGCGTGCCCGTGCCTCGTGAAGTGCGTGCCAACACGCGGGGCAGCCAACCCTCGCGGGCCATGGCATAGGGCAGCCGCGAGACGTAAAGCAGTTGGCTGTTGAAGAGTGAGTACGCTGAACAGAGGGCAGCGAGAGCCACGATTATCCCCAGCCAGTTCCCGCCGATCTCGCGTGCGATAGCGGGCCAGCCAGACGATTCGTTCCAGATGCCAGGATCGGTGGTTCGGGCGATTCCTGCAAGTAAGGGCAGCAGGTAGGCGGCCACGATAAGAGGCAGTGCCAGGGCCAGGGCCCGGGGATAGTTGCGATGAGGGGAGTCCACTTCCCCGGCAAAGGTAGAGACGTTATCGAATCCGCAGTAATTCCACAAGACCGTTGATAGACCGAGAGCGAGTAATCCGCCGCCATACTGGCTGAAATCTTGGGCGGTCGACAATACGGCGCCGCGGGCGCCTTCCCGCGCCAGCCCGATGATCGTGATCAGGGCGAATGGTAAGAGCACCAAGCCTGTATTCACCGTGGCATTACGGCCGACCGCAGAAGCGCCACGCCAGTTGACTGCGAGCGCGCCAATAATCACAGCCATTGCGATGAGCCAGCGGATGAGGAGCGTTTCCCACGTGGCAGTACCGTCCGCATTGAGGGCAAGCGACGGGTAGAAGTAGGCCAGATAGCTGACGAAAAGCACAGGGTAAATGGCCATGTCCACGGCTGAGTAAGTGAGGGCGAACCAGCCCTGCTGCACGCCCCAGAACTGCCCCAGTCCTTCGCATGCCCACCGATAGTAACCTCCCTCTTCCGGCATCGCACTGGCCAATTCCGCTACCATCAGCGCAACGGGAAGACTCCACAGTAACGGCGTCAATAAGACCAACGCTATTGCCCATGCTGCACCCACTGCGCCGACGAGCGGCTCGAGGCCAAAGGCCCCGCCGGAGACAGTGAAGAAGATCACGGCCACGAGGGAAAGCAGCCCCAGCCGTTTCGTGGGCGCCGCTTTGAGGTCATCCGGTCCATTTCGCTTATACTGTTTACCGAATGGCATCGATAGCTCTTTCCACGCTCAGTGCTTTCTAAAGATACTTCCTTGTAAATCGCCTCAACAGCGGTCCCATCCAGCCGTTCAAAATCTCGTGCGAATGGAGTGACAAGGATGCCCCCCATCTCGACAACTGCAGGACTGACCGCAACCCGGGCGTCCCCCGTCCTGAAAAAGGCGTCCGGCCGGTGTTTGCGGCGCGGAAAGACGACAAGACGCCACGTTCTTTCACCGTATGAGCCGATGACATTTATCATGGGTTCCTCGTGCGCACTGAGTACCCTTTTCAACGCATTGAGAAAAGCCTTGAAGGCGGCTCCAACGGCTGCCGGGGAACCTCCCTCAATGATGACAGCCTCTCGTCCCATACCCTTGGCAAGATAAAGAGCTACATCGTCCCTCTGTGCGATCAACGTGAGCTTTCTCTTTTCTTCGATCTCTTTCTCCATTGGCATCCGTCCCGACGGGACTGCCTGAAAGTGAAAATGATCCGGTGCGGATGCGCCGCATTGAGGGCCGTTATAGAGAAGGGTCCAGCCGGAACCGAAATCGGCCATAAGCTGCAGCAGGGTATCGATATGCGCAGAAATGGCCTGGGGGCGATGGTTGACGTGAGCGATGGTGAAGTGAGCAGGGAGAACAGGCATGGGGTTGCCGAGGATTAGATACGAGTGCCTGTAAAGGACCCCTTTCTGGCCTTCAGGGAGATGATGCAGGCAGAGGAAACAGGGCCGGCTCCTTATGTCTTGCTCACCCACAGCGGCCAGGGTGCTCTTCATTCTTCCGGGGTTGTGCTGCAGAAGAACGGAAAATCCCTTACAGGAGAGAAGGCGTTCCCGTCCTTGCTCGAGCGACGTCGTAGCCATCTCGGAGAAGCGGCCATGTGCGTTTCTGCTCTGCGAGGAGCGCTGCACAGAGCGTCGGCAGATCGGGTGAGGCATCGCTTCCATTAAACTCGCCGTAGACCTTTTCTCTGAGTAATCGGCCCCGCCCTCTCTTGCCATCATACTCCATCGAACTCATCGTGCCATTCACACAGTTGGGTCTATTCCGGACCCATGACCCCGGACCCGAAACCCTTCCTGAATTTCGCGTTCATCCGCTGTCGGGCGAGAATTTCTGCGCTGCGTACCTCGTCCTTGAAAAGCATTGTTCCGGTTTGTCTCCTCGATGCTCAGGGCCGCGTCGGTGTTGCCCTGCCAGCGTCTGCACAAGTAGAGGCTTTCGTAGATCCTTCCGATGCGGTATTCCCGGCAGATGCGCAGGGCTGCCGCGTAATCCTCGCCGTAGCTCACATTGGGAAATTCGATAGTACGCATCAATCCCGTATTGAAAGCGCGAGGTGCGCCGAGGCCGTTGATGCGCAATGCATTGTTGTGTCCGTTCTCATCGGTCCATTCGCGGTGGTCTATAAGTCCCGGCGGGATCTGGTTAAGCGTGAAATCGACGAGCGTGTAGGAACCGATCACCATCGCATAGTTGCCCTGATGGAGCATGTCGACTATCCTTTGCAGGGTGCGGGTGCTGCTGTACAGGTCATCCGAATCAAGCTGGACAGCGTAGCGGCCGCATGCGTCGCTGCGAAGGGCCTCATTCCAACAACCGCCGATAGCGAGATCGGTCCGCGCCGGAATGATGTGGTTGAGTCTGGAATACTGCCTTGCGAGATCGGAGAGCACGGTCGTTGTCCCGTCGGTCGAGTGGTTGTCCACGACGATGACGTTGAACGGGAAATCAGTCTCCTGCGACAGGGCACTTTTCACAGCATCGGCAATCGTCTCTTTTCGGTTGCGCACGGGGATAACGACTGAGGCCTCCACCGGAAAGTAGTCGGCCGTGGGCTTGACCTCCCTGAATTGGTGCGGCGCCAGGTAGGCTCCGATGTTCTTTAAGTAGTCGGTGAAGACCGCCTCCATTTCCTTCTGCGCAGCTTCATTGCGTGGATCGACATACGCAAATAATCGTTCAGCGCCGGAACGCTCGGTACTCCTGGTCACGGAATAGAGCGGCTCCCGCACGTGATGCAGAGAATGGTCAATGGAAAGCTTCAGTCGAAGATCGTAGAGGCCCGCAAAGGTGACGGCGGGAATTTCACCATGCGTCTCCAGGGCGCTCCGAACGGCAGGCATAGAAAAAAGCATGACGCAACCGAAGTCGAAATCATCCCGCACGCTCCCCGGCTGATAACCAGTCAGCGGATGATATATCCTGCCTTGTTCGCTGATCTCGTAGAAGTCGGAATAGATCAGGCCTGCCCTTGTGGAGCCTGCATGTTCCAGCATGGCCTCCAGGCCTTCACGCTCGAGCGAAATCCGGTGGACGCCTGACACGAGAAGAAGATACTCGGTTGAAACCTCTTTCAGGATGGACTTCAGGGTTTCGTATGACGTTTCATTTACTACCACTATCTTTTCGACCAGGGCCGACTCGGTGAGAGCAGTCAGACTCTTCTCGAAGAAAGGTCCCGGATTATAGGTTGCGACCACGGTGAGAGGCTTCATACAATAGTCACCAACATAGATAAAGAGTTGCCGCAACTATATCACATTCGCCTGCTGTCTGGCACGCGGAACTCATCAAAAAGCAGGCTCAAGGCTAAAGGATAAAGGCAAAAGGTGATAATTGACAACAGTCTCTAAAAAAGTAATAACTTTGGACAAGAATGGCTGAACCCTATATCACCGTGGGCATCATCGACGGACGGACCGACATAGCTGTGCGTCTGGATGGCAGCTTTACCGCGGATCTGCTCGGGCCTGTGTCGGGCCGGTTTTCAGCGCATGCGCAGAAGGGGATGATCATTCTTACCGATGAGAACCTTCATGAAATCGCGTATCCTCCATGGATCAGATTCGTTGCCCAAAAAGGCTCGACGTTTACGCTCTTTGCTGTGACCATCGGTAACCGCTTCCATTGGGAGAGGAACGAGGATCAAACGTTTGAGGGTAACCTGATCCTCAAGCTGCGTGGGGACGGCATGATAGCGGCCATCAATGAAATACCGCTGGAGGATTACCTGAAAAGCGTGATCTCCTCAGAGATGAGTGCTGCCGCTCCGATGGAATTCTTGAAAACTCATGCGACCCTCTCCCGAAGCTGGCTTCTGGCGGCTCTGGAGCGCGGGAAGAAAACAGAAGAAGCCTCCACGTCGAGGACGCCCCCCGCGGAAAAGGAAGGAGAAGTCATCCGCTGGTATGACCGGGAGGAGCACGACCTCTTCGATGTCTGCGCCGATGATCACTGCCAGCGCTATCAGGGCATCACGAAGATCAGTTCGGAACAGGCTGTGGATGCTGTGAGTGAAACCCGGGGCGTAGTGATGACCTATCAAGGCGAAGTCTGTGACGCCAGATATTCCAAGGCGTGCGGTGGGCTCACGGAAGATTTCGGTACGGCCTGGGGTAATGAACGGGTCCCTTATCTGGTGACCATTTCGGACGCATCAGTTTTGCGTGCCCCGGTCAAGACGGAGGAAGAAGCGGCCTCCTGGATCCTTTCAGCCCCGGAGGCTTACTGCAACACACGAGATGACCATCTTCTAAAAAGGCTCCTGCCTGAATTTGACCGTGAGACAGCAAGCTTTTTCCGCTGGACGGTCGAGTATCCCCGCGAGGAACTGGAAGAGATCCTGCGAGAAAAATCAGGTCTTGATTTCGGCACCCTGCAGGAGATCGTGCCGTTGCGCCGGGGTCCTTCGGGGCGCATCTCCCGGCTGAAGATCGTCGGTTCAACCAGAAGCATGATCGTGGGAAAAGAGCTTGAGATACGGCGCTGGCTCTCCCGTAGTCACCTTTACAGCAGTGCATTCATCGTGACGGTAACGTATAATGACGACGGGACAGTTCAACTGTTTACCTTTCATGGAGCCGGATGGGGGCACGGCGTAGGGCTCTGCCAGATCGGAGCCGCTGTTATGGCGACGAGGGGATTTCGAGCGGAAGAAATCCTCAAGCACTATTTCCCGGGAGTGGAATTACAGAAACTTTACCGTTGACCAGTTGAGTAACGTTAATTGACTGATATTGAGACGTGGAGATGAACTAGAGGTGTACTGAATCGTGCACCGTTCAGCATGCAAATGAGCTTGTACGCCGGTTCGGATTCAAGCGGAGACCGAGGCGGCAGCGAGGAGCCGACGCAGGCGTACCTGGGGTACGTCGAGGAGAGCGACGCAGCGACAACGAAGGTATACATTGAAGGCGAACCGGTATGGGACGGCGATTTAAGACAGCCTTTATTCTTGGCGCCGGCCTGGGAATGCGCCTCCGTCCGCTGACGGACCAATGCCCGAAGCCTCTCCTTGAACTGGGGGGGCGTCCCATCATCACCTACGCGATGGACCATCTCCTGACCGTTGGGGTGGATCGTTTCATCGTGAACACGCACCACCACCCTGAAGTCTACGCGGAGAAGTTTCCTGAGGGGCGTTGGCGAAATGTGCCCATTACCTTTCGCCATGAGCCCGTACTGCTGGAGACGGCGGGAGGGCTGAAGAATATCGAGGATCTCCTGAGTGATGAGGAGGCCATCCTCTGCTACAACGGTGATGTGATTGCTGATTTTCCGCTGCAGAGGCTTGTGGACGCCCACGAGCAGCACCGTCCTGAGGCAACCCTCGCCTTGCGAAGCAAGGGTCATCTTCTGAACGTGAACATCAACGAGCGCGGCGAAGTATGCGATCTCCGCCACACGCTGGGAGACCCGGGGGTGCAAAGCTGTCTCTTTACCGGCGTCTACGCGCTGGAGACATCGATCCTCCGGTTTCTTGAAGCCGGTAAGATAGAATCGATTATTCCAGCCTTTATCAGAAGGCTCGTCGAAAAACCTGGATCTGTCAGAGGTGTCGTGATAGACCAAGGCGAGTGGCACGATATCGGCTCCATCGAAGTCTACGAAAGTCTGAGGGCCGCCGGGCGCCCGTGCGCTGGTGGCTGCTCGGCGGGGCAGGACGAGTGAAATCACCATCACACGACTATATGATCACCTTTGCGAGAGAGGCTCTCGGCTTATCTGAGTCTGTCTCTATAGAACTCTCTCCGCTGCAGGGAAGAGGCTCTGACCGGGCCTACTTTCGGGTGAAGTGCAAGCGCAAGGCTTCGGCCATTCTCGTTCATTACGACCCGAGCCGAATAGAGAACACGTATTACGACGGCATTGCAGCGTTTCTTCGTGATATCCAAGTCCCGTCGCCCCGAATGATCCGCCACGACCCGGCGCAGTGTCTCATTGTCATGGAAGACCTTGGAGATAAGGACCTCTGGTCTTTCAGAAAAACCCCATGGGAAGTCCGCCGGGCCCTTTACTGGAAGACGCTTACCATTGTGCACAAGCTTCATTCTTTTCCCGCAGAGGATTTCCCTTCGGACCGGGTGAGGCTCATGCAAGGGTTTGGTCCTGACCTCTATCGATGGGAGCGGGACTACTTCAGGGCCCATTTCGTCAAAGGTGTCTGCGGGATCGCGCTTGAGCCTTCCTTAGACCGGAGACTCGAAACAGAGCTTGCGGCACTTGCAGAGCGGCTTGCGGGAACGAGGCGCTGTCTCGTGCACCGGGATCTGCAATCCCAGAACGTGATGATCTGCCAAGGGGAACCATTCCTCATCGACTTTCAGGGGATGCGCTTCGGAAGCGCCTTTTACGACCTTGGCTCACTTCTCTGCGATCCCTATGTGGATTTTTCGGACGAAGAGCGTGATGAACTCCTCTCCTTTTACTACGCGCTGTCGAAGCGTGACTTTGGTCGGGCCACCTTCCAGATGTATTTCTGGGACGCCTCGGTTCAGCGGCTCATGCAGGCCCTGGGAGCCTACGGATTTTTGGGCATCAAGAAAGGGCTTAACGCTTTTCTCGATCATATCCCTCCCGGACTTCGTAATCTTCAGCAGGCGGCTGAGCGTGTGCCGTCTTTGCCCCTGCTCCGCGAACTTTTGCACGCATGCCGGACCGTGATCGATCAAAATGGACAAAGATGGCGTGAGAATGGAGATAAGCAATGAGCCAAAGCGGAACGACCTATAAACTGGTTGCGACACCGCAGACAGTCCACACAGGGTTCTTTGACAGCGCCATCCCGCCGGTGTTGACGATCGAATCCGGCGACACCGTGGTTTTGACCACCATGATGCTCTTCGATGACCGACTCCGGTGCGGCATGACGTGTGAGGAATTGGCTGCCTTGAGGCAAAGCTATACCGAGCGGAAGACGGGCCCTCATACGCTCACCGGCCCGATCTTTGTGCATGGAGCTGAGCCCGGAGACGTACTGGAGGTTCGAATAGTGAACCTGGTGCCTATCGATTATGGCATTAACCTTAACCTTCCGGGTACTACGGGCGCCGGAGTGTTACCGGAGGATTTTCCCGAAGGGCAATGTAAGACGCTGAGATTTGACTCAGACAGAAAGAAAGCCCTCTTTTCTCCGGAGATCACGATTCCGCTCAAACCTTTCTTTGGAGTGATGGGTGTTGCGCCGAAGCCGGGAGAAAGAAGGCCTGCGGGGGTGCCCGATTATTTCGGCGGAAACATCGATAATAAGGAGTTGGTAGCCGGAACCAGTCTCTATCTTCCCGTAAATGTCAGAGGTGCGCTCTTCTCTGCAGGAGATGTGCACGCGGCTCAAGGGGACGGAGAGGTCAACTTGACTGCTATTGAGACCGCGCTGGAAGAAGGCGTTCTTCAGTTTGTGGTCCGCAAGGATATGAAACTCGAACGGCCCATGGGCGAGACAGCCACTCACTGGATTATGATGGGCTTTCACCAGGATCTCAATGAGGCTGCAAAGGTCGCGTTACGAGACGCTATTCGGTTTCTGGCAAGAACAAAAGGCTTAACGCCCTATGATGCCTACGCCCTGTGCAGCGTGGCCGTGGACCTCAGGGTTACTCAAATCGTAGATGGCAACAAGGGGATCCACGCCATGGTTCCTAAGTCCATTTTTGAGAAATAATGTGTCTCTTTCACGAGGATAGTAGTGCCTGTCTTCGTCACAGTAGTGGGGATAATAGTAATAGCGGCGGCGTCATGTGAGGGAACGTTGACTGCGCAGCAGGGATGTTTCATGTGCGTGAGAGCAAAAAACGAATTGTTGACAGCCCGTGTTAAAGCACGTAGATTATGAAAGGTAAACCGTACACTCTATCCCCACATCCGGAAGGAGGAGCAGCATGACGGAATCAGTGTTGAACAATAAGAGAATCTTGGCCGTGGATGATGAACCGGACATTCTGGAGGTGCTCAAGGAGGAGATTGAGACAGCCGCTCCGGGCTGCAGCCTGGACACGGCTTCCTCGTATGAAAAGGCAGTTGAACTCCTGACATCCTGGACCTACGATCTGGTCATCCTGGATATCATGGGCGTGCGGGGTTTCGACCTGCTTCAACTCGCCGTGAAACGCCCCTACCCAATTCCTGTCGTCATGCTCACGGCCCACGCGCTATCTCCCGAATCGCTCAAAAAGTCGATAGAGCTGGGAGCCCGGGCTTACCTGCCCAAGGACAGGCTGGGGGCGGTGGTGCCCTTCCTGGAGGACGTCCTGACCTACGAATATGGCGCTGTCTGGAAGCGTGGCCTGAAACAGATGGAGGGACTCTTCGGCAAAGCGTGGGGGCCATACTGGCGCAAACCTGATGAGGCATTCTGGAAGGAATTCGAAGAGAAGATTGCGGCTGAAAAGAAATGAGATCCGTCTGCCATCCACCACTGTGGTTCAGACAGCAGGACTGCCAACCGCAGTCACTTACTTAAGCTTATGTTTCTTGGCCCACTCGGGCAACGTGAATGGGGGTTTCGAGAACTTCGACGCGAGCCGCGCGCAAAGCTTCGTGCTTGCCCTCCACTGAGCCTGAGGCGCCGCGCACAATGGCGCCTGCGTGACCCATGCGCTTGCCTTGCGGTGAGTGCCGTCCTGCTATATACGCGGCCACGGGCTTCGTCATCTTCCTGGAAATGAACCCGGCTGCTTTTTCTTCCTGTTCTCCACCCACTTCCCCGACAATGATCACCGCGTCCGTGCCCTCGTCTTCCTGGAAGAGTTCCAGGATGTCGGCGAGATTTCTCAGCACCACGGGGTCTGCGCCCATACCCACGACTGTGCTCTGCCCTACATTACTCTGAGATAGGATACCCGCAAATTCGTAGGATAGGGTTCCGCTGCGTGAGATGATGCCCACACGGCCCGGGGCAAAGAGGGACGCGGGCATGATGCCCATCTTACCCTTTCCCGGGACGAGAATGCCGGGAGTTGTCGGGCCGAGAGCGAATACCCCCTTTTCAATGGCGTAACTGCGCATCTTTATTACGTCCGTCACAGGGATAAACTCAGGCACAATAACTATCAGCTTGATCCCGGCATCGACCGTCTCGAGAAAAGCGTCGAGCACGAACGCTGCCGGCACGAAGAAGACTGACGCATTTGCCCCTGTCTCCTTCACGGCTTCCGCAACGCTGTCGAAAACAGGGACCCCTTCGACGGTACTTCCGCCCTTGCCTGGAGTGACGCCACCGACGACCCTGGTTTTATACTCGATCATCCAGTGAGTCTGGACGCTGCCGATGCGGCCTGTAATTCCCTGCACGATCACCCTGGTTGAATCATCGATTAGTATGCTCACGTCTCTCTCCTTCTCTTATACCGATTCGCCTTCAAGCGCCTACCTTCGTTGCCCTTCAGCCTGTTCTTACTCGACGTACCGCCAGGTACGCCTGCGTAGCCCAGGCCTCGGCTCGCCTCGGTATCCATCTTGAAATCGAATCGGTATGAAGACATCTACTTGTACCCGACTTTGCCCCATGACCCGTGGACCCGTGACCCTATCTAGCCGGTCCTACGAGTTCATACAGTTTCTCAATCGCCTTCTCCGTCGCCGCTTCAGTCACAACGTGCACACCGGCGGAGCGGAATATCTCCCACGTCTCTTCCTGATGGTTACCCAGGGCCTTCGCGACGATAGGGATCTTCACGTTGTGCTCAGCGATGTAGCGGGCCACACCCTTTGCGCCCTCGTGAATCGGGTTGATGCCTCCGTACACATTAATAAAGATGGCGCGGAGGTCAGGCTTCATCATCACAAGCTGCATGCACCTGTAAAGAAGGTCCGCGGTAATGCCCCCGCCCGTCTCCAGGAAATTCGCGGGCTTCATCTTCTGGCCGATGATGTCCATGGAGGCCATGCCCAGGCCGGCGCCTGACGATATGATGCCGATGTCTCCGTCCAGGTCTACGTAGGTGACGCCGATCTCCCTGCCCCTGCGCTCCAGGGGGTTCTCGATCCGGTCCACGCGATCGGGCAGCGGGAAGTGAATCCGCGACAGGGCCGAATCGTCTATTTCGAGGACAGCGTCAACAGCGAGCAGCCCACCATTCGGAAGGACGACCAGGGGGTTGATCTCGGCGATCAGGGCCTCATAACGCAGCGCCACGTTATAGAGCTGACCGATGATATCACTCCACGGGGCGATGAGTTGCTGCTTCAGCCCGAGCATCCGGAGCAGCGAGCGGGCCTGGTACGGGTAATAGCCGAAGGATGGTTCGATATGGATCGCTGCAATCTTTTCCGGCGACGTTCTCGCTGTTTCCTCGATCAGCACTCCCCCTTCCGTGCTGACAACAATGACAGGCCTGCCCGAATAACCGTCAATCGTGATGCCCAGATAAAGCTCTTTGGCGATTTCCGCCTTCTCGCAGACGAGTATCTTCGTCACCGGGAGTCCCTTGATATCGGCGCCGAGTAGTTCCTCGGCCATATCCTTCAATTCGTCCGGTGTGGACGCCATCTTTATGCCGCCGGCAAGTCCACGCCCTCCCACAAGAACCTGGGCCTTCAGCACGACGGGATAGCCTATCTCTCCGGCGAGCTGAAGCGCTTCGTGCATGGTCGATGCAAGACCGCGGTGGGGAACGGGGATGCGGTTCTGTTCAAAGATGTCCAATGCTTCGTATTCATGCAGTCTCATGGCGATTCGGTTCCTTTGGATTAGTTTTCCGTGGACCACTCCTTACGGTCGTGCGTCCACATTACATGTCGTGCTCGCAAGTATAAAACTGCCGGGGCCGCATGTCAACGAAAATAATCAGATATTTAATTCCATAACCGGCAGTCGAATGCCGACCATACATTTGTTCAAAAATTTAATTGCAAATGTAATTTAATATATGTAAGATAAATCATGCCTCAACAAAAAACAAAAAAGGGTGCAGAAATGGCACAGAAGAAAAGTGAAAAGGATGCTAAGCAGCCGGAAGACAGCAGCCACATCGCGTATCAGGGCATCCGGCGGATGATCTACACGAGGGAGCTCGTGCCGGGGCAGAAGATCGCGTACCGGGACCTCGCCGAGAAGCTTCATCTGAGCCCGACGCCCATTATCCAGGCCCTCAAGAGGCTCGAACTGCTCAGCCTTGTCTCCCATGAACCGAATCGCGGATTCTGCATGACTCCTTTCAGTATCAAAGAGATCGAAGAGATCTACGAGATGAGGGAGCTTATTGAACCATCGCTTCTTCGCGCTACCATTCAGAACCTCAACAAGGAGGCGCTTGGCAAACTGAAAGCGGCGCTGCACGCGCATCAGGCGGCCGACCGCGAAATTTATCTGAAAGAGCGTCTTTTCAAGAACAGGGAATTTCACCTGACGCTGGCATCCCTTTCAGGGAAAGAGACGCAGATCCGCACCCTGGAAAATCTGTTCGATATCCTGTTCCTCAAGTACAGCAACCTTCCCAGGACATCCCTCACGGCAACCGACCAGGAACACCAGGAGATATACGATACCGTTTCCGTGCGCAGCCTTGAAAGGGCACAGAGCGTGCTGAAGAACCACGTCACGAACGTGAAGATACAGGTCCTGTCAGGTGTCCGCAAGATGCTGGCGGAACAGGAGAAGGATCAGTTCTAACAACGCAAGGTCAAGATTAAGATTGAGGTTGAGATGAAAGAACTCGACCAAAATGGCTTGAGAATAGAGTTGTCAGATTATGGATGTAAGAATCTGAAAATATTGAGTGCAATAACCATAAATGAATAATGAATAAGAGGAGGTTGTACCATGGGTCTTAAGACAAAAGCGGAATACATCGAATCGATTCGGGCTCTCAAACCGACTGCCTATATGTTCGGAGCAGCGCATCACCAACATCGTCGACAACCCACGCCTGCGCGCGGGTATTGAGGCAACGGCAGCCACGTATGAAGTGGCCGAGGGGGAGTTCCGTGACCTCGTGGTCACCACGAGTCCCTTGCTCAACGAGCCGGTCAACCGTTTCACGCTGCCGCCTGCCAGCATAGAAGACCTTGTGGCACGGGTGAAGGTGAACCGGGCCCTGGGCAACCATGTCGGTACGTGCCATCAGCGCTGCACGGGACTCGACTGCCTCTCCACCCTGGCGATCGTGACCTATGATATCGACCAGAAGTACAATACCGAATACTACAAGCGCTTCACTCGAATTCCTGAAGTATATGCAGAAGAACGATCTCGCAGCTAACGCTGGTGTCACGGATGTGAAGGGTGACCGCTCGCTAGGGCCCGCCGAACAGGTCGACAAGGACATGTATCTTCGCGTGGTCGAAAAACGGGACGACGGCATCGTCGTGCGCGGGGCCAAGGCCCACCAGACAGGGTCTCTTTCGTCGCACGAGATCATCGTCCTGCCCACCCGCGCCATGGGCAAGGCAGACAAGGATTATGCCGTTGCCTTTGCCATTCCTTCAGACACAAAGGGATTGATCCACGTGGTCGGCAGGTCGACCCTCGACATGCGCGAACTGGACGGCTGTCGACATCGGTAACACCATGTATTCCAAGTACTGCCCTACGCTCATCTTTGACAACGTCTTCGTGCCCTGGGAGCGCGTCTTCATGTGCGGCGAAACAGAGTTTGCCCAGGAGATGGTCGTAAAATTCTCCTCCCTGCATCGTCAGAGCCATGGCGGGTGCAAGTCCGGCAAGATCGATTGCATGATCGGCGCAGCCCTGACCCTGATGGACTATAACGGCACCGCGAAGGCAGGCCACCAGAAGCAGAAGGTAATCGACATGATCCACAGGGCGGAGACTCTTTACGCATGTTGTCTTGCAGCCTCCTATGAGGGCAAGAAACAGCCTTCAGGCACCTATTACATCGACACCGTGCTCGCCAACGCTTCGAAAATCCATGAAGGCAAAGAGCTTGCAGAGGCGATTCGGCTGATGGTCGATATCTGCGGCGGCTTTGTGGCGGACCTGCCCTCTGACAGGGATTTTGCAGAACCCCGAGATCGGCGGCCTGTTGAAGAAGTACCTGAAGGCTGTTGACTCAGTGCCCGTGGAAAACCGGGTCAAGATGTACAGGTTCGTGGAAAAGATGGCGCTGGAGAGTGCTGATACGATTTCCGATATCCACGGCGGCGGCTCACCCGAGGCGCACCGCGTAACCATCTTCCGCGAAACCGACATCGAGAAGAAGAAGAAAGCGGCCAAGCGACTGGCAGGCATCGAAAAGTAATCTGTGGAGTGTGCATCGCTGAGTTGCCACTCTGAAGCGCGAGCCTGAGTCGCATTGTATGGTAGACTGAATCATTCTTCTGTTACAGGAGGATTCGAGTATGGCTACCCGACAAGGAATTCCTAAAGGGGCCGCGATTGCCATCAATGATTTGCTGGATCATTGCGCGAAGATCCAGCCGGGCCAGGAGGTATTGCTGCTGGCCCATATCGACGGCCTCTACGGAGGGGACAACCTCGTTGACGAAGAAGCGATCTCGTGGATCCAGGCAGCCGTGCAATCGCGAGGCGCCAATGCTTCGGTCCTCTGGATAGATGAACCGGCGAAGCCGCACGCCTGGCGGTTGCCTCCGGTGGTCAAGGCTGCCTTCGCAGCATCCGATGTGTTCATCAACAACTCTTTCGACATTGCAAATGAAGAGCTGGTTGAGCTAAAGCAGTTCCTCTGGGAAAAGAAGCTGCTCATGGTGCGCAATTTTGCCGTCACCGCGCCTCTGCTCTGTACTGCCTGGGCGCAAACGCCCCACGAACTGGTGAGCGAGATCCGGTACCAGGCCTCGATGCCTTTCAAAGAGGGGCTTGCCCTGGCAGATCACCGACGACAACGGAACGCATCTCGAAGGCATAATAAATCCTGCGTACAACCCGAATCATCCGTGGTTCACGTCGTATTCGATACGGCGCGAAGAAGGCGGGTGCCTACCGGCCATGGCCGGAGTGGGTGCATCCGATCGTCAGGCTGAGAGACGTGTCCGGCATCTTTATTTTCGACAGGATGCTCAGCTGGTGGTCGCGATATATCGGCATCTCTCCTTATTTTACCAAACCGATCAGGCTGACCATCGAGAACTGCAGGATCACAAAGATTGAGGGCGGCGACGAGGCGGATGCCCTGCGTCGATTCCTCGCTTCGATGCGTGAGCGTCTGGGTGAAGGCGTTTACGATTTCAACGCCTTGCATTTCGGCGTCCATCCCCAGGCCAATGTCAGCCTGCAGCAATGCCCGAACATCATCTATCACCGGCTGATCGATCATTCGCACAGCTGCAACATCCACGTCCACATCGGGGCGCCGCCCGCCACTTCCGCGTATCCTTACTGGATGCACTGTACGGGTGACATCAAGACCGCAACCTTCCGAGTAGGCGATACCCTGATCCATGACCGAGGGCACCTCACAGCCCTGGATCACCCCGCTGTGCGCGCTATAGCGGCGAAGTACCCCGGTCGGCCGGGCGTCGATCCGGAACCGCGGTCAGTTTTAAAGAAGCAGTGAAAAGTATAACATCCAATCACGCAATCCTTTCCCAATTGCTAAAGACTAAGACGCTATAACGTAGGTAAGAGTGTAGTCGCTTTTTGGAATGGCTGGTTATGCCGATTTGCATTCAAGATGAATACCGAGGCGAGCCGAGGACTGGGCTACGCAGGCGTACCTGGGGGTACGTCGAGTAAGCACAGGCCGAAGGGCAACGAAGGTAGGCGCTTGAAGGCAAATCGGCTATCCGCCGGCGATCAGGGGGATGAGAAATACCTCGGAACCTCGCGGTACCGCGGCTTTTTCGAAGTCGGGTCCTGAGATGACGGCGTCATTGACGCGCACCACGGCATAGGGGTAGGGGTCACCCAACTCCTCCAGGAGGTCGGCGACTGTCATCCCTTCTCTCCAGCAAAACTCTCTACCCTCAACCAGTACCATTACGTCACTCCATGCGCCTGCAACACGTCCAGAACCTCGGGAAAGTCTATTCCGAGCCGCCTCACCGTGTCAAGCGTCGGGATGCCATCCTTCGTCCAGCCCCTTCGCTCGTACACTGCGTCCTTGAGTTGCTCGTACCTCTCTTCGCGCAATCTCCGGAGCCTCTTCACTTTCTCCTCCGTGCCCATTCCTGAGATGTCTACCGCGTGAATCTCCTTCAGCTGTTTATCGTAACGCTCGGCCCTGGATTCATATTCGTCAGTGGTCACCGGACCCATGGACCTGTATGGAATGGCATCATGCTCCCGCCGGCCATAACCCATCTTCAGACAGAGGATACGCTGGAAGTTATAGACCTTTTCACTCATGGTGATCAGGTCAGCAGGTACCAGGCTCTTGCCGGTCACCGCATTGAAATACTGCGTGTACCACTCGACATGCTGGATTACCTTTGGCAGGCTCTTTGGTCTGCTTGTTGTCCGCCGGCACCACGTCGTTCCATGGGAGTTTGCAAAGGCCGCACAGACCGAACCAGGTACGCCACAGAGGGAACCAGTGGAGAGCCTCAGCCTTTTGCTCGAAGGTAGGCAGGAAATTGTGGACCATGTCCAGGAAGATGAGCCATGCCTCATCATGCTGGGGCCCTTTGAGGGCCAGGCCGTAGCCGCCCTGTTGGGCAAGAGACTCCTTGGGCATGTATTCGGAGAACTCGAGGCCTTTGGCCTCCATGCCGATGTCCTCCATGATGGCACGGTCCGCGCCATATTCGCGTGAGAAGATCTCCTTCATCCTGCGCACGCCCTGACCTACCATCTTGCCGAACCCTTCCCCGCGTGCCATCTGATGGACGATCTCCAGGGCGCTGGCCTTGTTCCCGAAGGAAAGGTCCATCCCTCCTGTGTGGGTCTGATTGATGAGGCCCATCTCAAAACAGTCCATGGCAAAGGCGATGCCCGTACCCACTGAAATGGAATCAAGGCCGTAGTTATCGCAGTAGAAGTTCATCTCAATGATATGCAGGGGATCAAAGATTCCGTGATTTGAACCGCATCCCGCGATCGTCTCGTACTCAGGCCCATCCACGTAAACCTTTCTCCCGGCATGAGGGCCGGTTGTGGGCACGAAGTCCCTCACTCCATGGGAACAGGCCAATGAGCAGCCCATCCAGCACCCGTCATATCCCTTGTCAAAGAGAGGCCTGTAAACCTCCATGCTTAGGTTGGAAGCCTGGGGGTGCTGGCCGTAACGGAAGTTGTGGGTGGGCAGAAGGTCATAATCATTCATGATAGTGACGAGATGGGCAGTGCCTACCGTGGACATCTGGTTCTGTTTGGGGTCCTGCTCCATGATTTCCTGGGAGTGGAGCTTCGCGACCTTTTTAAGGGCCTCTTCGTCCGCGGGGTCGTTCATCGCCAGGGTCACGGTATCCCAGCGGGCCACGATGGCTTTCAAGCCCTTGTTTGCGAATACGGTCCCGAGCCCTCCCCGGCCCGCCTGCTTGAGCCGGGCTCGTGATCTCTTCGGATCGTACCAGGAGAAGTTGAGCAGTCCGATCAGGCTATGTTTTGCGCCGGGTCCCGAAGAGACCACGGATATGTTCCTCGGTTTTCCCTGGCCAAAATGGTTGGTCAGGACTTCGGAGATCTCATGCGCCCCTTCCGGGAGGCCGGTCACTTCCAGTACCTGGACCTGTTTACTGATACCGTCGATGAAGATGACCGTGGGAGCGTCGGTCTTACCCTGGACTTCCAGGGCATCGAAACCTGAGAATTTCAAGTACGGACCGAAGAAACCGCCCACATTGGAGTCCATCACGGAGCCTGTGGTGGGAGAGATGGAAGTCACGATGCTCTTACCTGATCCCGGATAAACGGGGGTTCCGCCCAATGGACCGCAGGCGATGCAAAGAGCATTCTCGGGAGAGTCCCACCGGGTGTTCTTATTCACAGCGTTCCAGAGGAGCCAGAGATCAAAACCCTTTCCCCCCACGAACGTTTCCTTCATCTTCTCGCTTACGGGTTTGCAGGAAATTGTTGAGTCTGAAAGATTAACGTAGAGCGTCTGGTTCGCATACCCCCTTTTTATCGCAGGCCTCTCATAAGCCAATCTCTTGATCTCCTTCACCTTTAAGTCAGTCATACTCTTCTTCTCCCTTTGTCGTTGGGTTAAGTCTTGGTCTGTGAGGAATCGACACCTGACCCTGAGCACCTATAATGCTCGGGTACGAAATGTTAAAGTATCACGAGGGCTTGCGGCTGTCAAGCCGGGACTGCAGCGGCACAGGGCAGGCCTCCTATACTTTGGGCTGGAGGTGAAGCATGAGACCTCAAGGAAGCCCAAAGGAATTGGAACGCCGCCGTCATCGCGCGATAGAACTTCTTGGCCAAGGGTATCAACCTGTTGACGTTGCCAGAATGGTAGGTGTTGACCGTCGCAGTGTTCGCCGTTGGAAGGCAAGCTACCATAAGACGGGCGAAAAGGGCATTCATGCCAAGCCTGCCTCTGGAAGGCCAGCAAAGCTTGATCAACGTGATCTCAGGAAGCTTGAGAAAACCCTGCTGAAAGGATCGAAGGTGGCGGGATTCCCCACTGACCTGTGGACATGTCCGCGTGTCGCACAACTCATCCACGCTCTTTTTGGCGTCCGCTATCATGTTGACCATATCGGTCGTCTCCTCCACGCGCTCGGGTGGAGCCCCCAGAAGCCGGAACGGCGAGCTGTGGAACGGGATGAGGAAGGCATCAAACACTGGGTCAAAGTCGAGTGGCCTCGCCTTAAAAAAGAGCATCCCGGCTGAAGGCCTGGCTGGTCTTTATCGACGAAAGCGGGATCATGATGGCGCCTTTCGTCCGCAGGACCTGGAGCCCTTGCGGGAAGACTCCGTGGCTGTATCAAAAGACCCGTTCCCATAAAAAGGTATCCATCATCGCAGCCCTCTGCATAGCCCCGTGCAGACGTCACCTTCGTCTTTTTTTCCGTCTTCATCCCGATGCCAATATCAATGCTCATCTGGTGGCTGCCTTTTTGAAAAACCTGCTGAAGGAGCTTACCGGCCCAATCCTCATCGTATGGGATCGTTCCGTACCGCACCGTTCCAAAAAAGTCCAAGCATTATGGAACAATAACCCGCGGCTCCATCTCTCCTTTCTTCCGCCTTACGCTCCGGAACTCAACCCGGTCGAATATGTCTGGTCGTATAGCAAAACGAATCCTCTGGCCAACGCGACGGCTATGGATGTTGCCGAGCTCGCCACCAGAACTCGCCGTTCCGTGCGATCGATACAAAAGAAACCATACCTCTTACGCTCTTTCATCAGAGCAAGCGGTCTTCCCTTGCGTCTCGTATAGGACATTACTTATACAGAGACTCCCTGTTTCTATTGCCCCGATTTTGTCCATAGAGTATACTTGACGCAAACGTGGTGCGAGGTGCGCGGGGTGGCCGAGACAGCGGAAGAACAGTACAAAGAGCGACTCAAGAGGGTAGAAGACGCGATCAGCCTGAATGTCCCGGACCAAGTTCCGTTTCTTCCAAACACGCACTTTCTTTCAGCCCGGTTTGCGAGGTTGAGCGCTGCAAGAGGCTTTCTATCAGACCGAAAGATGGGTCGCGGCCAACAAGCAGATGATCCTCGAACTGGAGCCAGATATGTACTTCGCTGCAGCTGCGGTCTATCCGGGGACGACACTGGATATCCTCGACTGCAAGCAGATCAGATGGCCCGGCCATGGGGTCTCCGGCTTTTCGACGTTCCAGTTTGTCGAAGGCGAGTACATGAAGGCCGATGAATATGATGCGTTTCTCGCTGACCCTACCGACTATATCATAAGGGCCTACATGCCGCGCCTGTTCGGGGCTTTGGAACCTCTTCGTAACCTCCCTCCCATTGACGCCCTTTTCATCCAGGGGTACAAAGGTGCCATCGGCAGCGCCGTACTTGCTGACCCGTCTATTGCCGAAGCCTTTGCGTCGCTATACAGGGCGGGACTGGAGGCGTCCAAATATCTCGCGATCCTTGGCGGATTCGACCGGGAGATGGCAGCGCTTGGTTTCCCGCAAGCGTTCGGCGTCACGACGTACGCCCCCTTCGACCTGATTTCCGACATGCTCAGAGGCATGCGCGGCGCAATGCTCGACATGTACCGGCAGCCGGACAAACTCCATCAGACCATGGAGAGGGTCTTCCCGATGCTCTTGAAAAACGCGGTTGACAGTGCAAAAAGATGTGGTAACCGCAGGGTCTTCATACCTCTCCATCGCGGGTCGGACGGCTTCATGTCCGCGAAGCAGTTCGAAACGTTCTACTGGCCGGGGCTAAAAAAACTGGTCCTGGGGCTGGTAGATGCGGGTATGACGCCCTGCGTCTTTTTGGAAGGGGATTACACCACGCGCCTTCACTATCTTCGTGAGCTGCCCAGAGGCAAGGTACTGGCCATGTTCGACTCCACCGATATATTCAAGGCAAAAGAGACCGTGGGTGATACGGTTTGTATCGTGGGAGGCATGCCTGTTTCCCTGCTGAGCACGGGGACGCCCGAACAGGTCAGGGAGCAGACGAAAAAGCTGATCGAGGGTGTGGGCAGGGAAGGGGGCTTCATCATGTCCGCGAGGACGGTCCTTGATGATGCGAAGCCTGAACTGGTCAAAGTCTGGGCCGAGTGCACGAGGGAATACGGGAGGTATTCATAACTTCCATGCGCATTATCGCCGACTTGCACATCCATTCGAGTTACTCCAGAGCCACGAGCGCAGAGATGGTGCCCGAGGGCATCTGGAAGTGGGCCCAGATGAAAGGCATTACCGTTGTCGGCACGGGAGACTTCACCCATCCCAAGTGGTTCAAAGAACTCGGGGAGAAACTGGAGCCCACAGGCAATGGTCTGTTTCAGTTGAGGGAAGACCTGCAGCCGGAGACCGTTCCCGAATCGTGCAAGGCGGACGTCTTCTTTCTCCTCTCCGTGGAGATAAGCTGCATCTATAAGAAACATGACAAGACGCGCAAAATCCACTGTCTCGTTTTTGTTCCCGACTTTGCGAGCGCGGCAAAGTTCAATCTTGCGCTCTCCAGGATAGGCAATATAGCATCGGACGGAAGGCCCATCCTCGGGCTCGACGCAAAAGAGCTTCTCAAGATCACGCTCGATACGTCTCCTCAGGCCATGTTCATCCCGGCTCACGCGTGGACCCCTCATTTTTCGGTATTCGGCGCAGCATCCGGTTTTGATTCGCTCGAAGAGTGCTTTGAGGAACTCACGCCGCACATCCACGCCATAGAAACGGGCCTCTCCTCAGACCCTCTCATGAACTGGCGGCTATCAGCGCTGGACGGGATTACGCTCATCTCCAATTCTGATGCGCACTCGGCACCGAAGCTCGGAAGAGAGGCAAACATCCTCGATACGGACGTGTCTTACGGGGCGATCATGGAGTCCATCAAGACGCGCACAGGGTTTCTCGGCACCATCGAGTTTTTCCCGGAAGAGGGGAAGTACCACTACGACGGCCACAGGGCCTGCGGGGTCCGCTTCTCTCCAAGCGAGACAAAAGAAAATGAGTATCGTTGTCCTGCGTGCGGCAAGCGGCTCACGGTCGGCGTCATGCACAGGGTTGAGCTGCTCGCCGACAGAAAGCACGGCTTCAGGCCACCGGGTGCGCCTCCGTACCATTCTCTCATTCCATTGCAGGAGGTACTTGCGGAGGCGCGGGGCGTGGGTGCAAACAGCAAGTCCGTGCAGTACGATTACATGAACCTGCTCGCAGCGCTGGGCAACGAGTTCAGCGTCCTTATGGACGCGCCGATTGCACAAATTGAACGAGCCGCGTCGCCGCTTGTAGCTGAAGCGATAGCGCGAATGCGCTCAGGCAAAGTACATATCAATCCGGGCTACGACGGAGAGTATGGAGAGATAAAGATATTCGAGACCGCGGAGCGGAAAGAGATCAAGGGGCAGGGAACGCTCCTGTGATGCTCCGGGAGTTTGAAATATTCCGCTATACCGATTTGCATTCAAGATGGATACCGAGGCGAGCCGAGGCCTGGGCTACGGAGGCGTACCTGGCGGTACGTCGAGTAAGACCAGGCTGAAGGGCAACGAAGGTAGGCGCTTGAAGGCAAATCGGTATTAGCGAGCGCGCCTGGCGTTACTCTTCAGCCGTTTGTTGCGTTCCTTATTGCTCACTAAGAACCGCTGCCACGCGGCCCAAATTTCCCTTGCCGCCTCTTCATAGCTGCCATTGCCTTTATGCCCAGCGGCATGAATGCCGAACCAACGGATAAACTCTTCACAGATGATCTTATGCACGTCAGATTCCGACTGTGCTTCTTTCAGTCTGGGTAGTATGGTTTCGACTTCAGGATCGTATCTGCCTTTATTCCCTTTGGAGCAGATGCCCATTGGGTCGCAGCGGAAAAGGATCTCCTCAATATCCGCATAAAGTTTGCGGTAGCTCTGGGTGATCCTTATACCAATTCGCCTTCAAGCGTATACCTTCGTTGTCGCTGCGTCGCTCTCCTCGACGTACTTCCGAGTACGCCTGCGTCGGCTCCTCGCTGCCGCCCGGGGCACCCGGCCGAAGGCTGGGTCGTCCATCTTGAATGCAAATCGGTATTAGTTGCTTTCATTGTTTGAACACAACATCATGGTCACTAACGTGGCGCGCTGTTTCGCAACGTGGTGAAATCATGACTGCTCCTACACGAGATCTCTATCGATACGAGTTCTGCAATAGTGTAACCCGAAGCATGTGGCGGCACAAGTAACGTAAGGGGGTGTTGAGATATGTTGACAATAACACCGAGTTGACCACCGGGTTTGCAGGGTCGGCCGGACGGTGTAACGCTTCATGGCAAATCATCTTGCAAATGATTATATTTGTAAATGAACGCACTAAAACTCTTACAAGGAGGCGAAGGAAATGGCCATCTCATTGAAACCGGTAACAAAGGCGAGCGAAAAACTGAAGGAATTGCTGAATGCCGCTATTGCAAGAGAGATTCAGGTAAGCGTCCAGTACATGTGGCAGCACGTGCAAGTGATGGGCGTAAAGGGCGTCGCGGTGAGGGATCAGTTCAAGCATACGGCCATCGCCGAAATGAAGCACGCAGAATCGATTGCGGAAAGACTCTGGTATTTGGGGGGAAAACCCACCACCAAGCCCTCGCCTATCACCATCGGAGGCAGCCTCAAGGAATTCCTTGAACTGGATACGAAGGCCGAAGAGGAGGCTGTTGTTATGTACCGGCAGATCATCGAACTGGCTACCAAAGCAGGAGATACAACAACCGCTCTCATGTTCAAGGAAATCCTTGAGGACGAAGAAGAACATCACGATCTTTTTACCACCATGCTGGAAGATGTCTAATGGTCAGGAGGATATCCTCCCATCCCAAACCGAGTATCCGAGAGGAGGTTCAATATGAGTGAGCCGGAGCGCGTGGGGCCAAAAGAAATTGCTGAAAAACTGAAAGCGGGTGCTGCCCTCCTCGTCTGCGCTTACGACGATGAGCAAAAGTTCAAAGCACTTCATCTCGAAGGCGCCATATCTCTCAATGAATTTAGATCGAGACTCGGTGCATTGCCCAAGGACCAGGAGATCGTATTCTATTGCGCCTGACACGATGAGAGAAGTTCTGCCGGTCAGGCAGGCAAGTAGCAGGGATATGGGATACACGAACGCCAAAGCCCTCAAGGATGGCGTAGAAGGTTGGAAGCAGGCGGGATATCGGCTCGCTTAATACCAATTTGTCTTCAAGTCCCACGGGGATGCTTCGCTACGTATACCTTCGTTGTCCTTACAGGATGCTTCCCACAGGGATGCTTCGCTAGCGCTATCGCTGCGTCCTTATCCTTCCAGGATGCTGCGCTACAGGATGCTTCCCTACGGGATGCTGCGCTATCCTTCAGGATGCTTCGCTATCGCCCTCCTCGACGTACCACTAGGTACGCTGCGTCCTTATCCTTCCAGGATGCTGCACTACAGGATGCTTCCCTACGGGATGCTGCGCTATCCTTCCAGGATGCTTCCTTGCAGGATGCTTCGCTATCGCTACCGCTATCGGCTCCTCGTCCTTACAGGATGCTTCCTTCCAGGATGCTTCCCACAGGGATGCTTCGCTATCGCTATCGCTATCGCCGCCCCAGGGACCCGGCCGAAGGCTCCGGTCGTACCTCGAATGACAAATTGGTATCAGGACGCTGACTTCTTAAGCGCCTCGATAGTGCCGGTTTGGTCGCCCGGCAACCTTAGCCTTTGCCCATTTATAGGGTAAGAACATTGAAACACGCTTTTGATATTCCCTATACTGGTCGCCAAGCTCACGAACGAGCTTCCGCTCTTTCCAAAATCGTTCCAATCACAAAATAGGCGCTGATGACGATATTATTCAGGAGGGTGGACACACTTATATCTCTCGCCCATACAATCATGATGCCCGCAACGTACCATGGATGGCGGATTGCACTGAGGATGCCTGTTGTACCGAATGTATCGCGTTCCGAGAGGGTAGGGTTTGTCTCCCCCGTCCTGATCTGACGAATCCCCAGAACTGTGGCAGGTCGTAATGCTTCGCACCGGCGATGAACAGACAGAGACTGGTCAGCAGTAACAGGTATTTCGCGATCGCCGAAGGGCCTTGCCAACGAAAGATCGGTGGACCATTCATGCCGATCGAATAGTAGGCCAGGGGAAGCAAGGTTATCGAAGCCACGGCATTGAAAAAAAGGCGGTAGAACCGGTACCCGTCACCCAACTTTCTTTTTCATGTAGCTGGTAACGGTCGCGGTTATCAGGACACTGTGAAGGGCACACCAGAGAATCCATAGAAAGGCGGTAGAGAAATCGGTCATGTCTTACTTTCTTTGCCAGCGATCATTCTTCTCCAGAACAGAAGGCGGACCATCGCCGTCGAGCCACGTTTTGGCCTCCATATCGCCACGCAGCCAGGCGTCCAGAAAGCCGTGCTCAAGGCGAGGATGACCTGATGGTAGTCGAGGTGTCGCTTCCCGGTCTCCCGTGCCGGGGCGCGGTCGGTGAAGGCGGAGTGCTCAGCCCCGTCCAGAACCAATTCATACTTCCTCCCGGGGGGAGTGCGGCAAACACGGCCAGCCGGGACTTTACATCGCCATTCCCGATCCCCGTGAAATCTCTTGTTCCGGTCATCAGCATCCATGGGATTCACGCCGCCGAATGCCTCTTTGGGGTCGGTGCCGCGACCCGGGCTGCTGGGACTTAACGCGATGGCTGCCTTAATGCGTTGGTCGGTGTAGGAGTATGCCCCGTGCGAGAAAAGCTGGCCGCTCATTGCCTGTGTCGTCGATGCGCCGAGCGAATGACCGGACATCCCGATACGGCTCAGATCAAGCATTCCCGCCAGCGCATGGCCGCCGGACTTGTTCCAGAGTTTGAGCTGATCGATTACGGCAGGGACGTCTTTCACCCGTAACAGGAAGTTCCGGACTCCCGCTGCTCGCTGCATTGAGGCCATCCGTTGCCCCGGGGGTTTGTTCTGCCACACCAACGCGTCACTCCCCGATGCTCCAGAAACACCGCCACGTAGCCACGCAATGCCCAGTGTCTGCCAAGGTACGCGTACCCGGCGCGTGAACCGCCCAGTCCATGACTGAACAGCACGACCGGTGCGGGCGTTTTCTCCGACGGGAGATAGACGCGAATAGGAATCTCGCGTTGCCGTCCCTGGTCCTTGACCGTGAAGTCGAGCGTCTCCAATCTATTCGTGATCGGAGACTGCCAGCGGATCGTAGGCCCGTTCGGTTGCAGGTGCCCGTTCTGCAAACAGCAGCACTATGACAACGAGCATGCACAATAACCGGCGATTCATGAGTAAATCCATAGGCACTCCCGTGGCAGGCCCGGTTCAGGAGCCGTCGGAGGTCTTGCGTACCTCGGGGTCCAATTATACCCCTTCGTTGAGCATTCTTCCACCAGGATCATTATCAGTCAGTAGCTTCGAACGGCAAGGATGAGCGGAAGCCGGCTTTATCAGTGATCCGGTGCACTGCCTGCTTTGGCACATTACATTGTCGTGGATGGGAAGAGGGCTTAGTTATAGGTAGGTGTCGGTTCTCCGCCAAGCAACGTCAGGTTTCTGACATCGGAGCCTTGCTGCCATGGATGAACTGCCTTTTAATTCTGCAAAGTTACCTGCTCGGGAGCCGGCAGAGGTAGGGTTCCGTCGCGTAACAAGCATTCCTGCCGCGGTGGTCTGGCCTTCGCGAATGGCCATGACAGCAAACCGCTTCCCTGGCACTGAAGTTGCACCAACAGTAGTCGTCATTCTGGATCGCTACTGCCGTATCTGAGGTGAGCAGTTGTTGGTTGGGGCGACACCGCGGGGAAAAGAGGGTGCTCCGATCAAAAACGGTAAGAAAAGGATCACCGGGCTAGTGGTTGTCCTGCAAGGGGGGTGAAAATTGCTATCAAAACTTTTCCTCATTGCCATGATCTTCTTCATACCCGGGCAGCTTCTCGCTTCTGGGTTCATAATATACAATCAGGATGCAAAGGCGGACGGCATGGCGACCGCAGTTGCATCGTCCATAGATAATCCTTCGGCAATTTTCTACAACCCGGCTCTCCTTCCGGACCAGCCCGGATTCGGCGTCAGCATAAACGATACGATTGTTATGTCCAGTCGGACTTTCAGGGACGCGGCAACCGGTACGACTGCGGATCTGAAGCCGGCGACCCATCACGTGCCGAGCCTTTTTGCCAAGTACACCCGTGACCGATTATCCTTCGGCATCGGCGTCTATTCCCCCTTTGGTCTCTCCGCTGACTGGGGCAGGACCTGGATCGGCAGATATTCAGCGACCTACTCGGAGCTGAAATCAATCTTCGTGACCCCCACGGTCGCCTACAAGATTAGCGACCGCGTCTCCGTGGGTTTTGGCGCCTCCTATGTGGATAGTTCTGTCGACCTTCAGAGTGCCATTCCGCTTGCCCCATTTCCTGATGGTGAGGCCAAACTCAGCGGAGACGGCAATGGCTTCGGTGCAAATGCAGGCATACGCGTGAAGCTGCCGGAGGACTACACCGTTTCCTTTACTGCGCGAAGCCCGATAAAAATCAAGTATAAGGGTACGGCCAATTTCTATACACCCAATGATTTTGTGTTCAAGACGCTGGTGCCCCAGCTCAGGGACAGCAATGTCTCGACTACGATCACCCTTCCATGGCAAATGACCGCAGGTCTCGCGAAGAAGATCGGTGCCCTTACCCTTGAGACCGATGTAACCTATATAGGCTGGTCTACAATTGACCGCTATACGGCCCACTTCTCAGACGGAAGACCTTCCGTCATTTTTCTCAAGGACTGGCAGAATGCTTTCAGCTTTGCCATTGGCGCCAACTACAGGTGGTCCCCGTCTTTTGAGACGCAACTGGGTTACATGTACGACATGAGCCCGGTGCCGCAACGCACTATGACTCCTGACCTCCCGGATGCAAACAAGCAGATCGTTACCGGGGGCATAGGCTATATAAGAGGTCCCTTCAAGGCAAATCTGGCATATCAGGCTACGTTCTTCAACAAAGTGAGTTCGATAAATAATACTGTAGGCGCGCCTTCGGGCACGTACGACCAGTTCATCCAGATGGTGCTTTTCACGCTAGCGTACACCAGGTAAACTGATCGCGAAGGTCTCTTTATGCGCGGCAGATCGAAAGCTGATAACGCGGTGAGGGAGACAAAGAGCAACGGATCGGGAGAGAAAGAGAGATGGCGACTTGGCAATGCCAGAAGACGACGACAGCCTTCGCCTTTGGACCACCGGCTCGCCAGCCAAGACGTTGAAGACCACGCAAGTTCCCACTCTAGCCCCCTGTTCTTTAGAAAAATGTCTCAACCCGAAGAAAATAGCGTGTTGCCATTGAAAAGGAACACCGGTCGACCTGAGAGTGGACCGAGAGCAACCGACAGTGAAGGCATCACGGGTGCGACGATGGAGCCATGCCAACCGGATGCCCCCTTGTACAACAGCAGGATTATCGAGAGCTTTGTAAGGTTTATCGAACGGTACTATGATCACATCGACATAAATGAGCTATTGTACTATGCCAAAATGGAACCCTACCAGGTTCAAGACGAGGACCACTGGTTCAACCAGGAACAAGTAGATCTCTTTCACGAAAAACTGGTAGTACTCACGAAGAATCAAGAATATTGCGCGGGAAGCAGGCAGGTATGCGGTATCCACGGACTCTCTGGGGGTCGTGAAGAGTTACGCCCTGGGCTTCGTGAATCCCGCTAAGATCTGCGAGATGGTAGGAAAGGCCACCGGCAATTTAGTGAGATCCTGCGTCTGGGAAGCGACAAAGCTGGGCCCGAACAAGGTGCAAATCAAGGTGACGCCAAAGCCGGGGACAAATGAAAAACCCTACCAGTGCGAGAACAGGATAGGATATCTCGAATCGATCTTTGCCCTCTTTAAGCACAAACTTCCTAAAATTGAGCATACGGAATGTGTTTTCAAGGGGGGCAGATACTGCCGGTATATCATCACGTGGCATGCGTTCCGGTCAGACGTCTGGAGAAAGACAAGGAATTACTTGGCTCTGTCACTCTTGGCGCTCTCTCTCGGCCTTCTCCATTTCTGCACGCCGGCAGTGTGGGTCACGTCGATGGTCATCTCTCTTGCGGCCGTCTTCATTCTATCCCAGAAAGCTTGGAGTTTGGAGAAAGAAGAATTGCTCGCGGCCGTACGGAATCTGTCGGATTCAACAGATACACTCTTTGAGAAGCTCAACCTAAGTTACAACAATGCCCGGCTGATACACGATGTGGGGTTGACCCTGACCAGGCAGAGACATATCGAGGGCATCCTCCAGGACGTGGCGCAGATCTTGGAGAAGCGACTTGATTTCGACCGCGGCATGATCCTTCTCACGGATAGAGAGAAAACGGCCCTCACTTTCAGGGCAGCCTTCGGCTATAAGGATGAGCAGCTATCTACCCTGCGGAAGACCAGCTTCAGACTGAGGCCGGAGTCGAAAGGGATCTTGGTAGTCTGTCTCCGGGAGCGCAAACCTTTCCTCATCAACGATATGGATGAGATCAAGCAGGACCTCTCCCCCCACAGCCTGGAGTTCGCGCAGGAGATGGGGGTAAAATCCTTTATCTGCTGCCCCATAGTCTGTGTCGATGATGCGATAGGCGTACTCGCCGTCGACAATGTGAAAACAAAACGCAGCCTGCTCCAGAGTGACATTGATCTCCTCATGGCGCTCAGCCCGGAGATCGGTATAAGTATCCAGAATGCAATGGTAACCGATATGAAAGAAAAACAGTTCAATTCCTTACTGGAGGTAGAGGAGAAGATCCGGACATCGCTCAAGGAGAAAGAGGTGCTCCTGAAGGAGATCCACCACCGAGTGAAGAATAACCTGCAGATTGTCTCAAGCCTTCTGTATATGCAGGCAGCGAGAACGGAACATCCCGGAGCTGTCTCGGCGCTCAAGGAAAGCCGGGCCCGCATTAAGTCCATGGCTCTCATCCATGAAAGGCTCTACCAGTCACCTAACCTTGCCAGCGTTGACATGGGCGAGTACACGAGGAACCTTGTGTCCGATCTCCAGCATTTCTACAGAACTGAGGAGAGTTCCGTTCGGCTCACGGTCAAGATTGATGATATCCCTCTCGGCATTACCGAGGCAATACCCTGTGGCCTCATCATCAATGAGCTTGTCTCCAACGCACTGAAACATGCCTTTCCGAAGGGGGAAGAAGGAGAGATTACGATTCAGTTGCAAAAGCGGGGTACAAACCGCATTATGCTGACCGTGAGCGACAGCGGTACCGGCTTCCCGGAAACCATAGACCCTCGCAATTCGCCATCTCTCGGACTGACCATAGTAAACTCACTCGTGCAGCAGCTCGACGGTGCCATTGAGCTTGACCGAAGAGAGGGCACCGCCTTTACGATCGAGTTCCGAGGATAATCTCCTCCCAACCTTCGCACCTATTTCAAGGGTGAGCATAGAGGGAGGTCCTTGCTATTAGAGTCTCATCTTTAGTGTGACAGACCGGCGCTTCTTGCGAAAACGTTCTTCTTGACATTTACTCTTGCCTATTTCAAGATACCTTCAGATTCACATTGGGGGTCGATTTTGGTCCTTAACCTGTTCCTGCACCCGAACATGGCCGATATTTGAATGAAAAAAGGGAATTGCGGTTGCTGGGAAGAATTTATGTCCCTTCCAGTTGGCTGTGTCGCGTCGTTCGCTGTGACCGCACACAATTATAACGCATGGTACAGCGGTCTTCAAATAGTTGGTCATTCGGTGTCCAATTGATTGATGTCGTAAGGAGATCTGCATGAAAAAATTATTGCTCATTAATCCGGTCGGCCGGAGAAGTGGGATGTTGTTAAGCCGGTCCACTCTTTATCCGCCATTAGGTCTCGCCTATGTGGCCGGAGCGACACCCCCCGACTGGGATGTGCAGGTAGTCGATGAGAATTTCGAACCGTTCCAATTTGAGGAGGCGGATCTCGTCGGCATTACCTCTTTTACGGCTACCGCGAACAGGGCGTACGAAATTGCCCGCATCTACCGTGATAGAAAGATCAAAGTGATCATGGGAGGAGTCCATGCATCAATGGCGCCGGACGAAGCAGTGCGATACGTCGATGCAGTCGTTATAGGCGAGGTGGAGAACATCTGGGGGCAGGTGCTTCGAGATTTTGAGGAGAACCGCCTTTCTCAAAGATATGAAGGCTCCAAAGTCGATCTGAGTGTTCCCGGAGTCAGGCCACGCCGTGATCTGCTTCATCCCGATTATGTATGGGACTCAATCCAAACCTCCCGCGGATGCCCCCACAACTGCGAATTCTGTTCTGTATCCAGGTACCTAGGTAAAGAATACCGTAGACGTAACGTAGACGACGTACTGGATGAATTGGCAAGCATGAAAAATGACCGTCCGATATTTTTTGTGGATGACAACCTTATTGGCCATACGAAGCAAGATAGGCTCGCATCAGAGGAATTATTCGCCGGCATGATCAAGAATGAACTCAACAAGAAGTGGATTATGCAATGTTCAATCAACGGAGCGGACGACGAACGCCTTGTCGAGTTAGCGGCAAAGGCGGGCTGGACAGCGGCATTTATTGGTTTCGAGGCAATCGATGAGTCGACCCTTAGGGGGATGAAAAAACACCAAAACGTGCGAGCCGGAGTCGAGGGTTACAGCAAGACGGCAGAGATTTTTCATAAATACCACGTAGGGGTAGTCGGACTCTTTATTCTCGGTAGTGATGACGAGCCTGCCTCCTATTACGAGCGGCTCGCCGATTTCTTACTACACTCCGGCATCAGACGCCCTTTCCAGATAACAATCCTCACTCCCTTGCCGGGCACTGCCCTTATGGAACGGGTACTGGCTGAGGATAGGCTGCTCTACACGGATTTCCCGAAAGACTGGGAAAAGTTTCGCATGTCGCATGTGGTGATTCGGCCCAGGGGAACAACGGCAGAGATAATCTACGAAGGCAATAATCGCATTAAGAATCGCCTGTACTCTTTCCCGACGTTTCAACTACGAATGTTGAAGTCTCTCCTTCGCCTGAGGAACGCATACAGCTTCTATGCGGTCTATCAGTACAACAAGGCCTTGAAAAGAGGTTGGGAGGGCTCCCACTATTACAAAAAATCAGTTTGAGCGCCGTCATCATAACTGCAACTCATCGGGCTACAGACACGGTAGCTTACTCTGCTGTCATTCATTGCCTTTTCCTCCACCATCTCTCGGACTGGCCCTGGTAAACTCTCTGGTCCGGCAACTGGACCGAACCATCGAACTCGACGGAAGAGGGGCACCACCTTTACGATTGCATTCGAATAATCAGGAGTCCAGCAAGGACTTAAAGTTAAGACTGAGAAGTCGTTTCTCGCTCAAGCTCAACCTTTGCTTTAGTCTTTACCTCAACCTGTTTCTTCGGCCCGCGCGGGCTTGCATCCCCGCACAGATATAAGAGGAGTATAGCTAAACCTTCGAGGATCAGAAAAGAATCGCGTGAACTCCTCCATGAACTCTGCGCTTCCCCCTTTGTATTCATCAAGGGCCACACCGGCGCTTCCGGCTCACCATCTCTATCTTCTTCGGCAAAATTAAAAGCATCCATGTCGTTGAGCGATCCGTAGATGAGATGATGGGCACTTACGCTGACAGCCACGTCCTCATAACCAAGATCGTAGAGATAGGAATAGAGTTTTCTCCCGGCGTAAGGGTCGAAATTGAACTCCTCCTCCAAAACGCGGGCACACTTGGCAATGGCCCTTTCGAGTCTTTCTGGCAGGCCGAAGTGGCTCGAGACAATTGTGATCCAGATCTATAAGACACAAGGTGCCTCCTGGCTTCAGGATGCGTGACGCATTAACGACAATCTCAAAACCATTCGAGCGGAAGTACTCAAGGACGAAGCGAACCCATACGAAATCGAAGCTCCCTAATTCGTCCAGGGGGTGCCATATGTCACCGCGAATAAATTCGATACCCTCTCGCGCGTAGTTGTCTTGTGCATATTCGAACCTTTTTTCCGAGACATCGATGCCGACAGCCGTACCCCCGGGCTGAACGAGCCCGTAGAGCAAGTAAGTCGTCTTACCACAACCGCAACCGAGGTCTGCGACGCGCATACCCGGACGTATTTGTGCCCAGAGGGCCTGCTGCTCCACGACCGCAGGGTCTGTCTTTGCTTCCAGCCGGATACTTTCCTCTTCGCTCTCCATTAAATAGCCAACATCTTCCATGATTCGCCTCTATTACTGGGCTCCCACCAGCCACTTGGTGGGTACCCCGCCGAAGGCTGGGTCATCTTACTGAATGTGAGTTGGTATAAGCCACGCACGCGCTACCCGACGCTCAGTACTCACTACATGAAACCCCACGGGGGCTTTCCGTGGGGTTTCATGTTTGTTTCTCCGTCGTTCTAATGGCTCACGCCCGGGACAGAATCGAGGGATGTCCCTGTGGCCTGACTATGCCTTGAATCGCTTTCCCATCTCTTGCAACGCCCTTCTTCCCGGTTACCATTCTCTCCATGTAGTGATAAAACCTTTCCGCATGCCTTGTGTCAAAGGTCCAAGGTCGTACACTTTCTCGTAGGAAATGGACTGATTCTCCACATAGGAAAGCGGATAGAGGAGTACCGGAATCTCATCTTCCGTGTAGTGCGGCGAGAGCAAGGAGAGATGGCGATAGAGTGCACTTACCTGCAGATCTTCGCCATCCATAACAAAGACGTGCACACAGTTCGTGAGGTTCGACAGGTTCAAACCCGTATCGGAAACCATAGCCAGGACGACAGCCTTCAGCTTGCCATCTTTCTTGAGCAAAAGAGGTGCTTCTCTCTCTTAAGCCCGAGCTTTTCATATTCATCATTCAGGGTATTTATAGCTCTCGTACCCGGTTCAAGATCGAGGGCCGTAACCATGAGACCGCCCGATACGTAGTCGTAGAAGTTCGAGAGCTCTGCAAGCTCTTCAGCCTTAGCAAGATCAAGCTTCCAGCCATTCTCTGCTTCGTCATCACAATGACTCTTAAACTCAAAATTGAGGTAGGCGAATGAATCGATCGAGCACTGCTTGGGATTGGCAAGAGCGCGGGCAAATCCCCCAAACACCCGGTTGGGGAACCTGTTATTAGGCCGATAATAGCATGTGAGATAATCCATGTGGCTTGAGTAGATGCTGCGGTAATCGTTCACGTAATCCCGGGCCTGGTTCAGTACCCGCAGACCTGCGCCGTTCTGCCCTACGGCGGCATGGTGATGGAGCACCCAGGTATTCTCGTAGAAGCGGATCATGGACAGGTGAGCCTGGATGACACCCTTGTCTATCTGCATAAAGTGCCTTGCTATTGCATGGATTCCCTAGGTAAAGCTTCCTGTACGTCTCCCGAAGCCGTTCTTTGTGTGTATGCAGGGCCGCGTATTTTTTTGGATAGACAAAGCCTGCATCGAAGAAAAACGTCAGCAGATCCTCCATGTCTACTTTGCCGTACGCGTGTGACGTTTGATGTTGTACCTTCTGCAGCAGGGCAAAAAGTCTGCCCTGATCCTCAATGCTCATATCCAGGATCACGATCCGCCACTTTACGGTCTTCTCCCCATCACCCTCATGCACATCGCCGGAGCTGACCTGGGCCTTACAGTTCAGGGAAAAGCCGGGAGCGACCTCCAGCTCAACCTGCGGTATGACGAGGCCGGGGAAGAGGGCCGCGCTCTCGTGATACTCGACAACAGAAAACCAGCGGGTAGAGATCTCGTCCACGTCCAGACTCATTCTCTTTCTTGCCAGGGGGTGATTGAAAGCAACGCTCGGCCGAGGCACAAGCACGTGTCCTTCGCGGTAAAGCCTGTCTCGTCGCGGCGTATTCTCTTCGCCGCACACCGGCTCAAGCACCAAAGACCGTTCCCGCTTCGACTCCGTCTGCCTGATTATTCTGCACTCCCCTGTGTAGAGCGTGGTGCCCCCGTCTGAAAAGACAACATATAAGGGTGCCCTTTCATTAATCGATTCGAATGTCTGAGGCGGCTGAATCGAAACGAGGACACGGAAAGAGAGGGTGGCAAAATCATCAAGAACCCCCGAAAAAGTTGCAGCATCCTGCATAAGGGTCACTTTGATGCCTTCAGAGACATACCTCTTGGTCCTCCTGAGGCGGTGTCCTCGACACTCTTCGGGGAGGAGAAACGTTATGCCCGTATTGCTGATTTCCTTTGGCTGAGCGTCCACAATGAGGAGGTCCAATCCTCTGTCAACCATGAAGTTTTGAGCGATATAAGACGTGGCTATGTTGGCAGGACAGGGCTCGGCCCAAAGACAATGCAGCATGTCGCCGGAACAGGGTTGAGGATAGGCTCGGAGGAATAAGGGCGTGCCGTACCGCGCATGCTCAAGATTCACCATTACAGGATTTTCCCGGAAGTTAACGTTGTTAAGGCTGTCAACCAGGCGTTTCTTCGTGACTCTTTGAACCCCTGCCTGAGGTTCGTTTCCAGACTGGCCAGCAGCTCGTTCCGCGTCGCTCATATGCCCCCCCGGCGATTGCGAAAGTGAATATCTCTAGCTGTCCTCAAAGTCGCCCGATAGTCTACGGGTATGCGCTCGATTACTTGGCCCCTGTCGCCCTCTCTTTTAGCCATTTGCGTGTGGCAAATTCCGACACCATTTATACACGTACCATTATGTCCGGCAAAATGCAACAGGAAATAAGCCATTTTGAAAATAAACGATCCGAACGGGAAATGCAAGAAAGTATGGAAATGGGTGGCAGAAGAGCAGTATATAGTAAACATGTCAGGCACGCTCGATGGCTTAAATGAACGCCAGAAGCAGGCAGTCACGGCAACGGCCAGGCATCTGCTCGTTGTGGCGGGACCGGGAACAGGCAAGACCCTTACTATCGTACGCAGGATCGCCTATCTGCTGCAGCAAGGGGTTTCGCCCGAGCAGATCATCGCCGTGACCTTCACCAACCGTGCAGCCCGCGAGATGCGCCAGAGGATAGGGGCTCTTCTCAAAACGCAGGCGGACGCCATGTTCATCGGTACCTTCCACCTCCTTGGCCTCCGGATTATGAGGGAGAGCCTCGGCGAGCAGTTTACCGTCTGTGCGCGCGAGAAACAGATTGAGCTTGTGAGGCCGATTGCCGGGAGTCATGTAAAGGCGCAGGCGAGCGTTGAGGCGATATCACGGGTGAAGAACTGTATGGAACAGCTTGACACGGAAACGAAGGGTATCTACGAAGCCTATCAGATGGCGCTGCTTCAGAAAGGGTTACGTGACTTTGATGATCTCATCCTTATTCCCATCGAGCTGTTTGAAACTAACCGCGTGGCCGCGTGCTTCCGTAACGGGCTCAAACATATCATCGTCGACGAATACCAGGATATCAGCCCCGCGCAGTATCGACTGCTCAAGTGCCTGGTGGGTGCGCATGGATCGAACACGCTCTGTGCCGTGGGCGATTCAGACCAGGCGATCTATGCCTTCCGCGGCGCCGATGTCCAGAACTTTCTCAGCTTCCGGAACGATTTCGCTGACGCTGCCACAGTTGTGCTTACGGAGAATTACCGTTCGACGAAGGTTGTCCTGAGCGCGGCGGACGCGCTCGTCAAGGGACAACCTGAGAAGAGTGGCTAAGCAGTTGAGTGCACGAAGAGAACAGGGAAAGCCGATCAGGATGCTCTCAGTGCCCGACCAGCGCACTGAGGCGGAATTCATAGTCCGCGAGATCGAGGATCGCGTGGGCGGCACGAGCCACTACCGCATGGCCGGCGACAAGACAGCGCGCGATTTTGGAGAGACGTCGTACGGCTTCTCAGATTTTGCCGTGCTTTTCAGGACCAATGCACAGGCCAAAGTCTTGCAGGAGACTTTCGAGGAATGGGGCATACCCTGTCAGGTTGTGGGTGAGCGCCACCCACTCAACAAGAAGGCACTCGCGGAAAAACTGCGCGCGCAGATGGATGCGCTGCCGGACCGCATCGAGCTTGCCGCGCTTCTCAAAAGCGTCGCTGGAGAGGCAGGCGCTGCAGAGGCAGATGCGAGCCTGCTTGAAACCATTGCCGCCGCATACCAACATCTGCCGACTCGCGAAGCCTTGATTGAGATCATCAATGAAGTGACGCTTTTGACCTCTGCTGACGCTTTTGACCCAAGAGCTGACGTTGTTGCGCTGATGACCCTGCATGCGGCAAAAGGGCTGGAATTCAAAGTGGTCTTCGTTGTTGGCTGCGAGGAGGGGCTGCTGCCTTTCACGCTGACGAGAAACAACGCAGACGTCGAAGAGGAGCGCAGACTCTTCTACGTGGGCATGACAAGGGCGAAGGATGAGCTTATCCTCTTCACGCCAGGGATCGATTTCTTTACGGCCAGAAACTTTCCGGAACCTCCTCACCCTTCCTTGGAGAAATTCCGCAAGAGCTCGTTTGCGCGGACAGCGTGGGGGACAAGCCGAGGAAACAGAAGCATAAGCAGCCGACGCTGTTTTAGACTGGTCCGGCGAAGGGTTGCTAAGGGATACACGTTACGAGTCGAAAACACTTCACGCGAATGGTGCGCCGTTTGCAGGAGAGTGAGCGAGCCTGATAGGGGGCGTCATGGCAAAATGCGATTGCTTGAGAGGAAGGGAAACAAAAGGGATGAGATTATTGACTTGCAGGGTAGGGTGGCTTTTCATGTTGTGCCTGCTGGTCGCCGGGCTGCAACCGACAGCTTTGAAGGCTACGCCTTCCGGTGCTGCCGCATCGTTGGCATCTCCGGCCCTGATTGTCGGCGTCGTCCACGATCCTCCATATCTGACCAAAGGGCAGCGCGGAGAATGGACGGGTCTCAACGCGGACATATGGAAGGCAGTTAGCCAGGAATTGAAGGTCGATTATGTGTTGAGAGAAATGACCTTCGGGGAGATGCTTGAGGCTTTGAAAGCGGGGAGTATAGACCTGTCGATAGAGGCGATCTTCGTGACATCAGAGCGCGAAAACTTTATGGACTTTTCCTTTCCCTTCGGAAATACCCGCCTGGCACTGGCAACGCTGCCCGGAAAAGTGCATCATCCCTGGTGGTCTGCGATGATGATATTTGTTTCCTGGGGGACGCTAAAAGTGGTGGCATTACTCTGCGGCACGCTCTGCGTGCTCGGGTTTTTGTTCTGGTGCATCGAACGGAAAAATAATCCTGAGCACTTCGGGGGAGGGCCCGTCGGAGGTATCGCCGCAGGGATATACTGGGTTGGGTCGACGCTCGCCTCAGGGGTCTGCTTCGGCGTCAGCCTCAAGTCACTCCCCGCGAGAATCCTGGGCCTCGTCTGGATGTTGGTCTGCGCAATAGCCCTCAGCGCCCTGATCGCCTCCCTGACCGCTGCCGTCACCGAGAGCCGCAGCACAGTAAACGTAGTCAACGGGGATATGATGAGACGGATGTATCTTGGCGGCATCAAAGGCAGCGCCGAATCGAACGTTCTTGAGCAGTTGGGAGGAAAGTATCGCCTGTATGTGAAAGAGGAGGATGCGCTGAATGCACTCCTGCGCAAAGAGATCGATGGATTCCTTTACGACGAAATCACCCTTAACCATTACGGGCAGACCGACTACAAGGGGAAAATATCGGTCTCTCCGACCGACTCCAGGAGATTCTTCTTCGGGTTCGGGTTTTCCAAAGAGAGTCCATGGCGCAGAAAGGTGAACAGCGCCATACTCAATCTGATGGAAAAGCCGGACTGGGCTTTTCTTCTCCAGCGTCACGGGCTGGGAGCAGATTTCGAAGAGAAGCCTGTGAACATGAAGAAATTGAAAAGATAGAAGTTGTGGAGCGCTCCACACTATCTATACAGTCAACGGAGGCTCTTGTCTCCGAGAAGTCTTCTTGTCCAGCTCTTCCCAGGGTTCGGTCTTAACCAGCATGATGGAACAGGGCATCTTCCTGATGATTTTGTCATTATCACGACAGAAGAGAAAATGCTCGAGGCGATCTTCCTCGTGGTGGGCCATGATCAGGAGATCGATCTTATCAGCGTCGACTGCCTTGAATATCTCGGTCGCAGGTTCTCCGTCCTTGATCGTCTCCTTGATGGCCATTCCGGTTGCCTGTTCCTCTGCAATCATCGCGGCGAAGTCACGTTTTACTTCCTCCACCATCTTCTTGTACCCTTCCTGCACATCAGCGAGGCGTGGCATGTATAGAACTACGCCACTCATTTCCCAGATGTCACGAATGATGTGAAGGATGCTCAGCTCCGCGTGGTAGCTGCGGGCGAGGGAAATACCGTAATGGAGCGCCTTTTTGCACTCATTTGTCCACCTGCTGACGACGAGGATACGCTTGATATCGTGCATGGTCTACCTCCGCAGTTTTAACTTCTCTCAGCCTAATATAAGTATTGGTTCTTCCATCGTAAAGGAGGGTGGAGGTGAATATTTTTGTTGAAATAAATAGCAATCTATTTTAAACGTATGAGCATTATATCCAAGGAGACTCCTCATGAATCTTGCCACTAATCTTGAGAAATCCGCGTTCTTCTTTCCCGATCATCCGGCCATCAATGAAGGTGGGATCGACACAACTTATGCGCAGCTTAATGATCGGGCCAGCCGGGTCGCGACGGCGCTGATCAAAATGGGCATCAAACCGGGCCAGCACGTCGGTCTCTGCGCTCCCAACTCCGCTGACTGGCTTGCCTTCTACTTTGGGGTGCTGAAAGCAGGGGCGGTGGCTGTCACTTACTCCAGCGTCCTGACGGGCGCGGAGCTGACGATCCTTGTCAACCACGCAAAGCCCCGGTTTATGCTGGCCGGTCCGGAGAGGCTGCGTGAGTTGCAACAGTTGAGGGACTCGGCCGGGCTGGAGAAGATCATATGCCCCGACGGCGATCTCGACATGGCACACCTCGTGGATATGGGTGCGGGATCCTTCAAAGCGCTGGAGCGGGACCGCGCGGACGTGGCGGCTATTCTCTATACGGGCGGTACCACGGGTATTCCGAAAGGGGTGATGCTGAGCCACCAGAATATCAACGTCTCCGCCCACAACGTTGCTTACAGTGAACGATCCACCGAGGTCGATCGAGCCCTCTGCTTTCTGCCCTTCAACCATGTGTTCGGTCAGATGCATGTGATGAACGCAACGATCCTGAGCGCCGGATGCCTGGAGATCTTGCCCACGTTCGACCTGGACCGCGTATTGGAGGCCACGGGGAGCGGGCGGATAACCAAGCTGTTCGCGGTGCCGACCGTCTACACGCGGCTTCTGACCCTTGAAAAGCTGAAGGAGAAACTGGGCCGGGTTCGTTACAGTTTTTCTGCCGCAGCCAGTATCCCCGTGGAGATCATCAAACAGTGGAAGGAGCGCACGGGAATCACTATCTCGGAGGGTTACGGGATGACGGAATCCGCCTCAGCCGTTACCTATAACCATTACCACAGGCATGTTGCCGGGTCAGTGGGAACCGCGGTCCACCTGGTGGAAGTAGAAATCAGGGATGGAAAGGCAAACCGGTTGGAGAATGGGCAGGAGGGAGAGATCTGCATCCTGGGCCCCAACATTATGAGGGGATACCTGGATAACCCTGAAGAAACGCGCGCAGCCTTCTGGCAGGACGGCTGGTTCCGCTCAGGCGATATCGGCGTCCTCGACGCCGATGGTTACGTTTTCATCGTCGATCGCCTGAAGGACATGATCATCACGGGTGGTGAGAACGTCTATCCCCGTGAGGTCGAAGAGCAGCTCTATACCCGGCCGGAGGTGGAGGAGTGCGCGGTGATCGGGCTTCCCGACAAGGAATGGGGCGAACGTGTAGCTGCCTTCATTGTGCCGAAGGCCGGCCAATCCGTAGTCCCTGAGGAGATAAAAGCTTTTTTGAAATCACGTTTATCCCCCTTCAAAGTGCCTAAGGAGTACGTCGCAGTATCCGAACTGCCCAAGAGCCCGGCCGGCAAGATCCTCAAACGAGAGCTTAAGAAGCGGATCCTTGAATCCCCCGGCCCATCCAAAAAAGGCGAATCCACCGGTGCCTAGGGATACTGATTGACTTGACATCGGAATGTTGTACAATTAAAACCGAGTCTGAAAAAGGAGGCCGCTAGCGAAATGCGGGCAGCCAGGCACCGGTTCGAGGAAGAGGAATACCATGTCGGAGGCATTTTCCCGATTACAGGGTACCTCTCCTGGAGCGGAGAGCACAAGAAGAAGGCTGCGGCGCTGAAGGTTGACATGATCAACGAGGCTGGTGGAATCAATGGGCACCGCCTCAGGCTGATCGCGTATGATGACCAGTCTTCTCCGGAGTTGGCGGCAAGGATAGCTGAAGGCCTGATCTTCAGGCATCGGGTGATTGCACTGGTAGGTACAGGCTCATTGCCGATCTCGCGAGCAGTCGCCCAGGTCGCCAACAAGTTCAGAGTCCCGGCATTTCTCAGTTCCGGATATGCGGTTGATCCTGTTAACGATCGTTTTGTGTTCAACACGGCTCACAAAACAGAATTTGTAGTCGCGTGCTCCTTTCAACATTTCCGGGAGAAAGGCATCAACAGAATCGCGCTGCTCATGCCCCACGGTCCGCTTGGCGAATTGGGAAGCCGACTGGGTCGGCGGCTTGCAGATCAACTGGGCATAAAGATCGTTGGAGAAGAAAGATTCGATGTCAGGGTGCCGGAGGTGACACCCCAACTGGGCAGGCTACGCGATGCCAAGCCACTGGCCCTTTTCTCCTTTGTGACGGGGGAACCGGCAGCTCACGTTGCAGGAAGGATGGCGCAGCTTGGCTTTAATGTGCCGCTTCTGGTGTCCCATGGAAATGCCAATCCTGCGTTTCTGAAGCTTGTTTCTCACATACCCGTGCCTCTCATTGTGCCTTCAGGAAAGAGCATGGTCCTGGATTCTATTCCGGGAGCCGATCCTTGTAAGGCCATTCTCGATGAGTTTAACACGCGGCACGCGCAGCGCTACGGGGAGCCGGCAAACTATTGTTCCGCCGAGCTGGGAGACGCAATAGATCTCCTGGCGGAGGGCTTGAAGGCTGCAGGTCCCGAGCCGCGGGGAATGTGCGAAGCGATTGAAAACATAAAGACCTTTAACGGGATGCAGGGTACGTACGATTTCTCGTCCATTGACCATTACGGCACACGACTGGAACATGTGGTCCTGCTTACCGTTAAAGACGGGACGTGGCACCTGGCAAAGGCTTTTTCGGCGATCGCAGGCCTTGAAGGGATGCATGGCGACAGAAAAACGAAGCTTATCTGCAGGCTGGATGATTTGCTCTGTGACCAGGGCAGGGGCTACTTCGCTCGATCCAGGGAGGTCGCAGGATTCAAGGAACTGGTGGATACGCAGTCGAAAGAAGGTGATTCAAGGACTGACCCCAGCCCTTACGTTATGACGAAGCTTCATTGTCAGCAAAAGCGGCAGCTGATGCAGAGCATCCGGGAAGAAGATCGCGTGAAAGCGAAACAGGTTCTGTATCAACTATTGTCGCTGTCTCTGTTACAGCATTTTGATTGTCTGGAGCGACTCAAGGTCTCGGTGCTGGAGATCTTCCTGGCCATGATTGACGCAGCCCTGGAAGAAGGGGTGGACATAGAGACGTTGGCGAGGTTGAAGCAAGGATTTACGGTGGAATGGGAGCATGCAAAAGACCGGGAAACACTCTGTCTCTGGACGGTAAGGGTCTTGAAAAATGTGTCTGAGAGTATCTCAAAAAAAAGACGCGAGTCAGATCTCCTGACGAAGGTGCTCTCCTTTATCGAAGCCAATTACACCGAAGACTTGACGGTAGATCGTATAGCGCAGGAAGTCTGTTTGAGCCCGTCACGTCTGATTCACCGGATGAAAAGTCAGTATGGGTCAACTCTGGGTGACTGTGTGGCAAAGGTAAGGATGGAGAAAGCGCAGGCCTTGCTTAAGAACACTGACATGCCGATCGGCAAGATTGCGCACGAGGTAGGGTACAAGGATCAAAGTTACTTCACAAGGGCTTTCAAGAAAAGCGTATGTTGCACGCCTAAGGCGCTCAGAGATAGCGCCCTCAAGCTCCCGCTGAGCCAAGACTAGGTAGAAAGCAGCGTTTTTTTACCAACAAACGGCCATATAGTACAAGACTTATCCTTCGTCAAGGTGCTTTAATTGAGAAGGCAAGACCTGAGAACGTTCATGCAATCTTTGATTTTACAAGGGAATACGGAATTGATCAGCACCACAAACAAAAGAGGAGGCTCATCATGAAAAGAACGCTCGTTGTCATCGCGATAGTCACGTCTCTTTTCTTCTTCGCCGGGCTCTTCAATACTGCTCTGGCCCAGACAAAGGCGCCCTACAAGGTCGGGTTCATTGTTCCCCTTACCGGTTATCTTTCCTGGCTGGGGGAGTATATGAAAAAGGGAGCTGAGGTAGAAGTGGAAATGATCAATAAGGCAGGAGGCGTTAATGGTCGCCCGTTGGAGCTGATCTCCTATGACGACCAGTCATTGCCTGAGACGGCAACGAGGCACGTCCAACGTCTGATATCCAGGGACGGGGTCGTTGCCATCATGGGAACCGGAACCGCCGTGGTGTCGGGCGCTGTCTCGTCAGTAGCAAACAAGTCTAAAGTTCCTGCCGTCATCCAGTCGGGCTATGCGCTCTCGGAGAAGGAGACGTTCACCTTTAACAATGCCCATCCGACCGAGTTCGCCATCTCCCGCCCCATGCTCTACTTCCAGAGGAAAGGTATTACCCAGGTTGCCCTCCTTATGCCCATCGGACCGCTCGGGGAGCTGGGCTCCAGCATTGCCCGGAAACACGCGCCTACCTATAAGATCACCCTCGTGGGAGAAGAGAAGTTTGACGTAAAGGCTCCGGACGTAACCACGCAGCTCGCGAAACTACGCACGCTCAACCCGCAGGCGATCATGGCCTTCACCACCGGCGAACCGGCAGCACTGCTGGCGCGGAACATGGCCCAGATGGGTATGAACATTCCGCTGGTTGTCAGTCACGGCAATGCGACACCCGGTTTTCTGAAACTGGTGGCCCAGACGCCCGCAACGGTCATTGTGCCGTCAGGAAAAATAATGGCCATCGAGACCCTCGCGGAGAAGGACCCGGTCAAGAAAGTTGTCGTCGAATTTTCCAGGGCATACCAGGCCAAGTACGGCGAGCCTGCCAACTATTACTCGGGCCAGCAGGCGGACGCCCTCTCATTGATCGCAGAAGGCCTGAGGATTACCAAGTCGGACGACCCGGTGAAGCTGCGCGATGCCATAGAGGGTATCAAGAACTTTGCGGGCTGCAACGGTGTGTACAATATGTCCCCGACAGACCACCAGGGCACGCGCACGGAAGACATGATCCTGCTTACCATTAAGGACGGCAAGTGGGCGGTTCTCGAATAATACCAATTCGCCTTCAAGCGTATACCTTCGTTGTCCTTACAGGATGCTACGCTATCGCTGCGTCCTTACAGGATGCTTTGCTATCGCTCTCCTCGACGTACCCCCAGGTACGCCTTCGTCCTTACAGGATGCTGCGCTATCGACTCCTCGTCCTTACAGGATGCTTCGCTACTGCCGCCTCGGTCTCCATCTTGAATGCAAATTGGTATAAGGCCCTGCTGAGGTAAGTCCGTGAACGAACTGTCGGCCCTGATCCAGTTCTTCTTCAGCGGGCTTACGTCCGGGTCTGTCTACGCGTTGATCGCAGTAAGCCTCGTCATCGTCTACAAGGTCTCATTGCTTATCTGCTTTGCCCAGGGCGAGTTCTTTGTGATCGGGGCCCTGACGATGGTGACACTCACCTCGAAAGGGCTGCCGATGCCTCTTGCCTTTGTGCTTTCCGTCCTCATTTCGTCGATCATCGGTGCGCTTGTCGAGCGGGTTCTTATCAGGCCCATCCAGAATTCATCCGTGGGGAGCCTGATTGTCATGACTATAGCTATCTCCTTGGCACTGAGGGGGTTGGCGCTCCTGATCTGGGGAAAGGAGTCCCACATACTCCAGCCGTTCTCGTCTGGTAAAGCGATCCATGTGCTTGGTGCGACGCTGCAGCCACAGGTGCTCTGGATTATCGGCATAACGATTCTCGTGCTGCTGGTCATCTGGATTTTCTTCGAGAAGACGACACTGGGCATCGCGATGAGAGCCTGCGCTGAGAACCGTCTCGGTGCGAGCTTAATGGGTATCAGCACGCAAAAAGCTGCGCTCTTCTCCTGGGCCTGGGGTTCAGGCATCGGTGCGCTGGCGGGTATGGCCGTGGCTCCGCTTCTCTTCATGCAATATTCGAGCGGCATGATGCCTATGGTCAAAGGGTTTATCGCCATGTCTGTCGGTGGGCTCGCGAGCATCGTGGGTGCGGTAGTCGCCGGTTATCTGCTGGGCGTCGTTGAAGCCTACAGCATCGGCCTCATCTCCTCGCAGTTCTCCGACACCATCGTCTTTACGCTGTTGATCATCGTTCTTATCTTCAAGCCGAGCGGGCTTTTCGGGACGACACGGAGCCGGGACGTATGAAGAGGATCGCCAGATTCTGGTGGGTCGTTCTTCTGCTCTTCATCGCGCTCTATCCGCCAACACTGGGCGGGATGTCGGCTTACAAGAGCGGTATCCTCATCTTCGTCGGAATCTACATCATCTTGGCGGTGAGCCTCGATCTGCTCATGGGATACGCCGGCCAGATTTCTGTAGGCCACGCTGCCTTTTTCGCGATCGGCGCATATGTGTCGGGCATACTGACGGCGAGATACGGCACCTCTCCTCTGCTTGCGTTGTTTGCAGGCATGGCCTTGAGCGGCGCCGTTGCATGGGCCGTGGGCAGGCCTGTGCTTGCTCTCAAGGAGTATTACCTTGCAATGGCCACGCTCGCCCTCAACGAAATCATCGTAACGCTCATCATCGGCCTTCAGTGGCTTACGGGTGGTGCTTCCGGGCTGCGAGACGTGCCCGCTTTCGGAGTTCCGGGATTTAGTTTCGACAACCATGTTCATTACTACTATTTCGTCTGGGCCATGGTGCTGCTGGTCGTCGCCAGCAGTTTGACCGTGGCGCGCTCACCTTTTGGCAGGACGCTTATTGCGATCCATAGCGATGAGACCGCGGCGAAGACCTTCGGGATCGACTGCGCCAGATACAAGGTACGCGTCTATGTCCTGTCAGCGTTCTATGCATCGCTTGCGGGCTCTCTGTTTGCCCACTACATGGGATTTCTCGCGCCTGATGACTTTGGCGTAATGACCTCCATCAATATTCTGGTTATGCTCTATCTGGGCGGAACAGGGACGATATGGGGGCCTGCCCTGGGCGCAGTTTTCCTGAAGCTTCTGCCTGAGGTTACTTACCAGTTCCAGGATTACGAACTACTCATGAACGGTATCATACTTATCGTTGTACTGGTCTTTATGCCCAAAGGTCTCTTCGGCATCCTGACGGGCATTAAGGACAGGGTCTTCGCCAGGGGTGCGCGATGAGTGAGGAAATCCTGAAGGTCGTCGATGTCACCAAGACCTTTGAAGGTGTTCACGCTTTGGTGCAAGTCGGTTTTGGCGTCACTGCAGGGCATATAAAAGCCCTTATCGGTCCTAACGGGGCGGGTAAAACGACGCTTCTGAACGTCATCAACGGGTTGCTCGAGCCGGACGGCGGCCACGTTTACTTTCGCGGTCAGGATATCGTCAGCATGAGGGCCAACGAAATCGCTATGCTGGGCCTTTCCAGGACCTTCCAACTCATCAGGCTTTTCACCGTGAATAATGCCACCGTCCTTGATAACGTGATGCTGGGTGCTCACAAGATGCTCCGGCCGACGATCTCCGGGGCACTCTTCTTTCGCCGGAGAACTGCAAGGCAGGAGAAAGCGGTGCGAGAAAAGGCCCTTGAGGCGCTTGCCTTCGTCGGCCTTGAATGGGCCGCCACTATGCTGCCTGCTGCCCTCTCCTTCGGCAACCAGAGGCTGCTGGAGCTTGCGCGGTCGCTTATGTCTCAGCCGGAACTCCTGCTGCTCGACGAGCCGGCGTCAGGCTTGAACGATGCCGAAGTGGAGCGCTTCATGGAGCTTCTTACTGAAATCAGGGCAAGGGGAATAACGATTCTTCTCGTTGAACACAATATGAAGCTGGTGATGAATGTGTCGGACGAGATTGTGGTGCTTGATTTCGGGCGTTGGTTGGCAGAAGGGGCTCCGGCCGCCATCTGTGCTGATCCGAAGGTGATAGAAGCGTACCTTGGTGAGTCTATGGAGAACGCAGGCCGCTGATAATGCTGAAAGTGAGCGATATCCATGCGGGCTATGGCCGGGTTGAGGTCCTCAAAGGCGTGAGCCTCGAGGCGAGCGCAGGAGAGGTGGTCTGCCTCCTCGGCGCCAACGGGGCAGGGAAATCAACCTTCTTGAGAGTCATTTCCGGCCTGATTGCGCCTGCAAAGGGTAGCGTCGCCTTTCTCGGGCAGGAAATCACCGGGAGAAAACCGGATGATATCGTTCGGGCCGGTATCAGCCATGTTCCCGAGGGAAGACAGATTTTCTTTACGCTTACCGTCCAGCAGAATCTGCTCCTTGGAGCCTACGCCCACGGCAGCAAAAGGGCAGAGTTGGATAAGCTCTACGGGTCCGTCTTTGAACTATTCCCGATATTGAAGCAGAGGTTTGCCAGTAAGGCCGGATCTTTGAGTGGTGGTGAACAGCAGATGCTCGCGATAGCACGGGGCTTGATGTCCCAGCCGAAGCTCCTGCTTCTCGATGAGCCCTCGCTCGGGCTTGCGCCGCTGCTCGTGCAGAACATTTTCAACATCGTCAAAGATCTGCGCGCAGCCGGCATCCCTATTCTCCTGGTGGAGCAGAATGTTGTCGCAGCTTTGAAGATTGCGGATCGAGCCTACATCATGGAGACAGGAAAGATAGTTATTGAGGGAATCGCGGCAGCTCTTCTTGGTGATGACGACGTGCGTAAAAGGTATCTTGGAATGTGACATCCATTTCGGAGCGCGGGTGCCGGAGCTTGTTGCGGCAACGCGCAGGGAGGCGAAACGATGTACTATGATCCTGACAAGAACGACCACGGCTTGGCACACGCCCCATTCAAGTCCTGCGTGATACCCCGACCCATCGGGTGGATCTCGACCATCAGCCCGGACGGAGTGCACAACCTGGCGCCGTACAGCCAGTTCCAGAACCTGAACTTTGATCCCGCTTATGTGATGTTCTCCGCGAACCAGACCTCCCGTGGAATGCGAAAGGACACGGTGGTCAACATCGAGGCTACCGGCGAGTTCGTTTACAACATGGCCACGTATGACCTGCGCGAAGCGGTCAACCGTTCGGCGCAGCAGGTGCCCCCTGAGGTCGATGAGTTTGACCTGGCGGGCGTAACGAAAGCGCCTTCAGTCCGTGTAAAGCCCTGTCGCGTGGCTGAGTCTCCGGTCCAGTTCGAGTGTCGCTATCACCAGACCGTGCGACTGCCGGGCAACGGGCCCATGGGCAGCGTGGACATAATTATCGGCCGGGTGGTCCTGGTGCACATCAAGGATGAGGTGATCGGTCCTGACGGGCGTCTCGACATTCCTCAAGATTCGTCCCTGGCCCGGCTCGGCTACTACGACTACACGTCCGTGGAGTCTGTCTTTGAAATGGTGATACCAGGCGGGAATAAGGACGTGCTTGCCGGCCTTGAGGGTAAACGCAGATAGTAATCTCCCGCCCCACGATGAAATTTCCCCCGACAATGGTTATAAATAGAGACATGGCCGGCTGCTGAAGGGCATACGGCTGCGGATGGTGTTTATTATAGGAAACAAGTGGCTACACACCTCCCAGCCACCCACCGGCCAGGTTGTGAAATAATAAACACCTTCTGGTGTTGACTAAGGGCCATTTGCCTATTGACATTCACATGCAGATGCTGTAGTATAGACAACGTAATTCACCTTGGTGAACAGAAGGCCGAAAGGGGGAGACACGTAATGTATATTCCTGACTTCGATTACCATACGCCGGCGACGGTAGACGAAGCGTGCGGAATCCTGGCGAGCCTGGGCAGCGACGCAAAGGTGCTTGCGGGCGGCACCGATGTGCTGTCAAAGATGAAGAACGAATTGATCGCCCCGAAAGTGCTTGTCTCACTCAGTAAGATCGAGAATCTGGATGGGATCGCGTACGTTCCCGGAAGGGGCGTTGTGATCGGCGCCAAGGCCACGCATAACGACCTCGTCAATTCAGAATTGCTGCAGAAAAAGTATCCTTCCATCTCGGATGCCGCCCATACTATGGCCAATAATCAGATACGGAACAGAGGGACCATCGGCGGTAACCTGGTCAATGCGGTGCCATCGGCGGACCTGCCGCCGATTTTGATTGCCTTGGAGGCACATGTGACCCTCGTGGGCAGGTATGGCGACCGGATACTGCCTCTGGAAGAATTCTTCGTAGGGCCAAATCGCTCAGCCATTGAGCCTGATGAGATACTCACCGAGATCACCATTCCCGATCAGCCAACCACAGGCAGCGCCTATTTCAAGTTCGGACTGCGCCGATCAGGTGCACTGGCCGTTGTGGGCGTGGCTGTCAGCGTTGTGGCAGTGGGGACTCACGTGGAGCGGGCACGCATCAGTCCTTGGTGCTGTGGGCCCTGTTCCGATGAGGGCTAAGAAGGCTGAGCAACTTCTCGAAGGGACTCTGGCCACGGAAGCAGCGCTGGAGGAAGTGGGCAGGGCGGCTGCGGCGGAATGCAGACCCATCTCAGACATCAGGGGCTCGGAGGAATACCGGCGGGACATGGTCAGGGTATTCACCAAACGGGCCCTGCGTAAGGCCCTGCACCTGGATGATGTCGCGGAGCTTGTTAAAACAGAGGGAGGTAACGGCAATGGAACGCATTGAGGATAAGCACGGCGTCAAACGCTATTTGATACATCTCGTCCTCAACGGGGATGACCGCACAGTCCTTGTAAGGGCGAACACGCTCCTCGTGAATGTCCTGCGGGAACGGCTCGATCTGACGGGCACGAAAAAGGGTTGCGAGCTGGGAAACTGCGGGTCGTGTACCGTGCTGTTCGATGGAAAACCGGTCGATTCGTGCCTCGTCCTTGCGGTCGAGGCGGACGGTCACGAGATCACCACGATCGAAGGTGTGGCGCAGAGCGACGAGCTGGACAGGCTGCAGGATTCCTTCGTTGAGAATGCCGCGATCCAGTGCGGCTACTGCACACCCGGCATGATACTATCGGCCAAAGCGCTCCTGACCCGGAACCCTCATCCGACAGAGACAGGAAGTCCGGAAGGCTATCGCCGGTAACCTGTGCCGGTGCACGGGATATGTCAACATCGTCAAGGCTGTGTTGGCCGCGGCAGAAAATTCGGAAAAAGAGGCAAGGGGTGTAGCATGAAAGATGATTATGCGGTAATCGGTAAGAGCGTTCCGAAGATAGATGGACGGGTGAAAGCCACCGGCCAGGCCAGGTACACCGGCGATCTCAAGTTCCCGAACATGCTCGTGGGTAAGATCCTGACGAGCCCGCATGCCCACGCGAGGATTCTGCACATCGATACGTCTGAAGCGGAACGGCTTCCGGGCGTGAAGGCGATCATCACCCATAAAGATGTCCCGAGCTAAAAAATATGGTATAAGCCCGGCACGATGGGATGAAAATATTTTCTGCATCGACAAGGTGCGCTTTGTTGGCGATAAGGTCGCGGCCGTCGCGGCAGTCGATGAGGAAACCGTTTACAAGGCGCTAAAGCTGATCAAGGTTGAATACGAGGTGCTGCCGGCTGTCTTTGACCCTCTGGAGGCATTGGCCGAGGATGCTCCGCTGGTCCACGAAGAATACCCGAGGAACATCAACGCGGAGATACACCAGGAGTTCGGAAACGTGGACGAAGCCTTTTCGCGGGCCTTTCATGTAAGGACAGACTCTTACGTGGGGCAGCGCACGTACCAGAGTCCCATAGAACCGCATGCTGCCGTCTCCATGTGGGACGGAGGAAAGCTGACCGTATACGCGAGCACTCAGTCTCCACACTACTTCCAGTACTACCTTGCCCGGGAATTCGAGCTTCCGATGGGGGACGTCCGGGTCCTGAAGACCTTCGTCGGGGGAGGGTTCGGCGGCAAGATGGAGCCCACCGGCCTTGAATTTGGCGGAGCCGTCCTCGCCCGTATCACGGGCAGGCCTGTAAAGATGTTCTATGACCGGGCGGAAATGTTTGCCCACAACAGGGGACGTCACCGGCAGATCATGGAGCTGACGACCGGCGTGGACAAGAACGGCAAGATTCTCGGCTCTCATGCCAACTTCGTCATGGACGGCGGTGCCTACACCAGTCTCGGCATTGCCAGCGCTTATTATGCGGGAGCGTTGCTTACGCTCACGTACGATTTCGACAACTACAAGTTCGACATGCTCAGGGTCTACACGAACCTGCCTGCATGCGGCGCACAGCGCGGCCACGGGGCCCCGCAGCCGAAATATGCGTTTGAATGTCATCTCGACAACATTGCTCATGACCTGGGGCTCGACTCGGCCGAGATAAGGCTCCTTAACGCGAGGAAGCCGAATACGGTCACGCCCAACTCCTTTAAGATCAATTCCTGCGAGCTGACGGCCTGTATCGAGAAGGCGCGAAAGATATCAGGCTGGGATGAGAAGAAGGGCAAGCTTCCGGAGGGCAAGGGCATCGGCATGGCCGTTGGCAGTTTCGTGTCGGGTGCGGGCTACCCGATCTATCGGACCGACCTCCCGCATGCCGCGGCAATCATCAAAGTGCATGAGGACGGTTCTGCTGCCACGCTCTATACAGGGGCTACGGATATAGGACAGGGATCGGATACGGTGCTCTGTCAGATGGCCGCGGAAGCGATAGGCATCAAGTACGAGAACATGAAGATAGTCTCGGCCGACACCGAGACCACGCCCCATGACTTTCGGCGCATATGCCAGTCGCCAGACGCTCATGTCGGGTTCGGCAGTCAAGGAAGCGGGGGAAATGATAAAAGAGCAGGTCCTGGAAATGGCCGGCACGATGATGGAAATAGATCCCGCTGAACTCGACTGTAAGGACGCCACTGTCTTCGTGAAGAGCAAGCCGGAGATCAACATACCGTTCTGCAAAGTAGCGCGGAAGCTTTTTGTGGACGAAGGGCCTCTCGTGGGACGGGGAGCTTACACACCGCCTAAGCTCGGTGGCAGCTTCAAAGGGGCCGCCGTTGGGACTTCGCCTGCTTACAGCTTCGCGACGCAGGTCAGCGAAGTCGAGGTTGATAAGGAGACGGGCGAGATAAAGGTGAAAGAGGTCTGGGACGTCCATGACTGCGGTCAGGTAATCAATCCCGCCCTTCTGCACGCCCAGGTGCATGGCGCGCTTTTTATGGGCATGGGAGAGGCCATCTGGGAAGAGGTCCGGTTTGATAAGAACGGCAAGATAATCAATCCGAACCTGTCAGATTACAGGCTGCCTACAGCCCTCGACATGCCGAAAGTCACGTCAGAACTGGTCGAGAGCTATGACTCTGCGGGTCCGTGGGGCGTCAAGGAGGTTGGCGAGGGGGCTACCATCCCCACGATGGGCTGCTTTGCCAATGCCATCCTGGATGCCGCCGGTGTCCAGTGTCAACAGTCTGCCGCTCAGCTACGAGAAAGTGTGGCGGGCGCTGAGGGAGAAAGAGGCGGAAGAGAAGAAGACGCGGAAACGGATCGAGCACGGTGAAGAAGGATACACCGGTGAATCTGGCTGCGTACGAGATGTGATAAGAACAGGTTAGGAGCAGCCTTTACCTGATTTCTATTGCGCCTTGCGCGCACTGTGGTTAGAATATTGCAAGGGTAGTCGAAACAATAGGCAAAAGATAAGGCAGGTTAAGGTTAAGAAGCCTTTCTGCTCTCAACCTCAACCTCTGCTCTAAGTCTTTACGTCAATCTGTTTCTTGAGGAGAGCGCTTGGCCGATACGGAGTCGGTACGGAACCGCAATCCCTTAATACTGTTGCCTGCTTACGTGGGCAGGGCTGCGCTCGACCTGTTGGGCAATTTCGGGGCAATGGCCATATTCTTTGCCTTGGCCTTCATCAATATCTTCCGGCGAAAACAGCTCCTTGAGATTGCAAACCAGGCATATTCCATCGGCGCCAGGTCCTCGCTGATCGTGATGCTGGTAGGTCTTTTCACCGGCATGGTGCTCGGGCTGCAGCTTTTCTACACCCTGGTAAAGTTCGGCGCTGTAGGGGCTCTCGGGTCTGCCGTAGCCCTCTCCCTTATCAGGGAACTGGGGCCGGTGCTGGCTGCCATCATCGTCACTGCGCGGGCCGGCTCGGCCATGGCCGCAGAGATCGGTATCCTCCGCATCTCAGAGCAGATCGACGCGCTATATACCATGCGTATCGATCCCGTACGTTATCTCATCAGTCCTCGGGTCGCCGCTTCAATCATCAGCTTTCCCCTGCTCACAGCCTTCTTCGATCTCATTGGCATTTTCGGGGGGTATCTCAGTGGTGTTCTCCTGTTAGGGACAAACGCAGGCACGTACTTTTACCGGGTACAGTCCTCCGTGGATATCGTCGACGTCAGGGGAGGATTTATCAAGGCGCTGGTCTTTGCCGTGATTGTTTCTACGATCTGCTGCTTCCAGGGCTATTTCTGCCATATGCGGACACAGGGTTTTGGAGCCAAGGCGGTGGGCCTTGCCACAATCTCAGCTGTCGTGCTCTCGTGCGTGTTGATCCTGATTGCTGATTACGTGGTAACGTCGTTTCTAATGTAGGGCTGGTGATGGATACGGACACGCCTTTAATAGAGTTCAAGAATGTCACGAAGCAGTTCGGTGATAAAACCGTACTCGACAGGATTGACCTCAAGATCTATGAAAATCAGGTTACGACGATCATCGGTAAGAGCGGCACCGGCAAGAGCGTGCTTCTCAAGCACATCATCGGGCTGCTCACTCCGGACGAAGGCACGATCCTCTTTCAGGGAAAGCCTCTTCGCGCAATGAAAAGAAGCGAGCGGGACGAGTACAGAAGCCGGGTCGCCTACCTGTTTCAGAATAATGCGCTCCTCGACTCGATGACGGTCTTTGAAAATGTGGCCCTTCCTCTCCGCCAGACGACGAATCTCGGCAAAAAGGAGATCGAGAAGAGGGTAAAGAAAAGGATAGAAGACCTGGAATTAAGTGACGCTATGGATAAGTACCCTTCCGAGCTTTCAGGCGGTATGCAGAAACGCGTTGCCCTGGCGCGGGCGTTGGTGACGGACCCGACAATCGTACTTTTTGACGAGCCGACAACGGGTCAGGACCCGATCCGAAAGAATATGATTTTGAGCATGATCGTCCACTACAGAAGGAAGTTCGGGTTTACTGCGGTCATGATCAGCCATGACATTCCGGATGTCTTCTTCATCTCGGACCGGATTGTCATCCTCTGGGAAGGAAAGGCCGGTTTTCAAGGAACTTACGAAGAGGCCATCAGGCTGAAGCATCCCATGATCGATGAGTTTCTGCGCAGCCTGGAAGGCTTCGAGGACGAACTGACGGGCTTGCTCTCCAGGGAAGCATTTAGAGTACACTATGGGGCTATGCTGGGGGGCGGTGCAGTGCTACCGACCGTTTCAGCCGCGCTTTTCAGCGTGGAGTTCGATCTGCTGAATGACGCCCTGGGACCGATGGCAGCATTGGAAGTTCTCAGATTACTCGGCGAACATACCAACAGGCACTTCCAGTCCGTTGGAGGGTTTTCTGCTCGCCACAGCAGGGACCAGATACTGACGATATTCCCTCACACGAGCCCTGCCGAGGCACAGCAACTGGTGGCTGATTTTGCTAAAGATCTGGAGAAGGAGGCCTTGGCCCGCATCCAGAGTAGTGCTCAAAAAACGATAGGCGCCGAAGCATGTTTTGAGCTCTACATCCGTGCCGGAATCACGGAAGTCTTTCCCGCGGACGAGATTGATCAGATAATCAAGAAAGCGCAAGATAAACAGGACATTGTCGCAACATACCGATGCGATACCGGAGGTAGCGCGTGATGAAAAAGTACCCCATGGAAACGACCGTCGGCGTTTTTGTTCTTATAGGCCTCATCTGCGTGGGCTACATGACGGTGAAGCTCGGCAAGATTTCCCTGTTCGAAGGAGACACCTATTCGCTCAGCGCACGGTTTGCCTCCGTCGCCGGGCTGAGGGTCGGCAGCTCCGTAGAAATCTACGGGATCCAGGTAGGCAGCGTGGAGAGCCTGGGCATAGACGAAAAGAGGCAAATGGGAGTTGTGGGACTGAAGATCAATAAAGGGGTGAAGGTATATGACGATGCGTCGGCCACAGTTAAGACCTCCGGGCTCATCGGCGACAAATATATAAAGATCGACCCGGGAGGATCAGGGGAGTTGCTGAAATCAGGCGACATTATCACCCAGACGTCTGTGCCGGCCGATATTGAAGATCTGATAGGTAAGTACGCATTCGGCTCCACCAGCCCGACCGGGGAGGAGAAAGCCCCGGAAAAATCTTCGAAAAAACCGAGCAAGTGACCGGATCATCAAGGAGGAGATCGATGAAAAAAATGCTGGTCGGAGCCATGCTGCTGGCTTGGCTGATGGTTCCGCTCTTAGCCTTTGCGGGCGTTCCGCTCGACACCGTAAAGGCAAATGTCAACAGCGTGCTCGAAATATTGCGCGACCCCAAGCTCAAAGGAGAGGCCGGCAAGAAGGTCAAAGAGCAGAAAATCCAGGCTGCTGCCGAGAAACTCTTTGACTTCGTGGAGCTGTCGAAAAGGACACTGGGTTTGAACTGGAACAATTTTACCCCGGAGCAGCGCAAGGAATTCGTCCACCTTTTCGAGACCATCCTTAAGGACGCGTACATCGAAAAGATCACTTCCTACGACAATGAGCCGGTGAACTTTACGAAGGAAGCACCCCTCTCAGAAACGACGGTGGAGGTCAGCAGCGTTGTCGTGCTGAAAGGTGGGCAGCAGGTGCCCATCAACTACAGGGTCATCAAAAAGGAGAACGACTGGAAGGTGTACGATGTAGTGATCGAGGGGGTAAGCCTGATCAATAACTATCGGACGCAGTTCCGGGAGATTCTCGGAAACAATCCGCCGGAGAAGCTGCTCGAAAGCCTGCGTAAAAAGACGGGTGCAAAGTGAAGATTAGAAGAGCAACAGGCGAGGGGGATAGAAAGCGGTTTACCATAAGGCTCTTGTCTCTGTCGCTTGTTCTCCTTTGGGCTCTCGCGTTGAGCTTATCGACCGCGCACGGCCAGGAGGCCGTTTTGGATGGGACTGCGCACCCAGAGGCTCAAGCACCGTTGATTCTGTTTGCCGCGGAGGGCACGTCGGCCCCTGCTGCCTCTGCACCGGAGAAGCCATCTGACGAATATGGAAACGTGTCATCGGAAGAGGCAGAGGCCGCTACCGGAAAAGGGGCGCAGATCGCAGACCCTATCGAGCCGTGGAACCGGGCCATGTATCACTTCAATGACAAATTCTACTTCTGGTTACTCAAGCCTGTCACACGCGGTTACAGGGCTGCTATTCCGGAAGATTTCAGGGGTCTTTTCAGCAATTTCTACCGGAATCTCAAGGCCCCGATCCGGATCGTCAATAATCTGCTTCAAGGCGAACCCGGATATGCAGGAAAAGAACTTGCACGCCTTCTCATCAACTCGACTATCGGCGTCGGAGGGCTCCGGGACTGCGCGGGTGAATGCTTCGGCATAAAGGGACGCGACGCGGATTTTGGCCAGACACTGGGCAAGTACGGCGTTGGTTTTGGCTTCTATATCGTGTGGCCCATCCTGGGACCGTCCAGCCCCCGTGATACGGTGGGATTTGTCGGGGACTGGCTTCTCAAACCAACCACGTATCTCGAGTCAGGGTGGTTCAATCCGGTGACCCTTGGACTCACTGCCCATGAAACGGTTAATACGACCTCGTTCCATCTCGGGGACTATGAGGCCATCAAGGCAGCGGCGATCGATCCTTACGTAGCCATACGTGACGGGTATGCCCAGCACAGAACGGAGCAGCTGAAGCGGTAGGCTTTGGGTGAAGCTGAGCGAGGAAGAGTTTGACGCGATCGTAAAAAGGGCTCTCCATCGCGTGCCTGCTGAAATCGGCCAGCACCTGGATAATATCATAATTTCAGTGCGTAAACGCCCTTCAAAAAAAATGCTGAGAGAGATGGACGTACCTGAAGACGACACACTCTTTGGCGTCTTCGAGGGGGTCCCGCTAATCGAGCGGTCAGTGACGTCGCCTCCCTTGTTTCCCGATTCTATCCTCCTGTTTCCAGGAGCCTCTCGAGGCAGCCTGCGAGACAATCGAGCAGCTCGAAGAGGAGATCGAAGTCACCGTGGTCCACGAGATAGCTCACTTTGTCGGCATGAGTGAGGAGAGGCTGGCGGAACTGGGCTACGACTAATACCGATTCGCATTCAAGCGCCTACCCTTCGTCCTTACAGGATGCTCCCTTCCAGGGTGCTTCGCTATCCTTACAGGATGCTTCCCACAGGGATGCTTCGCTATCGCTAACGCTACCGTCACGGCTTGAGCGTCTCGCTTTATTTTTGAATGCAGACTGACATTACCCAGGTGAGTGGCGCAGGGGAACCTCCCCCCTGCGCTCTCTCAGAACCCGGCGTGAGTCTCTCGACTCACCGGGCTCCCATCATCCAGCCGTTGGTCGCGCACCAAACTGCCAATGCGGAAACAGCGAGGGCTGCCTCTTGGCTATCCGCCCCAGCCAGAATACCGCTTTCGTGAGATGGTAGCGCAATTTCTTGAACTTCCTCATTGCCCACCTGACCAGTATGTCGTTCAGGTGACGCAAGGTCGGATAGAGCGCGGATTTGTAAAAGCGGCCATAATAGTTGATCCAGCCCCTGATTATGGGACTGAAGAGACGAGATAGATCTTCCAGAGATAAATCGCTTCGCAGCTGCAACCTCCATCGCCGGCTCTGTTGTCGCATGTCCCTACCCGCCGCATTGCTCACCGCAGGGGAGAAGTTAGTGTAGTACTTTCCCTCACGGCTCCTCGCCATCCTCGGACGAAAGGTAAACCCGAGAAAGTCGAAGCTCACGGCAGGATAGTCCTTTCTGCGATTGGAGTTCTTGCAGTAGACGATCCTGGTCTTTACCGGGTGAAGTTCCAGTTTGCATTCCTTGAATCTTTCTTCAAGAGCCTTCTTGAGAGATTGCGCCTCCGATTCTGTACGACAATGGACAATACCATCATCGGCGTAACGGCAGAATGGCAGGAGAGGATAGTTCCGCTTCATCCAGAGATCGAACACATAGTGAAGAAAGAGATTGGCCAGGACCGGACTTGCGACTCCGCCCTGGGGCGTCCCTTTCGTTCTCTCGACCAGCGTCCCGTCATCCTTCTGAAACGGCGCCTTCAGCCACCTTTCAACGTAGAGAAGGAGCCATCTCTCCTTGGTGTGCCACCTCACCGTTTTCATCAGAAGCTCGAAATCGATGTTGTCGAACAGACCCTTGATGTCAAATTCCAGCACCCAGTCGTATTTCCAGCATCGTTTCCGCGTGACCTCCACCGCATCGAGCGCTGACTTACCCGGCCGGTAGCCGTAGGAGTCCTCGTGAAAATGCGGCTCCACCATCGGCTCAAAATAGCGTTTCCAGACCGTCTGGGCCACTCTGTCGGAGACAGAGGGAACCCCGAGCATGCGCTCGCCGCCTGTCTTCTTCGGTATTGACACCGTTCTGACCGGCGGGGGCACGTAGCTGCCCGACGACATGCGATTCCAGATTGTGTAAAGATTGTTCTTGAGGTTCTTCTCAAATTCGGCGATCGTCTGCTTGTCGACACCTGCTGCTCCCTGGTTCGCCTTTACCTGTTTCCACGCCTCCACCACGACCTTCTGAGAAATCTCAAATGGCTTTGCCTTCTTCAAAGAACTCCTCCCATCATTCATGGTTGGTCCCTGAATCGGGCTGGATAACCCGCCCCCTTCGCGAAGAACGCATTACCGTCCTTCATTGCTACTACAAGGCGGTCCGTCCCTGTGTTCCGCATCGGTACTCTCATCCTCGTGGGTCCTCCACTTGGATTTCTCCCTTCACATCGGAACGACAGGTTCCCACGTTGCACAAGAAAGCCTGAACCAGGTTCGCGCCGCCTCCATGCCGGATGCCGTTCAGCCAGTAAACAGGTACCCGCTGAACTTGTCCCGGGACAGTGTATCCCCCCGGTTTTGACATCACCTTTTTGTTTTCGACACGTCATCAGCGGTTCACTTTTGTTCGTCTCCCTGGTTCTCACCTGACAGGGTCTTGCCCTGCCTTTTCCGTAACGCTCACCACCATGGCTCTTTACCACAGCAGCTTACGGTGGTTTGAAGCCAGCTCCTGTAAGCCGACTTCGAGGGGCCTACCCTCATCTTTCCTGTACTTTGTCGTGGCACACGTACACCTACAAGTCCTCAGTTTATGTGATGAGCATATACCGATGATTACGACTCGAAATGCACGGTGCAATAATACGGCTCCCTACAGTTCTTACTGGGTTCCAGTGGTCAGGGATACCGCTCTATGCTTCCTTGGAGGATCTCCGACTGAAGTAGCTCCCGTTTCGACAATATTTGCCTTCATACGCCGCCGCCGGAACGCATTACCTGACGTTGATCATCTATAGATTCAACGCCTTTGACGCCCTTTAAGATTTGCTCCGCCCTTGTTTTGTTCAGTTCCTCTGTCAGAAGTCCCGTTAGCCGGATTTTACCCGGCTCCGCAACAGCAAGGGAAAGGAAAGTTAATGAAAATCCGGCCTCGATGAGGGCGGCCTCTGCTCTCCGAGCAAGGCCCATCATTTCCAGAGATTTCATCGCATCTAGTGAGCGGGCCTGTATTTCTTCACTACGGGCCATATGCAAGACGATGTCGGCTGCTAGATCTACAGTCAGGGTGTCCATATTGAGCACCATATCGTACAGCTCAGGGGCATCCCAATCCACGCCAAAGGCAAACTTGATGAAAGCCGCTCTCTCATGATCGCTCTTGTGTATCGCCTTGATGGCCACTTCCCGCTGGAAACCTCTTTCCTCCAGGTTTTGGATGCGTTTCTCCAGAGATGCGGTCACCCTGATATGCAAGGCACATTTGAATTCTCTCAAAAGGATGTGACTCCCTCGTCCAAGGAATACCGCATTCCCCCGGCTTGCCAGTTCATAAATAACAGCGTTAAGGCGATCCAGGTAGACCTCCGGTCGATGTGAAAAGAGCCGCTGAAATAACGATGGCATCTTTTCATCTACCTCCTGGACATCTTTAAGAAAACCCATTTCCCGTGCGGTATTCTCAATGGCTTCTGTGTCATAGAGGCTATATTGCAATTCGTTCGCAACCCGTCTGGCGATTTCTGATCCATTGGTACCCATCTTTCTCGTAAACGTTATAAAATACATGGATCCACCTCCTTACGTGGTCGGTCGTTCATGAAAGATCGAGCCTTTTGTCGTCTTCACCTTTTACTAGCGAGCTCGTTCTTGCTGCTCTCCCCGTAACCGCTGGATCATGAAATAGTGAGAGTATATGTATACCTTCCCCTTTACTCATTCTCGTCTCTTGATTCATTCCTGTCAAGTGGTTCTTGTGCGTCATTTTATACAGGTCAGCCTCGGGAGGCTGCCGATTATCAGAATCTTACACGGAGAGATATGAGAAGAGGGCATCAGTTCCCGGAAGGAGGAGGTAACGACTTCACCTACAAGTGTAGTATTCAAGAATAACCGAACGCATTGCACATTACCATTTGTAACGCGTGATAACAAAGAGTTCACCGGAGGCGGTACGCGATCCGGTGGAACGACTGGTTGTGAGGATTTATGGGTGGCGGAAGGGGTACGTGCTGGAGGCACCGGGTGAGTCATATAATCGCAGAATCGTCCTCCGGGTTTTACCAGGTCCACACAATCTCGTAGGCGTAATCCCCTTTCGGATTGTTTATATTCCAGAAGAGGGTCAGGTGGTTCTTGCTCGGGAATATAGTCGATTCCCCGGCGAAGACCTTCTGCTTTTCTGACCCATGAGGGTAGGCATAGAGCTCGTATGACTTATACGGTTTCTCCTGAGGGAAGAGCAGCAACAGGGCAATCTGCTTGGTGTCTTTCTCCGCCTTGATCGCGGCCCAATCCTGATCCTCCCCTCGGAACGCGTTCCAGTAAGTGACCTCGTTGATCACCAGAAACTCCTCGTTCAGCGGTACATCGGAAACGTCGACCTCGATTTCCCAGTTTTCCCCGAGCCGGCGCTCTCCATGGACATCCGGCTCTACGGCCTTCTTCAGACTGTAGTTGTGAGTAAGACAGCGGGGATCGAGGCCGACTCCCGTGGTCGCGAATTGGAAGCTGAGTTGTTCGGCGAGCCGGGTCTTTTTGACCAGCGTGTACCGGATCCAGGTGACGGGGCTGTGCCGCTCCGCAATCTTATCTTCCGGGACGGGTACCCGCGTACGCAGGTCGATCACCCGGATGTCCTTTACGAACTGGTAGGGTCCATAGTCAGGGGCAGCGAGGTGAGGGGTCTCCGTCACCTCCGCGTGTCCCGGTGGCGGAACCAGGGTGGGCGCGACCTGTCTTTCAGGCCTTGGTCCTATCCGGGGAGGCCAGAAAGAGACCTCTCTGCCCTGAAGAAAGGCCCCCGCTACGAGGATGATAACGAGTACGGCAAAAACTGCGACAAGTATCTCGACCATGCCGAAGTGGGCCTCAACCAGATGGATCAATTCTGTCACAGCGCCTCCTTTTCCGCCCGTAGTCCACGTACGTTATCCCAATATAAGCCATTACTCCTGCATCGGCAATCTTCCCCTGGGCCGACCGGTCGTTCAGCAGTCGATAGATACGAGCATCCGCATCGCGCAACATTGCCCCAGTCACTCCTGTCCGGAGATGATCGATACTGCCCGGTCAGCCTTTGACCGCAGCGTCCACGGGCCATCCATCACTATATAGCTGTCTCCTCACACCTTCCCGGCTGGCTTTCACCGTAAGCCACCTTCATACCCGGGCAGGTTCGCCATGAGGGCTGTTGATGCCGAGAACCCCAAGGGAGGAGGCGTGCTATTTGAACAGTCACCTTTCCGTCTCCGCACCCCCTATCCAGAATCCTCTCATGTATCGGCCCTTGAATCTTTTTCGCGTGCACCTTACGTTATCAAGCAGGGCAGGTTGAGTGATCAAGAGGGAGGCAGATCATGGCACGATTGTCGTCACCCATCGAAGAGATCAAAGACCGTTACACCGCTGTTGTGATAGGATCGGGCTACGGGGGCTCCATCGCCGCATCACGCCTCGCCCGCGCCTCACAAAAGGTCTGCGTCCTGGAGAGGGGTAGGGAGTATCAACCGGGCGAGTACCCGGACACGGAGACGGAAGCGCTCAGCCACGTTCAGTCTGATCTGGCTTCCGGCCATGTAGGTTCACGCACCGCCCTCTGATGATCCTGCGGATCAACGAGGAGATGAACGTGTTTATGGGCTGCGGTCTCGGCGGCACATCCCTTATCAATGCCAATGTAGCGCTCCGTCCCGATCCCAGGGTCTTTGAGGATGAGCGATGGCCAAAGGCGCTTCGTGACGATAGGGCCACGCTCCTTGAAGACGGCTATCATCGCGCTGAGGAGATGCTCACGCCCCTTCCCTACCCGCAGGATTTCCCTCCGCTCCGTAAACAAGAAGCGCTGGAGAAGTCTGCCGCCTTTCTTCATGCGAATTTCTACAGGCCCCCTATTACCGTCACCTTTAGAGACGGGGTGAATGAGGTCGGAGTCGATCAGAAGGCCTGCAAGGTCTGCGGCGATTGCGTCACAGGCTGCAATTATGCGGCGAAGAATACCCTCATCATGAACTACCTCCCGGATGCCAGAAACCATGGCGCTGAGATATATACGCAGGTCTGGGTCCACCATATCGAGCGCGATGGCGACGGCTTTGTTATCCGCTACCAGTTTCTTGATTCCGGGAGAGAACGTTTTGACGCGTCCACGATGTTCGTAAGGGCTGATATTGTGATACTCGCCGGGGGCACGCTCGGCTCCACCGAGATACTGCTCCGCTCCAGGGCTCACGGTATTTCTCTCTCCGAGAGACTGGGACAAAACTTCACCGGTAACGGCGATGTGCTCGGATTCGGCTACAATAATGACGAGGCGATCTGCGGCATCGGTTTCGGCCACAGGCCGCCCGGAACGCTCGATTCTGTCGGGCCCACGATCACAGGCATCATCGATATGAGAAACGCACCCGATCTCTCTGACGGTCTCGTCATCGAAGAGGGGGCGATCCCGGGAGCCTTTGGCTCCTTTCTCCCCGCAGGCCTTTCCGCAGCAGCAAAACTGTTGGGCAAAGATACGGATACGGGCGTAGTGGATCTCGTGAAAGAGAAGACCCGCGAGCTGGAGAGCCTCCTTCACGGGCCTTACGCGGGTGCCGTCCGTAACACGCAGACGTACTTGCTCATGTGCCATGATAAAGGCGATGGCAGCATGTATCTCGAGGATGACCGCCTGCGCATCAGCTGGCCTGGTGTGGGAGGGCAACCCATATTTGAGCGAGCAAATGAGCGCCTTCTCGAGGCGACCCGGCCGCTGGGCGGCACCTACGTTATTAACCCTACCTGGAGCACGCTTACGAAACATAACCTGATCACCGTGCATCCACTGGGCGGGTGCACCATGTCGGACGATGCAGAGCGTGGCGTGGTTAACCATAAGGGCCAGGTCTTTTCAGGGAAAGATGGCCAAGACGTCTACAAAGGCCTCTACGTGAGCGACGGTTCGATCATTCCGCGCCCCCTTGGGGTCAATCCTTTCCTTACCATCTCCGCACTCGCAGAAAGAAACTCGGCACTTCTGGCGCACGATCGGGGCTGGAAGATCGATTACACTCTGCCCTCGGCACCTGGTGCAGAGCCACAGAAGCCTTAGATGGGCGTTTGATTCACGGAGACCATACGCGGTCGTGAGGCGGTGAAAGGACTCTGTTCTTTCCGCCTCTCAATGACCTCCGTTCTCAACGCCATAGCTTGAAAATGCCACAGGAGACTGGCGTTTCTCAAATGCCCGCGCAATTCTCATTTCGAACGGATAGCTCCGCCTTGAAAGCCGGTCCCTGATGCGTTCGTCCTGTGCTTTACTCGTCTTACGACGAGATCACCGCCCAACACGCAATTGCGCTGTTCACTGTGGTCCAATAGCCATACTTCTCATATATTCGTCCGGCCTGCTCTACCTGTTGTTTATAAGGCAGTGAACCGTCAATTTGGGGATCACTCGCATTTCTGATTGCGAGCCATGCGGGCGCTTTGTCGCCCAATCCACTACACGCGAGACCAAGCACTGCATCCCCCATCTCAACCACTGAGCCAAGTTCTTGAAGATGGAAAGTGTTCGTTGTATTGTCAAATGCGAAGAAGTCTGTGGTGACGACATCTATCCTTGTGTTTTTTGCAACCGGCTTGATCATGATTTCTGCGCTGCGCTTTGATTCGGGCAGACGCAACCTTGTCACCTCCATCAAATGGTCATTGGCATATGAAATCTTTCCAAGAGGAACTGGCCTTCCGCAGAGGTACTCTGATTTGTGGAATGCCGCTTGCTTGAATGTCTTCGCACAGTCAAACTGAACGTGATTGCTCACGATCACGTCTCCGAGAAGTATAGTACTTCCAATAGCGCCGGCAGTGCCTGTGGTGATAACAAGCGAAGGATTGACTTCCTCGATCAACTGAAGTCACAGGCTCTTTACCGGCAATTTTGATCCGTCACGGGCAAGATGTAATTCGGATTTTAGACAGATCACTTTCTTGTTACCTATTTGAGTGCTAAACCAGAGCCCCAAGCGGTCTTCCATCAGCGCCGGAGCACCTTTCTTGAGAAGTGGTTTGAACTCATTTTCCCAATTGTGAGCATAGCTGTACCAATCAGTTTTGCTTCGATACTCCGGGGTCAGCACATCGGACAGTGCCAGAGCTTCTGCCACGGTCCACGTTACGACAAGCACATCGGCTTGAGGCAAGGAAGATGTCGGAGACGGCTTCTTGGCCAGAGGCTTTGGGAGTGGTTTTTGTTTTGATGGCCACGGGATCTCGGGTAAGGTGCTTGGTGCAAGAAACGCTGGTTGGATGGTGGAAGCTCTGAGTGCGGTGGTAGGGTCCTCAGGGTCATAATTCAGAATATGGTCTACGATCCGGTCTTCCGCGCTTGCTCTCATAGGGCATCTCCTCTC
>CAWGEZ010000045.1:0-63943 GCA_963821605.1 uncultured delta proteobacterium | reverse complement strand
GCAGATTCGGCATCGACGAGATGACTGAAACCCGTACAGAGGATAACGGGCATATCAGGTCTGATGGCAAGGATTTCCCTGGCAAGCTCGATCCCGGTGATGTCCGGCATGGTCTGGTCGGTTATGACAAGGTCGAACCTGCGCGGATCATCGCGAAAGAGCATGAGAGCTTCCCTGCTGCTTGTCTTGGATACGATTCCATAGCCGAGCGCGCTCAGCACTTCCTCTCCCATTTGCACGACGAGTTTCTCGTCGTCCACAAAAAGTATCCGCTCGTGACCACCGACAGGTACGTCGTCTATCTCCGCCGTCTCCTGATTGTCCTCGATGAGCCTCGGAAGATACACCGTAAATGTTGAACCCTTACCCGGCTCGCTCTCGACCATGATGGTTCCTCCATGGCTTTCCACAATGCCGTGGACGACCGAAAGTCCGAGACCTGTTCCCTCACCGGGCCCTTTTGTCGTGAAAAAGGGGTCGAAGATGCGTTGCACTACCTCACTTGGCATTCCTTCCCCCGTATCGCTGATCGTGAGTTTCAGATAGTGCCCCGGCTTCATAGCGGGTTCCGGCGCGCTCTCCCCGCGCAACAGACTGAAGTCGGACAGTGTAATGGCAATTGCTGCCCTATTGTTCCGCATTGCGTGGGCAGCGTTGCTGCAAATATTTATGATAACCTGCTGAATCTGAACAGGATCAGCCATTACCTGGCCTGCTTCGCTTATCACGTTGAAACGGATACCGATGGTGGAAGGAAGCGACGCACGGAGCAGTTCGAGGCTTTCCCTGGCCACATCACTGAGTTTCACGGGCATCTTCTCCTGGTCAGACTTCCGGCTGAAGGTGAGAATTTGTCTCACAAGATCCCTTCCCCGGATGCCTGCCTTCAATACCTGCTGCAGGTGGCGTTCCTGCGGGCTGTCCTTCTCCGCGTCATCCACGGCCATTTCCGAAAAACCGATGATCGCGGCCAGAATGTTGTTAAAATCGTGGGCAATGCCTCCTGCCAGTGTCCCCATGGCTTCCATCTTCTGAGCCTGTCTCACCTGCTCCTCCAGACGTAGCTTCTCCTCCTCGGCCCTCCTGGATTGCGTCAAATCGACGACGATTCCACGTAGACCGACGATCCTTCCGTCCTGCACGATTCTGGCCGCCCGTATAAAGACGGGAAACTCAATGCCGTCCTTTCGTCTTAGTATGTACTCGTCTCCTTCCCGTACATCACCGGCCAGTATCCTGCCGGCATTCTCTGTGATTCTTGCGTAATCTCGAGGGGCCACCACATCTCGCATGTGGATGCCCGTGCGGAGCTCTTCGGCGGTATACCCGAAAGCTTCCAGGGCTCGCCGGTTCGCGTAGGTATAGAAACCGTCGACGTCCGTCTCGAAAACCACTTCCGGCAACAGCTCGACCAGCTCCCGATACCTCTGCTCGCTTTCGCTAAGTTTGGCAGTTCTTTCCGCGACGCGAAGCTCCAGCTCTGCGTTGGCCTGCCTGAACTTTTCTTCGCTCTCTTCCAGGAGGTGCTTCGACACGGTCGTTGCCTCCAGCTGAGCCACCATGGTATTGAAGTCGGCAACAAGGGTCCCGATCTCCCCGGACATGGACGAGCGCACCCTGACGGCGTAATCACCGGCGATGACGCGGCTCGTCGCATCCCGGAGGCGACCGATAGTCCTGGAGAAGTACCTGCCCGCGCAGAGAGCAAGGAGGCACGCGACGACGATTCCCAGTCCCATGGCAGTGAGGCCCGTCTTCCGCAGGGCCTGTATCGACGTGCCTATCGTGCCCGCGAGAAACCGCGTCGTATCCTGATGCACAACCTCAGCCTCACGGATGGCCTGAGTGAATTCGTCCACGTAGGCGGTTGCCGCGACGGTCAGGCGAACACCATCACCGGTCCGCACCGTGAGAGGGATCGCATACATATACTTCTGTCGCAAGTGCCCGTCCGGCTCTTTCCAATCGTAATACCCGTCGGCAACCATACCCCGGAGGCTTTTCCTCACTATTGCCCAGAATGCGGGGAGACTCTTTGAGAACCGGCGAAGGTTCACGTTCTCATATTTTCGGTCCCCGTGGAAACGGCTGATCCCGGTCCTCGTTTCATAGAGGAAAGTGTACCCTGTCCGCCCTACGGGCTGCACAGCAACTTTGTGGAACTTGCCATCCCTCTGGAGATCTTGCAGCGTCATCCAGGGCACGCTCCGGAGCACGAGGTTGAGCTGCACAGCCACGTCCGTCGCTTTTGCGCGGATCTGTTCCTCTCCCTGTTGCCGGAGAAGGGCCTCACTCCGCCGCCACTCCTGGTCACGCCCCAACTGGACCGCCTGATTGATTTCGTTCTTGAAGCGGTCACTGGAGGTTTGGATCAAAAGGGTAAAAATGACGACAGGGATAAGCCCGGTGAAGAGGGTCATCAGCAGGAGGCGAGAGCCAAATCTTCTCGGAATGATGCGAGCCATAAGCATACCGCGCATCCTTGATAGCCAAGGGCTAGCCCGGGAGGGCTGTGCGCCCCATCTTCCCATTATACCGTCAGCATGCGTTTTGTCAATCAATATTAATGCTTTGGTATTAAAACTTGTGATGTAGACAGGATCGACAGCGTACTCCTCGGACAGGTTCAACTACCTGTTTCGTTGAAGGGGTGGAATCGTTGAGGCACGGCCGCAATCTGCGAGCAAGAAAGTGTATTAAACGGAGCACAATTCGGAGCACAATTCTTGCTTGACATCGCACGATTCGATGCTAGACTTGGAAGAGAATAGCCAAAAGTATTAAGCTACATGTACTACTATTACGGGGTCGGCCTGCCATTCGACGCACTGATCTCGCGATATGAAGCAGGCACGGCTCTCCAACCTCTTTTTTTCTCACAGCGGCTTCTAACGTATAATCTGTTTTGCTTCTGGCACTGTGGCTCCCATTGGGCGGAAGGAGGCGATGCGCTAGCCCAAAGCACGTGTTTGCTGCCAAGTCAGTTAGTAAAGGAGGACAGAAAAATGGGTGAGACTACCGGAAAGTATGGTATGGGGTGGCTGCCGGATTATCCTGACTTCCATTACTACACCGTTAACAAAGCAGATGTGGGCCTGAGACTCAAACAGGCGGGGCAAACGGATTCCGTTAAAGAGATGCTTACGAAGCTCAAGGTGGCCAAGATTCCTGTAAAGCTGCCTGCCACAGTGGACTTGAGGCCGTGGTGTTCCCCGATCGAAGATCAAAAGTCGCTGGGCTCCTGCACAGCAAATGCCGGAGTCGGGATCGTGGAATACTTTGAAAGAAGGGCTTTCGGGAATCATGTTGACGGTTCCCGGCTTTTTCTCTATAAGGTAACGCGCAGACTCATGCATCTGTCCGGAGACACAGGGGCGTCCATCAGCGCAACCATGGGTGGGCTCGTGCTTTTTGGCGTGCCCCCTGAGGAGTACTGGCCTTACAGAGTCGGCCCACCCTATCTACCGGATGACTTCGACGAAGAACCACCTGCCTTCTGCTACGCGTTCGCCCAGAGCTATCAGGCGATTACCTATTACAAGTACGATCCCCCGGGCACAACACCTGATGTGGTGCTCAGCAGAGTGAAGACAAATCTAGCCGCAGCGCTGCCCGCGATGTTCGGTTTCGCGGTTTACAGCTCCATCGCGCAGGCAGGAACGACCGGCAAAATACCATTTCCTGTCGCCGGCGAGCGGGTCCTGGGAGGTCATGCCATTGTTGCAGTGGGCTATGACGACACCATGAAGATTAAGAATACCAGTCCGGGAGGCAAGGAGACCACCGGAGCGTTCCTCATCAGGAACTCCTGGGGCACGGGCTGGGGTGACCACGGCTACGGATGGTTCCCTTACGACTACGTCACCGCGCGGCTGGCGGTTGATTGGTGGTCTTTGCTCAAGAACGAATACGTCGAAACGGGACAGTTCGGCCTGTGAGCAAACAGCAAGGCCCATAGTCGGCAAAGGTCTGGAAGCCAGAGTGTTCGGAACCGACACGCCTTGAGGCACCGGCAGTCTGGGTGCCCAAGGCGCTTTGGCGGCTATGTCTGGATGGGTCGCAGGTCACGGTAAAGGAGGCGCAAGAGTGTCCCCGTTGCCCCTGTCCAAAAAGTGGCGCTTGTCCCGGGGGTTGCCGAAGCCGCTTGACGCGTCCTCCAAGAACCGCGGCGGTCGCGGCAACCCCGTACCGCGTAAATTCTTACAGCGAGCTTCCCCGTTGGGACTACGGGTACTGGTTTCTTGCCTGTATGACCAGGTCCACCATATCCTGGCCGCCGCTCGCGTTGTTCTCATTGGAGTTCTGAGAGCTTTGCACCCCGACAGCGTAGGGCCAGCCCCCCCACCAGCCAAAGAACGGGCCGCCGGACTGTCCGGGCCACACGTCGGCTTTGTGGGACATTGCTTCGTGGGAATCGGGCTCCCACCATACGCCGTCAAGGGAGATACTGCCCTGGAAGGTGGGTCTGTTGCCACCGGTTAGGTCCCCCGGGTATCCTACGTGTGACCAGTAAGTCCCTCCGTCCCAGGAATCGGTGTAGCCCTTCGATCCCATCCAGCCGGTCCAGTTGCCGATATAGCGGTCGAGCACACAGACAACGTAGTCGTACATGCCCTCTATCCAGTCAATGGTAGGCCCTGATACCTTGTACTTGTAATAGGTCGTTATTGCCCAGGCATCTCCGAAGGGCGCGCTGGGCGCAAAGTAGGCAGGCCTGAAGCGGACCCAGCCTGCGCTGCCATTACTGTTCCACTGGATCACATGGCTCACGGTGAGCAGGTGGCGCGGGCCTATCATCACACCACTTCCCTGGCCGAGCGGTGAATCGACTCTGCCACAGGCACTCCATGGATAGGCCGTACTGTTGAAGACAATCCGGTTATCCGGCGGGAAGATAGTGGTTGCCTGATTTCCCAGCTTCTTCTCCCCCTCAACCGGAAAGGCCCTGAAAAACGCGGGCGCCTGGAGTTCAGCAGGGAGTGGTCCCGCTACCGGTTGAAGTTCGAGATGGTCCGGCAGGAAGAATTCGCTGACCAGAGCCTTGTCAAAGGTCCCGCATTTGACACCGAGGCTTGGTACGCCTTTTGCCTCGATTGCAGGTGGTACAACGTGCTGTCCGAGCTTGAAGTTGCCCACTTTCACAACCGCCCTCTGTTTTTCATCTACAAGACATTCTATTTTGGGCTTGCCTTCCGTGGGCAGGAGCATGCTGATATCGAGCTGGACGTGTTTTAACGGTTTTTTTGCGGGTATTGGCTTGACGAGTTTTGCCACGTCTCTCGCGAGAATCGGTTTGGGTTGATCACCAAAAACAAGATTTTTTTCCAATGTAATTTTCATGATCTACTCCTCCTTTTCTGTTGGTGGATAACCAGTTCAGAGTTTCCTGACCGCCTCGTTCAACCACCTGTGGGACCTCCCGCCAACCACCTCCTTTCATATAACTGAGTTCTTTTTCTCCTCTTTGGCCTCTTTTGTGAGAGCTGGCCAGGTCAGGCTAGCCACGAAGTACCCTCGCAGGCACGTCCGCGCCCTCATGCAGCCGAAATGAGACCGGTTTCCGTCCTCCGTCCGGGCCAAAAGGCTTAAGTCGAAAGAGCTAAAACCTTCGGCCTATAAATTAGGATAGTGCGTGCCGGGGAAATTTCAAGGGGCCAGGACAGAGAGCAAACCCCCGGGAGGCGCAGGCAGGGATTAATTCGCAACGGCCACACGTCATAAGTTTGCCTATTGGAGTGTCTATGATCGGTACCACCCAGTGCACCTGCAAAGGCTGAACAGAGCTTTCACATCTGAGAGTCACCATTAACAAGGAGACTGGACGTGTCCGTTGTCAGTGCCTGACCGGTCCCGCCTGATTTGCGAATGAGTCAGGCGTCAATCTCTACATTCTTGAAATTGCGCCCCATCAAGGAAAGCGTGCATATCGACGACACCATAGAGAAAGCCAAACCTTCTCGTCTCGGGCCCGTTGTAGACCGGCTTGAATTCCAAAATGTGGGGCGCTCGATCGCCGACGAGTTCCACGGAAACGGTAATGCTCTTCTTTTCAGAGGAAAGTTTCAAGGTCACCCGGTGCCGGCCCTGGTTGATCAGCACCTTCTTCTCGATCGTGTACCTTATCCCGTCTCCGCCTTCAGGCATCGGATCGCCCTTCTCGTCGAAAAACGGAAGCATCTCGCTGTGCCCGTCATCATGCCATTCGAACGTCTTGTCGTCAATTACCACCACAAACGGAAGTCCGGTCTTTCCGTGCATGTGACTCTTCGGTTCGAGGAGGTAGAATCCCTCGGGATGCGTCTTGATCGTGGCCTTGATGACCAGACCGACCTTCCCCGGCGTCGGGCCCTCTGCTGCCGGGACCTCTACCACCGGACCGCCAGCCAGCGGGCTTTCGCAAAGTATATCCGCTCGTGTTGCCACCGACGCGCAACCTGAGATGAACGCCATGATAAGGACAGACCCAACCACAAACAGAATTGGCTTCAATGGTTCCCCTCCTTCCGAGTCATCACGTCTTCCATTTCGGACTATATTGCTTTGAAAGTGAGCCCCCAGTGCAAGGCTACATTTCCTCCTCTGATCGCTTCTTCTCGAACCAGCCGTACATGGAAGGGATGAGCAACAGCGTCAGAAGCGTGGAGGTTATCAATCCTCCTACGACGACAGTTGCGAGTGGTTTTTGGATTTCAGAACCTGCCCCGCCGGCGTACAGCATGGGTATCAGGCTGAATATGGCGATAGACGCGGTCATGAGCACAGGCCGCAACCTGTTCAGCGCTGCCTTTGACGATCGCATCCGTCAGGTCCAGCCCTTCCTCGTCCCGCAATTGTGAGATGCGGGATACCAGAACGACCCCGTTGAGCACCGCGACCCCGAAGAGCACGACAAAGCCGACTGAAGCCGGGACCGACAGGTACAGCCCGGAAATCCATAGCGAGAACACGCCGCCGATCATGGCAAAGGGCAGATTGAAAATTACCAGTAGGGCCAGTCTTATCGATCTGAACGTTGCAAAGAGGAGAAGCAGAATCAGTCCGATCGCGATTGGTCCGATTATCATCATCTTGGCCATGGCCCGCTGCTGGTTTTCAAACTGCCCGCCCCAAGTGATATAGTATCCTGAAGGCAGTTTCACGTTTTCCGCTATCTTTCGTTTTGCTTCAGCGACAAAACCTCCGATGTCTCTTCCCTCTATGTTCAACTCGATGCCGATCCTTCGAAGGCCGTCCTCCCTGCTTATCTGCGCCGGTCCCTCCGTGAGAGAGATCTTCGCCAGTTGGTTGAGAGGAATATTCGGCCCCGCCCCCGTCGGCACCAGAATGCTGCCTATCGTTTCGACCGAGTTTCTGCTTTCCTCCGGCAGACGGACCGTAATATCAAAGCTCCTATTCTCCTCGTAGAACTTGGATGCCGATTTTCCGGCAATCGCGATTTCAACAATGTTTTGAATATCGCTTATGTTCAATCCGTAGCGCGCGATTTTGGGTCTGTCTATTTCGATCGTGAGATAGGGCTGTCCCGTCACCTTTTCGGTGAGCAAGATCGGTTGCACCTTCTATTTTGGAAAGCACCTGCGCTATTTCATCGGCTTTCCGACTTCAACACTTCCATGTCATCGCCAAAGAGTCTCAGAATAAGCTGGGCCCGTGTTCCGGCCACAAGCTCATCAATTCTGCACTGGATGGGCTGGCTGAAACCGAATCCTATTCCCGGAATCGTCTCTATGGCCTGCCTCATCCTGCCTGTCAATTCTTCCCGGCTCAGACCGCTTTTCCATTCTCTTCTCGGCTTCAACACCCCGACGTAGCCGGTCTTATCAACACCCCGAGTGTCCAGGGCTACCCCGGTTTGTCCCGTTCGGGAGACCACCGTCTGCAAGTTCCGGGAATGTTTTTAGCTTCTCGACCTACAAGTTTGTTTATCTCCATCGCCTTGTCCAGTGAAACGCCGGGCAGAAGAGCTACATCCATATCAAAAGCCCCTTCATCCATGATCGGTATGAATTCCGTTCCCAGCCGTGGGACAATGACAACGGACAAGACAAGAAAAACACCGGCTGTGAGCTATAACCAGTTTTCTCTTCTTCATGCTGTACGTGAGGACCGGCACATACAGCTTCGTGTCACCGCCCTCATGATGACGCTTTCTTTTTCCGGTTGCGGTTTCAGAATCACCGAACACAAGACCGGAATGACGAAGATCGAAAGAACCAGGGATGAGAGAAGGGCAATGGCAACCGTCACCGCAAGTGGTCCGAACATCTTCCCTTCAATCCCTTCCAGGGCAAGAATGGGAATGAAGGTGATCGCGATGATCAACTCGCCGAGGATACTCGGCTTTCTTACTTCAAGGACCGCCTTGAGCACGGTAGTCAGCGTTTTCATCTCCATGGCCTCGCCCTCGCTGAGATGCCTCTGCACGTTCTCCACCTGAATGATGGTTGCGTCTATGATCATGCCGATCGAAATCGCCAATCCGCCAAGAGACATCAAGATTGGCGCTTAATCCGACTATCTTCATGACAATGAACGTGGACAGCAAGGAAAGCGGCAGGGCAATCAACACGACAAAAGAAGCCCTGAAGCTTCTCAGCAGAAGATAAAGAACGATCAGCACGAGAAAGGCGCCTTCGACCAGCGCTTTGTTGACCGTGGCAACGCTGGCCTTCACGATATCGGACGCGATCGTAATAGGGGACTATCTTGATTCCCTTCGGCAGAATATTGTTCTCGTTTATTTCTTTGACCTTTTCTCTTGACGCGTTCGACCACTTCGCGGCTGTTCTCTCCCCGAAGCATCATGACGATTCCGCCGACCGCCTCGTCCTTTCCGTTGATCATGGCGGCGCCCTGCCGCACGGCTTCGCCGATCTTTACTTCGGCGACATCTTTCACATACGTCGGCGTGCCTGCGTGGGATTTCAGAACGATATTCTCAATGTCGGCCGTATTCTTTATCAGTCCGACCCCTCGAACGATGTATTGATCCGAGTGTTTTTCGATGATATTTCCGCCGGCATTCTGATTGTTCTTTTCGATCGCGGTGTATACCTGGTCGACCGAAATGCTATGTTTCAAGAGCCTGTCGGGAGAGACGATTACCTGATACTGTTTGAAATACCCGCCGAAAGAATTTATTTCGTTCACTCCCGGAACGCTTTTCAACAAGCGGGTTGACAATCCATTCTTGAATCGTTCTCAAATTCGTCAAATACCCGATTTTCTTCTGGGGATCGTCGGGCATTTTGCCGTCGAGCGTGAACTGATATATCTCTCCCATCGCGGTTGCAATAGGTCCCATGGCAACTTCGACGCCTTTGGGTACCTTCTCCTTCGCTTCGGCAAGTCTCTGAAAAACAAGCTGTCGGGCAAAGTAGATATCGACATTGTCTTCGAAGACGATTGTCACCAAAGAAAGGCCGAACTTGGTGACAGAGCGCATCTGTTTCACTTTCGGCAGACCGCGCATGGACATTTCAATGGGATAGGTCACCGAACGCTCGATCTCCAGTGCGGAAAGCCCGTCCGCGTGGCTTACAACTTCCACCTGGATATTGGTCACATCCGGGAAAGCGTCGATGGGGAGCTTGATATACGAATAGACTCCAAACGCCACGAGGAGCATCGAGAAGAACATGAACGTCGCCTTTCTGTCTAAGCACTAATGCAATAATTCTTTCCAACATTGCTCCCTCTGCTCGGTCAGGACTTTCGTTAACTAACTTCTATTGAAAACGATCTAATGCTCCTCGCCACCGAGCGTTTCCTTCTTCAATTCCGACTTGAGCGCAAAAACACCTTTAATCACCAGTGCATCCCCCTCCTTGAGCCCCTCCTTGACTTCGATCTTTCCGCCCGATGCAGAGCCGATCGAAACCTCTCTCGCAACGAACCTGCCATCCCCTTCGCGAATAAAGACGTATTTTCCGAACCGTCAAGAAAGACCGCTTCTTCGGGAACAGCAATCACTTTTTCTGCCTTTGGGTCTTTGAGAAAGTTTATCGAGGTCGCTGCAAACATTCCCGGTTTCAGCAGGCCATCCCTGTTGTCGATAGTCACCCGCGCCTTCACCGTCCGGGACTTCTCATCGATAACATCGCCGATGTACGAGATGCGCCCGCTGAATTCCTTTCCAGGATAGGTCGCAACACTCAGTTTTATCTGCATGCCGGTTTTGACTCTGCCGATGTCCCGCTCGTAGATATCTATCATGAGCCAGAGGGTCGAGAGATCAGCAACGGTGAAAAGTGTCCTCTCCGGGCCGACCATCTCCCCCTGGGTCACACTCTTTTCCACAACAACTCCTGACAGGGGGGCCTGGACGGGGATGAGTGGATGGTTGTGCTTCGTTCCGTTCGTGTTCGATTCGACCTGGCCCACGTCGATACCCAACAGCCGGAACTTTTCCCTGACGAGCAGCATATCGGCCTCGGCCTCCCCGAACTCCTGGCGCGCCTTAAACAGATCCTTCTCGGGCGAAACCTTCTTCTGAAAGAGGGTCTCTTCACGCTTGACGCTCCGCGTCGCGAGATCGAGCCTGGCTCTCGCCTTCAGGTAGTCGGACCACGCCTGGTCCACTTCCACGGAATCGATCTGTGCTAGCGTCTGGCCGGAGCTCACCCTATCCCCGAGCGAAGTATTGACCTTGATGCAGCGTCCCGTCACCCGGGGATTGACCCGCGAGACGCGGTCACCGTTAAGTTCCACGACTGCTGTGGCGCCAACCAGCTCCGAACGAGCCGTTGCGACGACTTCTTGTACTTCGATGCCCGCCGTTTTGACGCCCTCCGGCGTAAGCACGACGACACCCGCTTCCTTTTCGCGGTTCTCACGTGCCTCCTTCTGTTGCTCGGCTTTGATCTTCGGCTCGTCCGCTTTTTGGGCCTCCCTCCTGCTGCATGCGCCCGAAAATCCGGCAAGCACCACCAAAAGGACCAACAGCACAATGCACCTATGGCTCAGCGCACGCCACATGTTATTCCGCTTCATTGAAGCTTACCTCCTGTTGTCCTTTCGACTGCGTAGATCGCCTGCTGGGCCTTGAGCAGAGCGTCGAGGTAGGCGTACTGCATCTCAATCGTCTCCCTCTGAGCGAGGCGAATGTCGAAAAAGCTGATCTTACCTTCCCTGAATGCAAGATTGAGGAGTTCCAGATTCTCCTGCGACTTGGCGACTATCTCCTTCTTGAAAATCGAGACCTCCGCCTGGGAGGAGACGAGGTTGGAGTAATCAGTTTCAAACTCGCCCTCCACTCTCCTTTCAAGGCCGGCCTTTCTGATACGCGCCTGACTCGCCCTCGCCTGCGCCTCTCTTTTTTCCCCCTGCTTTCTATCAAAGAGAGGTATCGAGATGGCGAGTCCCATCCCTGTTTCGTTTCTATTCTCGTCCCGGTCGTGGAAGCCTGCCAGTGTCACATTCGGGATTGCTTCTCTCGTGATCAGGTCTACCGTTCCCGCTGCCCGTTCAACCTCGGCAGAGGCTGCCCTTATATCAGGCCTCTCCAGGAGTCCGCTCCTCAAGGATTCCTTATCCGGCATCGAAGAGAGCTCGGGCGACAGTTCCCCATCCAGCGTCATCGATGTGCCCGAAGTTAGGCCCATCAAGGTTGCCAGTGCGAGAATGCTCTCGCGGTACTCCCTCTCGGCCGACAGGAGCTCCCTTTTGGCCCTGCTGTTTTGTACTTCCGCAAGATTCACCTCAAGGGCTGACACCTCGCCGGCCTCGAACTTCGTATTGGTGAATCCGAGAAGCTCCTCCTGCAGTCGGGAGACTTCTCCGGCCAAAGAAACTCTCTTTTTTCCAGAGAGGGCGCGGGCAAAAGCGGTCTTGACCTCATAGACTAGAGACCTTTCTCTGTGCCGTATAGCCTGGGTCACTCTTGCAAGGTTCTTTTCCGCCACGTCTATGCGCACTCCTCTTTGCCCGGCAATTTCGAACTGCTGAGACAACCGTACCCCGTAGTTGGTAACAGTTCCGGTACCCTCTTCAGGCAATCTCTCCTTCTTCGAGCCGCTCGTCTCCAGGAGCGGGTTGGCAATTAACGGCAGCTTGGCCTTATCACGTTGCCCCTTCGCTACGTCCTCTTCCAGCCGCAGCATATTCAGCTCGGGGTTATGGCTGATCGCGGTCTGAACGGCCTGGTCGAGCGTCAGCGAAAAGGCGGTGTTCGTGAAGACGGCGGTAATGAAGATAAGGCTTGCAAGGACGCGTATCATATGCGGCCCTCCGGTTACGCTGAGGATGATGCCTGCGGGGGTTTTACGAAATCCCAGAGAGCAGGCTACTTCTAGAGTGTTGGTCCTAAGAATAGACGGGGATCAAACGATTTCGGGCGGATGGTAGATCGAGTACCGGGGAGACACAGGCGCTGTGGCTTTATGCTCTGGTTCTATAAGGACCGAGCTCAGCGACATAGCTTGACAGTATAACGGCGAAGGTCCCGAAACGTGTGCGCAAATAGCGCAAAAGCTCCGCGCTCCTCCATTGTTTAAAATATCGGCATTCCCGGCGTTAATGGACCAGGACAGATGCACATGTGTCAGCTGGCTGTGTTCTATGTTGCTCTTATTCACCGTCAACTGGAGAGGTCCCAGACACTCGGTACAGGCAAGGCTGTCGACCAAAGGCGTGACGATGTAAGAGAAAACAATAAACAATGACAGGCAGAAAACAACTTTGCGCCTTCCCATAGTCTTAACGTAGCAAATTTTCCTGTCGCGGTCAATTTGTTTGGACATGTCGTTACCTCCACGAACCACGTCCGGCACAAAGATTAAAGCCCTGGAAGCCTTCTGCATCGTTGCCGCTTGTAATTTCTGGCTTCTCACAGTTATTATAGTTCAACACGACAGAAAGAAGCGCTATGGAACAGTTCGACATAAGCACCGTTTCGGGACTCACACAGGCTGAAGCAGAAGAGAAGCTGCGTGCTGAAGGGTTTAACGAGATTCCGTCATCAAAAAAGCGATCAGTCCTCACCATGGTGGCTGAGGTAATGCGCGAACCGATGTTTCTTCTGCTCGTTGCATGTGGGTCGATCTATCTCTTCCTCGGCAGCCCGGGCGATGCATTGATGCTCCTCGGGTTTGTCTTTGTGGTGATGGGTATCACTGTTTATCAGGAGCGGAAAACAGAACGGGCACTCGAGGCACTGCGGGATCTTTCGAGCCCCAGGGCCAATGTTATCGGGATGGTCAACAGAAGCGCATAGCAGGCCGGGAGGCAGTAACCGGGGATGTTCTCCTCCTTGCTGAAGGGGACCGTGTCCCGGCCGATGCCCAACTCATCTGGTGCGTTAATCTTACCGTCGACGAGTCGCTGCTTACGGGCGAGTCGGTGCCGGTTAGAAAGGTCCTCTGCGGCGAAAACCAATTTATGCCCAGTCAGCCTGGCGGAGATGATCTGCCGTACGTTTACTCCGGAACCCTCGTGGTACAAGGCCAGGGGGTTGCCCGCGTATATGCGACCGGAGGCAGAACAGAGCTGGGGAAGATAGGTAAAGCACTGCAAGAGCAGGATACCGAGTCTACAGTTCTCCAGAAAGAGACGAGACGTCTGGTTCGGAACCTTGCAGTGCTGGGTCTGGCTCTGTGCGCACTTGTTGTGTTGGTGTATGGTGTGACCCGGGACAGCTGGCTCCAGGGTTTGCTGGCCGGCATTACCATGGCTATGGCCATGTTACCTGAAGAATTTCCGGTTGTGCTCACCATCTTCCTCGCTATGGGTGCATGGCGCATTTCGCGGAACCAGGTGCTTACACGCCGAATGCCCGCCGTGGAAAACCTGGGCGCAGCCACGGTGCTCTGTGTCGATAAGACGGGCACCCTCACCCTTAACCAGATGCGCGTCAAATCATTATTCGGCGCTGGAGAGCACTACGACGCTCGCGAGGCTGACCCGGAACCCCTGCCGGAAGCACTTCACGAGCTCGTTGAATTCAGCGTGCTTGCCAGCCAGAGAGACCCGTTCGACCCTATGGAGAAGGCCATAAAAGCGCTGGGTAGAAAAACCCTTTCCTCCACAGAGCATATGCATGATGACTGGGTGCTCGTGCGGGAGTACCCGCTCTCGCCGGCCCTGCTGGCGCTCTCGCACGTCTGGAAGTCGCCCGATGGCACTGAATATGTGATCGCCGCGAAGGGCGCGCCCGAAGCCATCTGCAACCTCTGCCATCTGGCCGAGAGCGAAGCAGAGGCACTATCGAAAAATATCGAGGCCATGGCTGAGAATGGCCTTCGAGTGTTGGGCGTGGCTAAGGCCCGATTTCGGCTTGCGTCGCTGCCGGCTGAACAACACGATTTTGCTTTCGATTTTCTCGGCCTTGTCGGATTGGTTGATCCCGTGCGGGAGGGCGTCGCTGAGGCGATAAAGGAGTGTCATAGCGCCGGGGTAAGGGTGATAATGATCACGGGAGACTACGCAGGTACCGCCCGCTATGTTGCCGGTCAGATCGGACTTGCGGCTGAAGACCGGATCATTACAGGATCAGAATTAGACAGGCTCAGCGATTCTGAATTGCAGGACCGCATTAAAACAGTCACCGTATTTGCCCGGGTAGTACCCCAGCAAAAACTTCGGCTCGTCGAAGCCTTAAAAGCCTGCGGAGAGATTGTTGCCATGACCGGCGACGGGGTAAATGACGCACCGGCTCTCAAATCGGCTCACATCGGGATTGCCATGGGTGGTCGTGGCACAGACGTCGCCCGCGAATCATCTTCGCTGGTGCTTCTGGACGACAATTTCACCTCCATTGTAAAAGCGGTCAGAATGGGACGTCGCGTCTTTGATAACCTCAAGAAGGCGATGGCGTATATTTTCGCCGTTCATGTGCCCATTGCGGGCATGTCGCTCATCCCCGTTTTGTTCAAATGGCCGCTCGTATTCCTGCCGGTGCATATAGTCTTCATGGAGCTTATCATAGACCCCGCCTGCTCTTTTGTCTTTGAGGCTGAGCCGGCCGAATCGGACGTGATGAACCGCCCGCCCCGCAATCCGAGAGAACGGCTATTCAATCGCCGCATGGTAGGTTTGAGCTTTTTGCAGGGTTTTAGCGTGCTGGTTATCCTTGTTGCCGTGTATGGTATTGCACTTTTGCGCGGTAACGGCGAAGCCGACGCGCGCGCGCTCACCTTTACGACACTGATCGTCGCCAACTTGGGGTTGATTCTGGCAAACAGGTCGTGGTCGCGCACCATCTGGGCAACCCTTCGTTCACCTAACGTTGCTCTCTGGTGGGTAATCGGTGGTGCAATCCTGTTTCTGGGACTTGCGCTCTACGTACCGTTCCTCAAGGATATCTTTCACTTTTCTACCTTACACCCTTTTGATCTCCTCATCTGCCTGGCTGCAGGAGTAGTGAGTATCTTCTGGTTTGAGGGGCTCAAAGTACTGAGAGCGCGGGGAGGACCCGCTCTCAGCCGATCTGAAACTCTGCAGTGAGGTAGCTTGCCGTGACCACACCCTTGCGGATGCCGCTTCCTTTATCCAGCCAAAAGCATTAAGCCGTTGTGTTGACACGAACTAAACCTTTGGGCGATTACCTCCGGGTTGCTTCCAGCTGATAACTAAGAAAAGGCGCGAGGAAAAAATGAGGTCGGTAGTGAACCAGACCCTATGCGGTTATTCCTTAAGAGATTAGAACATGCGTATACGAACACCGGCACAATAAAAAAAGGGGTGGTCAGATGGTATGCGGCAAATGCGGTTCCGGGTATATGGTCGATGACAGTCATAACGACATCGAGGTATACAAATGCTGGGTATGCGGTAACAGGCTCTATGTCGATTATCCTAAGAGATCCGGTTCTCTGGTCTGTTCCCGGTGCGGCGACGATATGGTTACGGAGAATGAGCTGGGCTACTGCGAAAACTGTTTAAAACCCCTCCATGTCAATGTTGAACGGACGAAGGAGCGTACCTATGGTGAAACCACCTGCGCGTGCGGCACGACCTTCATCAGGAAAAGCCCCAGACAGCAGTTTCATGCAAAAGATTGCAGAAAGCGGCTAGCCCCTCTGCAGGTGGAGCGGCACTGGGGTACTGGAAGTCCAGCAACATCATGCAGGGCAGTGCCCTGAACAGTCCGCTGATAACTAAACACTCTTCTTACTCTTGCTTCCCCCCGACAATGATCTCCGGGATGCGCAGCGTCGGTTGAGCATCAGCCACGGGCACGCCCTGGCCGTCCTTGCCACACGTGCCGATACCGAAACCCAGGTCAGTCCCTATCATGTCGATGTCACGCAGCACCTTCGGGCCGTTGCCCATCATAGTGGCGTTCTTGATCATCGGGCCGTTTCTCCCTTCTCAATCAGATATCCTTCCTGTATTTCGAAAACGAAATCTCCCCGCACCGTATCGACCTGCCCTCCTCCCATCTTCTTCACGAGCACGCCGTGATCGACCGACGCAATGATTGTGTCAGGATCAGAAGTGCCCGGCAGGATCATCGTGTTGCTCATTCTAGGTATTGGTTTGAACCCGAAAGACTCGCGCCTCCCGTTGGCTGTCGGCTTCATGTCATACTTGAGGGCATGAAATCGGTCAAACAGGTAATTCTTCAAAATACCATTCTCCACGAGAACGGTCCTCTCCGAGGGAATCCCCTCATCATCGTAAGCGTAAGTCCCGCGCATGTGCGGAATCGTCTTGTCATCCACAATGCTGATCAGCGGGCTGGCCATCTGAGCACCCAGCATGCCCTTGTAACAGGAAAGACCTTCCATCGCCAGGTCAGCCTCCAGCCCATGCCCTATCGCTTCATGAATCATCGTGCCGCCCGCTTCAGAGGCCAGAACTACGGTCTTCGTGCCCATGGGCGCCTCAATGGCATCGAGCAGACCGGCGAGCCTTTTCACCGTTCCTTTTACGAACGTCTCCAATCGCTCATCGCTGAAAAACTCAAATCCATAGAAGCCTCCTATCGCATCGTACGCGGTCTGCACCTGGTTATTCGCTTCGCCGATGACCAGCAGGGTCATGATCAGCTGAGTCCTGTCATCCGTGACGGGCGAGCCTTCACTGGGTACGATCCTCACGTGCTGCCTCGTGTCGCGGTACATGACCCGCACCTGCTTGACGCGCTTCTCCATCTTCCTTGCTGCGGCCTCTATCTTGCGTACCATCTCCACTTTCTTCTCGGTCTCCACATCCTTTGGATCCATCACGATAGAAAAGGGATACTCTCCCTTGACCGGTGGCTCTTCTTTGAGCTGCCTCGCAGCCTTCTCCCCTGAAGCGCGCCCGAGATCACGCGCAAGGTCGAGGAGGTGCTCTTCATCCTGAGACGTGGTGGATGCAAGAAACATCTTCCATGGGGTGATCACTCGCAGGCCCACGCCCTGCTCCAGCCCCTTCTCAAGCTTCTCTATCTTCTCCGATTCCACCTGGATGTGCGTGTACGTCCTTTTCTCTGCAAAGATATCCGCGTATACCGCACTTCCTCTGAGCATAGCCTTGAGTACCCCGGATTCATTCCGCATGGTTTACCTCCTGGAACACGATACCATACCTTGCCATGTCTTCCATAATTGCCTGCACGGTCTCTTCAGCGCTCGATGGGTAGATTATCTCCACCCGGCCTTTCTTGCCGTCAAGGACGGTGAGCAACGCGACCTCCTCGTACGACTCCAGTATGGCCTTGAAGAAGCCTATGGCATCCCTCCGCATCATCACCCGCTTAATCGTTTCCATCTCTACCAGTCGCCTTCATTCATAGCTCGTGCCTGACCAGGTTGCTCTGGTTTCTCTGACCTGCTCTGTCTCAGTATGCCGTGACGCGTCGATCTATTGAATCGACTGGCAGGACATAGCTCGTCGCCGGTTTTCACGTTCTGTCGTCTATTGTCATCATCACGCTCACTGCTTTCGTTTCCCTGACTGTCACGCTGCATTGTCACGTGATTCATCGTGACCCGTCACGGCTTTATACATGCGTCTCGAATAGTTTCCGGCTCGAAGCTCTTCTGCCCGGACCGAAGGGTGAAAATCCATGAAAGCGTACAGGGCCTGCACGCGATCCTTGCCGAGCAGAGGCTCTAAGGAATGTCTCAAGTACTTTCTCTTATACCGGAAGCAGGCTTTGATAAAATCGATCAGGCCCTGATCGGGCTCGATACTGTCGCTGCTTGAACGTAATGGCTATGAATACACTCTCCACTTCAGGGGGAGGGATGAAGAGAGAAGGCTTCAGCTTGAGGAGCAATTTCACCGAAGCATACATCTGGAATATCACGGAGAGCGCGCCATAGCTCCGGGAACAGGGTTTGCTTGCAAGCCGTTCACCCACCTCTTTTTGCATGGTCAGATGGGCGCTTTCGATCACGTTCATTTCAGAGAGCAGCTTGAAGAGTATATCCCCCGTAATGTTATACGGTATGTTTCCCATCACTTTTATTCTTTCCTCCTTCACGAAGGAGCGAAGGGGTACGTTCAGGATACTATCAAAGGTCACACTGACGTTGGGAAAGAGATGTTCCAGAGGTTCGAGAGACCCCCTGAACTGTTTGTCCAGCTCAATGGCATGTACGAAACGGGCTCGCGGTATGATGCAGCGGGTGAGGTCGCCCCTACCTGCGCCAATTTCTACGACGACGTCATCCGGGCCGATGCCTGCCAGTTTCACCAGTTTGTTGAGCAGGTTCTTGTCTTTCAGGAGGTGCTGAGACAGGCTTTTCTTGAGCGCCACGCTAGCCCCGCGCCATGCGTGAAAAACCTTTCACTGTTTCAGGCGAAAAGAGACTCCTTTCCGCGTAGAAGGATCCCGTGATGGCCACCATGGCTGCATTGTCAGTGCAAAGGCCTCGTGAGGGAAAGAGTACAGAGCGCTTTTCGCGGGCCGCCCACTCCGAAAAAAGTGCCCTCAGGCGCCCGTTTGATGCCACTCCTCCACCTACAACCACACGATCGACGGAATAGGCTTTCGCGGCCTTCATCGTCTTGCGGCAGAGAACGTCGCAAATCGCTTCCTGGAATGAGGCGATGAGATCAGGACGGCTGCTCTCGGTAATACCATGCTTTTTGACAAAGTTGATGAATGCCGTCTTCAGCCCGCTGAAAGAAAAATCATAGTGAACTTCATCAAGCATGGGGCGCGGAAAAGGGATCGCATCCGGCCGACCGGCTGCTGCGATTTCTTCTATGGCTCTGCCCCCGGGATAGCCGAGGCCAAGGTACTTCGCGATCTTATCAAAGGCTTCCCCGGCAGCATCGTCTCGCGTACTCCCGATAAGACGGTAATGACACGGCTCCTCGAAGAGAAGAAGAGCCGTGTGACCTCCGGAAACAATCAGGGCGATGAAGGGGAACTCGGGCTTCTGTTCCAGAAAAATGCTCATAGCGTGCGCCTCGACGTGATTCACCGCCACCATCGGTGTTGACGTTGAGAGGCAGAAACCTTTGGCAAACATGAGGCCAACGAGCAATGAGCCGATCAGCCCCGGGCCATTTGTCACGGCAACGCACCCCACGTCCCCAAGCGTGACGTGCGCGTCGCTGAGCGCCCGCTCAAAGATGCGCCCAATCAACTCCACGTGCTTTCGGGACGCAAGTTCAGGCACGATTCCGCCGAACAGGCCATGTAATTCAACCTGGCTGGAAACGATATTTGAAAGGATCTCGCTCCCGTCCCTGAGAAGAGCTATTGACGTATCATCGCAGGATGTATCTATGCCGAGAATGACCATAGAAAGGCTGTTAGAAAAAAAGATGTTACAGGTTACAAGTTACAGGTTGAAGACCTGAAAACCAAAGTTGTTTTGCTCCTTTAGCATGTAACGTGTAACTTGTAACGTTGTTTTCGTGTAACGTGTAGCGTGTAACCTGAAACGCGCCGCGCTCAGCGCCGGCGCTTTAGAACGTGTCCCACTCGATCTTGACTTTAACCTGTTTTTTCATGTCTTCCCTGAAGGCGTCGAGGAATTCAGCCCTCTTCTTGGCTGCGTAGGTCTGCCTGTAAGCATCCTTCTCTTTATCCCACTGGGCCTGATCAGGCTGCTTTTCCTCTATCAGAGAGAAGACGTAGTATCGGCCGCCAAACTCCACGGGTTTCTCGTAGACCTTTCGCTCCGGAGAAAGCTGGAGAAGATCGGAGTTCTCCTTCGGTATCGGGCCAAACCCCGGTATTTCAGGGCTCTGCCGCGATATCATACCTGTTTCCTTCGTATATTTCGTTGACTTATCTTTGACGGCCTCTTCAGCCTTTGCTCTGGCCAGCATCTTTGCCCGCTCATTCACTATTCTTGCCCTGACAACCTGCAACGCTTCTTCTCTGGGGAGTGGTTTCCCGTCTACCTTCTCTACCACTTGAAATATGTAGGACTTTGCATTGTCCCTGACGGGGAGCGAAATATCACCCTGGTTCATCCCCTTCAGCCACGTATTGGCTCTCAGCCTGGACAGTCTCGTCAAGATGTCGCTCTCCTTCATGCTGCCCAGGTCAACGGCTTCCAGACCTTTCGATTTCGCATAAGCCGTCAGGTCCTTTGTCTTCAAAAGATCCATGTAAGCCTGGTCATCCTTTACCGGACCCTTCTCATCAACGACCATATACTTGAGGTGGTACAACGTCTCGCTCCTGTGGATTGCCTTTTCCTTCTCATAGGCCTCTTCAATCTCTTTCTCCTGCACACGCACCTGATCCCTGTAGGCAGCCGGATCAAAGACCGCGTACCCGAGTTTCACCTGCCCCCGTTCTTTCATATAGCTGTCGCGCACATCGCGCTCGTTAAAAATGACCCCATTGTCCTGGAGAATGGCCAGCATCTTTGACACAAGGAGTGACTGCTTCTCATTCTCCTCGAAAGCCTTGGGATCAACACCGCTCCTCTTAAGGACCTCCATGTACAGGTCCTTGTTGAATCTGCCATCCCGTTTGAAGGCATCCATGCTGGCAATATGGTCTGTAAGCTCTCTGTCGGACACCCGCACGCCCATCTCGTCGGCTTTCAAAAGAATGAGATACTTGTCGACGAGCTGATTCATGGCGCCCTCTTTCAGCTTGAGCTGGGCCATCATCTTTTCATCGAGTTGTTCTCTGTAGATCATCTTGTAAAAGTTGAGAAGCTTCTGGTAGTTCTGCTGATATTCCAGTGCTGAGACCTTGTAAGGTCCCACTTCGGCAAGGGTCTTCTCCCTTCCCGTGAATGAACCAACACCCCAGAAGATGAACACGATAATGATCAGGAGGAACATCCCCTTGATCAGGTAGCCAGTCGCGTGCTTCCTCATGAATCTTAACATTTGCGCTCCGGTTCTATTGATTTTGACTCCATACCATAGTATATTAGGGCTGATTTTTCAATAGTCTTCATCATTCAAGGGGTTGCGTAAGGGGTAACGAATGTTCAATTCTCTTTTCGGATGGCTTTCAAAGGACCTGGCAATAGATCTGGGTACTGCAAACACGCTCGTCTACCTGAAAGGTAAGGGGATCGTCACCAACGAACCATCAGTGGTGGCTGTCCATCGGGACCCGCGAGGCGTCAAACGGGTTATCGCCGTTGGCGAAGAAGCAAAAAAGATGCTCGGTAAAACGCCCGGAAGCATCGTAGCCATACGGCCGCTCAAGGATGGCGTCATAGCAGACTTTCGAAATCACCGAGGCGATGCTCAAATACTTTATCCAGAAGATACACAACAAGAAATCGTATGCCCGGCCGAGGATCGTAATCTCCATTCCTTCCGGTATCACTCCCGTGGAAAAACGGGCGGTCAAGGAATCGGCAGAATCTGCGGGCGCGCGTGAAGTCTATCTGATAGAAGAACCAATGGCAGCGGCAATAGGCGTCGGGCTCCCTATCACGGAGCCGAGCGGCAACATGATCGTTGACATAGGCGGCGGAACGACAGAAGTGGCTGTCATCAGCCTCGCCGGCATTGTCTACTGCAATTCGGTGCGCATAGCCGGTGATAAAATCGACGAAGCGATCATCCAGTACATTAAGCGGAAGTACAACCTGCTGATTGGAGAGCGCACGGGAGAGATGATCAAGATAGCGATCGGCTCCGCCTATCCATTTCCGAATGAGCATGAGATGAGCATGGAAATAAAAGGGCGCGACTTGGTGGGTGGTATACCGAAAACCCTGGAAGTCTCTTCCAAGGATATCCGTGAGGCCATCGCTGAACCGATAAACGCAATTGTTGATTCAGTACGCATCGCCCTGGAGCGGACGCCTCCTGAGCTGGCTGCGGATATTGTTGACAAAGGTATCGTTCTCTCGGGCGGCGGTGCTTTGCTCAAGAATCTCGACCTGCTCATCAAGGAAGTGACAAGACTGCCCGTGATCGTTGCTGAAAATCCTACCACTGCCGTGGTAGAAGGAGCAGGACGGGTTCTTGACGAAGTGACTCTCCTCAAAGAAATAGCGGCAAAGTTTTAAAGGGAAGCATTGAAGGGTACTCTTGTCGTCATTACAGCGGTTGTGATCCTCGCTGTATCATTTCTGCTTTTCACTGACATTAGTCCTGTCGCCAAAACATACTCCAAGGGGAAGCTTTATGTTGCCAACGTGGTCGGGCCTACGCTTAAAGCGATAAGTACGCCATTCCGCTTCACGCACGGTATCTTTGACGATTATGTTAACCTCGTCGATGTCAAAAGAAAAAATGTCGAGCTTCAGAAAAAACTGGAAGCTTTACGCCTTCAAAATCAAAAGCTTTCGGAGCTGGAAAAAGAGAACGAGCGACTCCGTCGCCTGCTGCGCTTCATGGACGAACGTCCGGGCACACTAACGGCGGCTCGCGTCATCGGGGAAGATGTCACTAATTGGTTTAAGTGTATCATCATCGACAAAGGGCGAGGAAACGGCATCACCGAGAAGATGCCCGTGATTACACCTGAAGGAGTCGTCGGGCAGGCCGTGGAAGTCAACCGGTGGCACACGAAGGTGATGATACTCACTGACACCAATTCGGCAATAGACGTTTACGTCTCGGGAAAGCAGGCGCGAGGCATTCTCGTAGGCACCGGCAGGACCACGCTCAAGATGAAGTATGTGCTCAAGAACGATGACCTGGAGGCTGGCGACAGGCTGATCACCTCAGGGAAGGATGGTGTATACCCGAGAGGGTTGCCGGTAGGCGTTGCCATCAGCATGAACAAGAATGTCGTGGGTCTTTTTGCCGAGGTCGAGGTCATGCCCTTCAATAACTTCAGAAAACTGGACGAGGTCCTGGTGGTGCGGAAATGATAAAGAGGGCTTCGACACTAGCTTTTGCGGTGTTCTTAATGATATTCCAGTCAGCACTTTTTTCTTTTCTTCCGATCGAATTCTCGAAGCCCGATGTCGGCGTGCCATGCATCATCTACGCCACTTTTTTTCTGAGTCCGGTAGACGGGCTCGCCACTGCTTTCCTTGTCGGGTTTGCTCAGGAAATGCTTTCTGTCGGGCCCCAAGGTGCCCTGCTCTTCACCAAGATTTTTCTCTTTCTCTCCTGCATCTTCTTGAGGAGCAGGCTCTATATCGAGTCCCAGTACCTTTTCGCTGCCATATCCTCCGCGTTTGTGTTGCTCGAGTCCGTCCTCTTCATAGCCCTTGCATTCTTCGGGAAGGGTGAAGCCGTGGCTATTATGACAGTGCTCAAATTTTGCGTTCCGGACGCCGTATTTACGGGGATCCTGGCGCTCTTCTTCTTTCCTGTGCTCGAACGGCTGAAGCTGCGGCCGTATGGGGTGGTGTGACGCATGGAACCGGTAAACGACGGCAAATACAGGTGGTGTAAGCGGATCATTCTGCTCATGCTCATAGTCCTCTGCATGAGGCTGTTTGACTTGCAGATCCTCAAGGGCGATGAGATGAAGAAGTTGTCGGAGCAGAACAGGGTCAGGGTTAAAAAAATTCTTGCTCCGAGAGGCATGGTATACGACCGCAAGGGTATGGTGGTTGCGGACACACGGCCATCGTTCAACCTCTACCTCATAAGGGAAGACATCCGCGATTTCAACCAGACCGTGGATGGATTGGCAAAGCTCCTCAATCTGGACAGAGAGGATATCATCGCCAGGCTCAAAGAGGCCAGAGATTACCCTTCCTCTTTTCCTGTCAAAATCGAGTCGGACCTGAATAAGGATCAGGTGGCAAAGGTGGAAGCAAACAAGTTTTATCTCCCGGGCGTGATCATACAGATCGAACCGAAAAGAAACTACCCATACGGGATCATGCTGGCCCATGTACTTGGCTATGTCTCAGAAATAAGCAGCGAGGAACTGAAGGCCAAGGAGAACAAGCAGTATGCTCCGGGGGACTATATCGGCAAGTTCGGCCTGGAGAAAGCCTACGAACAATACTTGAGAGGTATCGACGGGGAACAGCGCGTCGAGGTAGATGCGACAGGGCGAGAGGTGCGCGTGCTCGACACGGTAGAGCCTATCGCCGGGAACAGTCTTCACCTGAATATTGATATGAACCTGCAAATGGCGGTCGAAAAGGCGTTCGAAGGCAAGAAGGGCGGATGCATTGTGACAGATCCGCGAAATGGCGGTGTACTCGTCCTTCTGAGCCGTCCCGCGTTTGACCCGAATCAGCTCTCCTCAGGCGCTACAAAGGAGTACTGGGCCAAGGTGGCCACGGACAAGACACACCCGCTGCAGAACAGGGTGACGCAGGGCAGGTTCCCGCCGGGCTCTACCTTCAAGCCGGTACTCGCCCTGAAAGGCCTGGAAAAAGGCATCATCAATGAGAACAGTTCGTTCTCCTGCCGTGGTGGATTTTTTTACGGGAACAGGGTTTTCAAGTGCTGGCGGAAAGAGGGACATGGATCGGTCGCAGTCCACAGGGGCATAGTCGAATCGTGCGACGTCTTTTTTTATAATCTGGGTTTAAAGCTCGGTGTGGACAACATACATGAGATGGCTGAAACCATCGGCCTCACAAAGGTCACCGGGATAGACCTGCCGGGGGAGAAGGCCGGGGTGGTCCCGTCAACTGCGTGGAAACAGAAGACTTACGGCGAGAAATGGTATGAGGGCGAGACGGTTTCGGTTTCCATAGGCCAGGGGGCCGTGTGGCTGACTCCGATGCAGCTCCAGCAGCTCTCGTCGTTCATCGCCAATGAGGGCGTAACCTTCAAACCGCAGATTGTAAACAAAATCGTATCCCCCCAGGGAAAGGTGCTCAAAGTTTTTGAACCGGCTATGCTGACCAATGCAAAGGTGAGTAAACAGGCGATGGCAGTCGTTAAAGATGGCATGAAGGGCGTGGTGAACGAACCAAGGGGCACGGCATATGCCTCCCGCTCTGGCGAATGTGAGCATAAGCGGCAAAACGGGTACGGCCCAATCAGCTTCCCTTGGGAGCGGCAAAGGTGATCATGCCTGGTTCGTGGCTTTTGCGCCGAGCGACGCTCCAGTGCTTTCAATGGCCATTCTCATCGAGTTTGGAGGGCACGGAGCCTCCATGTCCGCTCCTATCGCAAAGATCGTGACGGAGAGCTACTTCAAAGAGCAGAAAGAGATTAAATCGGCCCAATTGAATGTATATCGATAAGAGACGACTCTACCATCTGGACTGGTATCTCATCTGTAACGGGCTCGCCCTCATCGCCGTGGGCTTGTTCAATCTCATCAGCGCCACGCGCTCGATGGACAGTGGGCCTTACAGTCTTCTCATGAAACAGATTTTTGCCCTCGGCATCGGAGTGGTTGGCGTCGCGGTGATCGTCTCGTACGATTACAGGGTGATAGCAAGCTACGCAAAGTACTTCTTTGGGATCACCCTATTCCTCATCATTGTGGTGCTCATTCTCGGGACCATAGCGGGCGGCGCCAAGAGATGGCTCAATATAGCCGGCGTAGCCTTCCAACCCTCTGAGCTGATGAAGCCGGTAATGATACTGCTGCTCTCAACCATGCTTCACCAGCGGAAGAACGAAGAGGAACCCCTCGGATTAAGGGATATCCTGCTTCCCCTGGCCCTTATACTCGTCCCCTGCGCGCTCATACTCAAGCAGCCTGACCTTGGGACAGCGGTCGTCATACTGCTCTCCTGCTTCTGTGTCCTCTGGTTCGTCGGTCTAAAAAAGTCGACGTACGTTTTTCTTTTCGCCGTGACTGCCGCGGCTGCCCCGATTTTCTGGAAATATCTGATGAAACCCTACCAGAAGATGCGCATCCTGAGCCTGCTTAATCCTGACCTCGATCCGTCGGGATTTGGCTACCATTCCATACAGGCAAAGATTGCCGTCGGTTCAGGAGGGTTTCTAGGGAAAGGCTACCTCAACGGCACCCAGCACAAACTCCACTTCATACCTGAGCATCACACGGACTTCATATTCACCGTGTTCGGGGAGGAGTGGGGTTTTATCGGATCAATCGTGCTTTTCCTGCTGTTCGTCTCTTTTATTCTCCGGTGCCTCAAGATATCTCAGAGTGCGTCGGATGAGGTCGGGGCCACTATTGCCTTTGGCATTACGTCTATTGTCTTCATCCAGTTCACCATCAACATCCTTATGGCCATAAATCTCGCCCCTGTGGTCGGGATCCCCCTGCCCTTCATCAGCTACGGAGGCTCGTCCCTCATTTCGAGCCTGATCGGCGCGGGCCTCGTCCTGAACGTCAACATGCGCCGGTACATGTTCTAAAAAAACAGGTTAAGGTTAAGGGGAGATACAGGAAGAAGCAGAAACAAAGGTTGAGGAAAAGACAAGAACATGGTCGAGATAAAAGAGAAGTTTTTAATTCTCTCTATACCTTCGCTTTAGTACTTACCTTAGCCTGCTTTATCTCTTCCTGTTTTTCAGAGACTACCCGGACAAACAGGTCTACAAGCTGCGGATCGAACTGGGTGCCTGCGCATTGACGCAGCTCATCGAGCGCCTCGTCTCTGCTCACCGCTGTTCGGTAAGGCCTGTCGTGGGTCATGACGTCGTAGGCATCAACGATGGCTAGAATACGCGAGATAAGGGGTATCTGCTCCCCATTCAGCCTTTTCGGGTAACCCGTCCCATCCCACCACTCATGATGGGCGAGTAATGCCTCTCCGATATGGGCCAACTCGGGTGTCGATTCCACGATGCGATACCCGATCTCCAGGTGGCTTTGCATGGCTTCCCACTCTTCAGGCAATAATCTACCCGGCTTACCCAATATCTGGTCCGATATCGCCAGCTTCCCTATGTCGTGAAGCATGGCAAGGAGAGAAAGCTCGTCAAGCTTATCGTCCGGCAGCCCCACCGCGCGCCCGACATCCAATGCCATGCTCTTCAGGCGCACGGCATGCTCGCCCATTTCCAGGCTTTTCTCCTGAACCGTTCTTTGCAAAGAGTAAATGATAGCGCTGCGCGTGCTCTTGCGCTCCATCAGCTTGTTCCTGTACATCCGGTCTTCCGCTGTTTTCAGCAATTCGTGCAGGTCCTGGTCCGCCTTCTCTTTTGTTACAATGCCCAAAGCAATCGAAGGCTGTATTGGGGTCCCATCAGTCTCGCTGCAAAGGGTCCTCACGCGCTTGGCAAACTCAAGGGCGAGAGTTTCCGTTGTCTTGGGCAGAAGGACCACAAACTCGTCTCCTCCCCAGCGCGCAACCATGTCCTCCTTTCGGCACGATCCTTTGAGGGCGTCCGCAATCTTCCGGAGCAATGTATCACCTTCCTGATGGCCGAACACGTCATTGACGAGCTTCAGACCGTTAACATCCCCCATAACAAGACTGAGCGGCAGTTCTCTTGGCGTGTCGAACCGCCGAAGTTCCTCTTCAAAGTAATCGCGGCTATAAAGATCCGTCAGCCTGTCGTGAAAACTCAGGTATTTGATCCGTTCTTCGGCCTCCTTACGTTCGGTAATGTCCCGCAGGACAAAGACCATGCCGGTCGTATCCCCTTTGTAGTTCTTGATCGGGGCAGCATTGTAGTCCACCGGTATCTCCCTGCCGTGCTTGTTGAACAGGACGTCCTCCCGCACGGCCCCGGCCGGGACAAAGCAGCCGTCTATCAGCCCGTCTTCCTGAATAATGTTACATATGTCGCCTGCCTTCCTCCCTATGACATCTCTCGAGTTCCAGCCCGTAAGCGCCTGCGCTGCAGCGTTCATAAACGTGACGCGATAACGGCCATCGACGGTGATAACCGCGTCCCCTATGCTTGTCAACGTTGCGCTGAGCCACTCTTCCCGCTCCCGGGCCATCTTTTCTTTCTGGTGCTTGTATAAGGCCATTTCAATAGAGACTTGCAGCTCCCTTTCATTGAACGGCTTGAGGATATACCCGAAGGGTTGCGTCGCTTTTGCCCGCTGCAAGGTACGCTCGTCTGCGTGAGCTGTCAGGAAAATAACGGGGATGTCAAGGCTGTTCTTGATGATCTCGCTAGCCTCTATACCGTCCATCTGGCCTGCGAGTATAATATCCATCAGCACGACGTCAGGCAGGAGCTCCCGGGCATGGTCGATGGCCTCCTGTCCGCTGGGCACCGGACCAACAATCTCATAGCCCATGTCGATAAGCCTATCCCGGAGTTCTAATGCGATAACCCCTTCGTCCTCAACAATCAGTATCCGTGTCTTACCTGCCATCAGTAGGCGTAGCCTCTATTCTCAGAGGGACTCCGAGGGTAAACGAATCCCGCCAATGCGGTTATCACTAGTTGTCGGAAACTTCTCGAAATAATTAACTGCAAAGAAGATGCCACCGAAGAACACATGGTAAAGACAGAGACAAAGGTTGAGGAAGTACAAGAACTTGAGAGAAAGCTGGACCTGTCTTTGCCTCTTCTTAACCTTAGTCTCTACCTCTACCTGCCTCATCCCTTTCCTGTTCTTCCACTGTACGTATCCCGCGAGAAGGGCAATGCGGAAGGCGATAAGGCCGACCAGAAAGGATATGAGCAGCATAAACACCATGGAGCCCAGGAACCACTTCCAGCTCCCCATTTCCTGCTTCATCACGGTCACTGTGGCAGCGCAGGGAATAAAAAGCATGAGAACAACGACGAACGCAAGAGCCGATGCCTGGCCCATGACCCTCGGCAGCACCACCTGCAAGCCTTCCCGGCCCACTCCGTACAATACACCGAGCGTTGCTATGGAATTTTCCTTCGCCAGCAGGCTGGAGACAAGGGCGACCATCTCCTGCCATGTGAGTCCAATAGGCCTTCCCACCGGCTCGATCGCCTTGCCAATATAGCCGAGTATGCTCGTTTCTATCGTTCCCCCGGGCATGTTTGACAGGACCCAGATAACCACAGATACCAGAAGAATCACGGTCCCCGCCTTTTTCACGAAGGCCACCATTCTGCTCCAGATGACAATACCGATGGTGCGCCCGTCCGGCTTATGGTAGAGGGGAAGCTCCATGATGAAAGGGGTCGGTTCCCCCTTTGAGAAAGAGCCTGCTGATCACCATGCCCGACAAGCCGAGCACCACTATATTGACCGAAACAACGAGCCACGCCACAAGAGATGCCTGTTTGCCGAATATGGCTCCTGAAACAAAAGTCAAAACACCCAACCTCGCAGTGCAGGGCACAAAAGGCGTAAGAAAGATCGTCAGCAGCCGGGCCTTACGGGACTCAACGATCCTTGCTCCCATGATGGACGGCACATTGCACCCGAACCCCAGGCACATGGGCAGAAAGCTCTTTCCGTGAAGCCCCACGATGTGCATGAACCGGTCCATGACAAAGGCGGCCCTGGCCATGTAGCCCACGTCTTCGAGAAACGACAGGCAGGCAAAAAATATGAGGAGGATAGGAAGGAAGGTGAGAACCGAGCCGGCGCCCCCGATTACTCCATTGATCAGCACACCTTTTACCCATCCGGGGCCCCGGACAGGGCGGGTTCGATAAGTGCGGCAATGAAGGTCATCAGCCTCTCCAGCTGATCCTGCACGGGGAAGCCAATTTTGTAGGTAAGCAGGAATACAAGAGCAAGGATCGCGAGAAGAATGGGGATACCGAACAGGGGCCGCGTGAGGACGTGATCGATGCGGTCGGTCATCAGCACCTGTCCCCTCTTGAACCGCGAAATGGCCGCCCGCGTCACGTCTTCGATCCAGTCGTACCGCCCGCCGACCACCGCCCGCAGGGCATCCTCATGCTTGATCAGCAGGCCCTGGATCTCGTTCCACAGGGCTTCAGGAACCATCTCCTTGAGCATGTCGCCCACTTCAGGATCACCCTCCATAAGCTTAGTCGCCACCCAGGGCGCTGTGTACAACGGCGGGACGTTTCCCTTGACCAGATCCATCAGGCTTGAATAAATGACCGCGTGGTCGGCTGACACGGCCGGCATGTGCGGATGATACTCCAGCTTGCCCCTCAGACAAGGCTATGACCAGTGACCTGAGTTCCTTGACACCCTTGTTTTTTGTGGCCACAAGAGGGATTACCGGTATGCCGAGGGCTCGCTCAAGCGCCTCGACATCTATGTGCACACCCTGGTTCTCAGCGACGTCCATCATATTCACGGCCAGGACGACCGGGGGATCAAGAAGCAGGAGTTCAGCCAGCACATAGAGACTCCGCTCAAGCGCTGCGCCATTGACAACCAGGACAATCACGTCAGGCTGTTCATGGATCACGAACTCCCGCGCTACCCGTTCCTCCTCAGAAAAGGCGGTCAGGCTGTACGTGCCCGGCAGGTCCACGATGTGCATCTCCACATCGCCGGCCAGATGCACGCCTTCTTTCTTCTCCACCGTCTTCCCCGGCCAGTTCCCCACGTGCTGCGACAAACCCGTCAGGATGTTGAACACCGTGGACTTGCCCACGTTGGGCTGTCCCGCGAGCCCCACGAGAAGCTTTCTGACTCCGGGTGCCGCCTCCGTCCTCTTGACAGCTATATTTGATGCCTCGCCCCGTCCCAAGCGCCATCCTGGTCTCCGAGGCAAGGAGAATGACGGAACCACCTTTGTTACGAAGAACCTTAACCTTTATTCCGGGAAGGAGGCCCATGCTGGCAAGCCTGGAAGTCAGACGCTCGCCTCCGGAGACGGACTCGACTACGCCCTCCTCTCCTTCCTCTCATCGTAATAATGGGTACGGCTTCGTATTCCAAGTAGTCAGACACCTTTCAGGGGAGCTGGTGAAGCACCAATTCAGTTTATAACCGCATTCACGCTGAAATGTCAACGCGACGAAGCAGGTAGGCGTAAGGTGGATGGGCAACCGAGGTAAGCCGTTACGGGTTACGAGTTATGCGTTACGAGTTGAGACGCGCTCTTTTTTCATCCGCTCAGGACCTTCCGCAGCATTCCTCCCAGTTCCTCCGATGTCTTCGGTTTAACGATGAACCGCCCGATGCCGGCAGCCTCTATCTTTTGGGTCGAAGGTCTGTCCCTGTACCCTGCATAGAGGAGCACCGGGAACCCGGGACGTATACGGCTGAACCGCTGGGCAAGTTCCAGTCCTGTCAAATCAGGCATCATGTAGTCAAGAATGGCAAGGTCAAACCGGTCAGGATCTTCCGAAAATCGCCTCAGCGCGTTCAGGCTCTGCGTTTCACCTTTTACGGTATGCCCGAGGCATTCGAGCATAGAGGCGGTCCTGCTGACTATATCCTCTTCGTCATCCACTAACAGTATGTAAAGCGGGTGTCTGAAAACCATAATGGCAGCCTTTCCTTTAGGGGCCGCCGGCGGCGGCCCCTGGTCGCTCTCGATTCTCCGGACAACTCATAGACAGAGTCATTCCAGCCTTAACCAATCGAAGCTACGGTCGCTTTTGCCCGGTCACGGGAAAACCTGCCGCGCGCCAGGCAGTGATACCGCCCTCGACAGGATAAACCTCCTTGAACTGCAGCTCTTTCATGAGTGCAAAAGTGCCTTCCGTCCTATTACCCGTCCTGCAATAAACGAGGTACGTCTTTGTCCGATCCAACTTGCCGATCTCTACCGGGAAACCCGGGCCGTAGTAGTCGATGTTGATCGCCCCCTCGATGTAGCCGCTCTTGAACTCTTCAGGCGTGCGCACGTCAAGGATCACAACATTTGGATTCCCTTTGTTGCGTTGAACAAGCTCCAACGCTTCCTGCGTCGTAATAGCTCTTAGTCGCTCCGGCTGAGCCTCGCCTGTGGTGGCTTTGGGTTCTTCAGACTGGACCCGCCAGCTGCCAGCAACAAAGAGAGCAGCAGCAGCACGCGCCTAAGTCTCATCGCATGCGATTTCTCCATCGTCGGCGTATGCCACGGCCATTTCTCTTCGAACTCGGAACCCGTAACCCGTAACCTGCCAGACTGCTTATTTCAGTCGTCCTTCCACCGCTGCCCAATTGATGTTCTTGAAGAATGCTTCTATGTAATCAGCTCTTTTCAGCCCGTAATCGATCATGAAAGCATGCTCAAAGACGTCGCAGATCAAGAGGGGATTGCATCCTGCCGGATGGCCTACGTCATGCTCATTGATCCAGAAATTGATCAGCTCCCCATTGGTCAGATCCTGGTAGAGCACTGCCCATCCGATGCCTCTCATGCTGGCCACGGCCCTGAACTCTTTTTCAAAGGCCTCGTAGCTGCCGCAATCGTGGGCTATTTTCTTGCCCAGCTTTCCATCCTTGTTGATGCCGCCTTTTCCGCCGAGATTCTCGAAGTAGTACTCGTGTAGCCGCATCCCATTGAACTCCCAACCCAGCCTGCGCCTCAGTTCAGCTGCCTCCGGGGTACCCAGCTTGTCTGCCTTCGCCAGCCCGTCGAGCGTCTCCAAAACCTTGTTGCTGTTCGTAACATATCCCTGGTAGAGCGTAAAGTGGTTCTTCAAGAGCGTTTCGCTGAAACCTTCCATACCGATGAGCTTTCCGTAATCCTTCGCAGTATACATAGTCCTTCCTCCCTTCTCTCTTGTAACGCTCTACTGTTGTTCGTAAGCCACAGGACGTGGCGATCAACCCTATGCCGCTTATCTGTATGAATTGCCGCCTGTTCACCACAGGAGCGCTCTTCCGTCTTTTCCTGGTCGGCGCAACGTTAGCCGATCAGTTTTCCAGCCTCTACGAGGGCCCTGTCATAATCGGGATGGTGGGTCACCTCAGGCACAATCTCCTGATACCGGATGACATCTGCCGGGTCGACCACGAAAATTGAACGCGCGAGCAACCTCAACCCCTTGATGAGAACGCCATAGGACATGCCAAAGGAAGCCTCCCTGTGGTCGGAAAGCGCTTTCACCCTGTCAAGGCCGGCATCGGCGCAATATCTGGCGATGGCAAAGGGGAGGTCCATGCTGATGTTGAGAATAACGACAGCATCGGATAATGTTTGTGCCTCTTCGTTGAACCTGCGTGCCTGTAAATCACAGACAGGGGTGTCGAGCGAAGGGGTCACACTGATGATCTTGACTTTTCCCGCGAAGTCAGAGAGCGAAACTTCTTTCAAATCTTTATCGACCAAAGTAAAAACGGGAGCCTTATCACCAACCTTGGTTGGGCTGCCAAGCAAGGTCAACGGATTCCCGGCAAAGGTAACTACCCCAATCCGCTCCATAACCACCCCCTGTCGATACATTTGTCCTTTAACCTTATCATTCGAAAGGGTAATGTCAAGGAGCATCGGCCTTCAAACAATACCAAGTCGCATTCAAAAATAGAGCGAGGCGACCAGGAGGATAGCGATGGAGGCGTACTACCAGTACGTCGGAGTCGTGCCCGCAGGCAACGAAGCTATATGATGAAGGCAACTTGGTATTACGCGAACCGCTTTCGCAGGACGAGTGAACCCAAAGCCCCCGCAACGGAAACCGCCGCAGAAAGCAAGAAGGCATAGGTGAACGTGCCCGTCGCATCTTTGATCCAGCCTCCCAGAGCAGGGCCAAGAGCCTGCCCGATTCCGAAGAATAGGGTGATGAATCCGAGACCCGCAGGCGCGAGTCTTCCTCCCACTGCATCCCCGGAGGCGGCTGCCATGATCGTAGGGATGGACCAGGCGGTAATTCCGAATATGACTCCGGACAGATAGAACCCAACACTATTCTGCCAGAAGGCAAATATCACGTAAGAGAGTGCGAGGGTGAGGTATGCGAGGAGAGAGCCATACCTCCGGCCAAGAAGGTCCGAGATACCTCCCCAGATGACGCCGCAGAAGATACTGAAGATCCCAAGCACGGCAAAAATCGTGCCCGCTTCTGCAGGACTCATACTGCACTCCTTACACAGGTACGCCACAAAAAAGGTGAGATAGATGATATAAGAGAATCCGTACATGAAATAGACACACCCCAGCTTCCAGATCTCCGGCTCTTTCACTACGTCTTTCCACGCAGAGAATAGCGTCACTTTCGGTCCCGTGCGCCCTGTCTTCTTCCCCTCCATACAGGGAGAGACCTTTTTCTGCGGGATTATTCCTCAGAAATAGATAGCAGACAAAGGACAAGACGAATACCGTGATACCCATCAGATACCACGCATATCTCCAACCGGCGCTGCCGAAATGAGCAATGACTCCCGGCAGAATCACTCCCGAAAGAAAAAGCCCGACCCCGATGCCACCGGAGACAATCCCCGTAGCCGAGCCCCCGCTTGCGAGCCACGAACCATGCAGCGGGCAAGGCCATAATGGGGACGTATGCACTGCCGTTTCCGAGGCCCGTGATCAGCCTCATGAGAAAGGCAAATAGAAAGGAGTTTGTGAGCCCGGTCAGGATAAGACTGATGCCTATGACAACCAGGGAAATGAAAACCACCCTTCTGACGCCGAAGCGGGCAGCAAGAAAGCCCCCCACGATGGCCAGGCAGAGGTAGCCGATGAAATTACCGGTCCCAATGAGCCCTACCTGAGTGTAACTGAGCGACAGGCCCTCGCGCATGGAGGGCAGTATGACCGAGTAAGACATTCTGCCGAACCCGTGGGCAAGGATAGTCACCAACGTGCCCGTGAAAGCTATTATCCATGCATAATGGATCATGCCGCACCCCCTCTTTTCTCGATTGTAGAGGAGGTGCGTAAGCGTGTCAAGAAATAAGACGCCGAGAAAAGGTTGAACGGGCCGCTCGCACCGTTTTCTCCGCTCTCTAGCGCTGCAGCATTGACCCAGCACGCCCGCCTTCGGCGGGCGCACGCTCCGTCTTACTCGATGCTTTCTGAGTGCGAACTTCTCGCGTATCTACAGGTTCTTTTGCAGCTCGCAAACCGGCAGTATTCCAATGTGCCCTGCCTCGGAGTCCGGCGCATCGTGCCGCGCAATCAGATGCGCGTCACCGTTCGACTTCCGCTGCTGTGTCCCCAATGCTGCAGCGATGTTCGCTCCGAAAAGGTCCTCCCGTCCCTCAATTCATTTAGTGCTCTTAAAGACCTCCGAAATCCGTTAAATACGCAAAAACCCTATTGAGCAGGACGGAACCGTTTCCGTAAGCGAAGCCTCGCGTGCAGCTTGGGGACCCGGCTTAGCGGAAGTCGCTACGGGACGTCGCGCCTGATTGGCGCGGCACGGGCGCCGTGACTCCGAGGCCGGCGCACGTTGGAGCGACTTCCGGTTTGCGAGCTGCAGAAGAGCCTGCCATCGTGGAGAAGTGCGCATTCCGGAAGCCGAGTGAGACGGAGCGCGACGACCCACGAAGCGGGCGTGCCGGGACGATGCAGCCGGCCAGAGCGGCAGAAAACGGTCCTACCGGCCTGTTCCACTTTCACGGTTTGGCGTAATTGACCATGCCCGAGACATCAATCACACACGACAGGCTCGTTACCGACAACCCACCCGTCATGTCCCGGGGGGAGAAGTGAGACGTCACCCGGACCGAATTCGGCTTCGCTGCCGTCATCCATCACGACATGGAGACGCCCCGACACGTGATACTGTAAATGGGGAGCCTCGCAGCTCTTTGTCTTCGCGATCGGCTTTACGGACGTTGACCATTTCCAGCCCGGCTGAAAAGTGGCGCGTCCAAACGTAATACCACCCAAGGTGACAAGTTCCAGCTTGCCTTTATCGAATGTACGTGTTTCATCCGGCTGGGAAAGGCTCTTCTTCTGCATCTTTTCACTCATAGCTACCCCTCCTTTTGCTTTCTGTTTGGTCTGAGCTTGTTATAATGTGAGGCTGACGCGGCCCGCTGTCAACGGGCTCTCGCTGCAAGGAGCGGCGCCATCAACCCTGGACGGAAGGGACCCTGCTCCTTTTCCCGCAGGGGGAGCCATCGAATGAGGATGTAGAGAATGATAAAGGGCAGCACGAGAAAGCCCAGCGAAACGAGCAGGCCTTCCACACCACCCACCGCCATCTTGTAGGCAGTCAACCCTCTGAAGCTCTTTGAGAAAAGCTGGCCGCCGATGACAACATTCCACCTGGTGCTGAAGATACCAAACTGGACAAGGAGAGCAACGATAAAGTAACTGAGCCTCCTGATCTCGGCAGGCCACTTGAACATCTTGATGAGCGCTATCGCTACGAGCGGAATGATCATACCGAGAATGAGCTGGATGACAATCAGGCTGACGAAAAGTCTCTCGGATATCAATCTGCCCTAGTATCTGAATCGATTCTTCTGACTGATAGATACGGTGCACGAAGTCAAGGAACTCTAGAGAGAAGTCGACAATCATCATGTAAAAAAGGAAACTGGCAAGCTTGTCGATGCAGGCCATGTCAGGCTCTTCTCCCCTGACAAGGACAGCGACCATGTAAATCAAGAGGACCAGAGCAATGCCCGACACTATTGCAGAGAAAAGAAAGACAATCGGCATGAGCACGCTCGACCACCAGGGATTGGCTTTGACCGAGCCAAAGATAAAGCCAACGTAACCGTGAAGCAGGAACGCGGAAGGAATGCCGACAACCGTTATTGCATAGACTGCCTTCTTGTCAAAGGCGAATGCCTCCGGAGAACGATCTTTGGTAAATAGTGACAGTATCTTGTAGACCACCCTCTTATAGCCCTTCTCCTGCTCGGCCAAGACCATAAAATCTTTCCTGTAGTCAAACCATATCTCCAGGAGAAGCACTGCCATGAGGTACCATACGTATACGAAACCGAACATGGCCATGGCAGACGACGGGTTTGGAGTCAGGAACATCTCGAATCCTCTTTCCGGGTGGCCAAGGTGGGCCACGAGAGGCAGAGGAGCTACAAGCAAGAACGAAAGGGCCGTGAGAAGGGCAAGCCGGTACGTGGCCTGTACTTCCTTGACCTTGAACACCTTCACCAGCGAAGCGAGGATAAAGGCCCCGGCCACAAGTCCCGTGATGTATGGGTAGATGACGATGAGAAGATTCCAGTGGAGTTCAATCTCGTTGGGATAGATGAAGCCGACCACAAGCTTCAGCGTCTCGTACAGACGGGCTATCTCGTCACTCAAGGTTAACGAACCTCCCTGTCGATATCGGCGTAATAGACTTTGGGTTCCGTGTTGAGACCCGGCTTCAAAACAAAGGTCTTGTTGAAGCGCATGAACTGGATAATCGGGCTTGCCTTGCTTTTAAGATCACCAAAAACCCTTGCCTGCGTCGGGCAGACCTCAACACACGCGGGCACCAACCCTTTTACGATCCGATGGTAACAGAAGGTACACTTTTCAGCAGTCTTCGTTTTCGGGTGGATAAAGCGCATGCCGTAAGGACAGGCCTGGATACAGTAACGACAGCCTATACAGTACTGCGGATCAACGAGAACAACTCCATCCTCCGTTCTGTAGGTCGCCCCGACCGGACACACCTGAACGCACGGAGGCTTTTCACACTGGTTGCAGATTTTCGGAACAAAGAAGGTCTTGAAAATCTTTTTGTCGGAGGAAGGAGCCTTGAAACCATCCTTCCCGCCGTTGGGGCTGTCCACGATGATCTGGCCATCTTCGGTTTCGATATAGCGCTCTACCCAGGTCCGGAAGAAGAACGGATAATCGGGCACGTTGTTTTCTTTCTTACACCCTTCCACACAGCGACCGCAGCCGATACAGCGGTCAACCTTTATGCCCATCGCGTAGAGGTGTTCAGCGGGTTTATATTTGGTGCCATACCAGTCGCTCAGGCCCTTCTTTTCAGTGGCCGCAAGTATCGAGCCGGGCACCACCAGCGACACGGTTCCCAAAAGGATCGTTTTGCAGAACTCCCTTTTCGACTTGTCCGGGCCCTTCCCAGGGCTGTCTTTTTTCATCTATCGAGCTCCCGGCATATGCGGATAGTGACACTCCCAGCAAAGGTATTTTCCGCCATGACTTGTCATGTCAACTCTCGGGACCTCCTTCGAGGCCGGAGAATCCTGAGCGTGACACTTTCCACAAGCTTCCCTCGCCTGCGGCTTCTTTGCCATGTTACCCCGAGGGGATAGTCTATGGTTCGCTGGTACCTCGTGACAGGTCGTGCATGTAAGATTGCCATGACGTGAAACAGCGATTGTACGCTGAATAGTGGCATGACATGCCTCACAGCCCTTAGGCGGGTGCGGCGGTTTCGGATCGTGCGGCTGATGGCACGCCGTGCAGAGTTTCAACGGATTATGCGACTCGGAAACAACCTGGGGAAAACCTGTCGGTCGCGATGGTTGGTACTCATGACAGAGTAAGCAATTGGCCCTCGTGCGGGGAATCTGAGGTTTCTGCTTCTCCTGGTCCTGGGTGTGGGTATATGCAGCGCCGTGGCATGTTTCGCAGGCCACGCCACGATGATATCCCTCCTTCTTCGTCGAGGAGATTTCACTGTGGCAGTCGGCACAGGCTTCACTACCCGCGTACTTTAACGGCAACTCAGCATTCTGTACCACGGACAGGGCTCTGTAATGTCCCCAGAGGCCAAAACTGGACGGGATCAGCAGGTGCCTGACCACGAGATAAATAACGATCAAAGCCACGATCGGCACAACGAGATGGCGTATCTGTTCAGGTATCCGTTTCCACATAAGATTAATCCTGTATGTGCCCGTAAAATAATACAGCCGACGCGAACATGTCAATAGGCGAGAATCTCATATTCACGGGTCCTGCAATAAATCCTTATTTAGGCTCGATCCTCGGGGCGATCTTCACGTGCTTGGAGTGAATGAAGTCTCCCCGCACTATCGGGATGGCTACCTTCATGAAGAGGGTAAAGACGAGAAGGCCCGTGGCCCACACGCCGAGAGAGATGGCCAGCTCGGCTAAATTCGGGAAGTACTCGTAGATCTCGCCGAGCGGATCAGGGATGAAGCCCGGTGCCACAAAGCCGGGGCCTTTTTCGATCCAGACACCTACGATAATGAAGAAGGCGCCGATGTTGAGCGTGGGAAGGCTCCTTCGCGTCCTCGGTATCAGGAAAAGGAAGAAATGCCGTCACATTAAACGCGAGAGAAAGCCACATCCACGGGACGAGCGCACGATGGCCATGCAGCCCCTCATACAGGTACTCCAACGGAGCCAGATGGATCGTATTCGAATAATATTCCTTGAAGACCTCCGCCCCCAAAAGAAAGAGGTTGATGAAGAGTGCATAGTCGATCAACTCTGCGATCTTGAAAAGGGCCTCATCGGAAAACTTGATTTGAGAGACCTTCCTGATAACCTGGAAAATAATAATAACCATGGCAGGCCCGGAGCAGAACGCACTCGACAGGAACCTCGGCGCCAGGATGGAGGCATTCCAGAAGGGGCGGGCCGCAAGGCCGTTGTACAGGAAGGCCGTAACCGTGTGTATGCCGACCGCCCACGGGATCGAGAGCAGAATCAACGGCACCACAAACGATCGTGACCGGCTCCTTCTCATAGTACGAATTCACGAGAATATAGACAGGGACAATCACGTTCAAGAGCCAGATAACCGTTGAGGACTATCACGTCCCAGGCGAGGAGCGAGTTCGGGAAAGCAAGCTTGCCGACCCATGGGATGAGGTGCCAGAACCTGTCGGGCCTCCCGAGATCCACAGTAACAAAGAGCAGCGCCATCACGATAGACGAAGCCGCAAAGAGCTCGCCAAGCACGACGATCTCTTTGATCGGATCAAAGTGGTAAACATAAGCAGGGATAACGAGAAGCACGGCGGCGGCGGCAACACCCACGAGGTACGTGAAGTTCGCTATGTAAAGACCCCAGGAGACCTGGTCTCTCATGCTTGTGACGATGAGTCCTGTCTTCCATCTGCTTCACATAGAACCACACGCCCACAGCCATGATAAACAGCAGGAGGGCGCACCAACAGATAATAGATCGGCCTTCCTTTTGCCACGAGAACGAGCGTCTTCTTGAAGAATCTCCATGCTTCCATATCAGCCGTCACAATCCAAAGAAGTAGTAAAACTTCGGTTCGGTGTTCAAGTCCTCTTTCAATCTGAACACCCTCTTGTGGTCGATGAGATAACGGATCTCACTATTCGGGTCAAGCAGGTTTCCAAACTTCCGCGTGCCCGTGGGACAGGCCTCCACACAAGCAGGGTATCTGCCTTGTCGCACTCTCTGGACGCAGAAGGTACATTTGTCAACGACGTTCTTGTATCGTGGCCGGTTGCCCAGGTAGTGAACCGCCGTGTTCAGCTCATCCGCCGGTATATTCGGCTCGGCCCAGTTAAAGACCCTGCCCTTGTAGGGACATGCCGCGATACAGTACCTGCAGCCGATACACCAGTTGTAATCGACAACCACGAGCCCGTCCGGTTCCTTCCATGTAGCATGCACCGGGACAGACCTTGACGCAGGGAGGATTCTCACAGTGTTGGCACTGGACCGGCATATAGACGTAGCCGGGCTCAGGCACGAGCGGGGGATTGTAGTAGTGCTCCGCATTCTCAAGGTTGATAAGACTGCCCTCGGGAAGGCGTATCACCCTGATCCACTGCAGTTGGGGATTGTACCTGGAATGGTTATTCTCTTTCACGCAACCGTAAACGCAGCGCCTGCACCCTATGCACCTGGAGAGATCGAGGCCGTATCCCCACAATGTGCCCGGCTTCGCTCCCTGCGTGCTTATCGTAAACTGTCTTGCCGTACTTCGTGAGGTACTTCTCTTCAAGCCGCTTGATGGTCCGCTTCTTGTCTTCCTCGGTCATCTCCAGATAGTGCTTCTGGAGAAACTCTTCAAGGTCTGCTTTCTTGCAGGAGACACCGGACAGCCCAAAGCCCGACAGCGTTGCGACGGATGCCATCTTGATAAACTCTCTCCGCGAGTAACGTTTACCTGCACATGTCTACTGTCCTGACTTTGCCGCCGGATTGTATCTGTAAAGCGGCTTAAAAGGTGGCGGCTCAGGCTTTATCGGTTTGAATTTCGGGTCGTGAGGATTGTGGCAATTCACACAGAGAAAGTACGTCCTCTGGCCCTCCCTCGAAATAGCCGATTCTCTTGCCGTGGACTCCCACCTTCCAGTCCCTGTATGTGGGTCCATGACACTGACCGCAAAGCTCATAGCTGTGACTGAAGTCAATATGGTCGCCATTGGCCAGTTTCAGCATATCCCTGTTGGCCGCATCGTGGCAGTCAAGGCACCAGCGTGATACCTGACCCATGCTTCAACTGAATATTCGTGTGCTCTTCTTTCAACTCCCGCCTCTTGGTGTTCGTTTCCATACCCGCATGACAGTTGGAGCAGGGGAAGATGCCTTCGCTGAATGGAGGACGGGGTACCGGAAAATCTTCCTCCTTGGCCCTTCCATCGAGAGTCCAGCAGAACGCTAAGAGACCGACAAAAACAGTTAACAGGACGATGCGGCGCATAGGCATATTTTGCAAAACAGACGTTGTTTCAAACATTATAAGTATCCAATTGCCAAAAAGCAACCATTCTTTACTTGCCCACTCAGCTATATTTACTTGCCAGGGTGTGGTATATATGTCCGCTATGGAACATCCCCTGGAATATCCAAAAATGAGGTGGGTCGAGGTACTCCCTGTGTCTCAGGACGGCCGGGAGATGTTCTATCTCCGGGACCCGGAAGGGCTGACGGAAAAATCGCTTGTCGTCTCCAAAGATGTGCTGTTTCTCATCGCCCACATGGATGGCCAGCGGTCATTGAGGAACCTTCAGGAAGAGTACGCAAGAGCTTCGGGAACGATTGTCCCCCTTGAACAGATTCAGTCTGTTGTCGAGGCGATGGACACCGGTCTCCTCCTGGACAACGAGCGCTTTCAAGGCAGCCTGCAAGAGCGCGAAGAGAGAGTATGAGGCTGCACCGTACCGGCAGTCATGCTGCTCCGGAAGGAGCTATCCCGATAGCAGAGAAGAACTGCTCGCATACATGGAGAAGATGTTTGCAGAGACCCGGTCCCCGGAGATGACGGGAGAGATACAGGGTATTCTGGCCCCCCACATCGACTACGCGCGGGGCTATAAGGTCTACCGGGAGATATACAAGTACCTGCCTCTCACCGACAAGGAACTCATCGTCGTTTTCGGGACGTGTCACGGCCTGACCCCAAACCTGTGGAACATCTCTCTCAAAGATTTCTATACTCCGCTGGGTATCCTGCCCTGCACAAGCGGACTGGCAAGTCTCGTCAGAGAAAATCCCGTCCTCAACAAACACCTCGACGAGTGGTGCCACAGGGCCGAACATTCTATCGAGCTGCAGCTACCTATCATCCAGTTTCAGCTTCATGACAGGAACGTAGAGATCCTTTCCATTCTCACAGGGTCGATGCACGAACATGTGACCGGCACAGACCAACCGGACGGAAGGCCTTTGCAGGACCTTGCCGGCAACTTGAAGCAGGTCCTTGAGAAGTATGGCAAACCGTATCTGCTCATTGCCGGGGCTGATCTGGCTCACATAGGAGCCCAGTTCGGGGACAGGTACGCGCTGGATCGCCTTGTGCTGGGCCAGTCCAAGGCAAAGGATGAAGAGATTCTGGAGGCGGTCAGGCAGGTCGACAGGCACCGCTTTCTCGGCGCAATCCGCGCAGAAGAAGACAGGAGAAGGATCTGCGGACTCGCCCCCATCTATTTCCAGCTTTCTCTGCTTGAGGGGTCGACGTGTGACCTCGTAGATTACGACCAATGGACGGATGGCGCATCCTCAGTAAGCTTCGCAGGAGCAGTCTTTTACCGCTGAGTGTCCAAGAATGACTTCGGTTACAAGTTACAAGTTTCAGGAACTCTCGTCGTCTTTAATACCTGGAATACTACAATCGGTTGCTGTCCATGCAGACAGCAAGTAAAAAGGTTCAGATGCGCGAAGCTCGAGCCTCGACGAATGGAGGCGTACTGGGATGTACGTCGGAATGAGGCAAGGCGATAGGCGACAAAGCAGATGAGACCTTTGACGACCTGTCATCGCTATTCTCCGATGATGTGGATGACTATGGTCCGCTCCCTGGGCCGGTTGTCGAACTCCGCCAGTACGACCTGCTGCCACGTGCCGAGTAAAAGCCTTCCCTGCTCAAACGGTATGGTCAAGGAAGGGCCCGTGAAGGCGGCGCGGACGTGACTGAACCCGTTGGCATCCCCCCAAGTCGCATCGTGGTGATAGGATTTGTTCTCTGGAGCCAGTCGGTCGTAAAATTCCAGCATATCCTTACTCAGCCCCGGCTCATATTCGAACGTTGTAATGGCTGCAGTTGAGCCAACGACAAAGACCGTTACGTTGCCCGTCTTGAGCTTTGATTCCTCGACTCTCTCTGCCAGTTGACCGCTGATATTGATGAGAGCTCCATTACCTTTCGTACTCAACTTGATCCTGTCACTGACGATTTTCATGGTCGAGTTTCTCCGGGGAATAAAATTGTGTAGGATCAGGCCGAACGTGTAATTTAAAATAAAAATCGGGAAGACAGGATTTGAACCTGCGGCCCCAGCGTCCCGAACGCTGTGCTCCACCAAGCTGAGCTACTTCCCGTAGCCATTACAATACCAGACTTTGACGAAAAATGGAAATGGTTTTTTCATCCAGGCGCAGGCTCTTAATATAGTTGCAAAACCCCGGCATGCTGGAGTAGTACTATTAAGCAGCCCATGGGAGAGATCTTCGTTGCAATCGGTTCGAAGGATAGTCTTGTCGAGGACATTTCGCTTCTCGCCAGGAAGTGGTTAGAAAACCCGAAAATCGTGGCGCTGTCTGGACCGACCATGAAAGCCGGCATTGTCGAGAAAGCATCGGCCCTTTTTATCGATACCAACATCGTTCTTGCTCTGCTCGATCCGGACCGCAGCCTGCTCGACACGGTAAAGGATCAGCTCCTTATTTTGAAGGAGAAGATTAACCTCATTATCTATTACTCGGGGTCGAAGCCTGAAGTGCCTTCTTTCCTGGGAAGCACTCCGGTACAGATGGAGCAGGACAGAGAAATGCGCATACGGGACCGAGTACTCTCTTCCACACGCGGACGCCGCAAGAAAATGACGGACAAGGCATTCGCCTTGCTGAAGGAAAGGATCAAGGACGAGTCCCTGCTGGAGCCGGAATTAGGCAAACTCCTTGACTACGTTGGCGACAAGGAGACCATAGAACTGCGGGACGTTGCGGCTGTGGTTACCCAAACGCATGAGGACAGCCTGATCACGCTCTTCGAGGCTATGGCACAAAAGAATCACAAGGAATTGATCGGCATTCTGCAGAACCTGCTTGCGCAAGGGGTCCATATCCTCGCAGTCCAGAGCTTTATGGTCAAGCAGATACGTCTCCTGCTGCAGGCAAAGGACATGGAAGAGCTGCTCACAACCGAAATGGACTACAAAATGTTCTCGAAGACCTTCCCCACTCTGAAAGAGAGCCTTGATTTCTCACCGAAGGACAGGAAACAGTATTTCCCGTATCAGAAACCGTATTACGCATTTAAGCTCTCGAAAACGAGCATGAAGTTCTCAAAACAGGAGCTTGTATCCCTCCTCGGGATGCTGGCGCATCTTGATGCGCTGATAAAGAAAGGCACGAAGTACGATAGGGTTCGCCTGGAAGCCGGGCTTTTAGAGGTCTAGGTGGCTAAGCATATCATCCTTTTCGTGCTTACCGCCCTTTCAACCTACTTCGTCGCGGCGAGGTACTCCTTCAATCCAAAATATTTCATCGACGGTATATCATATTGCGTCCCTATCATGACTATCCTGCTTGCGCATGAGATGGGCCACTATACGATGAGCAGGCGATACGGTATTCCTACCACCCTGCCCTACTTTATCCCTTTTCCTTTGTCTCCCTTCGGCACCTTCGGTGCGATCATTAAGATGAAGGGCATCATCATCAACAAGAAGGCCTTGTTTGACATCGGCGTGGCCGGTCCGTTATCCAGTTTCATCCTCTCCGTGCCATGCCTCTTCTTCGGCATGAAGCTCTCGACTATTGTTCCCATCAACGAGAATTTGCATGAGTTCAGGCTCGGCGAGCCATTGCTCTTGAAGCTCATTCAGCGTCTTACAATTGGCGTGCTTCCATCCAATCAAGATGTCATGCTCCATCCATTGGGCTATGCCGGATGGGTCGGGCTCTTTGTGACCGCATTAAATCTGCTACCGGTAGGTCAACTGGATGGTGGACACGTTATATATGCCGTGTTCGGACAGAAAAGCAGGTGGGCTTTCGCGGGATCGATGCTTGCGCTTGTTCTGCTTGCCCTGTTCTACAACCCGGGCTGGCTCGCACTCGTTGTTCTCCTTCTCATATTCGGGATGCGTCACCCTCAGCCCTTCGACACCGAGACCCCGCTTGACAGACCACGAAAGGTCCTCGCGTGCCTTATGCTCGTGGTCTTTATACTCTCTTTTACCCCTGCGCCTTTTCCGGGGCTCAGCCTCTTTGGGAAGTAGGATAAGACAGGCAAGGCTAAAACGAAGGCAGAGGTAAGAACAAACGCAGGTTGAGATAGGAGCGAAGCATTGCGGAAGCTTCTCGGTAACCTTCTAGGTCGGAAGGTAGCGGTGCGCCGCGTAAGGCGCATACAAGATTGTTTGAGCGCTAAGTCCGCCACCGTGGCGGAACGTACGCAGAATGTTCGTTGCCGCCCTGTCTTGCGGACCCTACCTAGGGCCTAGAGATCTGCTCCTGGGTCGCCCATTCGAGAGACCTTAGACTGCGTGCGAACCATGACAAATGCGACCGACCTTGTTCTACTGGTACTTCAGCTTTATGCTCGTCGCTGGTTGAAGATCGAGGCTTGTGATGACTTCGGAATTGGCCAGGACGCTGTTTACTGTCTTCGTCCCATCCACTATGGCGTAAAAGTCGCTCTTGCTTATATAGGCGATGACGTATTCTACAAAACCGCCGTACTTGTCGCACTGATAGAAATCCCGCACAGCCCACGCGACCCCAAAAGCGAGCCCACTGATGTCGTCAGACGCTACGTCTTTCTTAGTCAGTACTCTGAGCTCCGGTTCGAAATAACGTTGAAGTACGACCTGCAGCCTCTGCTGACCGGTCGTTGTGTTTTTGTCAAAGTTGCACTCTTCGTGGTGGGTCTCAACGAAAAGATAATAGACCCTTCTTCCGCGGTTGTCGTTCAATGACGTGAATCCAAGCCCTTCCTTCGCAACGCCCATGCCTTTGCTGGTATATCTCGCATAGATTTCCTTGAGCGAGCCATTATACTTCTTGGAAAGTGCTGCCAGTTCAGGGTCCTGATACCCCGTCTTGAGCCCTTCGCTCTCGTTCTTGGCCAGATGCACCGGTCCGGTACAGGCCCCCAGAAAACCGGTCACGATAAGAACCAGACAAAAAACTATGATCTTTTCTTGTGTTCATCATTCCTCTCTCCAGGAGCTCAACGATCTCCTTGAGCTCTGCTTTAATCTCGTCCATAAGCCGCCGCTGTCTGCTGAGGTACATCCTGGCGCCATCGATCGTGAACTTCCTATCATACAGCAATCCCTTAATCGTGAAAATCGCCTCCAGGTCCTTTCTTCGGTAGAGCCTTTGCCCTCTCGGGCTCTTCACCGGCTTTATGTCCCTGAATTCGTGCTCCCAGTAACGGAGTATGTGGGGCTTAAGACCGGTAAGAGTGCAGACTTCCTTTATCCTGTAATAAACCCTATCAGGAACATCCGGGGTCATTTCCCTCGTCTGTCGTTCAGCTCATCTTTCAATACCTGGCTGAGCCGAAAGCTCAAAACCGTCCTTGGTGATATCTCGATCTCATCGCCTGTCTGCGGGTTCCTTCCCTTTCTCGCCTTCTTCCTTCTCACGGTAAAGTTCCCGAGTCCTGAGATCTTCACGTTCTCGCCACCGGTAAGACAGCTCTTGACGATGTCAAAGAAGTGCTCAACGGTGTTCGAAGATTCTCTCTTAGAAAAACCGAGCTTTTCATACACGTGCGCTATAATATCTGCCTTAGTCATACCTACCCCCTACGCTCTAAGCTTTACACCTTCTATTCGTGTGAGTTCCTGAATAATTATCTCCTGCAATTCATTTACGGTTTCATCCCGTAGTGTATCCTCCAGAGATTGAAAAGTCACGCGGAAAGCGACACTCGTTTTTTCCCGCTTGAACAGGTCGAACACACCCACCGAGACAATGAGGGGAGAAACCGCTTTGATCCTGTCGATCAGACTTCCTACGGATATGCCCGGTTCGATGATAAAGGAGAAGTCGCGCACCACGCTGGGATAGCGAGGCACAGGCTGGTACTTCCTCTCCTTAAGCCCTTGCGCCGGCCACCATGGTAAGATCAACTTCGGCAGCGTATACCTTTTGCTCAATCCCGTAAGCTGCGAGCACCTCTTGCTTCAGCTCTCCTGCCCACCCTGCCTTTGCATCCCCCACGAAGAGGTCAGATGCGTTATACCTGTTAAGGAATGGCTCCTCGCTTCTCCTTACTTCTAATGAGAGACCGAAAGAGTCAAACATCCCTTCGAGCACTCCCTTCAGATCAAAGAAGTCGAGTTCGGGAGAAGTACCTTTCCAAAAATATTCTCTTTCCCTGCCTGTCAGCACCAGCCCGCAAGACCGGCTCCTGTGGCAGCGACTCTCCCGCGTGCCCCTGAGTACCCGCGTGCGGGTGGGGCTCTTCGCTGCCGCCCGGGGTACCCGGCCGAAGGCTGGGTCGTGCTTCGAATGCAATCGGCGTTATCGGCTTTGTAAAAAACCTTCCCCACCTCGAACATCTTCAGATGTTTTATGCCACGGTTGATGTTGTAGGCAAGGCTCTCCAGGAGTCCTGGCGACAGCAACGTCCTCATCACGCCGAGTTCCTGGGAAATAGGGTTGAGGATCGAGACGCACCGGCTCCGTGTGTCTCCTTCCGGAATCAGGAACCTGGTAATATCTTTCTCGCTGAAGAACCCGTAATTGATGGCCTCATAAAATCCGGACGAAACAAGATATTGTTTCACCTGGCTCGCGCATAGGCTCATCTTCTGCTGCCTGACCGGCATAAGCCTGCTTATCGGCACGGTTGCGGGCACATTCTCGTAACCGATGATGCGCGCAACCTCCTCCACGATATCCATATACTCGCTGAGGTCGTGCCGGAAGGAGGGTACTGAAGCCACCACCCCTTCCTTTTCTCGCTTTACCACGGGGATGTCTATGGACTGCAGCGATTTGACGATGTCCTCACGTTCGATCGGCATGCCGATAAGCTCGCACATTCTTTTAAGATTGACATAGATAGTACGGGGTTCCTTTTTCTCATAGAACTCTTTCGACCCTTTAACAATCGTACCGCCGGCGATCCGGTGCATGAGTGAAACGGCCCTTTGCGCGGCAAAATCCACACTAGCTATGTCTATCCCTTTTTCAAATCGTAAGGATGCCTCTGACCTCAGCTCCAGCCTGCGTGCTGTCTTTCTTATAAAGAGCGGATTGAAGTATGCGCTCTCAAGTGCCACGTGTTTTGTTGCTGACGTGATCTCCGAGTTCTCACCGCCCATGATACCTGCAAGGCGACCGGTCCTTCTCCATCGCAGATCAAGAGATCACCCTCTTCGAGCTTTCTATCGACACCGTCAAGAGAGCGAAAGATAGATTTTTCTCCTGCCAGACGCACTTCAATGCGCGCCTTGGCCAACTTCTGATAGTCAAACGCATGGAGCGGCTGGCCCAGTTCAAGCATGACGTAGTTAGTCACATCGACTATGGAACTGATGGGTCGCATACCACACTTCGCAATCCTGTTCCTCATCCAAAAGGGAGATGGAACTATGGCAACGTTCCTGATCATCCTCAATACATAGCGGGGACAGGCATCCGGGCTGATCACGGCAAGACCCATGAGAAGCTCCGGATCTTCCTTTTCCACAAGCGTGAACGAGGGAAGCGTTACCTTTTTGTTCAGTATGCTGCCTACTTCACGGGCAATGCCCAGGATTGACTGACAATCGCCCCTGTTGGGAGGGACATTCACATCAAGCACGGTATCGGCAAGCCCGAGTGCATCGCTAAGGCCGTCGCCAACGCGAAACTCATCAGACAGGATGAATATGCCGCTGTGATCATCGGAAAGGCCGAGCTCCCGCTCCGAGCAGAGCATACCGTAGGACTCGATGCCTTTGACCTTTCGCTTTTCTATCACAGTACCATCGGCAAGTCGCGTATTCGGGAGTGCAACAGGCACCTTGTTGCCGGGAGCGATGTTCGGGGCGCCACAGACAATCGGCAAAACATCCCTGCCAACATCCACCTTACAAAGCAGGAGCTTGTCTGTTCCCGCAGGCCTCTCTATATCAAGGATTTCGCCAACGACGACGTCGCTGAAAGCAGGCTGGACTGTTTCTTCCGCCTCAACCTCAAACCCCCTCATGGTGAGCCGCTTGGCGAGGTCCGAAGCACCTATGTCAATGGGAACAAACTCTTTCAGCCACTCGAAGGGAACCCGCATCACCTGACCTCAGAACTGCGCGAGAAAACGGACGTCGTTGTAATAGAACTGTTTGATATCGTCGATGCCATACTTGATCATGGCGATCCGTTCCACACCCATACCAAAAGCAAAGCCGGAGACCTCTTCAGGATCATAACCCACGTTGCGGAAGACCTCGGGATGGACCATGCCCGAACCAAGGATTTCAAGCCAGCCCGTCTCTTTACAGACCCTGCAGCCTTTCCCGCCACAGATCACACAGCCGATATCTACCTCGGCAGAAGGCTCGGTGAATGGGAAATAGCTCGGCCGGAACCTCAACGGCACATTCTCCCCGAACATTTCGTGCAGAAAGACGGTGAGAATCCCCTTGAGATCGCTGAACCGCACGTTCCGGTCTACCATCAAGCCCTTCGACCTGGTGAAACATGGGCGTGTGGGAGATGTCCTGATCATGCCGGTAAACCGCCCCCGGCGCGATGATTCTGATAGGAGGGAGCTGCCGCTCCATCACCCTGATCTGCACGGGTGACGTATGGGTCCTCAGCACCACCCCCGGCGCCACATAGAATGTATCCTGCATATCCCGCGCCGGATGGTCTTTCGGGAGATTGAGCGCTTCAAAGTTATAATAATCAAGCTCTATATTCGGACCCTCGGCTACCTCAAAACCAAGGGAGGAGAATATGCGTTCCATTTCCCGGAACGTGAGCGTTATGGGGTGGGCTTTGCCCAAAAGCGGTCTATTGCCCGGCATGGTAATGTCGACCCAGGATTCCCGCTCTCTCTGTTCCTGTTCCTCTTTTTTGTAAAGCGCTTCCAGTTCCTGGAGCCTTGCCTCGGCCCAGCCCTTCAACTCGTTGATCGCCTGGCCAAAGCTCTTTCTCTGCTCCTGGACCTACAGTCTTCAGCTCCTGAAGATATTCCGAGAAGAGACCTCTTCTGCCGAGCAGGGTAGTTCCCACGCGCTTGAGGTCTTCAACGGATTTTATTGAGGAGATTTCGGCTACGGCCTTTTCTTTGAGTGTCTTAACGTCCAAACCTGCTTCACCCTCACTGCAGCGCGGCCCCTTTCATCTTTTCCACGAGACTCTGAAAGCCTGAAGGGTCGTCAACAGCCATAGTGGCCAGCGACTTCCGGTCCAGCGTTATATTGGCAAGCTTCAAGGAGTGGATAAACCGGTTGTAAGGCATACCATACGCCCTGCATGCAGCATTGATCCGCGTGATCCACAAAGACCTGAAATCCCGTTTTCTCTGTTTTCTTCCTGCGAACGCGTACTTCAGCGACCTGGCCACCGCCCGCTGGGCAGCCGCGTACTGCCTGTGCCGGCCCGAGTACATGCCCCGGGCAAGCTTCATGATCTTTTTTCTTCTTGCTCGTGCTTTCGTTCCTCTTTTTACCCTAGCCATTTCCCATTTCCTCCACTATATTTTTCCACGCCTTTGTGCCACGCTTTGATGATTCAGCGCATCAGTCGACTCTGGTTCTTTCTGGACCCTGGTAGCGCAGCATCCTGTAAGGATAAGGACCCTGCCCTCTTCTTCCAGTTATAAGTACGGCACCAGGCTCTTCATCGTCTTTTCCTGCGTAGAATGGACCATAATCCCTTTGGACAGGTTTCTTTTTCTTTTGGGCGACTTCGAAGAAAGCAGGTGGCTGTGGAACGCCCTGGCCCTCTTGACCCTGCCTCGCGCCGTTATCTTTACTCTCTTGGCTAAACCCCTATGGGTTTTTAACTTTGGCATATGATTCCTCCTCACACCGGCGCAAATATCATGATGATATTTCGTCCGTCAAATCTCGGCTTTTGTTCGAGGTCGCCGACACCTTTCAGCTGCTCTATTATCTTGAACGCCAGGCCCTCTCCCTTGTCCTTATGCAGGATCTCCCGGCCCCTGAACATGACCGTTATCTTCACCTTGTCCCCGTCGGTCAAAAACTCTTTCATGTGCCTCAGCTTGACCTGCAGGTCATGCTCCTCTATCTTGAGGCCCAGCTTCATCTCCTTTACCTGAATGACCGTCTGCTTTTTCCTGGCCTCGGCAGCCTTCTTTGCAAGCTGGTACTTGAACTTCCCGTAATCCATTATCTTGCATACCGGCGGCGTTGCCTTGGGGATATCTCTACCAGATCAAGCTCCTTTTCCCGCGCCATCCTGAGGGCTTCAGAGGTGGGAACGATCCCGAGCTGCTTCCCATCCTCGTCGATCAGCCTGACCTCCCTCGCTCTGATCTTTTCATTGATATTGTCCTGGTCCTTAACTTCTCTGGTTGGTAGTATGGACGTCACCTCCTGTTTGAAGTCTCTTCCTTAAGTCTATCATGAAATCGGCCAACGTCACGTTTTTCTGCTCTCCGCCATCCCGGCTTCGAACGGATAACTTATTCTCCTCAACTTCCTTTTTGCCCACAATCACAAGGTACGGGATCTTCTTCATGATTGCTTCCCGTATCTTCAGGTTGAGCTTTTCGTTTCGCGTATCGAGCTGAGACCGTATCTCCTCCGCCATCAGGGCTTCATGCACCGTCTTTGCGTAATCGATCTGGTCATCCGTGATCGTCATCACGACAACCTGCTGAGGCGAAAGCCACAAGGGAAACTTGCCCGCATAGTGCTCAATCAGCACGCCGATGAAACGCTCCATAGCTCCCAGGATCACACGGTGCAGCATCACCGGTCTTTTTCTCTGGCCGTCTTTGTCCACGTAAAAGAGCTCAAACCGTTCCGGCAGGGCAAAATCACACCTGGATCGTAGCGCACTGCCATTTTCTTCCGAGAGCGTCCTTCAGCTTCACGTCAATCTTCGGGCCGTAAAAAGCGCCGTCGCCCTCGTTTATATCATAAGGAAGGCCCTCATTGTCCAGCACTTCCTTCAGTGCCCTTTCCGCCTGATCCCACGTCTCGAGCGTCCCGATATATTTCTCCTCGGGTCTTGTACTGATCTCCAGCTCGTACTCAAAGCCGAAGAGATTCATCACGTCCTTGACAAAGGCAATGATGACTCGATATCTCCTCATGCAGCTGGTCCGGTCTCAAAAATATGTGCGCGTCATCCTGGGTGAACTCCCTCACCCTGAGAAGCCCGTGGAGTACCCCGGATTTCTCGTGCCTGCAGACGGTACCCAGTTCGAAGTACCGCAACGGCAGATCCCTGTAGCTCCGTATGTCCGACTTGTAGACCATGATATGGGAGACGCAGTTCATCGGTTTTATTCCGTACTCGACCTCATCCACCTTGGTGAAGTACATGTTCTCCCGATAATTCTCATAGTGACCCGACTTCTTCCACATGTCGACCTTCAGTATCTGGGGCCCGACCACAAACTGATATCCTCTCTTCAGGTGCTCCTTTCTCTCAAAATCCTCAAGGAGGTAGCGCAGGAGCGCGCCATTCGGGTGGTAGATCACGAGACCCGCCCCAACCTCGTCCGAAATACTGAAGAGGTCAAGCTCCTTGCCGAGTCTCCGATGGTCCCGTTTCTTCACCTCTTCGAGAAAGGTGAGGTGGCTCTGCAGGGCTTCTTCGCTCGGAAAGGCCGTCCCGTAGATCCGGGTCAGCATCTTGTTTTTCTCGTCGCCTCTCCAGTAGGCTCCCGCCAGACTGAAGCAGCTTGAATGCCGGTATCTTACCCGTCGAGGGAAGGTGGGGTCCCCTGCATAGATCGGTAAAGCCATTCTGGGAGTAAAGACTCACCTCATCATCAGCGATCTCATTGATCAACTCTACCTTGAAATCCTCTCCAGTTTTCCTGAAAAGCTCGATTGCCTCCGCTTTCTTGATCACTTTGCGATGGATGGGGAAGTCCTTGTTGATGATCTCCCGCATCTTCTTCTCTATCTTCGGGAGATCCTCCTCGGTGAAGCCCGGAGGATAATCAAAGTCGTAGTAAAAACCCGTCTCAATGGCCGGACCGATAGTGATCTTCGTTTCGGGAAAGAGCTCTTTGACCGCTTGCGCCATGACGTGGGCGGTACTGTGGCGGAGTATGGAGACCCCCTCGTCGGAATCGATATAGATGGGCGTAACTCTCCCCTTCCTCAACAGGCGCCGAGAGATCGCGACCCTTGCCGTCTACCTCGACCGCAATAATTTCCCGTCCTTCAGCTGCGCCTATCTTCCGAAAAAAGTCGAGAAACGTTGTGTCGGCCTCAACCGGATATTCACGCCCCTTGAACCGTATCGTCACGCACAACCCCTAGCGTAAGAAATCAAAAGGCATCCTATGATGCCCTATATCGACTTGCCTTCAAGCGTATACCTTCCGGGTACCCGCCACCGGCGGGTGTGCTGCGTCCTTACAGGATGCTGTGCTATCGCTCTCCTCGACGTACCTCTAGGTACGCCCGGGTCCCGCTTGCGGGTGGGGCTCCTCGCTGCCGCCTCGGCCTCCATCTTGAATGCAAGTCGATCTGAGATAGCAGCAACGTCAGCCTGATGAACGGCAATGCTACAAACGCATTTTGCGAAGGCTCAATTTGGCCCACGACGCCGCTATTTTACTTTGTTTTCCCTGAACTTGTCAATCCTTTATTGCGCGAAATGATAGGAAAATTGGGGGAAAGATTGCTTGACAAAAATCATAAATGACAGTATGTTGCAGAATCGCAAGGACACGGGGTGAAAAATGGCTGAGACCAAGGCAGCTGCTTTACGCCGCACGCGAGAAACGGATTACGGACGCCGTACAGCTGAAGGTCCCTGACAGGATCCCGATTATCGTCCGCTACGGTTTTTTTCCCGGCACGCTACGCAGGTATTACCATGCAGGAGTTCATGTACGACGCGGAGAAACTCTGGGACGCACAGTGGAAAACAATTCCGGACTTCCCGTCAGACATGGTACAAAATCCTTACCCCGCCAGGCTTCTCGGCCCGCTGCTCGATACGCTCGACTCCAAGCAGGTCAGATGGCCTGGTCGTAATCTGGACCCGAGCCTTTCCTTTCAGTTTGTGGAAGAGGAGTACGTAAAAGCCGAAGAGTATCCGGCGCTCTTGTCTGATCCGTCTGATTTTATTGTGAGACGGTACTGGCCCAGGGTATTCGGCGCCCTTCAAGGGTTTCAAAACCTCGCGCCGCTCCACGACATGCTCAGTTACGGCAGTATGGTAGCCGACACACTCGCCTTCGGCCTGCCTGAGGTGGTGAAAGCACTCGATGCCTTGAGGAAGGCGAGCGAGGAATCGAAGAAGGTTATAAGCTACGGTCGAAAGTTCACTCAAAAGGCGAAAGAGGAAGGGTTCCCGATAGAAGTCGGGGCTTCGGTGCAGGCCCCCTTCGACACCATCGGTGACTTTTTCAGGGGCACAAAAGGCATCATGCTCGACATGTACCGGAGACCGGAGATGGTGCTCAAAGCGTGCGAAACGTTTCTTCCTTTCATGATCGAAAGGGCCGTTGCCGGTGCCCGGGCCTCCGGAAATCCACGCGTCTTCATCCCTCTCCACAAGGGGGCTGACGGCTTTATGTCGAGAGAGCAGTTCACAAGGTTTTACTGGCCCACACTGCGGGAACTCATGGTAACGCTCATAGATAAAGGCCTGACACCGTGCCCCTTTATCGAGGGCGACTACACGTCCCGCCTGGAGATCATCAAAGATATACCAGCCGGCAAGGCCATGTACACCTTTGAGGCCACCGACCTGTTACAGGCCAAAAAGATTCTCGGTGACAGGGTCTGCATCAGAGGGAACGTGCCGGGATCACTCCTTGCCACCGGTACGCCGGACGATGTAAAACGTTATTGCAGGAAACTGATAGACGCAGTGGGGCGTGATGGCGGCTTTATACTGGACACGGCGACGAGTCTCGATGATGCAAAACCTGAGAACGTACACGCCATGTTCGATGTGGTAGGGGCATATAGTACCTAGTTCCTCGTGCTTCGTTCCTCGTGCTTCGTTTTCCGAACCAAGAACCAGGAACGAAGAACAAGGCACGAGCTTTTTATTCTTCCTATTATCGCTCCAGGACGCTCTCGGTACCGGTTAACCTGCATTCACACGGATCTCTCTGCACCTCGATCGAGCTTACTGCGACCGAAGTAATTTTCCACCCTTCATCGAGCCGTTGCTGCAGGTCGCATGGATACTCCTGGTAGACGTTGTTGCACACCTCATTGCAATTTATTGCACCAACCATATCGAACCTCTGCGCCGCGGAGCCCTCCGCGCAGAAGATCTTTCGGAACTCTTTCGGTTTTGATCTCTCCTCCTTGACAGGTGCCTGTTGCTGGTCCGGTGCCTGTTGCTGGTTCGGCGCCAGTAGCTGGTCCGGTCCTTGCCCCTGGTCCGGCCCTTGCCCCTGGTACTGGGCCTGTGCCCTCGCGCCCGAAGCAAGCATAATAATAGTTACGAAGATGACGGAAACAAAGCCATTTCATAGTCCGGCCCTTCATGCTTCCTCCTCCGTGCGCCGCTTGGCCTTTCTTAGTCTTCCATTATACTTATCGCACACTTCGCTGTCAGTATCAAACGAGAACTTCAAATCTCAAATCCCAAGTTCTAAATCCCAAACAATTTCCCAATATTCAAATTTACAAACCAATAGACTGTGCGGTACGATAGGCGGTACTACTCTTGGAACATTTGGTAATTCGAGATTGTTTAGAATTTGGTGCTTGGAATTTGGGATTTCGAGTGCGTGCGCCGATTGAGCGTTCTTCCGGAAACGTGCGCGCCGGGCACCGGGTGCTTGCGCCCGGGTTCCAACTTGACAAGGGCGACGGACCTCCATAGATTCTGTACAAGGCGGGTCTGAGGATGGCCGGCAGAAATACAGAGCTTTCTCAGGCCCGCGGTTTCTTCGAGGAGATGCGTATGAGGGTTCTGGCCGGGCTAGTCGGAATTGTGGTCATCGTTGTTATACTATGGGACGCATTCGAAACGATCATTCTACCACGCAGGGTGACCAGGCGATTCCGTTTGACACGCCTTTTCTACCATTACACCTGGCTGCCCCTGTCGAGACTGCTATACGCAATCACCTCTGAAACGACGCACGGAGAACCTGCTCAGTTTCTACGGACCGATATCCCTTATTCTTCTTCTGATCATCTGGGCAGGCGGGCTGATCTTCGGTTTTGGGCTCCTTCAATATGCGGCAGGTTCAGCCCCCCATGTGACGGAAGCCGCCCCGGGTCTCGCGACCGACCTGTATCTCAGCGGCACCAACTTTTTTACCCTCGGGCTCGGGGACGTCTACCCGCATACCACGCTGGCGCGGGCACTCACCGTACTGGAAGCCGGAATGGGATTGGGCTTCCTGGCGCTGATCATCGGTTACCTGCCTGCCCTCAACCAGTCATTTTCGCGCCGTGAAGTAAACATTTCGATGCTCGATGAGCGGGCGGGCTCGCCTGCCACAGCCTCAGAGATGATACGGAGGAATGTTGTTGAGGGCAACATAGACGAGCTTCAACGGCTTCTCGCCGAGTGGGAGCAGTGGTCGGCCGAACTGCTCGAAAGCCACCTATCCTATCCCTTTCTCGCCTACTTCCGGTCACACCACGAGAATCAGTCGTGGCTGGGGGCCCTGACGACCATCCTTGATACGAGCGCCCTGGTATCCAGCATCGTTGAAGGCGGCTTGCAACGTCAGGCCCGGATGACCTTTGCGATTGCCCGCCACGCCGTCGTTGACCTCGCTATTGTCTTCGGCATTTCACCGGCCAAACGTTCGAAAGAGCGACTGTCTCCGGAAGATCTCGCGAAGCTGACTGACGTGCTTGACCGCGAGCGGTTTCAAGCTCCGGGAGGCGCCCGACGCTCATGAGCGACTTTCGGAGTTCCGGCGCATGTACGAGCCATACGTTTTCTCTTTGGCCAAGTATTTTTGCCTCGACGTTCCTCCATGGATCGGTGAAGAGGGCGAATGCGACAACTGGGAGAGCAGCGCATGGGAACGAGGCCCGGGCCGCCATAGCCACCGGGCCGCCATTTCTAGAGCGGCTGTCCATCTTTCCTTTGGCTTCTCCATTTCGAGGAAAACGATTGAATCTCCGGCTTTACATCCGGCAATTTCGCGATTGCCTTTTTTGTCGGCACAAAGTAATATGTCGGAAAAGAGGGTGGAGGATTGTTTGCCGGAGCATCTGCGGGACAAACGGCGTCAGAGGCGCAGCTCGACTCAAGAGGACGCCTTGGGGGGGCACTATAGTGCAGACAAGCAGAACGTCGCAGTGGGCAGGTTACGTGGCGTCGGTATTCGCGATCGCGCTCTACGTCAGTGGTCACCGCGTTCTATAGGTCGGAACAGACGTTAACGAATTGGTGGCCTGTTATTACAGTGATCGTGCATGATGTTGGCGGCCTTTTCAGGCGTTGTCTGTCTCGTTTCCGCACTATTCAGTTTCTTCCGGGGCAGGCGGCATTCCCGGCGAGGCGGTTTGGAGCTTGCACACCGGTCATTTCATTTAGACTCCTGAGTTTACAGCCATAAGGAGTCCCCTCCTATTTGCGTTCGGTCTGCCTTCCGGTTCCCTTTGCTGCTTTCTTGGCCTCTTCCTTGACCCGCAGGCTCGTTATTCTTATACTTCGCAAGGGACGAACTACCCCAATAAGAAAGGACCGCCATGAAGAAAGCTACGCTTGTCACAATCATGCTCCTGTTGTTTACCAGCCCGGTCATGGCCGCAAACTCGACAGCTTCCTCAATAACTCTCCACATCCAGGCCAGAGCCGACATGCAAGGGTTTTCCGTCAAACTCAGCGCACAGTTCGGGGTCCCCTTGCCACAGGTTCAGGCTGTTATCACGACGGCCTCCGCACCTGCCGATGCCTTCAGTGCTTCCAGCTCGGCTACATGACTCGAACGCCCTATGAAAAGGTCGTGCAGGTCTACCAGGGCGACCGGGGAAAGGGATGGGGCGTCATTGCGAAAAGCCTTGGTATAAAGCCAGGCTCGCCTGAGTTCCACGCTCTCAAGCGCGGGGACTTTGTCTTTAATGGTGAGCCAGATGGAGGCACAGAGCAAGGGGAAAGCGAAAGAAGAGAAAGGGACACAACAAGTAGTCTTCTTTTGAGAGTCTCATCTCAGCTATTCGCGCCAGGCAGCGACTTTATTTACTCCAGCCCATTAAGGAAGACAGCCGATATGGTTGTCCCTGCAAGAACCGCGAGGATGCAAACCAGCCCTGCCAACGCTGGATAGAGAATACGTTGAGTCTCAGATTCGGGAAAATCAGCTTTACGGATAAACAGCGTGAAAAAAAGAGAGTGGATGGCTCCTGTGTCGCATGGGGGCGAACCTTGCGTCTCGCACTCGCTCGCTATCTTTCTCGATATGACGATGGGAAGCTTAGCCCTGTGTCTTCCTATCCAGCACCCGCCTGATCGTCTCACCTATTTCATTTTTTGAAAGAGGTTTCATGACGAACCCATCAATGCCCATCGACTTTGCCTTCTCCTGGGATATCGTTTCGCTATACCCGGTGCACAGAATGACCGGAATATCGGGTCGTATCTCTTTGAGCTTTTGTGCCAGGACCGCCCCGGTCATCTGCGGCATCGTCTGGTCGCTGATCACGAGATCAACGGCGTCCGGACGTTCGGAAAACATCTGAAGTGCATCCAGGCTATCTGTTGTACCCACTACCCGATACCCGAGACTGCGGAGCAGGCCCTCTGCCAGTTCAACCAGCGCCTCCTCATCGTCCACGAAGAGGATCCTTTCCGTACCCCTGGATATGGATCGGCCCGCCACCGGCTCTGCTTTCTCATCAGACGTGTATCGCGGCAGGTAAACCGTGAACGTGGAGCCGAGTCCAGGCTCGCTGGAAGCGGTGATCATGCCTTGATGGGCCTTTACGATGCCATAGACGACGGCGAGGCCCAGCCCTGTCCCCTGCCCTTTTTCCTTGGTGGTAAAGAACGGTTCAAATACTCTCTTTTGAACAGCCTCATCCATGCCCGGACCGGTGTCGCTCACAGTCAGCGTCACGTAAGTGCCCGAGCGCATGTCCGATCCCGGCAAGGGATCGTCCTCGGTGAAGAGAGTATCTGTCAGTCCTATCTCAAGGCGTCCTCCTGTTGCGCGCATCGCATCCGCGGCATTGTTGCAGAGATTCATCAGCACCTGCAGCATCTGCGTTGCATCGGCAAGCACCACGTCGGCTGATGTTTTGATGCTGAGCGCCATCTCAATGGTGGCGGGCAGTGAAGCTCGCAGCAGGTCAAATGTCTCTTTGATGAGCGGTACGAGAGGCAAGGGTTTACGCTCGTACTCGGTCTTGCGGCTGAACGTCAGAATCTGGCGAACGAGGTCCTTGCCGCGCATGCCCGCCTTGAAAATTTGCTTAAGGTTGTGTTGCGCTGCCATCTCTTCGGGCAGGTCGTCCATGACCAGCTCTGCATTACCGATGATGATCATGAGGAGATTGTTGAAGTCATGGGCGATCCCGCCGGCAAGGGTGCCGATGGCTTCCATCTTCTGTGCCTGGCGGAGCTGAGATTCGGCGTGCTCGCGCTCTCTCGTCTCTTTCTTCAAGTTCTCATAGGCCTCACGCAGTTCCTCGGTCCGCTCCTCAACGTAAGAAGCGAGACCGCTGTTTTCGAATCGCAGCTTCATAGACGTGATCCTGACGGTGTTGATCCGCTTTGCGATAATAAACATCATAACCCCGAAGAGAAGGGTCATACCTCCCATGGCGAGATGGAACTCGTCCCCGAGTAGCGCAAAACGGACGATGATTGGACTCAGGGCAGGCACGCTATAGGCGAGAAAGGCTTTCATTACACTGGAGAATGCTGCAGCAGCTCCAGCCACCATGCCACCAATCACAAAAGCAAGGAAGGTCTGATGCGCAAGTGATTCAATTGGAAAGATGGAAGATAGCTGAGGAACCCCATGCCATACCCGATAACGCTAAACCGACGATGAACCTCCTGCCCCAATGGTTGGCCTCTGATGCGTCTGGTGACCTTCGCCAGAATGTACGGATATCACTGTATCGCAACAGGCTTATCACCGCCAGCAATGCAACCCATGCGATCAAAGCAGTGCGCGATATGACATCTCTTTGGATGAGAACAAGAACGAGAGAATTGACTGCTGACGCGAGCACACCCACGAGGGCATTGCTATAGAGCTGCTTAACTTGCTCCGCGTAAAGCGCCCTTTGCTCTTCCGCTGTTGTGGTGCTTTTTCCAAAATGTTCTGGAGGTTGCATGTATCTTACCACGCTGCCATCTAATTTTCCATAATCCGCTCCCTTTACATGAGGCCTCTGCGAGAGTCGGTCGTGTCTAACAATCACGGTGCACAATCCCTTCTTTCCAAAATATAGTACAGGTTTTCCGCGACTGCACTCAAAAGATTCGTGAAAGAAGGTGAAAGCCTGCCCCGGAACGGCTTTATCCGGGGGCGCCCCACACCCTTACGAAAAATCGGATGAGGCTGGAAGCAGTTCCAGTCTCATCCGATTTCATTTCGCTAAGGAATATGGTAGGCGCGGAGGGTGTTGAACCCTCGACCTCTACCGCGTCGAGGTAGCGCTCTACCGTTGAGCTACGCGCCTACGAGGATGTAATCTTATAGCAGAACAACCAAGGATGTCAAGAAGAACCGTGCCCGACCATACCCAATCCAGGCATCAATTATTGGCTGATTCGCTGACTCGTTGACTGGAGACAACGGACAGGAGAGGAAGCATTGTCCGGCCCCTACGTTATTCTTGTCAACGTATCAACTTATCAACGAATCGACGCGGCGCAGCCCGTAAGCTTGCCGCGCTGGCGCTGCCTGGCCTTCCCGCTCGAAAACAACGTCGCCCTTGCGGTTCACCGTCACCTTGATACGCTCCCCCTGGTGGAGTTCTCCCTTCAGCATCAGAAGCGCAAGAGGATCCTGTATCTTCTTCTGGATGAGCCGTTTAAGCGGTCGCGCCCCGTAAGCCGGATCGTAACCTTCTTTGGCCAACACGTCTTTCACCTTGTCGGTAAACTCCAGGTCAATGAATCTCTCTCTCGTTCGCTTTGCCAGGTACGCGAGCTGCAGATCAACGATCCTCTTCAGGTCTTCCATGGTAAGGGCCCTGAATATGATCAGCTCGTCTATCCTGTTTATAAACTCGGGCTTGAAGCCGGTCTTGACCGCTTCCATGACCCGCTTCTTCATCTCTTCGTAATCCTTCCCTGCCAACTCGATGATCCACTGGCTCCCCATGTTTGAGGTCATGATGATCACCGTGTTCTTGAAGTCAACGGTTCTGCCCTGGCCGTCGGTAAGCCTGCCGTCGTCGAGCACCTGCAGCAGCACATCGAAGACTTCCGGGTGCGCCTTTTCCACCTCGTCAAGCAGGACAATCGAGTAGGGCCTTCTGCGCACGGCCTCGGTCAGTTGACCGCCCTCCTCATAGCCTACGTAGCCGGGGGGCGCGCCAATCATGCGCGCAACGGTGTGGCGCTCCTGATACTCACTCATATCAAGGCGCACGATGGCCTGCTCATCGTCGAAAAGAAATTCGGCCAGTGCTTTGGCCAGCTCTGTCTTGCCCACACCGGTCGGACCGAGAAAAAGAAACGAGCCAAGCGGCCTGTTCGGGTCCTGAAGGCCGGCCCGGGCCCTGCGTATCGTGTTCGATACTGCCTCGATGGCTTCGTCTTGCCCCACGACGCGGCGGTGAAGCCGTTCTTCCATGTGGACGAGCTTATCCATTTCGCCTTCGAGCATTCTCGACACCGGGATACCCGTCCATTTCGAAACGACCCTTGCTATATCCTCTTCTCCCACCTCTTCAGTGAGCATCTTCTGGCTTTTCTGGAGCTCAGCCAGTTCTTTATTCTTCTGCTCCAGCTCCCGCTCCAGGGCGACAACCGTGCCGTATCGCAGCTCCGCTACCTTGCCGAGGTCGCCTCTGCGCTCCATTTCATCGGCCTCAAGCTTCGTCTTCTCGATCCGTTCCTTGATGTTCTTTATCGCCGTGATGAACGACTTCTCCTGCTCCCAATGACGCTTCTTCTCGGCCACATCCTTCTTGAGCGTCTCAACCTCGTCTTCCAGCTTTTTCCTGCGCTCCAGCGATGCTTCGTCGCGCTCTTTCTTGAGCGCCTCTATCTCAATCTGCATCTGCATGATGCGCCGTTCCACCTCGTCTATCTCCGTAGGCACGCTGTCAATCTCCATCTTGAGGCGCGATGCTGCCTCATCAATCAGATCGATCGCCTTGTCCGGCAGAAACCTATCCGTGATATACCGATGAGATAACGTCGCCGCCGCGATGATCGCAGAGTCTGTTATCCGCACCCCGTGATGTATCTCGTACTTCTCTTTCAGGCCCCGCAGGATCGCGATCGTGTCCTCCACCGAAGGCTCGTCCAGGTAGACCGGCTGGAACCGGCGCTCCAGTGCCGCATCCTTCTCCACGTACTTCCGGTACTCGTCCAACGTGGTAGCACCGATCGTGTGGAGTTCCCCGCGCGCGAGCTTCGGTTTCAGCATGTTCGAAGCATCGATCGCTCCCTGGGCGGCTCCCGCCCCGACGATGGTATGAAGCTCATCGATGAAAAGGATCACGGTGCCTGCCGCCTCGTCAATCTCATTGAGCACAGCCTTCAGCCTGTCCTCAAATTCGCCCCTGTATTTCGCCCCGGCAAGCATCGCGCCGAGATCAAGCGCAAGCACCCTCTTGTTTTTCAATGTTTCGGGAACGTCACCGCTCACGATTCTCTGCGCCAGCCCTTCAACGACAGCGGTCTTGCCAACACCCGGATCACCGATGATGACAGGGTTATTCTTCGTCCTCCTTGAGAGCACCTGCATCACCCGCCTGATCTCCTCGTCCCGTCCGATAACCGGGTCGAGCTTTCCTTTACGCGCCTCTTCGGTGAGGTCACGAGTATACCTCTGTAAGGCCTGATACTTCTCCTCCGGCGACTGGTCCGTGATTCTCTGCGATCCCCGTATATCCTTCAGCACCGTATAAATCCGGTCCTTTGTCACGCCCTGACCCTTCAGGATGCGCGCGGCAGCGCCCTGATTCAGGTCGGCAATGCCGATAAGCAGGTGCTCAAGGCTCACATACTCATCCTTGAGCCTTTCAGCTTCGGAGAAGGCTATCTCTATGGCCTTGTTGAGCATCGGGCCAAGGTATACCTGGGTAGCCCCGGTCACTTTGGGCATCTTGGTGAATTCCTTCTCCAGTTCGGCCTTGATGGCCGCCGGGCTGGCACCGAGCTTTTCAAGCGCCGAGACAACTATTCCCTCTTTATCACTCACAAGGGCATAGAGCAGATGCTCCGCCTCGATCATCTGATGGCCGAGTTCTTCTGCCTTCTTTCTGGCCTCCTCTATCGCCTCCTGCGCCTTAATGGTGAACTTTTCCCACCTCATAGCCATCTCCTTTGCATCCGTTTTCTCTCTTGAACGGCCCTCTGTATACAAAATAATCATTGATTGGCGCCCTTGCAA
>CAWGEZ010000044.1:0-28019 GCA_963821605.1 uncultured delta proteobacterium | reverse complement strand
GAAGGCGGATCTTCCTTACAGCACGCGCCGAAACTGAGAGAGGCTTCTTCGCCAGTAAGGCTGGTCGAGGTTTGCGATCGTAACCCCTCTTGACGTGGATGCGTGCAGAAACTCCCGCTCATTCATCATGATACCGATATGGTAGCTCCTCTTTATGGTGAAGATGACGAGATCACCAGCGAGTACGTTTTCCTTTGATACCTGGTAGCCTGTGCGGGCCAGCTCCTCCGTGGTATACGGCACGTTGATTTCATAACGTTTAAACACGTAGTGAACGAACCCGCTGCAGTCGAAGGCGTCGGGCCCCTTTGCTCCGTTCTTGTACGGCTTGCCGATCAGCCCAGCCGCGTACTGGACTATGGCATCACCCTTCTGAGGCGGCCCCTCGTAGACTCTCACTATTTTCGGCGCGCACCCTGCCAGGATGACAAGGGGGCATAGGAGCAGCAAAAGGGCAAGTCGCCTTTGACTTCTCACGTGTTTCCTTTCAACAGTTCCGCCACGGAAGCGAGCGAACCGTTGTAGACTGCGTGATCAACTAACGGAAGTAGATTGGGATGCGGGTGAAAGCCAATGGAGAGACCAACCGTCTCGAACATGCCTCTGTCTCCTTCGCCGTCCCCTATTGCTGCAGCCTCACCGGGCGCAACGCCCAGCTCGCGCAATATGCGCTGGACCCAGTACCCCTTGTTGTCATGCTCCACGTGAATTTTGATTTCGCCTGTAAGACGACCTTCGTGCACGGCCAGATCGTTTGAAAGGGCGCGTGTGATACCCAGCTCTTCCCTGACCCGCTCGACCAGAAATGAAAGACCCGTTGACAGGATCACCGAGTGAATGCCTTCGGCTCGCAGCCAATCAGTCAGTTCCCGCACCCCGTCGTGGTATGGTATCTCGCGTATCACGGCCATGACCCGTTCCACGGGAAGCCCCTTCCAGAGAAGGGCATCCCGCTTACAGAATTCGTAGTAGTCAATCTTCCCGTCCCGGAAGAGACGCTGGAATTCATCCGCGTGATTGTCCCAGAGCCCGAGCCTCCGGTGAAGGTACTCCCAGCTGCTTTTGACCGTAGTGAGCGTCCCGTCGCAATCAAAGAAAATAATCTTCAACGACATTAGTTCTGTTTATATCACCAAACACGCAAAAAATCTATTGTGGAAATCTATTTCTAAACCGCCGCAGAAGCCTTATAATAGGGATGTATATGCCTGTTATCGACGCCCATACGCATCTATTTCCCGCTGACGTCATCAAGATGAGGGACCGTATAGCTGCGCGGGACGTTCGCTTCTCGTTGCTTTACGCAAACCCGAAGGCACGCATGGCGGATGAGACAGAACTGTCCCGGTACATGGCTGAGGAGCAGATCGACCGAGCGGTCGTCACTGCGTTTCCCTTCAAAGACAGGGGTCTCGTCACTGCCTGCAACGATTACGTTTTGGAGGCTGCCAGGCGCGACCCGAAGCTGGTCCCCTTTGCCATGGTGGATCCGGAAGACGAGACCTTTGCCCTGACCGAGGCGGAGCGCCTGTTTCATCTCGGTGCGCGAGGAATCGGGGAACTCGCCTTTTATGAGACGGGCTTTGGCGAGAAGGAGAGAAAAGGGCTGGATGTCATCGCCGACTGCGCTCAAAAGAATGACTTACCCTTAATGATCCACGTGAATGAGCAAATAGGTCACGCGTACCACGGAAAGACCAAAATGGATTTTCAGGAACTCGTGGTCTTTGTCGAGACTCACCCGGGGCTCGTCATGATTCTGTCTCATCTCGGCGGCGGTATCTGTTTCTACGAATTCATGCCGGAGATCAAAAAGGCTTTTGCCCGGGTCTATTACGATCTGGCAGCCGTGCCGTTGCTTTACGCTAAAGAGATCTACGGATTCGTGACCCAGTGGATGCCGGACAAGGTGCTTTTCGGATCCGATTACCCGCTCCTCTCCTACAAAAGGTATGCGCGCGATATGGACCTTCTGGAAGAGGAAGGCAGGCAAAAGCTGCTCCATCTCAATGCGAGGCATTTATTCGGATGACTGATACCAATTTGCATTCGAAGATAGAGTGAGGCGACGACGAAGAGTCGATAGCGGTAGCGAAGCATCCCTGTGAAGGAAGCATCCTGTAAGGACGCAGGCGTACTTTGGAGTACGTCGAGGAGAACGATGAGCGTAGCATCCTGCTGACGATGAGGAGACACCGGAAACTATATCGATGAACGCTAATTGGTATGACTGGGACAAGAGATACCAGGACGGCTTCTACCACGGCCCTTTGCAGCCGCATCAGCTCGTAAGCCGCTTCTGGAGCATGGCGCCGTCCGGATGCCCCGTGATCGACATTGCGATGGGCACGGGACGTGATCTGTTCCTTTTCGCACAGAAGGGGTGGTTCTGCTGCGGCCTTGATCGATCCTGGGAAGGGATAAAGACGGCACTGCGGGGGGCATCCGAACGCAAACTGCAGCTCTTTCCAGTCTTCGGTGATGCGTACCGCCTCCCTTTCAAGAAAGGCTCCGCGGGTGCCGTTCTTGTCTTCCACTTCCTCGTCCGGGAGATCATGAGCGAGCTGACTTCTTTACTCCGTCCCGGCGGCATCCTCATGTATGAAACGTTTCTACAAACCCAAAACAGTTTCGATCGGCCCCGTAACCCGGACTACTTGCTGCATGATGGAGAACTCATCGGCTACTTCATGGGACTCGACCTCTTATTCTACGAGGAGGGTACGTTCCTCTTCGACGGCAAGAAGCGGGCTGTCGCCCGCTATGTAGGGAGGAAGACATGATTGTGGAATGGAATCCCTCAAGGCCTAAAAAAAGGGCGACTGACTCGATTCTTGCGGCTTTGCAAAACGGCGAAATTATTGCCTACCCGACGGACACTTTCTACGGGCTCGGCTGTGACCTCTTCAACGTAAAGGCCATCAGGCGCCTCTATGAGATACGGGGTCTCAACGACACGAGACCGCTCAGCATCATTTTCAAGGATTTTAAGGAGATCAGCATCTACGCGGTGATGAGCGACTTTGCCTTCCGTGTTCTCAAGGCCTCTCTTCCCGGGCCTTACACATTCGTTCTCAAGGCCAGAAGGATCATACCGCGCTTGTTGATGTCAGGCAAAAAAGAGGTAGGGGTGAGGATGCCCAACCACCCTGTACCCATCGCGCTCACACGCCTCTTAGAAAGGCCGCTCATCAACACGAGCGCCAAAAGTCCAACCCTCGGGTTGCTTACGGATCCTAAAGAGATTGACCGATACCTGAAGGGCGCCGTCTCCCTGGTGATCGACGGCGGTCTCATTCCGGGTGAGCCGTCTACGGTGGTAAGCCTGGTGGATGATGAGGTAAAGGTCTTGCGAGAAGGTAAGGGACCGATTACAGATCTTCTTGCGGGGTAGATGCAGATTCAGACATAGCCTCCTCCATCTCCTGCTCGAAGCCCTCTCCCAGCTCGTCTCCAAGCTCCCGGCCCATGCGTTTCATAAGCTTTTCCACGCTCCTGGGATCGTTCTCGTCCAGGCCCGACAACTTACTCGGGTCGAGCAGGCTCTCCATCCTGCTCTCCTCACTCTTCAAAATGGATACGCGGGAGAGAATGCGCCGGACGTCCTTTGCGTTACAGCTCTTGCAGTACGGCTCAACCTCCTCCGTGACTCGCAGGAGCAGGAAGGAAGATACCTTTTTACACCGGTCGCAATAGTACTCGTAGATAGGCATAGAGGCTTTTCACTCCTTATACCAATTCGCCTTCAAGCGTATACCTTCGTTGTCGCTGCGTCCTTACAGGATGCTTCCCTACGGATGCTTCGCTCGCTATCGCTCTCCTCGACGTACCCCTAGGTACGCCTGCGTCCTTACAGGATGCTGCGCTATCGGCTCCTCGCTGCCGCCTCGGTCTCCATCTTGAATGCAAATTGGTATCATGCCGCAATCTGTATGCCATTATTTTATTTTTTTGAAATTGAATTGTAAAGCCTTTGGGTATATCTTTAATGCATACCGCCGGTTACCGGGGACGCATGAAGACAAGAGAACGATGTTACACGTGCCTTCAAAAGTTTGCTCAGCAGATCGTGTCGCTTTCTGAGGCGAACGGCACGCTGGTCGAACGCTGTTTTCAACTGATCGATCGACTTTACAGCCCCTTGAAAAGCCCAACAGAGATCTCAAACCAGCTTCTCAGATATATAAGGGAGCAGACAGGTGTGACAGATCCTTTTGCCGCAAGAAAGGAGATGGAGTTCCGTCAGGCCAGGCAAGCCGCTGAGGAGTTCCGGAGCCTCTTCCCCCCGGATCTCGAGGGCTTGCTGAAATATTCGTGTCTGGGTAATTCCCACGACTATTTTGAGGGTAGTTACAATGTATCCGACTTCCGCTTTCTGGGCGATGTCGAGAACATCCGGGAAGGGATTGCGAGCGCGGGCAGAGAGGCGTTATTCTTTGCGGACAACCCGGGAGATTTCTTCTTCGATCTACCGTTGATCCGCTTCCTGGAAAGCGCCGGGAAAAATGTCTATTACGCGGTTAAAGAGGGTCCGGCACAAAACGACCTGTCCATGCCTGACGTTGAACGTTACGGCCTGCGTGACTTCTTCGCAAACATTATCTCGACGGGCGCGGATGAAGTCGGCATGAGGAGAGAACGGATGGTCGGCATGATCGAAGACTTGTGGGAGAGCGATGCCCTGGTTATTGCCAAGGGTATGGCCAATTATGAGGCTATCTCAGAATTTCACGACAAGAGACCCGTTATATACAATCTTAAGGTAAAGTGCAGAACCGTTGCTGAAGCCGTCGGCCGTGATGTCGGCGAGCATACTTCGTTTATAGGTGGTGTCTATGGCAGCTAAGAAGGATTATTACGAGCTCCTTGGGGTGCAGAAAAGCGCAACTGAAGACGACATAAAGAAGGCTTACAGAAAGCTGGCCATGAAATATCACCCTGACAGGAATCCGGGCAACAAGCAGGCAGAAGAACATTTCAAAGGGATCAATGAAGCGTACGCGGTGCTCAGCGACAAGGAGAAACGACAGCAATATGATACCTACGGCATGAGCGGCTTCCAGCAGAGATATTCTCAGGAAGACATTTACCGTGGCTTCAATATGGGTGATCTGTTTAAAGACCTTGGCTTCGGGAACAAGGATTTATTCAGCATCCTTTTTGGCGGAAGGCAACAGGGAAGGGAAGCGGGCAGAGCAGGCGGCAGAAGAGGGTTTGATTTTGACTCCGGAGATTTTGCCGCGAGGGAACAGAGGCCTGCCGGAGAGCTCGACCTTCACTATGAACTGGAAATTCCCTTCATGGACGCCATCCATGGAGCGGAGAAGAGGCTCTCGTTCAGCGGACCTGAAGGAACGGAGGAGATTAAGGTCAAGATACCCAAGGGCGTCAGCTCAGGCCAGCGCTTACGCCTCCAGGGGAAAGGTAATAAGGATCGGGGGCGGGCAGGGGACCTTTATGTGACGGTCAAAGTCGGGGAGCATCCGGTGTTCAGGCGGGTCGGCAACGATCTCTATGTCACCAAGGAGATAAAGTTCAGCGACGCCGGTCTCGGCGGGACAGTAGAGGTGCCGACCATCGACGGCGCCAAACAGATAAGGATCCCGCCGGGCATCAAGGCATCAACCAAGGTCCGAATGAAAGGGCTGGGCGTATCAGAGGCCGGCAAGGCGCCGGGAGATCAGTACGTTGAGGTTGCGATAGATGTCCCCAAGCGACTCACCGACAAACAGAAGGCCTTGCTGGAGGAGCTGAAACAAGAAGGCCTATAAAAAAACAGGAAAAAGGCCGTCCGCAGCGCGAACTCCCTATGGCGGAACAGTAGATCTTTCCTTGGTGTAAACGGAGAGGCAAACAAATCAAATGAGAATTTCAGAATGGTTGGATGAGAAGGAAGCAGAAGGTATTGATGTATCTCAAATCGTATTGCCTGATGACCTCTCTTATGACGAAGTTCCCGACGAAACTATTTATTTTGAGGAGATTAATCCTTGCGGAATCCTCTGTACAGGCAATCATCCGTTTTCTACGGTTGAGCGCTTCGGGCATTGGTATTATTGCAGGGGTCAAGACAAGGGAGCTGGAATTCACTCCTCGCGAATGCAGTGGCGGTTGTTTACAAAGGATAAAGATCTCGCCATCAAGACAGCTAAATCACACATAGAATAAGTAAGTAGCATGACCAATCATACCAGCTATACCGAGCAATGTCGGCGTGTGTTGCTCTACCTATGCTCCCTTGCTGAACGCTGCCGCTATCTGAATTTGATTATCGATAGACGTAATACCTTGTACCCCGGCCACGATCCTCTCTACGTTCGTTTTCTCGTGTGGCACTCCCACGGTTCCTGTTAGCCGAACCTTACAGGGCTCCACAGCGCAAACGGAAACATAGGGTGGTGTAAAACCCGCCTCGATAAGGGCAGCTTCGGCTCTCCTGGCAAGGCCCATCATTGCGAGCGATTGCATCGCATCCATGGAACGAGCTTTCACGTCTTCGGTGGTGGCCATATGCGTCACGATGTCTGCAGCCAACGGTACCGTCAGATAGTCCATGTTGAGCACAAGATCGTATAGCTCGGGGTCATCCCAATCCACGCCGAAGGCAAACTTGATGAAAGCCTCTCTCTCGTGATCACTTTTGTGTATTGCCCTGATGGCCGCTTCCCTTTGAAAGCCTCTTTCCGCCAGGTTCTGGATGCGTTTTCCCAGCGAGGCGATGACCCTGACGTGCATGGCGCAGGGGAACTCCCGCAAGAGGATATGACTCCCTCGCCCGAGGAATAGGGCATTCCCCCGGCTCGCCAGTTCATAGATAACAGCCATCAGGCGATCCAGGTGCATCTGCGGGCGTGATGAAAAAATCCTCTCAAAAAAAGATGGCGCCTTTTCGTCTACGTCTTGAACATCTTTGAGAAAGCCCATTTCCCGCGCCGTATTCTCGACGGCTGCTGTGTCATAGAGATTACATTGCAACTCTCCTGCAACCCGCCTGGCGATTTCTGATCCATTGGCACCCATTTTTCTTGAAAGCGTAATGAAATACATGACGCACCTCCTTCGTGCGTTGTCACCCACGAAGGGCGAGGCTGGGTTTCATGCCTCCCTTCCCAAGAATGCCGGGCGATATCGTCCTCGTCTGCCTTGGCAAGGACGGAATCAGAGGTGGATGCTTCATCTTCCTATCTACCATTCTGGTCGAGGTATTCGCTCCTGTCAAGCGATTTTCGAGAGCCTTCAAGCTGATTGCAACTATTTTAGTGACGACAATCATTTGGGCCTCGCCTCTGGATTGGTTGTCTCGGGTGCTGATGCACAGGAGAAGATCAAGGTCCTGAGTGATGGCCCCTTAAAGCCTGGGCTGGTGGCAGTCACTGAGGTGTTCCGTCGCCGTTCGCATGAGCTGGTCGGCAGTGTTCGAACGCGTCATAAACAGCAAGGGTAATGTCATCCGAGTGGGTGCGATACTTTCATCATCCCGGGCAAACGGTTGAGGCTGGTCGGGTCCTGCCCTTACCTGTCCTGAGCCGCCGCGCTCTCGATGAGCGCCAGGAGCTCATCGTACGAAATAGTTTTCACTCCGAGCGACGTGGCCTTCTGCAGCTTGGAGCCTGCATCTTCACCCACAACAAGAAAGCTGGTGCTCTTGGAGATTGATGAGGCGCTATGCCCGCCCAGACTCTCGATGAGGTCTTCGACCTCCTTTCTCGGCCTGGCGAGTGTGCCGGTGATGACAAAGGTGAGTCCATCGAGCGGTTTTTTTCTCTCCGCCTCCGTCTCAAAATCCGGGTTGGTGAGCCTCAGACCCAGCGCCTGCAGAGTCTTCAGCGTTTTGAGGTTATCCGGATGGCTGAAAAAGCTGGAGACGGAACCCGCAATCTTTTCACCCATCTGTTTGATCTCCATTATCTGTTCCGTTCGCACATGATACAGGGATTCCAGGGTCCTGAAATTTTTTGCGAGCAGCTTCGCGGCATACTCACCGACGTGCAAGATTCCAAGCGCATACAGAAAACGGGCAAGGGTCGTCTGCTTGCTCCTTTCAATCGCGTTCATCAGGTTCTCGGCAGATTTGTCGGCAAACCTCGGCAGCTTGAGCAGATCTTCTTTGGTAAGCCTGAAGAGATCCGAGAAGTTGCGGATCAGTCCTTTTGAATAGAAAAGTTCCACGTTCTTCTCCCCCAGCCCTTCGATATTCAAGGCGTCACGGGACGCAAAATGTATGATCCTCTCAACGACCTGCGCAGGGCAGTCCAGATTTATGCACCGGACAGCCACCTCTCCCTCTTCCCGTATCACTTTGCTTCCGCACGCAGGGCACTTCTCGGGAATCGCGAAATGTTTTTCCTGTCCCGATCGTTTCTCCGTAATAACAGCTATTACGTGAGGGATTACGTCACCTGCCCTTTCAACAACAACGGTGTCGCCGATCCTGATGTCTTTGCGGGCCATCTCGTCCCAGTTATGGAGCGTGCTTCTGGAGACCGTGACGCCGCCGATGCGGACCGGCTCAAACACGGCATATGGCGTTAAAACCCCGGTTCTTCCCACGCTTGCATTTATCTGCGCTATCCTGGTCGTGCTCTGATGGGCCGGGAATTTATACGCGATTGCCCAGCGCGGCTCTCTCGTCTTGAAACCCAGCGCCCGCTGCAAATCAAAGTCATTTACTTTGATCACCGCACCATCCGTTTCAAACGGAAAGGCACTTCTTCTTCGCCTCCACTTCTTTAATCAGCTCGATTGTCTCGGCGATACCCGAGGCGCGTTTGACAAAAGCCGGGGTAGGGAACTTCGCGTTCTGGAGCCATGCGACAAATTCATAGTGGCTTTTGAAGGCTCACGTCCTTTGCATAGCCGATGCCATAACAGGCAATGTGCAGTTTTCGGGCGACCGTGATGGTGGGGTCAAGCTGCCGCACAGAACCGGCGGCTGCATTCCGCGGGTTGGCGAAAAGAGGCTCCCCCTTTTGCTCTCTTTCCTTGTTCAGCTTCTCAAACTCCGCTATGTCCATGTATACTTCCCCTCTGATATCGATCTCGGCAGGGGCGTGCCCGTCCCCGTCAATCTTGAGAGGAGCAGCCTTTATGGTGCGGATGTTCTGGGTGATGTTCTCTCCCTCATACCCGTCACCCCGTGTGGATGCGCGGTCGAGTAACCCGTTCTTGTAAGTGAGTTCCACAGCCAGCCCGTCATATTTCGGCTCAACCGTATATTCTATCTCACGGGTCGTATCGAGAAATTTTTTCACCCTCTTGTCAAACTCGAGCACTTCGTCGTGCGAAAAGGCATTGTCCAGGGAGAGCATCGGTTCGGTATGCCTTACCTTTTCGAACTTTTCAAGCGGTGCCGCACCCACGCGCTGCGTAGGAGAATCAGGCAACACGTAGCCGGACTCTTCTTCCAGTTCTTTGAGCCTCCGGTAGAGCTTGTCATACTCATCATCCCCGATTACCGGCGCATCCAGCACATAGTAGCGGTGACTGTGGTAGGTGAGTTCCTTGACGAGCTTTTCAATCTCTTTCCTGGTATCTTCACCTGTTCGCTGCATGATACCTGAAGAATATATCTTCTCGAAAGAATCTTCAACAACGGCGTGAGAAAGACGACTTGAGGGAAGGACGTCATTTTGTTATGCTTATACGGTAGCTCGCTCAAGCGAGTAGTCGGAGGTCTCAGAAATGTCCTTATTATCCGCGATAGGAAACACTCCCCTTATCGAGCTTCGCAACGTAAGTCCCAACTCGGGGGTAAAGCTTTTCGGTAAACTCGAGGGATGCAACCCGGGTGGCTCGGTCAAAGACCGCCCGGCGCTTTACATGATCAAGAAGGCCGAGGAATCAGGGGCGCTCACCCATGACAAGGTCATCCTGGAGCCAACGTCAGGCAATACCGGCATAGCCCTGGCCATGATAGCAGCGGCTAAAGGATACCATGTAAAGCTTTTTATGCCCGAATGTGTAAGCAGCGAGAGAAGGCTGATCTTGGAGGCTCTCGGCGCCGACGTGCTCCTCACTCCGGCGAAAGAAGGCACTGATGGCGCGATTCGAAGGGCCCACGAGCTTTTCGAGGCCGAGCCGGACAAATACTACATGCCCAATCAGTACGACAACGAAAGCAACTTGCAGGCGCATTATGAGACCACGGGCCCCGAGATTCGATCGCCAGACCGGCGGCGAAGTTGACGTGGTCGTTGCCGGCATGGGTACGGGCGGAACGCTCATGGGGCTGGCGAAATATTTCAGGGAAAAGAAGCCGAAGGTAAGAATCGTCGGCGTGGAGCCGACCCTCGGCCATACCATCCAGGGCTTGAAAAATATGCACGAATCGATAGTGCCTAAGATTTATCGCGAAGGAAATCTCGATGAAAAAATCGTGATCGAGGATGGAGAAGCCTTCGAGCGAACAAGACTCCTTGCCCAAAAAGAGGGAGTCTTCGTCGGGATGTCCAGCGGGGCAGCCATGGCGGGTGCTCTGCTCGTAGCGGGCGGCATGAGCAGGGGCAATGTAGTTGTGATCCTGCCTGACCGGGGTGACCGCTATCTGAGCGTCACGCAGTTCCGATCAATCTGCGCCAAGTGCCCACCGTAAGAACAGGCGCAAGGCTTGGTGAAGAGGAATTGCCGAACAGCCCACCCGGCTCCAAATTTTGGCCCCAGACCAGCGATATTTATATATAGTAATTAGTTTACAATACTATACGATAAGTCTATTAATGTAATACGCATTCTTTCTTCTGCCACGTATGACGCAGCGCCCGTCGTATTGCCTCGGCCAGCTCATTCCTGACGAGTGGCTTCATAAGGAACTCCCGTATACCGGCTTTTTTTGCCTTTTCGGGCGACACGTCTCGCTGTGGCCTTCTCGTTCCTGACGAGCGAAGGTAGCTCTCACGAATATCAGCAGGAACCTAAGACGGGTGCGCCCTATCGCTCGCTCACAAAGGTGATGGCAAGAGGACCGGGGCCGACATGGGAGGTGATCACGCCGCCGAGCTTACACCGGTGGACAAGGGAGACGCCGGGGACCCGTAAGAGCCGCATCAGAAGGCCGGTCATGACGTCACTGTTGTCCGACTCCGCTACGGAAAGACGGAGGCGTCCCTCTTCGTTGGCAGCCTTTTCCACCAACTCGACAAATCTGTTCAACAGCTTTACCGACGTGCGTATTTTCTCGATGGGCTGGATCTCGCCTTCCGTCACTTTCAAGAGGGGCTTGATGTTCATAAGGGTTCCCAGGAAGGCTTGCGCCTTGCCGATGCGCCCCCCGCGATGAAGATATTCGAGGGAGTCGACCGAGAAGTATGTTTGTACCCGGCCCGCCATATCGAGGGCAAAGGCGGCCACCTCCTCGAATGGGGTTCCCAGGCTCGCCTTCTCGGCACAAAGGAGGATGATGAGGCCCAACCCCAGGGAGCCCTGAAGGGAATCGACGACCTTTATGCGGGCCTCGGGAAAGTGGCTTCTCGCGAGAATGGCGGATTGGTAGGTCCCGCTGAGCTTCGAGGATATCTGGATGGAAAGTATGGGTTCTCCCTTTTCCACAAAGGGTGCGAACGCATCAATGAAATCCTCGGGAGAGGGCTGCGAAGTAGCAGGGAAGTCCTTTGACCCTCTCAGGAGGGCATAATACGCGTCGGGGTCGATGTCGAAAAAATCGCGCCAGGTCCGATCCCCCAGACGCACGGTAAGGGGAACAACGCCGATGCCATGCTTCTCGTAGAGCGCCGCAGACAGGTCTGCGGTGCTGTCTGTAATGATCTTCATTATCCGTTTCCTTCCCTATTCTACCGAGATGAGGTAATGCGCGTACGGCTGGCCTCCGTAGTAGAGCTCGACTGCCTTGTCTTCATGGAGGGCCTGCAAGGTCGCCTGCAGGGCTTCCGCTTCTTCCTTTTCAATAGACATCGCCATAAAAGAGGGTGATAATCTCATCCGAGGCGTCGGTCATGTCATCAACGAGTCTGGCTACCGTCTCGTCCTTGCTCGCAGATGAACAGCGAAGCTCGCCTCCAAAGATGCCAATGGAATCACCCAAGCTCACCCGAACCCCATCCATCGCCACGTCTCGGCTTGCCGATGCCGTTTCTCCGCTCTTTACCCCACGGTAAGCCTGCTCCATCCGGCTGATGTTTTCTTCCGTAGAGGCATCGTCCATGTAGGCTATTATTGCGGACAGCCCCTCCGGGACGGATGCGGTTTTCAGGACAGTGACGTTCTTCGGCGATCTTTCCCTTGCCTGTATTGCAGCGGGATAGACATTTTTGTTGTTGGGCAGAATGATGACGTGAGAAGACCCAACTTCCTCTATGGCGCTCATGATGTCCGCTGTGGAAGGGTTCAGGGTCGGGCCTCCGTCTATGACAAGCTCCGCCCCCGCGTTATAGAAGAGTTCCTTCAGACCGTCCCCCAGGACAACGGCGATGACGGACGTTGCCTTTGCGCTTCTCGCGTTTTCCATCCGGGAGGTGTGCTGCACGAGCATGTCATCCACCTTGATGGACGAAACCTGTCCCATGGTGGAGGCATAGCGGAGAACTTCCTCCGACTGACCCGTATGAATGTGCACCCGTGCCAGCCGGGTGTCTCCTACCACTACGACGGAATCGCCCATGGCCCGGAGGGCCGTCTTCATGGCATCCTGGGAGATATGGCTCCCTTTCAGAATGAACTCCGTGCAGTATCTGAATGTCCACCGGTGCTCCTCCGGTTCGCGTCCGCCCCCGTTGAACAAGGCCTCGTCCTCAAAGGATCGGCCGGAGTCAATCTGGCCCTGTAAGAGACCGAGAATACCTTCGAGGAAGTAGAGGAAGCCGAGGCCGCCGGCATCCACCACGCCCGCTTCCGCGAGCTTTGGCAGGAGAGAGGGCGTTCGCTCAACGGAAGACTTGGCCGACTTCACCATTCCATCCAGGAGCCGGGCAAGGTCCTTCTCCGTCCTGACAGCCTCTTCTGCCGATTCTGCGGTTTCTCTGGCCACGGTGAGGATGGTACCCTCCGTGGGGTGAAGGACCGCCTTATAAGCCTTCTTTACCCCTCGCGAAAAGGCAAGGACGATGTCCTCTGCAAAAAGTCGCTCCCGGCCCTCGATGCCCTCCGTCAACCCTGACAGGATCTGTGAGAAGATGATCCCCGAATTTCCCCTCGCGCCCATCAAAGCCCCCCAAGCCGCCGCCTTGACCGTCGCGTCGAGTGAGGTTTTCCCCACTGCCTCTATTTCTCTCACGGCGGATGCGAGGGTCATGGACAGGTTGCTTCCCGTATCACCGTCGGGTACGGGAAAGACATTGATTTTGTTTAACTGATCGCGGTTCTTCATCACCCAGTCCGCCCCTGCCGTGATGAAGTGTCTGAACCGCTTGGCATCACAATAGATGATAGCCACCCCTTCCCTCCCTACATGTTCCTTTTTCCGCGAGACTTCACTATACCACTCTCCGTCTCGGGAAAAAAGTCTTGTGTGGTTCCCAAATCCACCACCTACCCTTGTCCGATCCCCGAGAGAGCCGTGAAAGGGCTGTTTTGAAGAAGAGATGCCCGACGGCTCCGCATGGCGAATAAGCAGTTTGTCCATTGGATCACCTCTCCTTTGTGGTGAAAGATACATATCGTCGTTGACGGCGTGATCGTGTAGGCACCGGAGGAAAGCACTGCTGATGCTGTGTTACTTGGTCATAACCATACACCAACTTCGCCTTTTCCGAAATGATACACGGCGTTCGATGAAAAGACAAGCGCGGAATGGGCTGAAATCACCTTGCCTTGCGTCAAACAAGCGGCGCAAGAAGAGCGTTCCTGTAACCGAATCGATAGACCCCATTGACTTCCAAGAGCGCAGTGGATAGTTTCAAAGATAAGAGCCACTCACTTAAGGAGTTGCGTGTCATGAAACCTTAGGTGCTTTTCCACTGCCTGGATAGTTTTGTCAAAAATAGATCAAGAAGGAGGACAGAATGTCGCACAAGGTCTGGCAGTTGATTCCATGTTTAATGATTCTGGCTTTTGCGGTAACGGCTTTTGCCTATACCACCGATCAGGCGTCAAACGGAAAGGAGCTTTATGTCAAATATTGTGCCGTCTGCCACGGCGCCAGTGGCGAGGGTGGCACGGTTCCCCAGCAATTCGGTAAACTTGCAGGTAAAAAGGTTCCTCCAGTAGCTGGTCCGGGATTTCTGCCGGGAATGAAGGATGTCGGTCAGGTCTATGATTTTGCAAAGAAAAATATGCCAGGGGACAAGCCCGGCAGTTTGAAGGACAATGAATATCTTGACGTCATCTCCTTTGCCCTCCAGGCCAACAACATTAAACCTGACGGCAAGCCCCTTACTCCGGCTTCGGCCAAAGAGATAAAACTATCCGGTGGGGCAAAGTAATCCACCGCATGTGATAGAATTAAAGAATTCATTCAAGGTGGGGGTAATGGTTCCTTCTGCTCCACCCGGCTCCAATCTTGGCCCCAAACCAGCGATATTTATATATAGTAATTAGTTTACGATACTATACGATATGTTTATTAATGTAATACGCATTTTTTGCCCGTGGGCGACGTATGATGTTGGATATAGAAGTGGTTATTTCAAGTCTTGGAGAGAGATTCGATGCGATCACGAGATGCATGACGGAGGTATTTGGCACACAGGCAGAGCTTGAATTAACGTCTTTTGCGTCGGACAAACCGTCAGCCGCCCAGATATGCCGAAACCACGTGCTCGTTTTCGAGCAGATCCTCTGCCTTCCCCTCCATGGTAATCTTCCCGGTCTCCATCACATACCCTCGGGTGGCGATCTTCAATGCTGCGCGTGCATTCTGTTCAATCAACAGCAGGGTAATGCCCATTGCATTGAGCGCTGTGAGCGTTCTGAAAATTTCCTCGACCACGAGCGGTGCCAGTCCCAATGACGGCTCGTCCAGCATCATCAACTTTGGCCTGGCCATGAGACCGCGCCCGATGGCCAGCATCTGCTGCTCCCCGCCGCTGAGCGTGCCGGCCATTTGAGTCCGCCGTTGCTTGAGAACCGGGAAGAGCGTATAGACCCGTTCCAGATCTTCTTCAACCACGCTCTTGGAAGTTTTTCTGTAGTGGTGGTAGGTTCCCATGCGAAGGTTATCGAGTGTCGTCAGGGACTTGAAGATATCCCGTCCTTCCGGGACCTGGCAGATGCCGAGACGCACGATAGAACTGGGACTCTGTCGAGTAATCTCTCTGTTGTAGAACACGATCTTCCCTTGCCGTGAAGGAAGGATCCCGGAGATGCTCATGAGGAGGGTCGATTTTCCGGCGCCGTTTGCCCCCAATACACTGACGATCTCCCTTTCCTTTACTTCCAGGGAGACCGCCTTGAGGGCCTGGATTCCGCCATAGTAGACACTCAGTTTGTCAACAGAGAGCATCGTCACTTCCCCAGATACGCCGTGATCACCTCAGGGTTGTTCCGTATCTCCGAAGGGGTACCTTCCGCGATCAGGCTGCCGTAGTTGATAACCACTACCTCATCGGAAACACGCATAACGAGGCGCATGTCATGCTCCACGAGGAGAATGGTAATGCCGCGCTCTTTAATCCTGAGAAGATTTTTCGCCAGGTGGTCGGTCTCCTTCTCGTTCAGCCCTGCAGCGGGTTCATCAAAAAGGACGATCTCTGGGTCTGAGGCCAGGGCCCTCGCGATCTCCATGACCCGCTGTTCGCCCATCGGAAGACTGGTTGCCGGCTCATTCGCCCGCCCGGCCAGACCGACGAACTCCAGTTCCTCCATCGCCTTCTGCCGGACCATTCGCTCATCCCTGAGGCATCGCGGAAGGCGGAAGGCGGCTGAAAAGAGCCCGCTTCCCGTGCGCATGTCAGAACCCACCATGACGTTCTCGAGCACGGTCATCTCGGCAAAGGGGCGCACGATCTGGAACGTACGGGAGAGGCCCTTCTTTGCCCGCACGTGTGGCGGGCGTGTAGTGAGTTCCTCGCCTTTGAAAAAGACCGAACCTCTGCTTGGTGCAAGAAGGCCGGTGATCATGTTGAAGCAGGTCGTCTTTCCAGCCCCATTCGGCCCGATCAGGGCCTTGATGGTTCCTCGCTCCACCGAGAAACTCAGGTCGTTCACGGCGGTCAATCGCTGGAAGAACCTGGTCAATGCTCTTAACCTCAAGCATCAGCGTGCTCCCCTGTGCGCGAAGGCGAGCTACAACCGTGCGCACCACCCCGATCAACCCTTGCGGCATATAGAGAAGAAGAACGATCAGGATCGCTCCTGTCACAACCATCTGGTAGTCGAGGAAAGACTCGAGGACCTCCGGAATGCTTTTCATAATGGTCGTACCGATAAGCACGCCGAAGACCGTGCGGATGCCCCCAAGAACCGCCATGATGATCATCTCCACAGACCGTGGAAAGATCGGCCATCTGCGGCGAGATGAATCGATTGGAGTGGGCGTAAAGACTCCCCGCCAGAGAAGCATACACGGCCGACAAGCACAAAAGCCTGTATCTTGTAGCGGGCGATATTGACTCCCATGGCAGATGCAGCCACGTCATCGCCACGCAAGGCGAGCATGGCCCTCCCGATCTTGGAGCGGGCAATGTTGCGCGTGAGCAGCAGAATGAGCATGGCTGCGGTCCAGATGGGATAGTAATACTGTTCATCGGTTTTGAAGACGTACCCTGCCATCCTCAACGGAACAATGTCCCTGAACCCGTCCGGGCCTCCCGTATATGACGCGAACGTGACGAGACAAGACTGGATAATCAGGCCGAAACCGAGCGTCGCAATGGCGAGATAATAGCCTTTCAGCCGCAGCACCGGAGCCCCGACGCCGTATGCAACGAGACCGGTGAATAGCATCCCGATGAGAAGGGCAAGGATCGGATCATACGTGATAGGTCGTGGTGAGAATAGCAGATGCATAAGCACCGAGGGCAAAAAAAGCCGCCTGACATAAGGAGAGCTGTCCGGCAAAGCCGACTACCAGATCGACCCCTGTCGCTGCGATCACGTAGGTCCCGATGATCACCAGCACATGGATCCAGTATGAGCCCGCCAGCAAGGCAGGAAGCAGATAGATGAAGAGCGCAAAAAGAAGGTAGGGGAGCAACCTGATCACCCTTACTCCTCCGACCGTTTCATGAGGCCGGTAGGCTTGACGACAAGGATGAGGAGAAGAACCACGAAAGCCAGGATATCCTTGAAGATGGAGGAGACGTATCCGGTCGACAGGCTTTCCAGAAGTCCGAGGACCAGACCGCCCACCACTGCTCCCGGGATAGCTCCCTATACCCCCGAGCACCGCGCTGGCGAAACCTTTCAGCCCCATCATCGTCCCCTCGTCATAGACCATGAACGAGACAGGCGCGATCAGCATGCCCCCTACGGCGCCCAGAGCACCGCCAAGAAAGAAAGAGATCATCACAAACGTTTTCACATTCACTCCCATCAGGCTCGCGGCGCGCGGATTCTCGGCACAGGCTCGCATGGCCTTCCCAATGAGGGTCCGCTCGAAGAAGAACCAGAGAGCAAATGAGACCACAACCAACGTTCCGATAATCCAGAGCATCTGCGGGGAGAAACTTGCCCCGAGAAAAGAGATGCTCTTGATTTTTGTGAATGTGGGTGCCGTATAAGGATCCTTTCCCCAGATCAGAAGCGCTACACCTTTCAAGAAGGTCGAGCCGCCGAGTGTGAGGAGGATCAGAAGCATGATCGACGGCTTTTTCAGGGGACGAATGGCGAAACGATCGAAGAGAATCCCGACGCAGCCGACAATGAGCGTGGAAAGAGCGAGTGCCAGGGGAAGAGGGAGCTTGAGGCCGCTATACAGCGAGATCATCGTCATTGCCCCGAGCATGAGAAACTCTCCCTGCGCCAGATTGACGACGAGGGTCACGTTGTAGATTATGTTAAATCCGAGCGCGACCAGGGCATAAATAGCGCCGCTGGTGAGGCCCGCAAAAATGAATTGTACGGCCTGGGACAGGTGGGTGCTTTCCATGAGTCAGCTCCTACTTTGCCATCACGAATTTACCGCCTTTCACCTGAACCAAGAGAATTACACATTCCCGATCGAAACAAGGCCCATGATTTGTTTCAGAACCGGGTAAATGAGAGGTCCCGAACAGACCCGTCATGTTCCCGTCTTGCTATCCAGCACACGACGGATCGCCGCTGCCATCTCTTGCCTGGAAAGAGGTTTCATTAGAAATTCTCTGATCCCCTTTTCCTTTGCTATCTCCGGTGAAACGGAATCGCTGTGGCCTGTGCAGAGAATGATCGGGATGCCTCCTCTTATAGTCAGGATTTCCTCGGCAAGGTCGACGCCGGTCAGATGGGGCATCGTGTAGTCCGTGATGACAAGGTCGAACCGTTCCGGCTCCGCTTTGAAGAGATTAAGTGCTTCCCGGCTGCTCGTCGTCGTCACGACTTCATAGCCGAGGCTCTTCAGCCTCTCGCTGTTCAGCTCAGCTAAAAGATCCTCATCATCAACAAAGAGAATCCTCTCATGACCTCCGAAGCTTGTAGCGGCTCTTGCAGGCTCCGCTTTTATCTCGGTCTTCACCTTGGGAAGGAAGATGCGGAAGGTGGAGCCGATCCCGGGCTCGCTCTCCACGGTGATCGTCCCTTTGAGGCTCTTTACGATCCCATACACAACGGCAAGGCCCATGCCCGTGCCCTTACCCACCGCCCTTGTTGTAAAGAAGGGTTCAAAGACCCGCTTCATCACGTCAGAACTCATACCGACGCCGGTATCTCTCACCACAAGCTGGAGGTATTCCCCTGGCGCCACGCCTTGGTCGAACATAGGGGACTCTGGCTGGAAATCGATATCGTTGAGACTGATTCCGATGGTTCCTCCCCGCTCCTGCATGGCAAGGCTTGCGTTTGAGCTCAAGTTCATAAGTATCTGCTGCATCTCAACAGGAGACGCAAGGATCGTATCCGATGTGGCCGCCATGTTGAGCACGATGTCAATGGTGGTGGGGATGGAGGCCCTGAGGAGCTGCACAGTTTCTTTGATGAGGAGAGATAATGCCATAGGGGTTCTTGTGTGCTCGGCCTTCCGGGAAAAGGCGAGGATCTGTTTCACAAGGTCCCGCGCCCTCATGGTCGATTTAAGGACCCGCTGAAGGTTCTTCTCCACATCCGGGCGGTCTGAGACATCTTCCACCGCCATCTCCGTGAAGCCCAGGATGGATGCGAGGATGTTGTTGAAGTCGTGGGCGATACCCCCGGCGAGTGTGCCTATGGCCTCCATCTTGTGGGCTTGGCGGAGCTGTTCTTCGATCTTTGCCCGCTCGACCATCTCCGTTTCGAGGTTCTTGTAAGCCTGTGTCAGTTCGGCCGTTCTCTCCGCAACGCGCTGCTCCAATCGGCTGTGGGCCTTCTGAAGGGCCTCCAGGATTTTCTTGCGCTGGGTGATGTCGTGCACCATCCCTACCGAACGGATAATCCGGCCGGATGCATCCCTGACGTGGTCGCATTTTTCATGGACAATGCGGACCTCACCCGTTGATCTTCTTACGACCCGGTGCTCGATCTCGTACGTGTCCCTTCCCTCACGCAGCGAGCCGGAATAGGCGGCGTCAACTGCTGCACGATCGTCAGGGTGCACTGCTTCGAGGAAGGCGTCATACGTGGCGCCAAACTCCTGCGGCTTAAGGCCGAAAATGCGGTATACCTCGTCTGACCAGGATAGTTGATTATTCACCACATCAAGCTCCCAACTGCCGAGGTGAGCAATCTCCTGCGCCCTCTGCATCCGTCTCTCACTTTCCTGGAGCGCCTCCTCGGCCCGCTTGCGCTCGGTGATATCATGAGCCACATGGACCGTGCCGATCATCTGTCCCTGACCGTCATACAACGGGGTTGTGCTGACCACAAAGTCGCCCCCGAGTCGATCCTCATGTACTTCTTCGATATGTTGCCGGCCATCCTTAATAGTTCGGGAATGAGGGCAGTAATCAGGCGGCTCGGATAGCCCGTGCACCACTTCATAACAGCGCACCCCGATACACTCCTCCGCCTTTGCCCCCAGGCGGGCCGCCATCGCCGTATTAACGCGTAGAACCCGATGTTGGTCGTCAAGGATGGCTATCAGGTCCGGCACGCTGGCGAATGTCCGCTCCCATTCTTCTTTAGCCCGGACGAGCGCCTCCTCGGTCTGTTTGCGCTCGGTGATATCCCGTACTATAGCAACGGATCTCAAACTGCCGCTACTGTCTGTGAAAGCGTTCGTGGAGACCTCACCGGGGAAGGTCGTACCGTCCGCTCGCTTGTAAGTAATCTCTCCGATGTAACGGCCCGTCCTCTCGCGTTCCCCAAGCAAGGTCGCCAGCTGGGGCTCTTCAGGGGCGAACATGTCATCCCGTGACAGACCGATCATCTCCTGCTCGGTACGCCTGAACATCCGGCAGGCTGCCGGGTTGGCCGAGAGAACGATACCTTTTCCCGTAGGGTCAGTGAGGATGACAGCATCAAGGCTGTTCTCAAAGAGCGCGCGGTAGCGCTGCTCGCTGGTCTGCAACGACTGTTCGTGCTGCTTGAGATCACGAAAGAGTACCTGGTAAGGGTCCTTCAGAGCAGCCTCGACCGTGGCCTTGTAAAACAGGAGAAACGAGGCGACCTTGAGCAAGTGGCCGATCATATTGAAGTCACCATACACGCTGACGTACCGCGTGAAGGCCAGTTCCGAAAGAATAGAGGAGCCGATGGCCGAGGTGATCAACACCAGGACCTTGGACGAAAACCGTCGTCGGCCTGCCCACAGGCCTCCCATGCCGGCCAACAAAACCAGACAGATGACGTACTCGGCTCCAATCTTGAAAGGGGTCAGTCCTTGATGCGGTCCTCCTTCGACATAACAGGTGGGAAACGCGTCCAGACGGAAGATCACCGTCAGGAGAGCTGCCGTAACCGCGAGGTACGCCAGCAGGGTTGGCCATGGACGTACACGCCGGGCCAGAAAAACCGGGGCAATCAGCAAGGAGATTGCTTCCAACCCGCGGGCGGTGATCCAGAGCTGTGTCGGCAGGTTCGCCCCATGGGCGGGGAATACACCAAGGCCCTTGAAAGCGAGTGTGTGCATCAGGTCGAGACCGGCCACGGAGAGATAGGCGATGCCCACGTAGGTCAAGTAACCATTCGTGCTGAAGCGGCTGGAGTTCCATGCTACGGCGAACATGGCCCCGGCTACCGCGATACTGAAGAGTTCCGCCAGACTGTGGAACAGCAAGTAGCTGTACCTGCTGGTGAGCCATAATCCGGCCATGGCAGCCGTCACCGCCGCGCCATACCCTACAGTCCTGATGATACGCTTATCCGTTTCAACCTCCAGTTGCGGTCCCGCACGACATTTGTCTTTGTATCGTTCGAGCGGTAAGGAGCTGTCGCCACAGGGGCAGAGAATCAAGTCCAGTCATTATATCAAAGTGTTCTGCAGAGATAAAGGGTGGATGAGTTGCTTACTTCTTCTTCGCAGGGGCTTTTTCCTGAACGACTACGGGAACCGACCTTATGTCCTTGTCTATCTTTGTCTTGCTTTCTATTTCTCTATAAGCAATTAAAAGTATACATTACATATTTTTATATGCTTTACTATAGTCTAGATATGAAACTAATATGTTTTTTATTACTATATCATACACTTTTATAGTAATTACTATAATTCAATGTAATACGATATACTTCTATTTGTCTCATATGATGCTGCCTGGAAGGAAGGGCGCATAAGGAATCATTGCAGCCGACCCGGAAGAATGTTCAGTTTGTATTCAGCCCGGCCCCGGTCGGGCGGCTGAATTTTTAGTTAGACTGCGAAAGAATCGCCCGTCGCCCAAATGGACGCGCACCCCGAGAGGACCTTTTCGGTACTACCGCGATTGCTTCTGTTTTTGATGTAAAAGCCGGGCTGTTTGGTCTATGATATTGGTGGGTCATCTATGAAACATACATTTCTGTTTGAGGAAGGGCTCTGGAGGGCTGAGGGGCTTTACCAGGACAGCACCAACACCGTCTTGCGCGCCGAAGGCACCATTACCATAACGCACAAAGAAGGGATCTGGATCAACGAAGGCTCTCTTAAGCTGCTGCTCGCTCGACCCGCCGAATTCCAGAACCGGTATGAGATCATCCCCTTCGAAGAAAATGCAGACTACACGACCTGGAAATCCCTGAACCCCGTGATAGGTACGCTGCTGGGTAAAATTGTCCTCGTCGACGACTCGCTCATATCTGTGTACGAGTCAGAGGACGGTCATTACACCGGGTCGGAATACCTTCTTCAGGTCAGCGAGAGGGTTTACAGAAACCGGGGTTTCGCGTTCAAGGATGACCAGCGGATATCGTCGTGGGCAGTGGAATTGACGAGAATAGAGTGAGGCGAAGCCTCACCGTTTTCGTTGTCGCTGCGTCGCTCTCTCGACGTACTTATAGTACGCTGCGTCGGCTCTCGCTGCCGCCTGGTCCCATCTTGAATGCGAATTGGTATAACGTTACACTGCTGATTCGGATACGTTGATACGAAAAAGCAGACTATAGGACTCATCGGGGGGGCTTTTCGCGTCAACGCGTAATCAATCAACGCGTCAACGGCTTTATTCGAATATCTCCCGAATTAGCGCCTTGGCTTCTTCCACCTGTGCGCTGCTCAGCTTCAATCCCTCGGTAGTGCTCTCGGGCGTCGCGTTGATTGAGTAAATTCGCTCCTTCATCGCCGCCTGTTTTTTCATGCCCGGCGGAAGCTCCGGTATGAGCCCGATCGCCTGCTGCACGTCTTCGGGAAATTTGCCCGGATCCGCTGTTTCATAAATTACACTCAGCTGGTCGTGGCGGCCCGATGCGTAAAGTTCAAGCGTTCTCCAGCCCACTGCACCATGCGGATCGAGCACAACTCCGAACATGCTATAGACCTCCTTCATGGTCTTGTAGTGCTGTAGGTTGTCTACGCCAACGGAAAAGATGTCCCGCTTCATGGCATCTATGTCGGGCATTCTTCCGATTACACCCGGCCTCGATACATTGCCCGTGACCGGATCTCTCTCGTCATACAGATGGCCTTCGTAAAAGTCGAATCAGCCTGGCGAGATTACTCGGATGTGAAACGATCATAGCAGAAGAAGGTGACTTTACCGACGGGCGTACCTGGTATAGGCCGGTCTCTAAGAAATTCAGGAAACTCGGTGTTCTCATTGACTCCGGCCAGGATACGCGATACAGGAAGTCCCATTTGCTTTGCAAAGACAGTTCCCATCATATCGCCAAAATTTCCTGAAGGGATGCTCGCAAGCATCGGCTCAGGATAGCCGGCAATCCTTGAGTATGCGTAAAACGGATAAACGGCCTGCGGCAGTAACCTGCCCACACTGATGGAATTGGCGGAGGTAAACCGCTCGCTCTCTCCGAAGACCTCCCCGGCAAAGGTCTTGTTGCCCAGGAGGTTCTTGGCCAGGGCCTGGCAGACATCGAAATCCCCTTTCACCTCAAAGGCGTAAATGTTTTGCCCCAGGGTTGTCATCTGTCTGCGTTGCCCTTCGCTGATCGAACCCTTGGGAAAGAAGACGATGTTGTCCACATTCCCGAGCCCGTGGAGCGCGTCGGCCACGGCCCCGCCCGTATCGCCGCTCGTCGCCACCACTACCGTCCTTTTCAGGCCTCTTTTCCCGAGGAAATAGTTGAGAGCCCTGGCAAAGAAGCGGGCTGCGTAATCCTTGAAGGAATAGGTGGGTCCCCTTGTCAGCCAGACGATGTGCGTTCTTCCCGTTACGTGCTGGACCTCGGTCGGTATCTTGTCTTCCCGGTATGCGTCCTCAAGGAGCGCTCGAAGCGCATCAGCAGGAATCTCAGCGAGGAGATAGGGAGACAGCACCCGGAAAGCGATCTCGGCATATGGTTTGCCTTTCATGCCCGCTATCTCAGACCCGCCAAGCTCGGGGATCTGATCCCGTGGCACGGTGTAGAGTCCATAGTCAGGCGCCAACCCACGAAGCAGGGCAGTCTCGAAATTGACCCGGTCGTCAGGATTATTCGTGCTTTGGTAGAGTATCGGCATCACGGGAAAGTCAGCTCAATTCAGTCTTTCGGGAGAAATAGGATACAAAATCCGTACCGGTTTATCAACAGTCACTCTCTCGCTTTCGTCCCTTCTTTGGTTGCCTCAAAGATCAGACAGGTAGAGACGGCATAGGCATAGAGAAGACCGTTCGCATCGAGCATCTTCGCCTCTGCCACGGCAGTGCGACCTCCCTTATGGATAAGTGCGGCTTCGCCTCGCATGGGTCCCGTTTCGCTCGTGATCGGCCGGAGGAAGTTTATCTTCACCTCCAGTGTGGTTAAGGCCATGCCGGCCGGGAGCGTGGAATGAACAGCGCACGTTGCCGCCGAATCGAGAACCGTGAACGTAACGCCGCCGTGAACCGCACCCGCGGGATTATAATGGTATTCCGCAGGTTCGATTTCAAAAACAACGCGCCCTGCAGCGACCTCTGTCAGTCGAAAGCCAACAAGGCTCAGGATCGGCGGCGCCATCTCGCCGTCCTTCATTGCCTGGAGGAAGTCGAGTCCTTTCATGGTTGAAATAGCTTGCGCAATGATCATGGGATCCTGCCAACTCATCGTGCGGCTTCGCCTGTTCGGACTGATCTTCTTTGCGGACATGGCCCCTCCCTTTTTCCTTGACATGACTACCGGGCGCTATAATGGCTAAATCAGCTTACACTTTCAAGTTATACCTGTTGTCAGGCCTTTAGGCAAAAGAAATTATATGCATAGAGCAACAGAGAAATCGCGCAAAGCCGGTCTTGCTGCCCGAAAGGGGTTGGGGCCGGGAGCATTGACTTCGGTGCCTGCATATCGTATCTTACTGTACTCGCTGGGGCACAACGGGGCTTGGTTCGCTCCGCAACCTATACGACGTTACGTTTGACATTTTTCGCCATATATTTTATACGTTACCTTAGTGTCATCCATGGACAACGGCAAGGGCAAAGAGGATTCTTACAGCGAAGCAAAAAGTCACCACACCTCCCTCGATAGAAGGTTGCAGATGTTACTCAAGAAACCTTTCCTGACAGAGAGTGAGGAGGTAGAGGTACGCGAACTCAAAAAGAAGAAGCTGTACTACAAAGATCTTATGGAAAGGCTCAAAAAAGAAGAGCAGGATGCGTGAAGGAAAGGGGAGCATGAAGAAAAACGGAGCACAGATATTTGTTGAAGCGCTCAAAATGGAAGGCGTTGATACGATTTTCTGCTATCCGGGAGGGGCCGTACTTTACATTACCGATGCGCTCTACGGAGCAGACGTACGCCAGATCCTCGTGAGGCACGAGCAGGGTGCAGTCCATGCAGCGGACGGCTATGCCCGCGCCTCGGGAAGAGTGGGCGTAGCCCTTGTCACGTCCGGTCCCGGCGCGACCAACACGGTGACGGGCATTGCGAGTGCTTATATGGACTCCGTGCCGCTTGTCGTTTTCTCCGGGCAGGTAGCCACCATGCTTATCGGTAACGATGCCTTCCAGGAGGCTGATATCGTCGGCATCACCCGCCCTTGTACGAAGCATAACTACCTTGTCAAAGATGTGAAGGATCTGCCAAGGATCATAAAAGAGGCCTTTTATATTGCGCGTTCGGGAAGGCCCGGGCCCGTGCTCGTAGACATACCCAAGGACGTTTCGGCAGCCATGACAGAGTTCAAGTACCCGGAAAAGGTCCATATCAGGGGCTACCAGCCGACATACGCGGGACATCCCGGTCAGATCAAGAGAGCGGTTAAGCTGATTCTATCGTCGAAAAAACCCGTACTCTATACGGGTGGAGGCATAATCGCGTCGGAAGCCACGGACGTGCTTCTTGCCTTTGCAGAGGCGCTCTCCCTTCCGGTTTCCAATACACTGATGGGACTCGGCGGGTTCCCCGGCACTCATCCGCAGTTTCTGGGGATGCTCGGCATGCATGGCACGTATGCCGCCAACATGGCGGTCATGCAGTCTGATGTTCTCATCGCCATAGGTGCGCGCTTTGATGACCGCGCCACAGGTAAGACGGATGGTTTTGCCTCTCATGCGAAAGTGATCCATGTCGATATTGATCCGACCTCCATCAGTAAGAATATACGGGTGGATGTCCCTATCGTAGGCGATGCGAAAAACGTGTTGAAGAAGATGATGGAGGCGGTCGAGGAGGAGAAGGCTGCCCTGCGCGAATACAAGCAAGGCATCGCGGAGTGGCTCAGTCTGCTGGCTGACTGGAAGAAGAAGTATCCCCTCGGATACACCAAGGGCAGAATACTCAAGCCGCAGTACGTCATCGAGAGAATCTACGAGCTTACCAAGGGCAAGGCGATCATTGCGACAGAAGTGGGCCAGAACCAGATGTGGACTGCCCAGTTTTACAAATTCATGAAGCCGCGCACGATCCTTACGTCAGGTGGGCTGGGTACCATGGGTTACGGTTTTCCCGCGGCTCTGGGCGCTCAGGCGGCACACCCGGACATGCTGGTTGTAAATATAGCGGGTGACGGCAGCATCCAGATGAACATCCAGGAGCTGGCCACTGCAGTCCAGTACTGCCTGCCCGTCAAGGTAGTGATTCTCAACAATGGCTGTCTCGGCATGGTGAGACAGTGGCAGCAGTTTTTCTACGAGAAGAGATACTCCTGCTCCTTACTCCAGAGTACGCCCGATTTTGTGAAATTGGCGGAGGCTTATGGAGCCGTGGGATATGAGATAGAGGACGAAAAGGAAGTGGACAAGGTCCTCAAGAAGGCCTTCAGTAACGGAAGACCGACGTTTATCGATGTGCATGTGGACCCCGAGGAATGCGTCTATCCTATGGTACCTGCAGGCGCACCGCTCAACGAGATGGTGCTCGTGTGAGGGAGGGTACGTGAAGCATATCATATCGGTCCTTGTAGAGAATGAGTTTGGTGTCCTTGCCCGGGTTGCGGGACTCTTCAGCGGGAGGGGTTTCAACATAGAGAGCCTGTGCGTGGCAGAGACCCTTGACCCGACAGTCTCTGCGATGACGATCGCAACCAGCGGAAGCGAAGCAATCCTGGAACAGATCCTCAAGCAGCTCAACAAGCTCATTAACGTGATAAAGGTCGTTGATTTTCGGGATGTGGAGCACGTGTCACGCGAGATGGTTCTGGTTAAGATAAATGCAACCGAACGCAACCGGGAAGAGATCCTCCGGATGACGGAGATATTCCGAGGACGGGTGATCGATGTCTCGGCCAAGACATATACGGTTGAGATCACGGGTACCGAAGACAAGATCAAGGCATTTCTGACCCTCGTCAAGCCTCTGGGCATTAAGGAGCTGGTGAGGACCGGTCCTGCTGCCATGATCAGAGGGGAGAAAACGATACAGGTGAGAGAAAAAGAGCCCAAAGGAGGAAGTGATGGTTAAGGTCTATTACGATGGTGATGCGAATCTTGGAGAACTCAAAGGGAAAAAGGTAGCGATTATCGGCTACGGAAGTCAGGGTCATGCCCAGGCGCAGAACCTGAGGGATTCAGGCGTTCAGGTGGTCGTGGCAGAGCTTAAAGGCACGAAGAACTACGATATCGCGGTTGAACATGGATTCAAACCAACGACGGCAAAATTGGCTTCTGAGCAGGCAGACATCATTCAGATTCTTGCGCCTGACCAGACCCAGGCTGCATTGTATCGAAACGAGATCAAAGACAACCTGAAGAAGGGAAAGACGCTCGTCTTCTCCCATGGGTTCAATATCCATTTTGGGCAGATTGTGCCCCCGGCCGACATTGACGTGATCATGGTTGCCCCCAAAGGCCCGGGCCATTTGGTGAGGAGAGAGTTCGAGCGGGGCGCCGGTGTGCCCTCCCTGATCGCAATCTACCAGGATCACTCCGGCAAGGCCAAGAAGAAGGCGCTTGCTTATGCCAGAGGCATTGGGGCCACGCGGGCCGGCGTTCTCGAGACCACCTTTGCCGAAGAGACGGAAACAGACCTGTTCGGCGAGCAGGCGGTCCTCTGCGGAGGCGCATCCGAGTTGGTCCGCGCCGGTTTTGACACGCTCG
>CAWGEZ010000043.1:0-13717 GCA_963821605.1 uncultured delta proteobacterium | reverse complement strand
CATAGAGTGATTTCAAAGTGAACCCGGATTGGCAAAACCCTGCGCGTTCTTAAATGAATGGTGCGAGCAGGGATCTTGACTCCATAACGAGGAGAAATCCAATCATCTATGAGCTCGGCGGTCATTCCGTCGAACTGATCACAGAGCCGGAAGATAATCTGGTCATCGGAATGACCCCGAATCAGAAGCCCTTCATGAAGTGATTCAAGGATCGGCTTCCCGCCCAGGTCGATGCGGACTCCGACTCCCAGATGGAAATACCATTCCAAGTCATGGGACTGACTCCCCATGAGCTCATCGATGACCAGCCACTGGATGGGTTTCTTTGAGAACCGAAACTCTCGAACGTGGGTCACTGGATCCAGGAGACGACGGGACCCCTCATGGGAAACACGAAGAACGTCAGACTGAAGGTTTGATTCCCATCGCTCTACCTTTACTTTGGCCTCATTCCCGATTGTCCATAGATTGACACCTTCGCCAAGTGTGTTTTGTTCGACTTGGTCAACTCGAACAGTATTGTGGGCAACCGTGCTGCGAAACCGATTCCTCGCCTGCGGGTTGGCGGAGTAAACGTACGCTCCACTATCACTAAAGAAGGTGGTGTTGCCCGCATATAAGTCGAAGCTCAACCGGTCATTGTGATCGTGGCTTCCGCGGCCACGAATACCGATGTCCGCCGCATCGACAAACAAGTAATTCTGATCCTTCCTCATGACAAAGAACTGCGCGTCGTTAAATCCTCTTGTTCCAAGTGGAGTTGAGTTTGATTCCAGCTGTAAATACTCAGCAGCTGCTGCGATCCCTCGCACCCAGACCAAGGATTCATCCAGGTCTCCTGCCGCTGCCTTCATATCGGACCGGTCAAACAGAGATGCCCCCAGACAGAGTAGGTACCGATGAGAATCAATCGGGCTCTCATTCCAGATCAGCAAACGCCCATCGTCTGCATCACCGGATAAAGGGTGCGTTCCATCCGGTTTGGTGTAGTACAAGACATACTCAAACATTTTTTCGAGGCGTTGCATGACATTCTCTGGGACAGAACCACCCTGTACTTTGATCACCAGAATGGAATAAAGAAAAAGCTCCAGAACAAGACGGTGATAGGAAACAGAATGTTCATAATCAACACCGGAAGGGTAAACTTGTTCCTCGATTTCCTTAAAAAGTTCGCTGCTGGCAAATGCCAACCATTGCCGGGATTCCTTGAAAAAAGGGCAGGCGGAAGCAATAAAAATCAACCCCGAAAGATTAGAGAGATAGTGGTTGCTGTTGAGCCGTTTGATCTCCCCGTCAATAGGAGCCTCATAATACTCAAGGTTTTCATAGATGAATCGGCCGTGGCTGAGCAGGCTTCTTGCCAATCGCTTCTGAAAAACTCAAGCGAGAGCGAAGGAGATTGCTGGAAAAAACCGTAGCTGGTCACCCAGTTCACGGCGCGAATCGCCACATCCATTGCGCAGTCCCAATTGATACTGAACATGGGTGGGTTTTCATCCATCCAATCATTGAGCTGGTCAACGAATTCTTGAGCGTATTTCTGATCCCCGCTTAACCAATACGCCTTTCCGAGCAAGGGTAAGTGTTGGAAGCGAGACAACTCGCGCGTGACTTTGATATCAGAGTGATCATCCAACCGGATTCGAACATAGTCTTTGAAGTAAGTTCCTGGTTCCCAACGATATCCCGACTTGAAATCCCGGTGCCAATCAATCTTCGGCCCGAGATCTACCTTTCCGGATCCCAACAAATCGAAGCGATGCCTGAGAACCTCTTCGGCCTGGCTAATGATTCTTTGCTCCAAGTTTGGCAACAAGCGATTCAATTCGCCGACAAAAACGGTTGCCGTCGTGTGGCGGGTCGAGAAGAGAAATTCCATCGGCAACGGGGAGTCGTTGAGGTTGCCTTTCAGGTTTGGAAGGGAAATGGCCCGGAAGAAATCAGCGTCATCGATTTCTCCACGATGTTTCATGGCATCACTGCGCAAGCGGTACTCTTTCAGAAGGCGATGAGTTGCCCGGTAGAGAACTTTAGGCAAACGTGTCGGGGGGGTGGCAATAACCTTTTTCATCTTACCTTTTATTTCGGTGTGCTCAAGGCAGGTGCCGTGGCGGTGACTCTCTCAGCCTTGTTGAAACGCGATGAGCTGGATCTTCTGATTAATCACTCCAAGCCCCGCTTCCTTTATACGTGGCCTGACAAGCTCGCTGACCTGAAGCACCTGAGGGGGCCTGGTGGCATTGAAAAGGTGATTTGCGAAGGAGGAGATCTTGACCTCAAGGCACTCATGGCCAGGGGGAAGGGCTCGTACAAGGCAGTCGACAGGGACCGCACTGACACTGCAGCAATCCTTTATACGGGAGGCACAACAGGCGTTCCGAAAGGGGTCATGCTGACCCACGAAAACATCAATGTGTCAGCCAACAATGTGGCGCACAATGAACGCTCAAATGAGCATGACCGCGCCCTCTGTTTCCTGCCCTTCAACCATGTCTTTGGACAGATGCACATCATGAACGCCACGATTCTGAGCGGCGGCTGTCTTGAAATCCTGCCGGGCTTTGATCCGGACCGCGTACTGGAACTGCTCAGGGCCGGCCGCGTGACCAAACTCTTCTCTGTGCCCACGGTATTTGCCCGTCTCCTCGGACTGGATAACCTCAAAGAGAAGCTCGGGCGTGTACGCTATTGTTTTTCTGCGGCGGCGAGCATGGCTGAAGAGATAGTCCGACAATGGAAGGAGCGCACAGGGCTGACGATCAGCGAAGGCTACGGCCTGACTGAATCAGCGTCAGCGGTCACCTACAACCACTATTATCGTCATGTTGTCGGGTCGATTGGGACAGTCGTTTCAGGCGTGGAAGTCCAGATCAGGGATCTTGCAGGTAATAGGCTGGGTGTAAACCAGGAGGGTGAGATCTGTATCAGAGGGCACAATATTATGAAGGGGTACCTCGGCAACCCCGAGGCAACCCACGAAGCCTTCTGGGACACCCATTGGTTCCGTTCAGGAGACATCGGCTTCATGAACGAGGACAGCTATGTCTACATCGTGGACCGCCTCAAGGACATGATTATTACTGGTGGTGAGAACGTATATCCTCGTGAAGTGGAGGAGATTATTTATAAGGTTCCCGGAGTGCAGGAATGCGCAGTGATTGGTGTTCCTGACAAGGAGTGGGGGGAACGGGTCACCGCATTCATCGTGGCGCAGCCCGGACAAAGCGTGGATGTATCGGCGCTTAAGTCTTTTCTGAAAGCGCGGCTCTCTCCTTTTAAGGTTCCAAAAGAGTTCACTGTCAAGAGTGATCTGCCAAAGAGTGCTGCAGGAAAGATCCTGAAGCGGGAACTGAAGAAAGAGCATCAGGAGAAAAAATGACGAGGTGGAGGTTCTTATGAATCTTGCGCAAAACCTGGAACGATCCGCTTTCTTTTTTCCCAACCGGCCTGCCATCCGTCAAGGCTCACTTGAGCTCACGTACGCGCAACTGAACGATCAGGCGAACCGGATCGCAACGGGCCTGATCAGCCTGGGAATCAAGCCCGGCGAGCACGTGGGTCTCTGCTCGCTGAACTCTGCTGAGTGGGTTGCCTTTTATTTCGGCGTGCTCAAAGCAGGGGCTGTGGCTGTTACGCTCTCCGGCCTTCTTACCGGGGATGAGTTGGCGCTTCTCGTCAACCACGCAAAACCGCGGTTCATGTTCACGACTGAAAATAAGCTCCCGGAGATGGAACGCCTGAAGGGTCAAGCCGGGCTTGAGAAGGTGATCTGTCCGGGTGGAGACATGGACCTCGCGCATCTTGCGGCCCTTGGCTCCGGATCATTTGAGGCGATAGACAGGGATCGTGCTGATATTGGTGCCATCCTCTTCACCGGGAGGCACGACAGGCAGTCCCGAAAGGGGCCATGTTGACCCACGAAGGCATGATTTTTTCCAGCTGGAGCATAGCGTACTACGAACGGTCCGCCGAGAACGATGTTGGCCTTTGTTTTCTTCCTTTCAACCACGTGTTCGGCCAGATGCACATCATGAACGGGACCATTTTCAGTGCCGGGTGCCTGGAACTGATGCCCAGCTTTGACATGGACAGGGCCTTGGAACTGGTGGAGGCCGGTCGGATAACGAAATTCTTTGCCGTACCCACGGTCTACATCCGCCTTCTGACCCTTCCCGACCTGGAAAAAAGGCTGGGCAAGCTGCGCTACTGTTTTTCGGCTGCGGCCTGTATGGCAATGGAGATCGTGAAGCAGTGGAAGGAGCGCACCGGCATCACCATAGCAGAATCCTTCGGACAGACAGAATGTATGCCCATCACCTTCAATCATTATTATCCCGAGAGGCACGTTGTCGGATCGGTGGGTCACCCGGTGCACGGGGTGGAAGTCCAGATCAGAGACTTATCGGGAAACCCGGTGAAACAGGGCCAGGAAGGCGAGATCTGCATGCGGGGACGCAACGTGATGAAAGCGTACCTGAATAATCCCGAAGGCACGCGGGATGCCTTCTGGGACGGCGAATGGCTCCGCTCCGGCGACATCGGCGTGTTTGACCGCGACGGCTACGTGTACATTGTGGACCGTCTGAAGGATCTTATCATCACGGGTGGCGAGAACGTCTACCCGCGGGAGGTGGAGGAGCAGCTCTACGCGTCGCCTGACGTGGAGGAGTGTGCTGTCATCGGGCTCCCCGACAAGGAGTGGGGAGAACGCGTGGTCGCTTACATCGTGCCGAAAGCCCGGACGGACCGTTGTTGCTGAGAACATAAAATCCTTTCTGAAAGGAAAGCTCTCGTCTTTCAAAGTGCCCAAGGGGTACGTGGTCGTGAACGAACTCCCCAAGAGTCCGGCCGGCAAAATCCTCAAACGAGAACTCAAAAAGGAACTCAGCACAGAAGTAATCACGCTCCGCTTACACCTTTTCTATCTTCACTGCGCAAACCTTGTAGCCGGGGATCTTGGCTACAGGGTCCAGAGCATCGAGGGTCAGCAGGTTGACAGCGGCCTCCTTGAAGTGGAACGTCATGAAGACAACGCCAGGGGGAAGGTGATCCGTAGCCTTTGCCTTGACCGTGACCGTGCCTCTGCGGGAGCTCACTGCTACGAGGCCGTCACCTTCCTGCACGCCGAGCCGCGCTGCGTCAGCAGGGTTCATTTCAAGCATCCCTTCCGGATAGATCTCCATGAAACCCTTCGATTTTCGGCTGAGCATTGCGTGGTAGTGGTAGAGTACACGTCCCGTGGTCAGCACGAACGGATATTCCTCATCCGGGAGTTCAGGTGGTGGTATGTAGGGCGTTACGTGGAACATGCCCCTGCCGCGGGTAAATCTGTCCCTGTGGAGGTATTCGGTGCCCGGATGATCACTGTTCGGGCACGGCCACTGCAGTCCTATATGATCTATGCGATCGTAGGTGATGCCGCCGTAAGACGGCGTGACCGACGCGATCTCCGCCATGATGTCGGCGGTAGTCGCATACTCCATGGGATAGCCCAGTCTCGTGGAGAGATCACAGATGATCTGCCAATCGGGCCGCGCGTTGCCAACGGGTTGATCGCCTTGCGCACGCGCTGCACGCGCCGTTCCGTATTGGTGAAGGTGCCATCTTTTTCGGCAAAGCTGACCCCGGGCAGCACGACATGCGCAAGCTCAGCCGTCTCCGTCATGAATATGTCCTGCACAGCGAGGAACTCCAGGTGTTTCAGCTCCTCCTTGATCTTGTTCCCGTTCGGGTCGGTCAGCAACGGGTTCTCTCCCAGGATGAAAAGGGCTTTTATCTTTCCTTCTCCTATCGCCTTCATCATCTCCGTAAGGGTCAGGCCGGGCTTTGCTGAAAGGGGGACCCTCCAGGCCTTCTCAAATTTTTCCTGAACCGACCGGTCGTCCACCCGCTGATAACCGGTATACACGTTGGGCAGGCCGCCCATGTCGCACGCACCCTGCACATTATTCTGCCCCCTCAACGGATTGACGCCCGATGAGGGCTTTCCGATCTGGCCTGCCACCATGGCGAGGTTCGCAAGGGCCAGAACATTATTTGTTCCTGTTGTGTGCTGCGTGATGCCCATGGCATAGAGGATTGTTCCGCCGCTTGGCCTGCGCATAGAGTCTCGCCGCCTCGACAATATCCTGCGCCGGAATGCCCGTTATCTTTTCGACCGCTTCCGGCGTGTACTCTTTGACGGATTCAGCGAGCGCCTCGAAGCCTTCCGTGCGCTCATCGATGAAGGCCTTGTTGAGCCAACCCTTGGCGATGATCGCATGGATCATGCCGTTGATAAGGGCCACGTCCGTTCCCGGTTTCTGCTGCAAATGAAGCTCGGCATAATCAACGAGATCGATCCTGCGGGGATCCGCGACAATCACTTTGGCACCCTTCTGACGAGCTGCCTTCTTTACCTCGAGCGCGATCACCGGATGATTCTCGGTCGTGTTCGAGCCGATAACGAAGATGCAGTCAGCATCTCCTATCTCGGCGATGGAGTTGGTCATTGCGCCGCTTCCGAATGCCATCGCCAGACCGGCGACGGTGGATGAGTGTCAGAGACGTGCGCAGTGGTCGACATTATTCGTGCCGAGCGCGGCGCGGGCCAGTTTCTGAAGGAGATAGTTTTCCTCATTCGTGCATTTGGCTGAGACGAGCACGCCGATTGCGTCAGGGCCATGCTTCTCTTTAACCTTCTTAAGCCCTTCTGCGACTTTGTGCAGCGCGTCATCCCATGAGGCCTCGTGAAAGGCCCCGTTCTCCTTAACGAGTGGTTGCGTGAGCCGGTCCGGGCTGTGAACATAATCAAAGCCAAACCTCCCCTTGACGCAGGTCCATCCCTTGTTCGCACCGAGCTTTCTGTCGGAGGTCACCTTTACCACTTTGTTATCTTTTGTGTTGAGCACCAGCGTACAGCCGACGCCGCAGTACGAGCAGGTGGTTGCGGTCTTCCCGAGCTCCCATGCCCGTCCCTCGAATCGTCCTGCCTTCTCGCTCAACGCCCCCACAGGACAGACACTGACACAGTTCCCGCAGAAGACGCAGGGAGTCTCCTGCATGTTGGCATCACAGAAGGCTGCAAGCTTCGTGTCGAAACCGCGCTGCGTCTGGTCGACAGCCTCGCAATACTGGACCTCGTGCATCACGGTCACGCACCTGGCGCACAGGATGCACTTGTTGTAGTCCCTTTCGAAGAAAGGATTGAGGGCTCGAATCGGGTAGTTGTGCCTCGCCCCTTCGAAGCGCGGTTTGCGTATGCCGAACTGGTACGCATATTTTTCAAGCTTGCAGGAACCGCTCTCTTCGCACGTCATGCAGTCGTAGGGATGATCTGACAGGAGAAACTCGAGAATGATTTTCCTGGCACTCTGCACCCTAGGGCTATCGGTCTTCACGACCATATTGTTCGCGACGGGATAAGCGCACGAAGCCACCAGATTTCTTGCGCCTTCCAGCTCGACAACACAGAGCCGGCAGGCAGCTGTCGGGTTAAGGTCCTCCCGGTAACAGAGGTGGGGTATCTTGATGCCAGCTTCCCTGGCAGCTTGAAAAACAGTCGTACCCGCCTCGGTTTTGACAGTTCGCCCATCGATGGTCAGGTTAATTTCGGACATGGCCGATTAGTCCCTCCTTTTTTCTAGATCACAGCGTAAGCATCGTCTGGCCTCGTACAACGCGGTTTTTTCGTCGAACCCGAGATTCACCTCCGCAAACGATCGCAGTCTGTGGCCCACGCTGAGATAAGGCGTCTCGCCTCGCGGTTTGGTGCCATCACTGTCGCCAGCGGTCTCCTCCCTCGGGACGTCAGCCCTTCTCAGAGCCGTGAATACTCGATCCTTGTACAGATCCTGTCCCTTGAGGTACCTGTCGATTGAGATCGCCGCACGATAGCCGGCCGCCATGGCATCAACCACCATACCCGGGCCTGAAACCACGTCACCGGCAGCAAACACTCCCTGAATGTGGGCAGCAAGGGTGATTGGATCCACGGAGAGAGTTCCATTTCGGTTGATCTCAAAACCATTGTCGCCAGGCAGACAGCTCAGGTCGGGTGCATACCCAATCTCCGGGATCACCGTGTCTACGTCCAATGTGAACTCTGAACCCTCGATCGGGACGGGACGCCTACGCCCGCTCTCATCGTAGTCGCCGAGACTCATTTTAACGCACTCTATTCCCTTCACGCGCCCACCGTCGGTGATGATACGCCTGGGGGCAAGGAGGTAATGCATCTTGATCTTCTCATCCTCAGCCTCTTCGATCTCTTCCAGGTTGGCCGGCATTTCCTCCTTGGTTCGACGGTAGACTATGCTCACCTCTTTGGCGCCGAGCCTGACCACCATGCGTGCCGCATCGATAGCCACATTTCCACCACCGATAACGGCCACTTTCTCCCCGATCGGAACCTTCTCGCCCAGGTTAGCGCGACGCAGGAACTCGATGCCCGGCATCACCCCTTCCGCATCCTCACCGGGGATATTGAGCATGGTGTCGCCGTGTGCCCCCAAGGCGAGTAGCACGGCCTTATACCCCTCCCTGAACAAATCGTCCAGCGTGAAATCATCTCCCAGGGCCTTGCCTGTTTTTATCTCAACGTTATGTTGAGAGATGAACCGGGCGTCGTAGTCGATGATCTCGCGCGGTAGACGGAAGGCGGGTATGCCCACCGCCAACATCCCGCCCACGACAGGTAAGGCCTCGAAGATCGTCACATGATAGCCGCGACGTCCCAGATGGTAGGCCGCGTTGAGGCCGGCAGGACCGGCGCCTATGACCGCAACTCGCTCTGTCTTCGGTTTTTCGAGGAACGTGGGTGGAGGCAAGCTATTATGCTTCACCTCCCAGTCCGTCGCAAAGCGCTTGAGAGCGCAGATTGCAATCGGTTCATCGATCTCGCCCCTCTTGCACATGGACTCACAGGGATGATTGCAAATCCTGCCGCATACGCCTGCGAGCGGGTTGGTAAGGCGAATGATGCCCAGAGCTTCTTCATATCTTCGCGCTGCAATCAAAGACGTATAGCCAACAGCATCGACGCGCAGCGGGCAGGTATTTTCGCAGGGAGCGTAAACCAGGGCCTCACACACCCCGGCCGGGCACTGCTTGGATCTAATGTGGGCTATATACTCATCGCGGAAGTGGCGGATCGTGGAGAGCACCGGGTTGGGTGCCGTTTGTCCCAGCCCGCAAAGGCTTGCATCTTTGATCATCTGTCCCATTTCCTCGAGCAGTTCTATGTCCTCTTCTCTTCCTTCGCCTTTCGTGATGCGGGTCAATATCTCCCACATGCGTTTGGTCCCGATGCGGCAGGGCACGCATTTACCGCAGGATTCGTCCTGTGTGAAGCTAACGAAGAATCGGGCAATGTCGACCATGCAGGTTTTTGTATCCATGACTACCATACCGCCGGAGCCCATGATAGCCCCGACCGACTCCAATGACCCGTAGTCGATGGGCAGGTCGAGATGTTTCGCCGGCACGCATCCACCTGATGGCCCTCCCATCTGGACCGCCTTGAACGGTTTGTCGTTGGGGATACCGCCGCCTACCTTGTAAATGACTTCGCGGAGCGTTGTGCCCATCGGTACCTCTACGAGGCCCGTGTTATTGATCTTGCCGGCGAGTGAAAAAATCTTCGTTCCTTTGCTCGATTCAGTACCCATGCTCGCGTACCATCCGGCTCCCTTCAGGATAATTGAAGGCACGTTGGCATAGGTCTCCACGTTATTTATGTTGGTGGGCTTGCCCCAGAGGCCGGCCTGGGCAGGAAAGGGCGGGCGCGGACGGGGTGTCCCCCGGCGCCCTTCGATAGATGCCATAAGGGCTGTTTCTTCGCCGCACACAAATGCCCCGGCCCCCTCCTTGATCTTCAGGTCGAATGAAAAGGCTGAGCCCAGGATATTGGCGCCCAGGAGGCCCAGATTCTTCGCCTGTTCGACGGCGATCAAGAGATGCTCGACCGCGATGGGATATTCGGCCCGAACATAGACATAGCCCGCCTGAGCGCCGATGGCGTAAGCCGCAATGAGCATCCCCTCCATGACACTGTGAGGATCGCCTTCCAGAACAGCACGGTCCATGAATGCTCCGGGGTCTCCCTCGTCAGCGTTGCAGATTATGTATTTGGTGTCACCGGGAGCCGATCTTGCGAAGCTCCATTTCATCCCGGTCGAGAAGCCGGCACCTCCTCTCCCGCGGAGTCCCGATTTCTTTACCTCCTCGACCACCCCATCGGGGTTCATGGAGTGAAGCGCCTTTGCGAGGGCGGCATAGCCTCCATTCGCAATATACTGGTCGATGCTTCTCGGATCGATTGTGCCGCAATTTTTGAGTACGTTCTGAATCTGCCCTTCGTAAAACGGTATCTTTTCCCTCTCCGCAATTCTCTTGTCTGTCAGGGGGTCAGGGTAAGCCAGCCGCTCTATTATTTTCTTTTGTTCGATGGTCTCGGAGACTATTTCCGGGACGTCGCCCGGTGTCAGCTGCTGATAGAAAATGCCGCTCGGATCGATGGCGATCACAGGAGCCCGGGCGCAGAACCCATGGCAGCCTGTCTCGCGGATTTCAACCTTGCGTTCAAGGCCGCGCTTGGCCACTTCAGAGCGAAACGCATCGCGTATCTCTTCCGCACCGTATGCGCGGCAGCCTGTCATGCAGATTCTCACGCAGGTCCTGTCAGGGTCTATCCCGCGCAGCAACGAGTCGCGGTACTGTTCCAGATCTGATGGGGATGACAGTTTACCCACGTGAACCTCCTTGGCCGAACTTCTCGAGGATGGACGGGACCCGCTCGGGAGCGAGCTTCCCATAGTAGCTCCTGTCAACCATCATGACGGGAGCCAGAAAGCACGTACCCAGACAGGCCACTGTCTCAAGAGAGAACTGCAGATCTTCGGTTGTCTCTCCGTCCTCAATGCCCAGAGGAATCCTTGACTACGTTCAATACTGATCTGCCTCCGCGCACGTGGCATGCAGTGCCCCTGCACACCCTGATAGTGTGCTTGCCCCGAGGGGTCAGATAGAACTGGGCATAAAAGGTTACGACGCCATAGATGCGACTCAGGGGAATCTTCATCGCCTCGCTGACGCGCACGAGGGCTTCCTTGGGGAGATAGCCGTAAATCGCCTGAACCTCCTGGAGGACAGGGATCAGCGCCCCTTTCTCCTTGCCAAAGCGCTGGAGGATCGGCTCAATGCTGGCCAGGTCGGTTGTCTCGGACATGCGTTCTTCTCCTTTGCATTTTCATCCTCTTTCGGCAGAGTCTGTTTACCTTATTGTGTAAAGAGCTGCTGCATCGGTCGACCTATCATTCACAAATTGTACAAGCGAACATTACTATAACGAAACCGATGTAATTTTGCAAGAGACCGGTTGTCTCAGCAGCACGCACGTGAAGCGCGGTTTCTCTGGTCAGGTAGACATTTTCAAGACATTTTAATTATTCGCGGGCGCCGTGGACGGCGTGATGCCCTCCCCGCAAGTGCTCACTTCGTCAGGAGCACAGGGCATTTCGCGCCCTTCAGCACGTTTCTCGCTATGCTTCCTATCAGGTATTTGCTTAAGCCCGTCTGTCCGAGTGAGGCTATGACGATGAGGTCGATCCCTTTTTCCTGCTCCTCGTTCAGTATTTCCTCTGACGGGATCCCTTTTCTGACATCGGCGGTCAATTCCACCTCTTTGGCCGCGGGAACCTTTGCCAGCTGTTTCTCTAGATTCTGCTTCGCAGCGGCCATCAATTGTTCCTCTGCTCGTTGCACTTCCGCTGCCGAAAGGCAATAATCGTACACGCACTGTGTGATCTGTTCGTGAACGACATGAAGCACGAATACCTTGGCTTTATACTGTAAGGCAATATCGAGGGCTTGTCTCAACGCTTTGTCTGAGTATTCGGAGAAATCAGTAGGAACGAGAATCTTGGTTGGCTTGAGCACTACTCCACCTCCTCTTCCGTCTTGTACCAGTGAGCGTTCATTGACACAATTTCCGCGCACACGAAGCCCGCTCTACTCATCTCCTCCTGGGCACCGGTTGCGCGTCGCGCCTCGAAATGCGCATCTGTATTACTGGAATAGTAATTCTTGATTTTTCATTGTCAACCCGAATGACGGCTTTTTTTGTAAAAGTTCGCCTTTCCCGCGGGCAGATAGAGTCTTTTTCCATACCGAAATATGCGTTGACACTCGGTCTTGTTCCGACGTATCATTGATACCAAGTTGCCTTCATTCATATAGCTTCGTTGCCTGCGTCGGGCGACTCCACGTACTAATAGTACGCCTCCGTCCTGACAGGATGCTGTGCTATCGCTATCCTCCTGGTCGCCTTGCTCTATTTTTGAATGCAACTTGGTATGACTCGTTGCGAGACAGAATGCGAGTTGGAGAGAGGGCGTGAGCGAATGACGAACAAAAAAGCAGAAGGAGGCAACAATGAATAAAAGAAGGCCATCTAAAGGTATGGAACGCGTACCGGTTATCATTGGATGTTTGGTTCTGATCATTGCCGTGGCTATTGCCCAAACGGCACTGGCTCAGCAGGCGGCCCCGAAAGTAGAACCGATTACGCTCAACTGGGCATCGTTTTTGCCGGGATCGCACCCGGAAATGATCGCTTTCAACAAAGGGTTCGTGGCTAAGGCCGTCGAATTGTCGAAAGGCAGGCTTGCTTTCAAGTTCCGTGGCGGTCCGGAAACTATTGCGCTTATGGACTTACCCAAGGCCACGCAGAGCGGCATAGTCGATTTTTCCATCATCCTGGCCGGTGTTGTAGAATCGGTGGCGCCGGGAGTTGGGGCGACAATCCTGAGCAGGATCTCCGTGGATGATGAACGGAAGAATGGCACTTACGCCTATATGGATCAGCTCTGTAACAAGGGCAGCCTCCATTACATGGGGAGGCATTCTCCCGCTGGTGATCTCCAGTTCTTCAACCTGCTTCTGAACAAGAAGGTGGAGAAACCCGAAGACTTTAAGAAACTGAGGATCGGAACAGCCACGGCAGCCCGCGCCCTTACGGAAGGGTGGGGCGCTGCGCCGGTTAACCTGCAGCTGACCGATTACTATACTGCCATGGAACGGGATACGGTCGACGGCGTGTCCAGTTCAACGTTATCGAACTGGGTAAGTTCGGGTTGCCAGGCAGTAACGAAATTCCTGGTCCTGCCGGGATATTTGCAGGCTTCTCCGATGGTCGTGATGAACCTGAATGCCTGGAATAAACTTCCGAAGGATATGCAGCAAGTGATCACCGATGCGATGATCTATTCAGAAAAATACAGCGGGGATATATGGACTGAAGACAAGGCCAAAGCCATGCAGAAGGTTAAGGATGCAAAAGTGGAAGTCTACAATCTGTCACCCGATACGGCTAAGTGGCTCGTTGACACGGCATACGAGTCCACCTGGGCCTTTCAGCAGAAGAGATTTCCCGATGTGACGCCAAGGTTAAAGACATTGCTGTCAGGCGGCAAGTAATCAAGGGTCAAGAGTCCCGGGTCCTGAAGAAACCAGAAAAGGCATAGGGAAGATCGTCACGCCGAGCGTGACTTGGAAGTTCGCGCGTTGCGCTCGGAAGATGGAAGAAAGAATCTGAACACAGGGCCCAGGGTCCTGAAGAAACCAGAAAAGTAGAGGGAAGACCGTTTCTCTGGCTTCTCTGACTTTTCTAATCTTTTTGATCTGTTTTTCTGGCCCCTGGACCCTCTATAACGTTGAACGGGAGAAGGCCTATGAA
>CAWGEZ010000042.1:0-26486 GCA_963821605.1 uncultured delta proteobacterium | reverse complement strand
AACAAAAACGATGATGTATACGGAGCCCGCATCTTTCCACCTCCTGATGGAAAAACTGACAGAGATGGTCATCTCGTACCTGAACGCCCAGATCAGGCACGGCGCCCAGGCTGTCCAGGTGTTCGACAGTTGGGTGGGCACCTTATCCTCTACCGATTACGAAACATTCGTCCTGCCCCATATGAAGAGACTCCTTGCCTCTCTTGATCCAAGCGCGCCGCACATTCACTTTGCTCTGGGTGCTTCGCACATGCTCAATCAAGTGGCTTCCACCGGCGGAGACGTGGTCGGCATAGACTGGCGTACACCGTTGGACGAGGCATGGAAGAAGCTGGGCGTCAAGAAAGCCGTCCAGGGCAACCTCGACCCCACCCAGCTCTTCGGCTCCAGAGAACAGCTTACAGCGAGTGTACGCGATATCCTGAGACGTGCCGGAAATCGTAACGGTCACATATTCAACCTTGGCCACGGCATCTTCCCCGCCACACCGATTGATAACGTCTCCTTACTCATCGAATTAGTGCACAGCGGAAGCAAACGCCCGTGAAGAAGACCGCTGTGTTGCTCGTTAATTTTGGCGGACCGCGTTCAATCGACGAGGTACCGCAATTTATGCGCAGCCTCACAGGGCGTCAACTACCCCCTGCCGCGGTGCAACAGGCGATCGACCGCTATAGACTCATAGGAGGCTCTTCCCCTCTTCCCGCCATGGCAGAGGAGCACGCAAAACTTTTGACCGCAGTGATGGGCGAGCAATTGGCTATCAGGCCCGCCTTCGGGTATTCGCATCCCTCCATCGAAGAGAGGATTGACGAGTGTCGCAGCGAAGAAGCGGAGCGCATACTCTTCCTCATAATGACCCCGTTCTACACGAGCAGGACGGTGGGCAAATACATCGCAACTGCCGAAGGCTATCTCAGGTCGCTCTCTTATCATCCGGACGTGCTCTTCATCCATAGCTGGTATAAGGAACCCCTCTTCACCGAATGCTGGACGAGAAAGATAAAGGAAGAGGCCTCCTTTCCCGATGCCTTTTATCTTTTTTCCGCTCACAGCCTGCCGGAGGCTCTGGCGGACGAGCCATACAAGCACCAGATCGAGGAGACAATGGAGACACTCGCCCGGGAGACTACGCCTTTCTCATTACGGGCTCGGATGGCAGAGCGTACCGGCCAACGCAACGGAGCCCTGGATCGGGCCGACGGTTGAAGCTGTGCTGGATGAAGTTGCAGGGAGGCAATTCCGGACCGTGGTGCAGGTCCCTATCGGCTTCGTCACAGACCACATGGAAACCCTTTACGATATCGATATCGTCCATAAGCAATATGCCGCAGCGAAAGGTCTCGGCCACAGCCGCGTAACCTGCCTCAACACAGATCCGCTCTTCATCGAAGCACTGAAACGCATTCTGTCTCGCGCCCTGCAGGAAGCATCATGATCGACCGGGTACGAGGCACGGGAAGAAAGAGCCCATCTTTTGCGCAGCACGGAGTTGTTATACATTAGGCCTGAAGGAGCGGCCATGAAGCGGGTCGCTATAGTCGGAAGCGGCGTGTCAGCCTGCGCGTGTGGTGTGGCGCTCAGAGAAAAGGATATCGATTTCACGATCTTTGAAAAAGAGGCTTCCCCGGGCGGGAAGCTCCTCACGGAAAAATTGGACGGCTACCTCGTAGAAGGCGGCCCCGACAGCTTCCTGCCGGAAAAGTACTGGACCGTTGATCTGATAAAGAAAGTCGGGCTCGAAGACGAGCTTCTCTGCACGAACGACGAGTTTAAGGGCACGTATATATATTCCGGGGGGCGGCTCCACCGCCTGCCCGAGGGCGTTATGCTCATGGTCCCCACCATGATCATGCCCCTTCTGAAATCGAGCCTGATCTCCTGGCCGGGAAAGATCCGGATGGGGCTTGAGTTCTTCCTGCCGGCTAAGAAAGATGCCAGCGACGAGAGCCTTGCCCAGTTCGTGACGCGCCGCCTCGGCAAGGAATGTCTCGAAAAGATCGCCGAGCCGCTTGTCGCAGGCATCCACACGTCGAACCCGGACAACATGAGTATCCTCGCCATATTCCCGCGCTTTGTCGACATGGAGAGGAAGTACGGTAGCCTCATAAAAGGGATGCTGGCGGCCCTTAAGAAAATCCCGGCGCCCGACCCGTCGAAGAAAACAATGACCTACTTCATGAGCCTGAAGGGAGGCATGCAGCAGCTCACGGACACATGCATCGCCCTTATCGGAAAAGAGAGAATAAGGACAAGCTCGGAGATCAATAAAGTGGTGAAAACCCGGAACGGATACCGGCTCCTGCTCAATGGCAAGAATGGCCAGGGGGAACTTTTCGATGAACGCGGTGAGCTCTTCGATGAGGTCGTGCTGACCACGCCCGCCTATGTCACCTCAGAGCTCGTGCGGGACTTGGACCCGGAGCTTTCCGAGAGGCTCCTCGCCATGGACTGGTCTTCAACCGCCATCATCTCCATTGCATTTAAGAAGGAAGATATCACAGTAAAGCTGCCCGGCTTCGGTTTTATCGTGCCGAAGGTCGAGAACAGGCGCATCAACGCAACAAGCTGGAGTTCCATCAAGTGGTCTTTCCGTGCGCCTGATGATTGTTTGCTGCTCCGCTCATTCGTGGGCGGCGGTCATCACGAAGAGCTTCTATTTGAAGATGACGCAAACCTGATCAGCATCGTGCTCCAGGAACTGCGCCAGATCGCGGGCATCGATGCGAAGCCCATCTTCTCCAAGGTCTACCGGTGGGTCAAAGGCATGCCCAAATACACGGTTGGTCATCTCGAACGCTTAGCAAAACTTGATGAGCTGAAGGCACGCCATTCCGGGCTCCACCTCATCGGCTGCAGCTACAGAGGCATAGGCATCGGCGATTGCGTCAAAAGCGGCTTCGACGCCGCCGCCCAGATCGCGGCGAGGCAAGTAAGCGAGTCGGCGAAATAAGAAAAGGTGACATGGATCTGAACCAGGCGGTTGATCATTGCAGTACAGTAAAAGGCATATATGCAGATTCTGATTAAAGCAGTCTTGAGTGTGGTCATCATCCTTGCCGCTACAGCAATCGGAAAAAAACTGCCGTCAACCGCGGGTCTCATCGGCGTCATGCCCCTTGCAGGGGCTCTCGTGCTCATTTGGATGTACTTGGAGAACGAGGGCAATCCCGAAGTCATGCAGAGCTTTACCAAAGGAGCGCTCTGGGGAATTCTGCCCAGCATCCTCTTTTATCTCGTTGCGTTCTTCTGCTTCAGAAGGAACCTTTCTCTTCCCATTGTTCTCGTTGCGAGCTTTGGAGTCTGGCTCTGCGCGGCATTTGTACACCAGTGGATTTTGAAATGAAGCAGTGCCGGAGATCCTGATTATTGAACGAAGTGCAGGGGTCCGCCATGAAAACAATTCTCTGCTACGGAGACTCGCTGACGTGGGGCTATGACCCGCGGGACGGGACCCGTTACCCATTTGATCAGCGCTGGCCGGGCGCGCTGGAACAGGAGCTTGGCAGCGGCTTCCGGGTCATCGAAGAAGCGCTCAGCGGCAGAACGACCGTTGCGGACAGCCCGTTGCTCCCGAACAGGAGCGGGCTGAAGATGCTTGAGCCCTTGCTCGAGTCGCACGCCCCGATCGACCTGTGTATCCTCATGCTCGGGACAAATGATGCCGCCTCCGGTTACCGCCTTTCTGCGTCGGACGTGGCATGCGGATGTCTGGCACTTATCTGGGCCATTGAAAAGAGTCAGGCGGGTCCCGGCAGGTTCGGCTCCGGAGATTCTTTTGATCGCTCCCCCTCTGCTGGGCACGCTGTCCGGAACGATGGGACTCTTTTACAAAGGCGGCGAGAAGACGTTAAGGGCGCTTCCGAAGGCTTACAAGACGGTAGCCGATTCATCCGGGTGCCATTTTCTCGATGCCTCGAAAGTATGTTAAGCCGAGTAAGATCGATGGGGTGCATCTGGACCCCGAAGCGCACCGCATTCTGGCTATGGAAATCAAGAAGATCGTAGTGCCCATTCTCCAAGGGGACAAGCAGGGAAGAAGGAACCAAGTAAAGTACCGAAGCATTAAGCCGATGAAAACGGCTTAACCAGTTGCATTCAAAAGTGAGCGAGGCGACCAGAGGATAGCGGAGCCGACTATCAGGTACGTCGGATCGTGCCGTCGCAGCAACGAAGCTATATGCTGAAGAAACTGGTATTAGTAGGAGGAGAACATGGAAAAAATAGCCCTTGTAACCGGCTCAACCAACAACATTGGAAAGGCCATAGCAGAGGTGCTGGCAACACAGGGATTTCACGTGATTGTCACCTCCCGCAACGGGGAAGAGGCAAAGGCAGTTTCGGAGAATCTGTCCAGAGAAAGGTTCCTCGTTCGCGGTCGATTTTTCAGAAGTGAGCGCCATTGAAAACCTCTTTAATTTTGTAAAAGACAGGTTTCACAGGCTGGATGTCCTTGTCAACAATGTTGCGTACACGAAGAATGAGTCCATCTCGGACTGTGACCTGGCCACGTGGGAATACACCATAAACACCAACCTCAGAAGCTACTATCTCTGCACGAAACTCGCCTCTGAAATCATGAAAGGGCACGGTGGAGGAGCCATCGTGAATATCACCGTGTCCAGCACAAGGGGCGTAAAAGATAAATTCTCGTACTCGGTATCAAAGGGCGGAATCAATTACCTTACCATGTCTGCCGCAATAGACCTTGCCCCTTTTAATATCAGGGTAAATGCAGTAGGGTCAGGCCTTGTAGGGACCCCTGTTGGCTACAGAGAGTTCGTGGACAGGCCTTTCAAGAACCAGAGAATTCCTGTCGGCCATATCGGTGAACCGGAGGACGTGGCAGATGCTGTAGCTTTTCTGGTATCAGATAAGGCCAAGTATATTGTTGGCGCACTGCTGCCGGTGGACGGCGGGTTTAACGTATCTCTATAGTAAAGACATGAAGATGGGGGAGAGTTCCGATCACTCCTGCCGAAAGCGGATAGCCGCCGCTGCTTTTTCGCGTTGATTTTCGCACAAATACATCTTGACCCTGTCAATCTACGTACATACAGTACGGTATATGGAACCACCCGGGGGCGTCCTTAAAGAGGCAACTAACTTCTCGAACGCCACCAAGGAGGCTAAAATGGGCACCACGAGCAAGGCCACCAGGAAAACGGTAACGCTGAAGAAAGGCGGTAGCAAAGGCAGAGGCAAGGTCAAAACCATGCCGATCGATCACGTGGTGATCATCGTTAAGGAGAATCACTGATTCGATAATTACTTCGGCACATTCCCCGGAGCCAACGGCGCAAAGCTGACACGGTCGCCCAATCCGCCGAAGCAGGATCCGAACCATAGACACGACGCCTGGTTGACACGTAAGACCACGGCCGTCCGCCAGCAGTTCGTTCAGCAGGACATCCCGGCCTATTTCGCTTATGCCCGACAGTTTACACTCTGCGACAACTATTTCACCGATGTCGCCGGGCCGTCAACGCCCAACCATCTCATGCTCATCGCTGCCGATTCCCCGATCATCGTCAATCCACCGAGGTACCGGCTGCCCGTGGGTGCTCCCCTGTTTGATCTACCGACGCTGCCTATCACCCTGCAGAAGGCGGGGCTGACCTGGGGGAATTATGGCGGATACGCCTTCGACTTCTTCCAAAGTCTGCAGGGGAAGCCAGTATTCACGTCCGAACAGTTTAAACAGGACGCGTCCGCCGGTAAGCTTCCCGCGGTCTCATGGCTCTACGCGCCACACGACGCCAGTGAACATCCTCCGGACCCGAACGATGCCGGCAATCCCCTGGTCGGCAACGTGACCCACGGCATGCAGTGGACGGTCGATCAAGTCAATTCCATAGTGCAAGGCGGATTGTGGCCAAAAACTGCCATCTTCATAACGTGGGACGACTGGGGCGGATGGCTCGATCATGTGGATCCGCCGAATGTCGAGCAATGGAAGCACGACCCGCAGCACCCTGATCGTGATGGCAACCATCCCAAGTGGGACGGCACGCAATTCCGCTACGGGTCGCGTGTCGCCTGTCTGGTGCTTAGTCCGTATGCCAAGAGCGGCTACATTTCCAAGGTACTGCATTCGCACGTCAGCCTGCTCAAGTTCTGTGAGACACTCTTTGGTCTGGCTCCCTTGAATACCCGCGATGGCAAGGCAGACGATATGTCGGACTGTTTCGATTTCACGCGACAGCCCGCAGGCCCGCCGCCGCCAAATCCGGGATGAGCAGCCACCAGGAGCATCCGTAAGTAGGCAAGCAACTTCCTGCAAAGGGTGATAGCCGCCGCCCCATAAAGTCTGCCTATTTGAAAAAGCTTCCGAACGCGTGATACGATGCAAAAAACTTCCTCTGGAATGAGCGCTGTGACTAAGCCGGAATCCCTGCTATATCGAACTTTTGCGTCCTTGGGTTATCGGGACTATCGCCTTGTCTGGCTGGGCTCTGTTACCGAACACCTGGGGGAGTGGATGGAATTGGCTGCCCTTTTATGGCTGGTCAATGATCTCACCCACTCCCCTTTGATGCTCACCATCGTGGGGTCCTGCCGTTTTATCCCGATGGTCTTCTTTCCCGTTCTCGGTGGCATGGTGGCCGATAAAATGGATCGGCGTCGACTGCTGATAGGGGCTTTGCTGTTGGCGGCTTCTCTCTCCATCGTTCTGGCTGTCCTCGTAAAGACAGGCACGGTGGCCATATGGCACATCATTATCCTTTCCCTGCTGGGCGGAGTAGCTACGAGTTTCAATCATCCCGCGCGACAGTCTATGGTCCCTAACCTCGTAAAAAAAGAACATCTTCTGAATGCCATCTCCCTGGACAGCGCGTCAGTTCAGGCCTCGCGCTTCATCGCCACACCGATTGCCGGATATCTGATAGCGGGCTTTGGAGTCGTTCCCGTCTTCGGTGCACGAGCGGTGGGCAATCTGTTGGCTATCTGCTGGTTGACGTTCGTCAAGATCGACCTTCAACCCCCGTCGGCTTCGAGCAAAACAGGGCTTCGCAACGTGATTGATGGTCTGAAATATGTGCGCGGGGACTTACTTCTCTTGAGCCTCATCCCCCTTTATCTTATCCCCTGGATTGCGCAGAACACCTCAAATAACTTCCTTCCTATTTTTGCTCGTGACATCCTGAAGATTGGCGCCTCCGGATACGGCTTTCTCCAGGCGGCGCCGGGGCTAGGGGCATTAGCCAGCCTCATCGCTCTGGCGGCTATGCCTTTCCAGCGTGTCAACGGGTCGCTGCTACTCGTCACGAGCGCTCTCCTGGGCATCGCCCTTTTTCTCTTCTCTGTTTCCACGTGGCCGCCCCTGTCCATGATGCTCCTGCTCGTCGCAGGGGGGATGATCACCTCCTTCATGACGATAAACACAGCACTGATTCAAAGTCATGTCTCTGATGTCATGCGCGGGCGCGTGATGAGTCTGAGAGAAATAGCAAATGGCATCGGACCTGCCGGGAGTTTGCTCTTCGGGGCCATAGCTGAACGGAGCAGTGCGCCCTTCGCTCTGGAACTGCTGGGGATCGCCTGCATAGCTGTTTCCTTTCTTCTGGTCTTCGTCTTATCCAGGGTACGGCTGGTCCACGTGTGATACCAATTTGCCTTCATGTCCCACGGGGATGCTCCCTTACGGGTGCTTCGCTATCCTTACAGGATGCTTCGCTATCGCTATGTATACCTTCGTTGTCGCTGTGTCCCTACGGGATGCTTCGCTATCCCGTGTCCCACAGGGATGCTTCGCTATCGCTATCGCTCTCCTCGACGTACTCCCAGTACGCCTGCGTCCTTTCCTACAGGATGCTACGCTACATGCTCCTCCGGGCTCGCTACGCTATCGGCTCCCGCTGCCGCCGGGTACCCGGGCCGAAGGCTGGGTCGTCCGCATGAATGCAAATTGGTATACTCGAACGTACGGAGTTATAGAACCTTAGCAAGAGACCGGAAAGATATCTACGTTAACGTCACGCTTTGTTCGGTTTTCGCGTAGCACTTTCTATCCCGGGCAGCGTGAGCGCAATGCCGGTGCACAGTATCGGCATCAGGGCCACTGCCCAGATCGCAGTGCGAAGTCCGTGGTGATCCGCGATAGAGCCCAGTAGCGGCATCATGATTCCCCCAAACGAAAAGGCAAGCCCGAGAGTAACTCCGGAAGCCAGCCCCACCCGGTTCGGCAAGTAGCCCTGTCCAAGCACGACCAACGGGCCGGTCGGCGCAGAGAATACCAGGCCGATCGGCACCAACAGCAGCATTGCCTGTGTCGGGTTGTCAGCAAGAGCAAAGAGCGGAAGAAGAATCATGAGGACAACAAACCCGGCTATCGCCACTATGCGGTAGCCAAAACGATCAGCCATTCTCCCTCCTACGAGGTTTCCTCCTATGCTCGATACCATAAGCACGGACAGAGCGCTGCCTCCGGCTGCCTTCGACTGATGGAATACATCGATCCAGAAAAGAGGGATAAAAGTGTTCAGCCCATAAAAGATAACGGAACGACCGAGCAGGGCTATTGCGAGTAAGACAAATGGTGTCCAGGCATCACGTCCTCCACTCGCCGCATGACGACGTAGTCCGCCGCCCTTATTTTCATACCCTGCTGTAATCCCTGGCAGACTTACCACCAGCAGTCCGGCCACTATGGTGGGCACCACGATAAGGGAGAGGCTGCCTTTCAATCCCCAGAGGAGCAAGGCGGCAGTACCCATCAAGGGACCGATCGCATAGCCGAGCTGCCCGCCGATCGCGAAGAAGCTCATCGCGGTCGCCTTTCTTTCGCCCGCTAAATAGTTTATCAGCCGGGCCCCTTCAGGATGGAAGGCCGCAACGCCAAGGCCACTTAGTCCAACGACAATAACCCCTGTTTGAAAGTTCGGCACGACACCGGTGAGAGAAACGCCCAGTCCAGCGCAGAGCAGAGCCACGGGTATAAGCCACGGTATCGATCGACGATCGGCGATATATCCATAGATCGGCTGCGAGGCCGTAGAGACGAGGTTCGTCGCAAACACGATGGTTGCGGCGGCGGCGTAACTGATATGATGCTGCGCAATGAAAAAAGGGAGAAGAGCAGGGATCGCTCCCTGGTTCAGGTCGGTAGCCGCGTGGGCGAGCACCACCAAGCCGATAGACCGGAATCTCATAATGCCTCCAGAAACAGCAAAATACCCAGGCAGCCCTGAGCAAGCGCCACAACAGGCCACGTGGCCTTTCTATGATAGGTCTACGATAAGGAGTTTACGATAGTATTGTCAAGGAGATTACTACAGCAGATGTCACGTTCAGTTTCAGCAGTGCAGTCCGAACCAAAGGGACTGGTAACCGGACTTGACCCATGACCCTTTTGCCATTATGCTTATTCTACTTGTATGAGCACCCGCAAGAAAATTATCATCGCTCTCGTAATCGTGGTCGTCCTGGCAGGCGCCCTGGGTATCCTCCTCGAGCACGGCAAACAAGATCCTCAAAGGTCAGCTCGAAAAGGCCCTGGGCGAAAATTTTAGAGTTGCGCGTATCGGACTCTCCTGGGGTGGCGTGGAGGCGGAGGGTGTCCAGCTGCTGAGAGACGGCAAGGTTGTGGTAAGTATGAAGAGGCTTGGCCTCAAGACCGATCTTCTAACTATCTTTAGAAAGACGGTGGGCGTGTCGGTCCTGGTCGTCGAAGAACCCATTATTCAACTTGAGGTCGATGAAAACGGTAAGCTCCTCATTCCCTCTTTTCCAGCGGGAGAGACCAGGGAGCCTAAAAGCGGTCCACCTTCGAAAGGGAGCGCCTTTGCGGTTTACGTGAAACGTATCGACGTGATAAACGGAACAGTCACTCTCCGTGACCGGAGACTCAAGGAACTGAACGAGATACAGGCCACTAATTTCAATCTGCGCCTGGACAACTTCCATTTCCCCTTAACCGACGCAGTCTCAAAGGTGAAGATCGAGACGAAACTGGCCGGTAAATTATGTTCGGGGTCTGTAGCGATTGACGGCAGCGTCGACTTGATGCGGGTAGGTTTCAATCTCGCCTTTGAGGGAACCGCGCTCGCGCTAGTTGACCTTCCTGGCAGCGGACCTCAGGTGCGTATCGAAAGGATGGGCCTCCATGCGTCCTCGCAGGGAACGGATACAAAGCTCATTGAGGTCTCAGACGTGATGTTGCAAAAACCGTACGTACGAGTCCAGATAGACAAAGAAGGGAAGCTCGTAAACCCACTCCTTAAGCGTTCTCCAGGCACAAACGGGCACGACAGGAACAGGACCAGCTCAGGAAAAAAAGAAAGAACCGCCGACTCAGGTGAATCTTAAGGGTCTAAAGATCAGCCAGGGGGAAGCGCTCATCCTCGATGGTAAAGTGGCGACGCCGCCTCACCCCACGCGCCTCACGGACATTTCGCTCAGTGTGGACCAGGCTGCTATCCCTGAGCAGGACACGTGGACTGCCTATGAGTGTTCGCTCAATATCCCCGGAAAGGAGAGCACGGGCGTGCTGCGCATATCAGGCAAGACAAAGCTCAAGTCGCTCGACACCGTCTCTAAGGTAGCTCTTCAGGGGCTTGACATCACCACTGTCAAACCATACATCCTGAAGGCCGGGGACGTGGATGTGACACGGGGAACGCTCAGCCTCGACGTGGATCTCCACATAGATAGGAGAAATCTTAATTCGCCGGCGAAGGCCGTCCTGAGAAACCTCCAGTTCGCTCCCAGCAAGGGGTCTGGCGAGAAATTCATGGCAATACCAAGATCGGCCGTGATCGGTTTTCTAGAAGCAAACAACAATCAGATTGCGCTCGACTTTAGGGTAGAAGGTAGCATAGACGACCCAAAATTCAGTCTCCGCGAGACTATGGCCACGCGGTTCGCCGTTCAATTCGCTCAACAACTGGGCCTTGGCGCTGTGAAGGCCGGAGAGAAACTAATCGAGACACAGGGGAAGGGGCTGCGCGGTCTGGGTGATGCTCTTAAGGATACCTCAGAGGGTTTAAAAAAATTGTTCAACAAGTAGGCACGGAGGTTGGGGACCGCTAAGGAGCGGCCCTGACTCACCCCTCCGGCCTAAGCTTCAACTCGAATCGCAGACAGGCCATCCCTGAAGAGCGAAAAACTTCCAGAGACGGCAGGAAGGCGGTCTTGAAACCCATAGCCTTACACCCGTATGGAAAACTCTTATCCCATGTTACTTCGAAATGTTTGCACTTGCGACAATCGATGCGCTTCTTCTTCATCGCGAACCAGTCGTATGTGTACTGTGTTAAGTGTTAAGTGTCATGTACTCAGTCGCTCACCTTTATATTATACAAGAAACTTCCTGTTCCGGTGTTCACAAAGGGCAGTATTTCGCAAAAACTATGTATTCGCGACGGTTGTTCCTGATAGACTGGAATCAGCTCTGTATATTTTACATAACTTGCAACCCGTAACGTGTAACAGTCTCTTGGAGGATCCTCCATGATTACCGTTCAAGATATTGAGTCAGCGCGCGAAAGAATAGCATGCCACATTCACAGGACTCCGCTGGTTTACTCCCGCTCTCTCAGCGAGATAAGCGGCGCAGAGGTTTACATCAAGGCGGAAAACCTGCAGAAGACCGGGTCGTTCAAGGTGAGAGGCGCCTTCAACAAAATGAGCATATTGGGCTCGGGCAGGGTCATCGCAGCATCGAGGGGCAACCACGCGCAGGCAGTGGCGTTTGCCGCAGGGACCTTAGGGCTCAAGGCAAAGATAGTGATGCCCGTGGGCGTGCCGATCGTTAAGGAAGAAGCAACAAAGGGGTATGGTGCAGAGGTCGAACTCTATGGAGAAACTCTTCAACAGGCGATTGACCATGCTCTTTCCCAGCAGGGCTTCAACTTTGTCCATCCGTATGATGATGATGAAATTATCGCCGGTCAGGGAACCGTGGGACTGGAGATCCTGGAGAGCCTCGACAAGGTCGACTTTCTGGTCGTGCCCGTGGGTGGAGGCGGCCTCCTCGCCGGCATCGCGAGGGTAGTCAAAGAAAGGGCCTCAGCCGCACAGGTGATCGGCGTCCAGACAGAATCAGCTACCTCTGCCTTCTGCTCCTACAAGGATAAGAAGATCTCTCAGGGAACCGTGCTTCCTACCCTGGCCGATGGTATCGCCGTGGGACGAGTGGGAGAAAGACCTTTCGAAATCATAACCAGGTACGTGGATGACATGCTCCTTGTTTCTGAAGACCCGATCGCCATGGCTATCCTGCTTTTTATGGAACGCACAAAGTTCGTGGTCGAAGGTGCGGGCGCTATATCGCTCGCAGCCCTGCTCAAGTATGCGGAGCGTTTTAGAGGAAAGCGGGTAATCCTCATCGTGAGCGGTGGGAATATAGACCTCAACCTGATCGACCGGATGATTCAAAAGGGTTTGCTCGCAAGCGGGAGGCTCGCAATCTTCGAGGTGACGGTCGATGATGTCCCTGGAAGTCTGCACGCCATCACCGAAGTGATCGCCGGCCACCACGGCAACATCATAACCGTAACCCACCACCGCATCGATCAGGAGTTGCCGGTGGGGAAAACGAAGATCGTGTTTACGATCGAGACGCGCACCCGGGAACATTTGGCCCAGATACTGTCGGACATCAGAGCGAAGGGGGTTGAAGCATGTTTGAGAAGCCCGAGCGCCGAGGTCAGTCATTAAGTGTTACGAGTTACGAGTTGCAGGTTGCACGTTACACATTACACGTTATGGGTTGATACGTTGATACGTTACAAGTTACGGATAAGGTTGCACATGACACATAACACTACGCACTGACTCCAGGGGTTGAGATGATTCAATACGGCGTTATTGTGCATGGAGGGGTGGGTTCTCCACTCCGTTTAAGTGACGGCTGTAAGAAGGCCTGCTCATCAGCATTCGAACTGCTCAAGAGAGGCTCAGGCGCGCTCGAAGCGGTCGTGGAGGCAGCACGACTGCTCGAAGACGATGGTCGCTTCAACGCCGGCGCCGGATCCACCTTGCGCCTTGACGGGACGACTATCGAGATGGATGCAGGATTAATGGATTCGAATGGACGTCTCGGCATCGTCATTGCAGTCCGCACCGTTCGAAATCCCATACTTCTCGCCAGGACCATTATGGAGACGCCGCACGTCGCGCTTGCGGGCCGCGGGGCAGAGCTGTTCGCAAGAAGACGCGGTCTGAAACCTTTCGGTGAGGTCTCCAGGCACAGCCGGGAACGGTACAGGAAGCTGCTTCGCACGATAAGACAGGGTGACTTCGGTAAGCACGATCCGCGCTGGAAGGATTGCAACATCCGGTCTCTATGGAATTTCGAAGTACCTTTCAGTGACGCCATCGGTACTGACACTATCGGCGCCGTGGCTCTGGACAAAGGTGGGAACCTGGCAGTTGCCAACTCAACGGGCGGTGCATCACCGATGTTGCTGGGACGGGTGGGAGACTCCCCCATGATAGGATGCGGGTTTTACGCAGGCCCCTCTGCTGCTGTCGCATGCACGGGCACCGGCGAGGAAATCATCAAGAGAATGCTGGCAAAAACCGTCTACGATTTAATTGTGCAAGGGCAATCGATCCGGGAGGCCGGTAGAAATGGACTCAGGCGCTTCCGAGGCGACAGTCCCGTAGGCGTTATCGCCATCTCTAAGGCCGGTTGCGCAATCGTATCTAACCGGCAGATGGCCCACTACGCTCTCGTGCATTAGGGCCCAGGGCCAGGGTCCAGTGAACAACGCGGTCTTCTAACTCATACTCGCCGCGCTGTCTTTGCTCGACCCTTTCTAATCCATCTGTACCCTGGCCCCTAAAGGACTTGACACTGACCGGTCATTTCTGATTGGATAAACGCTGTCACCGATGCTTTTATCAGAATCTCGGTGGCTATTCCGGACACAGGCCGCGGATTTGGAAGAATTCGTCAGGCACAAAAAAAGGAGCGACACATGGGTGACACACTGCCGAAGTTTAAGGCTGCAGCAGTTCAAGCAGCGCCTGTCTATCTGGACAGAGAAGCAAGCGTGGAGAAGGCCTGTTCGTTAATAAAGCAGGCAGCGGAAAATGGTGCTGATCTGGTCGTGCTGCCAGAGGTTTTTATCCCTGGGGGACCATACTGGGCCTGGAATATGGACATGCGCAGAGCCATAAAATTCTCTGCCGAGCTCTATTTGAATTCTGTGGACGTCCCCAGTGAGTCAACGGCAAGAATCGCAGAGATGGCAAAAAAATATGGAACCTATGTTGTCATCGGCATCAACGAAAGGGACAACAAGAGCCTTTACAACACCCTTCTCTTTTTTGACAGAAAAGGCCGCCTCATGGGCAAGCACCGGAAACTGAAACCAACGGGCGCAGAGAAGCTCGTGTGGGGCGAAGGAGACGGCAGCACGCACACCGTGTATGACACGGACATCGGGCGGATGGGCGGTCTCATATGCGGGGAGCATACGATGGCGCTTCCCGGTTACACTCTGGCTGCAATGGGCGAACAGGTACATATAGCGTCATGGGTGGGCTTCTCCTATTCGGACACTACGCTTTCGGAAGTCTGCTCCAGATACCATGCCATTGCTTACAACACTTTTGTCATCTGCAGCCAGGGAATTCTTGACGAGGCTGTCAACAAGAAGCTCGGGCTCGACCTTCGAGTGGGCGGAGCATGGACCACTATCATCGAGGCCGGGACAGGCCGGATTATGGCAGGCCCGCTGGCTCCGGCGGAAGAGGGCATCGTATACGCGGACGTCAACCTGAATGACGCGGTAACTCATTACTTTCTGCACGAGACAACCGGGCATTACTGGTCCAAGCAGTTCCGCGTCTTTTTCGATGCCCGCGAGATGAAGCCTCTGAATTATATAGGAGTCGATACCAGCGAAAACAAAACCGAAGAAGACGTGCGCTGCCAGGAGCTCGTGAAGGAGACCCGCGAAGCGTGAAAACTTGTGAGCAAGGAGGATGTAATGGCTGTAGAAGGATTTGAACCGTACAAAGCTGAAGATGCTGAGAAGTATAACAGGCTGAGGTGGTGGCACGGCATCACCTGGGGAGACATGTTCGACAAAGCAACCGACCTGTACCCTGCCAAAGTGGGTCTCGTGGATGACTCAACCCGTTTCACTTACAAGGAACTGCGCGACAAGGTCGACAGGGCAGCCATCGGTTTCGCGCAATTGGGCATCAAGCAGCAGGATTTCGTGCTCGTGCAACTCCCCAACTGGCACGAATTTGTCGTCTCTTTTTTCGCCCTCCAAAAGATCGGTGCGATTGTCGTACTTCTCGTCTCACGTCACGCTCTGGCTGAGATCAATTACCTTTCCAGTTTGACAAATCCCACCGCCTGGATCGTACCGGAACAGTACCGGAACATCGTATACGCGCCTCTCATAGAAGGCGTCACCAAAGCAACCAGGAGCATCCGCCACATCGTGACGGTAAGGGCTACGGACAAAAGCAAGTTCGTCACGCTTGGAGAGCCTTATCGAACGCTCAGAATTGAGCCCCGCAAACCTCCAGGCCCTTGCGGACAGGCGACCCGATCCCATGGAAGTGTCGATAATCATCCCCACCGGTGGTACCACAGGTTTACCCAAGGCCGTGCCTCGGACGCACAACGATTACATCACGTACATCGAGTACCATTCGAAGCGCTGGGAGATCACGAGTGCTGACACCCTGCTTACGATTGCGCCGGTCAGCCACGGCCAGGGCATGCACTGTCGGTCTCGGGGGAAGCTTCTTTAATTACGCTAAATATGTGTTGGGCGATTCGACAGACCCTGACGACATCTGCAAGATCATACAAAGAGAAAAAGTGACGGCTTTCCCGACCGTCCCGGCCATCGCCCAGAGGATGGTCAGCATGGAGAACCTGAAAGACTATGATCTCAGTTCGCTCAAGAAGATCTATTGCGGCGGCGCACCAAGCACGCCGGAACTCGTAAGATCGGTCCAGGAGAAGCTTCACTGCAAGTTCGTGAACGCCTTCGGCTCTGCGGAAGGCATGAGTGCCATGACACGGCTCGATGACGATGTGGACACCATCTGCAACACGGTCGGTACTATAGACTGTCCTTATACTCAGGTGAAGGTGATCGACCAGTATGAGCAGGAACTGCCGCCCGGCAAGGAGGGAGAAATCGTTTACAAAGGGCCGACGCTCTTTACCGGCTATCTTAAGTCAGCCGAGGAAAACAAGAAGAATTTTACCAAGGATGGCTTCTTCAAAACAGGCGATCTGGCCAAGATAGATGAACGGGGCAGGATAACGATAACCGGCAGGATCAAAGAGACGATCCTGCGCGGCGGCGAAACTATCAGCGCCGGTGGTATCGAGCGGCTCGTGAGTTCGCATTCTGCTGTCGCTGACGTGGCGGTAATAGGTATGCCTGACAAAGCGCTCGGCGAAAGGATCTGTGCGTATATCCAGCTCAAACCGGGGGCGACTTTGGCTTTCAATGACCTGATCACGCATCTCAAGAGCGTCGGCGCCTCTGTGTTTCAGCTCCCTGAGCGCGTTGAGTTCGTCGAGAGCATCCCGCTGACAAAGATAGGCAAGGCTGACAAGAAAGCTCTGAAGGAGGATATCAAGAAGAAACTAGGCATCGAGTAACCAAAGATCTTTCGAGACTCTTCTACCAGTTTGCATTCAAGAATAGAGCGAGGCGACCAGGAGGATAGCGACGGAGGCGTACTACTAGTACGTCGGAGTCGTGCCGACGCAGGCAACGAGCTATATGAATGAAGGCAAACTGGTATGTGCGGGTGGTCGGACCTTGACCTCTTATGGTAAACTTATCCATGAGTCGAGTCTCGCATCATCCGTCTGCAGACAAGGTGATATCACCGGTCCGGCAGCTTGCCGAACGGGCCCTCTCCAGAACAGCAGGTGCTCCGCTCGTCCCCGGAAATACTATAAAGCTCCTCAAGGATGCAAAAGAGAACTATCCCGCATGGCTCGAGGCCATGCGATCCGCACAAAAAAGTATCCATTTCGAAAGCTTCATCATCCACGAAGACGACATCGGGGATCAGTTTTCCGACGTTCTGGCTACCAAGGCGAAAGAGGGAGTGAGCGTCAGGCTGATTTACGATTGGCTGGGCGCCTTCGGGAAGACGTCACACAGATTCTGGGAGCGACTCAGCGAAAGCCGGCGTGCAGGTGCGCTGCTTCAACCCGTTCCGGTTTGACAGCCCCTTCGGCTGGCTGAGCCGGGATCATCGCAAGATGATTTCGGTCGATGGCCGGATCGGATTTGTGACTGGGCTTTGCGTGGGTCGCATGTGGGTCGGATATCCGGACCGCGGCATCGAGCCCTGGCGTGACACGGGCGTCGAAGTCCTGGGGCCGGCTGTGGCCGATATCGAGCATGCCTTCGCCGAGGTTTGGGCGACAATGGGAAGCCCCTTACCCGAGGACGAAATACCGCGGCAGGAGACGATTCCCGCGGCCGGCGACGTGACCTTGCAGGTAGTGGCGAGTGCCCCGAACACCGCGGGCATGTATCGGTTGGATCAGCTCGTCACCGCGATCGCCCGCAAGTCATTGTGGCTGACAGACGCCTACTTCGTAGGAACGACCCCCTATGTGCAGTCGCTCAGAGCTGCGGCCATGGACGGGGTCGACGTGCGTCTGCTCGTCCCCGGATCCACCGATATCCCGATCCTGCGAGCCCTGTCAAGGGCCGGCTACCAACCGCTGCTGGAAGCGGGTGTCAGGGTGTTCGAGTGGAACGGACCGATGATACACGCAAAAACCGCTGTGGCAGACGGTCGATGGGCCAGGGTGGGATCGACCAACCTCAACGTGTCAAGTTGGGTCGGCAACTATGAACTGGATGTGGCAGTCGAGGATGAGGCTTTTGCGCAAGCCATGGAACAGCTGTATCTGGAGGACCTGGGACTTTCCACAGAGATTATTCTTAACCAGCGACAGCGGGTTCTGCCGGTAAAAAAGATAGAGAGGCGACGTGTAAGCGGTAAGCCTCGGTTAGTGCAAGGGAGTGTGGGTCGGGCAGGGGCGAGCGCGATCAGGATCGGCAACACCGTGGGAGCTGCCATGGCCAACCGTCGAGTGCTCGGTCCAGCCGAGTCACGCATCATGGCCAGCGCGGGCATGGTTCTCCTCGTCTGCGCCGCGGTGAGCTTGTTGTGGCCCCGATGGGTCGTCATCCCAACCTCAGTCCTTGCGGTTTGGTTTGCGGTTTCCCTGTTTATCCGCGCTTACAAGCTTCACAGGAAAAGACGCATGGAAATAGAGAGCCTTTCGAGCCCGAAGAAAAGCCGGCCGGGCCGAAAGGCATCCGCCAAGAGGAAAAGGCCTGACGGAGAGAAAGCGGAACAAGGGGCAGCCACGTGACGGCCTGTAACACCTGGCAACACAAGGTTAAGTGGCGAGGGAAGAAGGAGCAGTGAAGTAATGCATAGAAGGAAACAGTTCAGAGTAGTAACGTATAACATCCACAAGTGCCGCGGCCTTGACCGGCGTGTGCGCCCGGCGCGCATAGCGGAGGTCTTGCGAGAGATAAATGCTGACATCATCGCACTTCAGGAGGTCGTGTGCATCGAAGGAAGAACGCCTGAGGAGAACCAGGCGCACTTTATCGCGGCAGCGCTGGGTCTCGACTACCGGTTGGGTGAAACGCGAAGGCACAAAGGCGGCGCTTACGGCAACGTGATTCTCAGTCGACTGCCCATTATTTCCACGCGTGCCTATGACCTGAGTCAGCCTGGCCGCGAAGAGCGTGGATGCCTGCGCGCTGACCTGGAACTGCATAAGAGTCCTGAAACTCCATTTCTATAATATACACCTCGGGACCGCCTACCTGGAGCGGCGGCGCCAAGCCAGGCAACTGCTTGACGAAGACATACTAGGCCGGTCACGGTGGACTGCGCATCGTACTCGGGGACTTCAACGAATGGACTCGCGGACTCACGACCAAACTATTGTCCCGCCATTTTGAGTGCGTGGACGCGCGGCTTCACCTGGGTCGCTCGCACACGTATCCGGGTGTCATGCCCTTTTTACACCTCGACCACGTATATTTCGACACATCTCTGAAACTCGAAGGAGCGGCCGTACACAGCAGCCGCACGGCGCTGATTGCATCGGACCACCTTCCGATTGTTGCGAACTTTCGCCTCGACGACCTGTGAGGCACAGAGTGACCCCTGCTTAAAGGAGAAGCCATGAGCTATGCCTATCTGGTGATATACGAGGGGAAGCCCGATAATGCTGAGGAATTTCTGCGTTACTATATCGAACATCATCTTCCCATCGTCTGGACCTTTCCAAAAGTTCGCCGCGTCGAAGTGGAACGAGGTGTCGACGATGGCGACATTTTCATGATCGGCCGTTTTACCTTCGATACACTTGAAGACCTTCGCGTGGCCATTGTCTCACCCGAGCGAGAGCGGGCTCGTGCCGATATGGCAAACTTTCCACCTTTCAAGGGAACAGTTCGACGTCAAGCCGTAGAGATTCTGGAGGTCACCCGTGGGCAATCCTGAGTCGGCGTGTCAGCCGGGACTTTTTGAGAAGATCGAGATCCGTGGGGTGACGGCACGCAACCGTATCATGATCTCACCCATGTGCCAGTATTGCGCTGCCGATGCGATCCCTCATGACTGGCATTTTGTTCACCTGGGTTCGCGGGCCGTCGGCGGTGCCGGAATCGTGGTCACCGAGGCTACAGCGGTTAATCCTGCAGGCCGGATCACGCCATACGATCTCGGCTTGTGGAACGATGAACAGGAATCCGCGTTTACGCGGATCGCTGCATTCGTGAGCGACCAGGGTGCACTGCCGGGCGTCCAACTGGCGCACGCCGGACGAAAGGCTTCCCACGGACGCCCATGGGAGGATCGCTCGCCTCTCCTCCCCGAACAAGGGGGATGGGAAGTGATCGGTCCCAGTGCGATGCCATGGAAAGACGGAGATCTCGTCCCTCGCGAGATGACACTGGATGATATCAGCCGCGTCACGGCGCAATTCCAGGATTCGGCGAAACGTGCGCTGCGGGCAGGCTTCCGAATAGTCGAATTGCACGCGGCCCACGGGTACCTGTTCCATTCCTTTTTGTCTCCCCTGTCCAACCGCCGCTCGGATGCGTATGGAGGTGATTTTGATGGACGCGCCCGGTTTCTCCTCGAAACAGTCCAGGCGGTCCGAGAGGTATGGCCTTCGGAACTTCCGCTCTTTGTCAGGATATCTGCGACCGACTGGGTGGAGGGAGGATGGCAGCTGTCTGACAGCGTGGAGCTGTCAAAGCGCTTGAAAATGCTCGATGTTGATGTGATCGATTGCAGCGGTGGCGGGAATCTCCCGGAACAGGAGATCTCTGCGCATCCCGGATACCAGGTACCATTCGCGGAAGCGATTCGCCGCGAAGCAGGTATCAGAACAGCAGCCGTGGGCCTGATCGGCGAACCCGAATTTGCTGAGGAGATAATCGCGAAAGGCCGTGCAGACATCGTCGTGATCGGCCGCATGGCCCTCTGGGATCCCTATTGGCCCCATCACGCGGCCAAGGCCCTCGGGTCGGAGGTGAACTCCCTCTCCAGTACAGGCGATCCGACATCTTCTAACAGGTCGCTAAGAACCGGACATTTCTGCTTTGCGTCGACAGATGGCTTGACATCAGATATGCGGTATGCTACATACAGGTATCACTCCTCTGTCTCGCGTTCTGGGTCAAGAGCACGACAGGGCAAGAACTAAGCAGTTGTCAATTCGTTACTGCATCTGAAGGTCGAGACGGATAGTTTCCATGGAAAAGGTCAACCCGATAAAGCGACCCAGCACGCTGAACGAGCTTGCCTACAAGGAAATCAGGAATTCCCTTATTACGGGTCAGCTTCAATTCGATAAGATCTATTCGGCCAACTACTTCGCTGAAATTCTAGAGGTTTCCCGAACACCGGTCAGGGAAGCACTTCTCCAGTTGACAAACGAAGGATGTTTTATTTCTCTCCAGGGGCAAGGCTTCAAAATCAAGGAATATTCCACCAAAGAGGTTAGCGACTTCTTCGAGACACGAAAGATGATCGAGTCCTATGTCGCCGAGCGGGTGGTTGGATCGTTGACAGAACCTGAGTTGAGACAGCTGGAAGACTGTTTCAAGTCGATGGTTGAGAGAGCGAAGAGACGGGGAGACACCTATGGCTTTCTTGAGGCGGATAAAGATTTTCATATGAATCTGGTCCACCGGTACAACAATTTCCTCCTCGTCTCCATCATGCAAAACATCAGGAACCTGATTTCCATATTCGGTGGGAGAGCCCTGTCCCATAGAGAGAGATTTCAGGAAGTCATTGATGAACATCAAGTCATCCTTGAGGCGATCAAACAGAAGGACAAAAAAAAGGCGGTTCAATCGATTATATATCATCTCAACACAACGGAAAAGTATTTGCTCGAGAACTATAAGACCGGGAGCCCATAGGCGTGCCATGGACTCCTTTGAAATTATTAATCTTACTAACCGAGAAAGGAGAGGATTCATGAAAATGGTCAGGATGGTTTTGGTTGTGGCAATGGTTACGATGGCCGTCTTTTCATGCTACACAGTGGCGAGGGCAGCGGAGCCCATCAAGATCGGGGCGGCTTATGGACTCCAGGGGGTGTGGAGCGACTGGTGTAAAAGGAACCTGATCGCCATTGAGATGGCGACCGAGGAGATCAATGCCGCGGGTGGGGTCAACGGGATGCCTCTGAAATCGGTCGTTTATGATACGGCCAGCAAACCTGATGAAGCCACACGAGTTGTGCGCAAACTGGCGGACGATGACAAAGTGCTTGCCATTCTGGGACCCTTTTCGAGTTCAGAGTGCGAGGTGGTTTTCCCCGTCGGTAATCGCATAGGAATTACGATGATAACGCAGGCATCCTCCAAGCCTGGAGTGGCGGCAGCCAATAGACCTTACGCCTTCCGGAATAAGGTCGACGAGCTTAAGCTGGCGATCCCTGCCGTAACGAAATGGAAGGATAATTACAAGATCAAATCGGTGGCCATTGTCCACGATGCAAAGGATGCCGTCGGGATCTCCCTGGGAACGCAGGTCCTGCCGGGGGTTTGCAAGAAGCTTGGGGCTTGAGATTGTCAATGAAGGAAAATATGTAACGTACCAGACCGGCGATTTCGATATGAGGGCCCAGGTCACACGTTTGAAGGATTTCAAGTTTGACGGCATGGTCTTCGGAGGGGTCTACTCTGACGCGGTGACCTTTATCAAGGAAGCCCGCCGGCAGGGAGTCAATCAACCTATGGTTTGCGGAAACCCTGTTATGCATTCTAATTTCCCGGTCAGGGCCGGCAGCGCAGCCGACGGCGTTTACACATCCTCCGAGTTCTATTACTGGATGGCAAAGGATAGCGTGCAGAAATTTACTAAAGAGTTTGTCAACCGGGCCAAGAAGAAGAATTTTGATCCGCCGGAGCCGCTCCAGTTTGACGTCAATGTCTATGACAGCGTTTACATGCTGGCGCACGTGATGAAGACCCAGGGGGTGACCAACAAACCGGCCGACCTGGCCAAGGATCGGGAACTGATCATGAAGGGATTATCAAACCTGAAAGAGTTCAAGGGGCTGGCAAGCGATATCACTTTTGATAACAACGGTGACGCCATTAAAAAGGTCTACGTGGTAAAAGCCCAGAACGGTCAATGGGTCCTCGTGGAATAATTTTGATCCCCGTCTCAGTAAACGCCGTTTGCTAGAGACGGGGAATTTTTCGAATCGGGGTCAGCATGTTCTACTTCTTATTCGTCCTGGTTTTACTATACACAATTTTCACCTTCTGGTTTGCCGTCAGTTCGTTCAGGGAAAAATCCCCTCGCGCCGGCGCCATGGGGCTGATCCTTTCCCTGGTCATGGCGGTTGCACTCTGCCTTTACGCGTGGGCCAAGGGGGTGGGGTTCCTCGCGGGAAGTGCGGCTGAGACTATCCAGCTTGTCGTCGGGGTGGTCCTTGGCCTTTTCACGCTCTCCATGTTTCTCCCCCTCGGCAGGAGGCCGCAGGCCCTTCTAGGCACAAAGGGTATGAAAGAAGGTGAGCCGAAGCGCTTCAACCAGAAAGATACCGCTTTTAGCGTAGCCCACGTGGGAGGGTACGGCCCTGAAGCGGCCAGGAACAGGTGGGCTCTCCAGAGCCAGGACCCTTTCGGCGGCCTTTATTGGACGCTGGTGATGGCACTGCGATACCAGGTGGAGGGCAAGGTCAATCCCACGAGAACGGAAGCCTCTTCCCTGCAGCCGACGACCGATGCGATCAAGAGCAGGGCAAAATATCTCGGGGCTGACCTGGTGGGAGTAACGACGGTAAAGGAAGACTTTACATACAGCGATGGCTTTTCTTATGAAGAGTCGAAACTGGAAAAGGGACCGGCGGTAACCACCCCGGTCGACTTGAAGCATAAGTATCTGGTCGTCCTGGGAAAAGAGATGTCCTACCCTGTGATAAAAAATGCTCCCACAGACACGGAAAACGCAGGGCTGGGAGAAATAGGAAAGAGCTATTATGACGTTGCCCTGGTTGCCTGCACGCTGGCCGCCCATATCAGGACACTCGGGTATTCGGCCCGGGCTCACCATCTACGCAACGACCAGATCATGCACGTACCGCACGCGGTGGATGCCGGCCTTGGCGAGCAAGGAAGGCACAGTTACCTCATGACGGCGGAGTATGGTCCCAGGGTCAGACTGGCCGCGGTTAGTACGGACATGGAACTCGCGGAAGACAAGCCGGTGGATATTGGAGTGCAGGACTTCTGCGAACATTGCCGGCTCTGCGAGATCAATTGTCCCTGCGGTGCCTTACCGGCTGAGAGAACGGCAGTCCGGGGTTACAGGAGATGGCTGCAGGATCAGGACAAGTGTTTCAACTTTTGGGTGTCGGGGGCCAACACCTTCGGCTGTACGTTGTGCCTGAACATGTGCCCCTGGAACAAACCCCGATACGTTTGTCCATAACCTCAATTTCTGGGCCGCGACCCGGTCTACAGTGGCCCGAAGGTTCCTTTATCTTATGACGTTAATCTTTTATGGAAAGAGACTTCACTGGAAACGGATCCCTCTCACGGGAGAGGTGGAACTGCCGCCTGAGGCAAAGGCATGGGGCAACACGGGCGGTGCATCACGTTGAAGGACCGACGCTCGATGAGTTGACGCAGTTTATTCCTTATAAGATTTAGAAACGAAGGGATCGAGGAAGAGGAGACGAGATGTTCATTCAGCAGCTTTTTAACGGGGTCATGCTCGGAAGCACTTACGCCCTGATCGCCATCTCGTTCACCTTGCTGATGGGTATCCTCGGCATGCTCAATTTCGCCATTGGCGAAGTCTTCATGCTCGGTGCCGTCTTCGGGCTGGTATTTATCCACCTGGGCCTCCCGATCTATTGGGCCTTTCTCCTCGCCATCGTCTGTGCGGGATGCGTGAGCCTGGTCATCGAAAGATTTTCATTCCGCCCTTTCCGCCATGCCCCGCCTTTGGTTCCTTTGCTCAGCACGATCGGTTTTTCCATTCTCATTCAGAACACCACTGAGAACCTGTGGGGGTCTGAGCGTTCCCAGTTTCCTCAGTGGCTCGAGCCGTTCGATATTCATCTCGGGCCTGTTCTCGTCCCATCCACGCAGCTCATCATCTTTGTTGCGGCCGTTCTTCTGATGATCGGGCTGGACCTCTTCATCCAGCGGACACGCGTCGGCCGAGGTATGCGCGCCGTGGCTGAAAACGCGGAGACAGCAAGCATCCTGGGCGTTGACTCCAACCTGATCATTTCGCTGACCTTTTTCGTCTCCGGGGCACTGGCCGGAGCGAGCGGGATTCTATTCGGGCTGAGCTTCTCCATTGTCTCACCTTTTATGGGGATGGAGCCGGGGATCAAGGGCATCGCAGCCATGATTCTCGGAGGCATGGGAAACATCCGGGGAGCTATCCTGGGTGGGCTCCTGATCGGCATTATCGAGGTCCTGAGCGTGGCCTATGCCGGGGCACTGGCAAAGGACTTCGCCGTCTATGGCGCGCTCTTTCTTGCCCTTGTCCTGCGGCCGCAGGGAATTCTTGGAATGATCCAGGGGGACAGGGAAAGGATCTGACGTGAGCACGTATTATCTCGACCTCTTCTCCGCTCTGGGAATCAACATCCTGCTTGCGCTCAGTGTCTACTGCCCGATGGCGACGGGTCAGCTTTCCGTGGGCAATGCAGGCTTTATGGCGATCGGGGCCTATGTTTCCGCCATCCTCACCGTCCATTTTCATCTCCACCTCTTACCCGCGCTGATTGCAGGCGGAGCCATTTCCGGAATCATCGGGGGATTGGTCGGATTTCCAGCCCTCAGGATGAGAGGGGTTTTTCTGGCAATGGCTACGCTGGGGTTCGGGGAAATCGTGCGAAACTTTTTTATGAATTTCCTGGGCGGTCTGACCGGCGCGGCTTACGGATTCCGGGGTATCGGGAATATGCCGATTTCGATCACGTGGATCTGGGGCTGGGTTGTGTTGTTCCTGCTCTTTTTCTTTTTTCTATCCCGCTCAAGATTAGGGCTGGCCATGATTGCGACCCACGATGACGAAACGGTAACCGAATTGACAGGGATCAATACCGTTCGTCTGAAGATAGCTGCCTTTGGCGTGGGAGCCTTCGTTGCCGGTGTCGCAGGAGGATTGCATGCCCATTATTATCTCTATACGGAGCCTGAATTTTTTAACGTTTGGAAGTCGATCCACATGGTTCTTTTTGTGATCATGGGAGGCATGCTCACCTTCTGGGGGGGCGTGCTCGGGGCTGGAATCTTCACTCTTCTCCCTGAATTCCTGAGGTTTTTACAAGACTGGCGAGGAGCGTTTTTCGGCCTGATGATCATTGTGATTATGATCCTTAGACCTTCGGGTCTGGTGACCCGGGATATACTGCAACGTAGTTTCTGGCTTCCCGGACGCAAGGAGGATAGCCGGTGAACGCGGGACCTATCCTCACCATGTCCGAAGTGAGCAAGCGGTTCGGGGGGCTCCTGGCGGTCAACGATCTCAGTCTGACGATCTACAAAGAGCAGATCTGCGGCCTGATAGGGCCCAACGGAGCCGGGAAGACCACCCTGTTCAACCTGATCACGGGTGTTCATAAGTGCACCCAGGGTTCCATCGTTTCGGAGAACAGAGACCTCACCTTGCTGAAACCTTACGCGATCACGCGGATGGGGTTTGCCAGGACCTTTCAGACCATCCGACTCTTCAATAATATGACGGTCTGGGAACACGTGGTGGTAGGGCAAAACTGCCTGGGTCGATCGAGTAAGAAGGAGGAGCATCCCCTGGGTTGGACGCGAGAGAAGGGGCTCAAAGATGAGGCCGGCGAGATACTGCACCTTCTGGGGCTCTGGGAAATGAGAGACCGAAAGGCTTCGACCCTTGCTTACGGCACCCAGCGGAAAGTTGAAATCGCCAGGGCCCTTGCCACGCGCCCCAAGCTCCTTCTGCTCGACGAGCCGACCGCGGGGCTGAATAAT
>CAWGEZ010000041.1:0-128376 GCA_963821605.1 uncultured delta proteobacterium | reverse complement strand
TCACGGAAGAGATAAGCGACCTCCTTGACAAGGTCGAGCTATCCACAGTCGGGCGGTCGTCGTCGTAAAGCCGTATCGCCGTTCCAGCTTGAATACATGGAAAAGATTGAAGGGAACGGCCAGGACCTGCTCCGCAAAGTAGAGCAGGATAAAAAATATCCAGCCGGCTATCGGGAAAGGGAGATTGAGCGTGGCGATCCATGAACTGTAACTGTCGAGTGGGCCTCCGAAGAAGAATATGAGGACGGCCAGGCTCATGAAGGCCGATTCCACCGTGCTGAGCTTTGTCTGGTCTATCAAGTAGTCCTGGCTTTTCTTGAGCAGGTTTGCGTCAACAGCACCTTCGAACTCGGGAGGCACGGTGCCGCTGCGCTCCTTCATATGCCTGATATTCAGCCAGTCAAGCAGGTATTTGAAGAGCTGGATGAGTACGTAGGCGGAAAGAATGAACCATATGTACATGGTGCCGGGTAACAAATTTAGAACCTCATCTGGTATAATAGAGCATTCGCTGCGTCCCACGCAACGAACGTCTATCGTCAAACGAAAGAGGAGCTCGTGATGGAAAATATATCGTTTGACCTTTTCAAACAGATCGACTTACGCGTCGCGGAAATCAAGGCCTGCGAGGACGTGTCAGGAGCGGACAGGCTTTACAAATTGACCATCGACATAGGTGAAGAAAGGCAGATCGTCGCCGGTATCAAAGCCCACTACACCAAGGAAGAGCTGATCGGCAAGAAGATCGCCGTCGTTGCGAACCTTGAACCAAGAACGATCAGGGGGCTCACATCGCACGGCATGCTGCTCGCGGCGTCCGATCCCGAAAAGAAATCGGTTGTCCTTCTCACCACCGACAAAGAGATTCCAAACGGGAGCTCTATTTCCTGATTGTCCGTCTGGAACGCGAGAGAGGCAGAGGTGTCGCGGGACGTGCTGTCCCCGCGACCCCTGCGAAAGCGTACTGTTAATAGACGGGCTTACCCGTGCGAATCTATTGCTATTCGCCGTGATATTTAAAGGAAAGGTTGAGTCTTATTCTGAAGGCGCTGACCTTGCCGTTCTCGATGGCCACATCCATTTTTACAATTTCGGCAACTCGCAGGTCTTCCAGCGACTTGGAAGCGGTTTCGATTGCATTCTTGGTCGCCTCTTCCCATGAATTCTTACTCGTGCCAACGATCTCGATGATCTTATACACGCTTCCTTCCATAATGACCTCCCTATAGAATGATGTGGGGTTCCTGGAACAAGCCAACCCATTGAACCAATATTAGCATGGAAGAAGGATATGTCAATCACTAAATAGAAAGGTTCGCGGCTTGCAAGATATTGCACATGGCCACCACCGCTTGACTCCACAATTGCTCCTACTTACACCTGAGCCAGGTACTCATTCACAGGAAACGGCCCTTCATCTCTTTTCTTTCTCCGGGGGTCCCCACGTCCATAGATAGGCTATGTAGTAAGAAAAAAGATTCTGGCCATGGATGTCTGTGCCGGCGGAGCATATAAGATGATGGTTTTCGGTGAAATCGATAAGGGCTCCTATATTGTATCCCGTCTGGTGGTCCCCGTCCCTCGTGGTGGGCGTGGTATGGAATATCTCGGCGCCGATGGCAAGCCACTTCGCAATATGACGCTGCGCTTGCCAGCCCACATACCAGTAATTCTGGTTGCCGGTGCCGGGATTGATCCAGTAGCCTCCCCCGCCATACGTTTGCCACGCCCCAAAGCTTTTCTGGAGCCAGAGAGGCAGGAATAGCTGCGCATCACCGTTACCCAGCCCTCTCGCGCTGCTGCCGGTGGGCAGGTGGAGCATAGGAAACGTCCCCACCATGGGACGGCTATCGGTTTCCTGGATAAAACGGTACTTTACCCCGAGTTCAACGTCCCCGGAGCCATAAAGCGTTGGCCCTCCCCGGGCCTTGTCATAGGCCAGGGGAGTCAGCAGGTGGAGTTGTACGTCGGGCAGTATGCCGTAGTTGGCCTCGAAATGGGGTGCCGTGCCTGAAACCCCATCTTTATCGTTTGAATAGGTGTGGGCAACATAGAACTCCCAGTGCTGGTGCTCCACTGGTTCCGGGTCATCGGTCCTGAAAGGCGGGCCGGCGAGGGTGGAAGGCGCGTTCATTACTATTAAAATAAAGCAGAGAGCGAGTGTGCTGATGGCGGGTCTCATCACCGCGGTCACTCGCCTATGATCTTAACCAGAACGCGCTTCTTCCGCCTGCCGTCGAATTCACCGTAGAAGATCTGCTCCCAGGGGCCGAAGTCGAGCTTGCCGTCCGTGATGGCGACGACGACTTCTCGACCCATGACCGTGCGCTTCAGGTGGGCATCGGCATTCTCCTCGCCAATGTTGTGCCGGTAGTGGGAGACAGGTTCATGGGGAGCGAGCTTTTCGAGCCAGACCTCAAAGTCATGGTGGAGGCCCGGTTCGTCATCGTTGATGAAGACAGAGGCCGTAATGTGCATGGCGTTGACCAGTGCAAGGCCTTCGGTAATACCGCTCTCTCTCAGGCATGCCTCAACTTGACCGGTGATATTGACGAGAGCACGCCTTGTGGGGATAGTAAACCAGAGCTCTTTCCGATAACTCTTCATCCAAACCTCCTCATACCAATTCGCCTTCATGTGTATACCTTCGTTGTCGCTGCGCCCTTACAGGATGCTTTGCTATCGCGCTCCTCGACGTACTAATAGTACGCCTGCGTCCTTACAGGATGCTGCGCTATCGGCTCCTCGCTGCCGCCTCGGTCTCCGCTTGAATGCAAATTGGTACGTGTCTCCAGAGAAACATGCACGCGCCGTGAAGGATGAAAACGCCGGAAGGGAGCGGCTGCGCCAGGTGATCGTGCGGGCGTGAAACAGATGATGTGTGATAGGGGCGAATCAACATGATAGTTAACATGGCAACGGTTTTGACGATAATCTTAATAATAGTGCAGAAAGTGAAAGAGTGCCAACTCACCCCAGGCGTCTGAATACGGGAAGGACGGATCTCATGCGGGCAGGCGGAGCAAACTACCGCGACCAGGTAGAACAAGCCAATAGTATTATTCTTCGCATGGACACCCGTGGAATCCTCACCTTTGTGAATGAATTTGCCGAGCGATTCTTTCTTTTCACGAAGGAGGAGATGCTGGGGCGAAGCGTGGTGGGCACTATCGTCCCCGACACAGATAGCGCGGGCAGAAAGCTCGCTTCTATGATCGAGGAAATAGGGCAAAACCCCGACCTCTACGTTTCAAACGAAAATGAAAATATACGGCGAACCGGCGAACGGGTGTGGATCGCATGGACCAACAGGCCGATCGCAGACAAGACGGGAAAGACCGTCGAGATTCTCTGTATCGGCAACGACATCACCGAACATAAGCGGATGGAAGAGGCCCTTCGAGTGGCGAGGGATGAACTGGAGGTGCGGGTCAGGGAAAGGACTGCGGACCTTGCAAGAGCGAATGAAGATTTGAGGCTCGCCGCGGAAAAACAACACCACACTCTGGAAGGTGTGATCAGGGCGGTCTCGCTGACGCTAGAAATAAGGGACCCCTATACGGCAGGCCATCAGCGGCGCGTAGCCCAACTTGCGTCTGCGATGGCAAGAGAGATGGGCCTGCCAGAGGAGAGGATTGAGGGTTTGCAGCTTGCGGCAAGCATCCACGATATCGGCAAGATATCCGTGCCTGCAGAGATTCTCTGCAAGCCCGGAAAAATATCCGAAGCCGAATTTAGCCTCGTAAAGGCCCACGCGGCTGTGGGCCATGACATCCTGGAACCCGTCGACTTTCCGTGGCCCATAGCCCGAATTGTGCGCCAGCACCACGAAAGAATGGATGGGTCAGGATATCCGGAAGGCCTGTCCGGGAGCCAGATACTGCTTGAAGCGCGCATTCTGGCCATCGCCGATGTTGTCGAGGCCATGGCTTCCCACCGGCCCTACAGGCCGGCCCTCGGGATTGACGTCGCCCTTGAGGAAATAGCTGGAAACAGCGGCCGTCTCTACGATACGGAGGCGGGGAGCGCGTGCCTGAAGCTATTTCGTGAAAACGGCTTCGCCTTTCAATAAGATTGGGACCGGAAAGGATGTACTTCGTGCTCGCCCGGCACGCTTCCATCCCTTTGTCATGTCGCGCAGAAACGTGGTCTTGATCCAGCACAGGTTCTGATTGACAGGACCGCTGCCCCGCTCTACAATTGACAGTGATTCCCCTTTCATGTTCCGCATGATGTGTAATAACGGGCGCTTCTTGGGCGATGAACCGATCGCTTGGGCGCATGCGGAGAAGGAACGATTTAGGGGAGTCAAATGCGTAACGATAAGGAGCAGACAGCATGAACTATCGCAAGCTGGGGAAAACAGATGAGTATGTGTCGGCCCTGGGGCTGGGCTGCATGGGAATGTCCGATTTTTATGGTGGGTCGCAAACAGACGATGCCGAAAGCATAGCCACGATTCGCTACGCACTTGAACGCGGCGTCAACCTCCTCGACACCGGCGACTTCTATGGCGTTGGACACAACGAAGAACTTATCCGTACAGCGATCAAAGACATTCCCCGCGAGCAGGTCTTTATTTCTGTCAAATTCGGCGCGTTGCGCAATCATGACGGCATGTTTGTCGGCTATGATAGCCGTCCCGTCGCGGTCAGAAATTTTTTGTCCTATAGCCTGCAGCGATTGCGCGTGGACTACATCGATCTCTATTACCCGTCCCGCGTTGACCCGAAAGTACCGATCGAGGATACGGTTGGAACGCTCGGAGAACTGGTCAAAGAAGGCAAGATCCGTTACGTAGGACTTTCTGAAGCCGGGCCGGAAACACTCCGCCGGGCCGATGCCGTCCATCCTGTTGCGATGTTACAGACCGAATACAGTCTCTGGACGCGAGACCCCGAAACGGACGTATTGCCCGTGTGCCGTGAACTCGGCATATCTCTTGTTGCGTATGCTCCGCTCGGACGAGGCTTTTTGACGGGAGCTTTCCAGAGACCGGAAGACCTCGCGCCCAACGATTCACGTCGTCACATGCCGCGCTTCCAAGGAGAAAACTTTGAGCAGAATTTGAATCTGGTCGCAAAGATCAAAGAAATTGCGAACCGGAAGGGCTGCACACCGGCGCAACTTGCGCTGGCCTGGTTATTGGCGCAAGGCGAAGATATCATCCCCATCCCAGGAACAAAGCGCCGGGAACGGCTCGAGGAGAATTTGCGGGCGCTTGAGGTTGAGTTGAACGACGATGATCTGCGCCGCATCGAGGAATCTGCACCACCCGGTGTTGCCACAGGAACACGCTATCCCCGGGCAGGCAATGCAGACGGTCAATCGGTAGAGTCGATATCCAACGGCCTGGATCGCTCTTCCGCCTCCCCGCATATCAGTGCTGGCGGCTTAATCTCAACCCTAATCTTGGCCTTGGCCAGTTATACCAAGTTGTATTCAAGGGGAGACAGACTCTTGGGTGACGTGTGCTTGTTTTAGACCGCCGTTACCGTTGGTGTAATACCAATTCGCGTTTACGCGGAGACCGAGGCGGCAGTGAGGAGCCGACGCAGGCGTACCTGGAGGTACGTCGAGAAGAACGGCCGCAGCGACAACGAAGGTATACGCGTAAAGGCGAATTGGTATTACGTCAGATGGAACAGGGTGACCTCTGGCGGGGCATTCAGCCGCACAGGAGTGAATGTGGTGCCGATCCCGCGGCTGACGTACAGGTGGGAGCCATTGATGCGATACAGCCCTTCGGGATACGGTGTTCGAAGGTGAGCCAGGCTGATAGCCACTCCGGGCAGGCTTAACTTGATCTGACCACCATGCCAGTGGCCCGCGAGGGTCAGTGGAATGCCGGCTGCGGCAGCCTGGGGGAAGATCTCAGGACGATGGGAGAGGAGCAGCGTGGGGAGAGTAACATCGAGTCCGCGGAGGGCAGCTTCCAAGTCGGGGTGTCCGGTACGAAGGTCATCGATTCCCGCGACCGCGAACCGTCCTTGCTGGGTCTGAATCACCTGATGTGCGTTGACCAGGAGCTGAACCCCGTACCGCCTGAAGGTCCTCTGGAGTTCGTTCAGTCTGCCATACCAGCGTTCATGGTTGCCCAGCGTGGCGAAAATGCCGTACCGTGCCTGGACCCTGGATAGCTCCTCCAGGCAGTCCGGGAGAAACATGTATCGAGTTTGAAATGAAGTCTCCCGTGATGACAAAGAGGTCCGGCTTGGAGTGCGATAACCTGGTCAGCATACCGCCGTATCTCTTCCCGGGTCATGTAGACGCCGGCATGGATATCGGTGAGCTGAACGACCCTCAGTCGAGCGGCCGAAGGGCAAAGTGAACTCCTGGACATCGTAGGCCTTGCTGGCATAGGCTGCACCGTATCCGGAAAGTAAAAAGGGTGCTGTGGCGAGTCCGGCAACCCCGGCTCGAAGAAACCGACGGCGATCAGGATCGTCGGGAAGCTTATTGTTCTGACCCGCCGGTCCGTGGTGAAGCCGCATAACCATCCTCGCCAGCCCGGCAACGGCTTGCGTGAAACAAAGAAGCAAGGCTGAGAAAATAGACCCGAAGGTCCAGATAGCCGGGAGGTAAAAGAGGAGGGCTCGTGTCGCCATCGGTGGGTCAACCCAGACGACCCGCCTTGCGAGCACGTAGACGTTCGTGGCAAAGAGCAGGCCGATGGCCGCGCCGGCCAGAGGGAATGGCTCTGGACTTGAAGCGGTCGGATCGGCTCGATGAGAGAATTGTCCCCCGGACATGGACGAAGAGATATAGTTGGGCGAACACCGCAACAGTGACGATGATCAGGCGAAGAGTGGCGAACTGCATTCCGGTATCAAACCATCGATCTGTGGCGCCTGCATAGCGAACAGAGGCGAATCTCACGAAAATTTGGCTTCATTTCGACCGCGCACAGTATACCTTGTTTCCACATGATCTTCACCTGTTTTTACTGGTCCGCTCGAAGACCGTCCAGCCTGTGGCGGGGCTCAAGGACCGGGAGTTGCGCTCCCATTTCTTTGTTGTCAGTTTTTGCTCATTTTTGCTTGCAATCACATGGAATCGATGATAAACACAGGGGTCGGCGCCGTCCTGAAAACGTCATCGACGGAATGTCGCGATACATCCGAGTAAAGGAGAACCGAGCAGTGTCATTAAAGAAGGAAGATCTTATCAACCTGTACACAAAGATGCTGACTATCCGCCGCTTTGAGGAGTGGGCTGTCCGCGATTACGCCAACGGGGCCATTCCCGGGTTCATACATTCCTACATTGGCCAGGAAGCAATAGCGGTGGGCGTCTGTGCGCATTTAAGGGTCGATGACCGCATTGTCAGCAACCACAGGGGTCACGGTCATTGCATTGCCAAAGGGGCGGACCTGCGGCGCATGATGGCCGAGATCTACGGGAAGAAAACCGGTTACTGCAAAGGCAAGGGCGGCTCCATGCATATCGCCGACTTCAGCATTGGAATGCTCGGTGCCAACGGGATAGTCTGTGCGGGCCTTCCCATAGCGGTAGGCGCTGCGCTGGCCGCTCAACTGGAGGGCGGAGACAGAGTGGTGGTCGTCTTCTTCGGTGACGGTGCGACCAATGAAGGTGCGTTTCACGAGTCGCTCAACCTGGCGTCCATATGGAGCCTCCCCATCATCTTCGCCTGCGAGAACAATCAATACGGAGCGAATACGCCGACATCGGCCGTCATGCGGGTGCCGACCATCGCTGAAAGGGCCTGTGCCTATGCGATACCCGCAACAGTGACTGACGGAAATGACGTCCTTGGAGTGTACGAGGCCGCTCAGGAGGCGGTGGCCGCGGCGAGGTCGGGAGCGGGGCCGCGCTTGGTGGAATTCAGGACGTATCGCTGGCGCCATCACTTCGAGGGAGGTTATTTCCCTGACCTTCGTCCGAAGGATGAGATCGAGGCGTGGAAGGAGAAATGTCCGATCAAGCGGTTCGAACAAAGACTCTTCGCGGATGGAGTCCTGGATCGTGAAGCGCAGGAAGCGATCAACCTTCAGGTATCTAGCACGGATCGAGGATGCGGTCAAGTACGCCAAAGAGAGCCCATTCCCTGATCCTGAGGATGCGCTGGAGGGTGTTTATTCGGAATAGAGGGTGAGACGGTCCAGAAATGAGAGGTAAAGAGGTGAGGGAGATAACGTTTCAGGAAGCGGTTCAGGAAGCATTGCGCGAAGAGTTTCTTCGCGATGAAAAGACTCTCTATTTCGGCACCAATATCAACTACGCGCTGAGAGAGGAATTCGGCGAAGCCAGGGTCAGAGGGACACCCATAAGCGAATCCGCCTTTGTCGGGGCAGCAGTGGGGCTCGCCGGCTCAGGTTTCAGACCGGTGGTCGACATCGGCATGGCCACCTTTGGTTTTGTTGCCATGGACCAGATGGTGAACCAGGCGGCAAAGATCACCTATATGTTCGGGGGACAGGCCAAATTCCCCATCGTTTATCGAATGACCGTCGGCACCGGAGCTCACATGGCAGCTCAACACTCCATAAGTCCTTATCCGATGTACATGAATACGCCGGGCCTGAAGATCATCCTCCCCAGCACACCCCGGGATGTCAAAGGATTGCTCAAGACGGCGATAAGGGATAACAACCCCGTGATCTATTTTGAGCACAGGGTGTTGGGGGGCATGAAGGGTGAGGTGCCCGAGGGAGAGTATACGATCCCCTTAGGTCAGGCGGACGTGAAGAGAGAAGGTTCCGACGTAACCGTCGTCGCCCTCGCACGGATGGTGCACGTGGCGCTGGAAGCGGCTGAAGAGATGGGAAGAGAAGGGGTTTCGCTGGAAGTAATCGATCCACGGACCCTGGTGCCCCTTGACAGAGCAGCCATCAGGCTTCGGTGGCGAAGACAGGCAGACTGGTGGTCGTGGATGAAGCTTGCGCGACGTGCGGGGCTGCCGCCGAAATCATCTCGCTTGTGGTTGAGGATGAGGAAACCTACTCGCTGCTCAAGTCACATCCGAAGCGCGTGTGCGGTCCCGATATCCCCATACCCTTCAGTCCTCCACTGGAGCAGTATGTTGCGCCGGACAAACGGAAACTGATCCTGGCAATACGAGAGGTCATAAAAAGGTAGGTCAGACAGCGGAGGAAACCAGAATGTATTTATCCGAACAGGAGCGGGATCGAAGATATGCAGCACTGAGAGCGTCCATGGCCAGGGAGGATATTCCGGTCCTTCTGGTCGTGGGAAACGGCCATGCAACGGGTAGTCCCGTTTTTTCCACCGGGGGGTTTCGCTACCTGACCGATTTTTTCATATTCTCTCAATACGGCCTCTTGCTCTTCTTTCTGAAAGACGATCCCATCATGCTTGTCCCTATGGAACTGCAGGAGACGGTCGCAAAGAAATACTCCTGGGTAGACGATATCCGGTTAAGCGTTGATTATGCCGAAACAGTGACACGCGTTCTCAAGGAAAAAAGACTTGAAAGAGGAAACGTGGGCATCATCAGCATGGAGAGTATTCCGGCAAGTATGTACCTCTCTCTTCGAGAGAAACTTCCGGAGGCGAAGTTTGCCGATGCCGGATCTATGCTTCTTCGCCAGCGGTTCACAAAGAGTGACGACGAAAGGAGGCTGCTGGAAAAGGCGGCTGAGCTTAACGACGGGGCCTACAAAGAAGTGTTGAAGAAACTGAAGCCCGGCATGAAGGAATATGAAGTGGCCGGAATAATCGAGGGCTTTCATCGCGGCCACGGTGCCGACAAGACCTTCAATCTTGTCTTCTCCGGACCTTTTCCCACATCCAAAGAAGGCCTCCCTTTTCAGGGCCTTCCATGGTGCCCCGGCCAGCGGGCGATCGAAAAGGGGGATTGTGTCCACATGGAGATGACCAATGCTTATGGCGGCTACTGGAACCAGGTGGTCAGGATCATCGCAGTGGGCGTTGAAAATCCTGCGTTGGTCAGATTTCATGAGGCAGCGGTGATGGTCACCCGGTCGGCTTTGGAGAGCATGAAGATAGGGACAAAAACAGCTGATGTGGTCAGTACCATGGCGGAGACTTCAAAAAAATACGGCTTTACATTGACTGCCCCCCTGGGCCACTTTGTGGGATTAGACCTGATAGAAGGCAGGGTGGCGGCGGAGAGCGACGTACTATTTAATCCCGGCGTTGCTGCGATTATTCATCCCCGGATCGATGACTCAAAAGGCGCTAACATGCTCTTATGGGGACAAACCTATTTTATGACCGAAAAGGGACCCGTCTGCCTGAATCAGACAGATGACGACCTTCACACGGTGTAAGGGGCCGAATAGCTCGGACCATTGAGCACGTACTGTAGTTGCGAGTCAACCAATCAACTAGTCAACCAATCAACGATTTTCCCCTGGCATCTATTGAATCACGATGACTTCCTTTTGGTCTTGTGGAGACATTCACTCACGCCGGTCTCCGTAACCAGGTAGTTGTCGGTAACGACTGCCCACGCATCAGCATTGATGGCAAACGGATGAATAGTCAGATTCATCCCGGCCTGAATCTTCATCGGTTCGTCATAGCGGATGGCCGGTCTCTCCACGAGGTCGTAACCCTGGCCGTGGGCGTAAAGCCGCCGCTCAGGTTGATAGCCTCTCTTCTGAAGGAACTCATTATTCGCATCCCACAGATCCTTGGGACTCGCCCCCGGCTTCAAAAGGCTCAGTGATAAGGCCTGCGCTTCTATGGCGGTCCCCATAGCGTCCTGAAGGGCCTGAGACGGTGTTCCGAGGGAAAAGATCCTGCCGATCTCCGTATAAAAACCGCCGGGGCCATTGGTCTCAATCAGCACATTGACCTGGTCCCCTTCCTTGATCATTCTGTTCTGGAAGTGACGGAATTGCCACCGGCCGGCGACACCTTTAGGGGTCGAACCTACCAGGATCAACTGACGCTCACTGCCCTGCATAACCATCGAGTACTGGGCTTCGGCCAGGATCTCGAAATCCCTCCGGCCGGGCCGGATCGATTTCCTCACATGTTCCATGGCCGCATCCTGGCGCCGGGCCGTCCCTTTTATCAGCTCGATCTCCTCCGGGCTCTTGATCACCTTGATCCGGTCGATATCGTCCGTAGCATCGACGAACTTGGACCCGGGCAGATGTTTCTTCATGTATTCATAAAAAGTGATAGGCATGAATGATCTGCCCACTAACCCGATTGTGGGACGCTTCTTCTCCTTCAAAACCCCGACAACCAGTTCGGCATCCAGGGTGCTGGTATAATGGATCGAGGGGAAATAAGGGGCGCCCAGCCTTTGTTTGACCCCGCGCACCGCCCATTGGGGAGGAAATGGATCGCTCGGAGGAGGGGCGCCACAGGAGATCAGGGTCATCTCGTCATCCACAGGAAAGATCACGGTGAAGGGATAGCTGTGTCGCGCCGCAAAATCGCTGAACCATCTTACGTACCCGCCCAGAAACTCCTCGTCGTTTCGCATCACAAGGTAGTCGATCTTGCGTTCGCGCATCACTGCGCGGGCCGCACTCCACCTTCGTTCCAGCTCGGCAGTCGATATTGCGGTTGTCAGTCTTTCTCGCGGATCTTCCATGGTGTTTCCTCCTTAAATTGTTTTGTCACTCTTCGAGGGTCGCAAGCTTCTTTCGCTGGGTGACGATGGGGATGATAACCAGTAAAACCGCGACGACCAGGAAAGCGAGCGATAAGGGCCTCGAAATGAAAATAGAAAAATCTCCTTTGGATAACATCAGCGACTGGCGGAAGGCCTCTTCCAGCATCGGTCCCAGGACCAAAGCAAGGACCAGAGGGCGCGCCGTCATAGCGGAATTTTCTCATCAGGTACCCGACGATACCGAAGATGAGCATGACGACCACATCGCCGACGCTGTTGTTAAGGCTGTAAGCTCCGATGAGGCAGAAGAGCAGGATCAAGGGATAGAGAAGGTAGTAGGGAACCTTCAAGACCTTCACCCAGAGCCCGATCAGAGGGAGATTCAGGACCAGAAGCATCACATTTCCGATATACATGCTCACGATGGTCCCCCAGAAAAGGTCGGGAGCTTTGGTCATCAGGAGCGGCCCGGGTTGTAAACCATGGATCATCAGCGCGCCCAGAAGGATGGCCATGACAGCGTTGCAGGGAATTCCCAGGGTGAGGAGGGGGATGAAATTCCCGCTGGCGGCGGAGTTATTTGCTGACTTCGGGCCCTGCCACTCCCTGGATAGCGCCGTGACCGAATTCTTCCGGATGTTTTGCGACCTTTTTTTCGATGGCGTAGGAAGCGAAAGAGGCTATAATGGCTCCTCCCCCGGGGACGAGTCCCATGAAGAAGCCGAGGATTGTGCCCCGGCCGATGGGCCCGGCAGAGTCTTTCCAATCCTGAAGCGTGGGGAAAAGATTCTTGAACTTCGCCGACAGGATATCCCGCTTGATCTCAGTCTCCAGGTTCTCGAGGACCTCGGTAATCCCGAAAAGACCCATGACGACAGGAACAAGCCCCACCCCATCTGCCAGGACCTGGAGACCATACGTGAACCGGTATTTCCCGCTGATGGCGTCCATGCCGACTCCGCCGAGAATCAGGCCTACGGCAGCCATCAGCAGGGACTTGACCATGGAGCCGCTGCTCAGGTAGGTGAGAACAGTGATGCCCACAATCATCATGGCAAAATATTCCGGAGGTCCGAATCTGAGCGCCACGCCGGACAAAACCGGACCTGTAATGGACAGAGCGATAACCCCGAACGTTCCGGCAATAAAAGAGCCGAAAGCGGCAATCCCGAGGGCAGGGCCCGCCCTTCCCTTGAGGGCCATCTTGTGGCCGTCCAGGCAGGTGACGACAGAGGCTGCTTCGCCCGGGATGTTCACCAGGATAGAGGTCGTGGAGCCGCCGTACATGGCGCCATAGTAAATCCCAGCCAGCATAATCGTTGCTGAAACCGGTGTCGTATGAAAAGTTGAGGGCAAGAGCAGGGCTATGGCAGCAGCAGGCCCCAGGCCGGGCAAAACACCCACCAGTGTCCCGATGAGGGTTCCAATAAAGCAGTACATGAGGTTGACAGGTTGTACGGCGACTTGAAATCCGAAAAGTACGTTGTGGATCACATCCATGACTTAACCATCCGTCTTCAGAATCTTAAGAATCCAAGGATTCCCTTGGGCAGTTGCGAGTGCAAAGCTATTTCAAAGATGAGGTAAGCTGCCACGGTCACGGCGATGCTTGTCGAAGCAGCCACGGTCCATCGCTTCTTTTCAAGAACCCCCAGGACAAAAAGGAATAGTAACAAGGTCACTGGAATGAACCCCAAAGGTTCCATGAGCAACGCATAGAGAAAGATGGCGATCAAAACGTAAACGGCTTTCCCAATGTTTTTCTCACCAAAGATCTTCTCCCGTATCCCCTCCATCTTCCTGGCGGCCAAAGCCCTTAGAAGGATGATAAGGGCCATGATGGAAACGAAAATCCCTGCATAGAAAAAAAGAAATCCAGGGCCCGGGCGATGAAGCGTCCCCAGACCCAGACGGGCCGATTCAATGCTCACCAGTATCCCGAAAAAAAGCCAAAAGAAGCCGCTGATTCTGTCTGCTTTACTCATCAAAGCATCTCCTTGCCTTTCACACGTCTTACACTGGTCTACATGAAGTCAGGAGTCATTTACTCTGCAAGCCTAATCTTACCGCGATTGCATTGGCGGTCTCATAATCATCGATGATCAATTTCCTCAAGTCGGCGGGAGACTTTATACTCAACAACATATCCCAGTTTTTCAATCTTAGCCTTTACCCTCGGGATTTTTTACCGCTTTTTCTATCGCGGGAACGAGGACTTTCTTCACGTCTTCCGGCATACCCGCGGGACCGAACATGGCATGCCAGCCCGAGAGCAGATCCCGCTTATAGCCTAATTCCAGTGATGGTAGGAAGATTCGGAAGACTGGCAAGCTTTCTTGCTGACCAAAAGCAGCCGGAGCTTCCCTGCATCAACGTGAGGCGCAAACTTGCCCACGATATCGAAACTCACTTCCACGTGGCCTCCTAGAAGGGCGGTCACAACGGCTTCTCCTCCTTTGAAGGGCACATGAGTAAATTGCGCGCCGGTAAGGGACTGGACAATCTCCACGTCGAAGTTCGACGTGCTTCCGACGCCCGCCGTACTGACGCGGAGTTTACCCGGATTCTTCTTCGCATAATCGACCAATTCCTTAAAGGTCTTCCACGGTGAGCTGGCCTGAACGGCCACCGACAGAGGGAAGAAGGTATGAAGAGCCAAAGGATCAAAGTCCTTGACCGGATCATAGGGAACGGTCTCGCGGATTGGTTACCCGGGAATAGACCATTGCTGCTGAGCTCGTATATCCGAGCGTATAGCCGTCCTTTTTGCTCTTGGCCAGGGCATCCGTCCCCATGGTGTCTGACGCGCCCGGCTTATTCGTCACGACGATCTGCTGCCCGAGGATCTTTCCCAGCTCATCGGCCAGGATCCTGCCGTTTACATCTCCCCCGCCGCCTGCGGGAATAGGAATGATCAGCTGGATTGAGTGATTGGGATAAGACTGAGCATGAACCGGCTGTGGCTGTCAGACTCAACAGAACTACCCATGTGACTGCTGTGGCGATGACCATAAATCGTTTCATGACTTCCTCCGTTCAAGAATGTAGTTGCGAATGCTATATCGGATACAGTTTGACAACGAAAATCTCTTCTCCGGAAAGTGTCTTAAGGAGGACGACACGTCAGCTTTTACTCATCAAAAATTGAAAGCGTTATTCAGATCTTCTAGAATCAACTATAACTTGGGAAGAATGTTTAAGTCAATCATCACGCATGCTCCTCATCCCGGACTGCAAACATGGCCCAGGCGCTCTCGTTCAATTTTGACTTTTGCTGGCCCTCTGTAGCGTCAAATGTTACAATCCGGAATGTGGAGAAACGGAACGCAAAGTTGCGGAGTATAATAAGGAGGGATAAATAAAAAAGATCGCCTTGCTTGTCTTGGTGTTGCTCCTCACATTGAGTGGCTGTGGAACGAGGTCCATTTCTGATTCCGGATATCGTTCCGGTGGGTCTAGGAGCGACAATCCTTTCTATAAGGGTGAGCTGAGCGAGTTCGATGTGCTGGGCATTGATGCGGGAAGAGATGTTTCAGAACAGGATATCGCCCGAGCGGCCAGTGAGAAAAAAGAACGGCTCACGTTGAGGAAGGGCGACTCGATTCTGCTCATCCAGTCAGGGGCTACGATACCTGACAAAGAGATGAATGAGCTGATGGAGAAGCATTTCTCCGTATCCGTCTTTACCGGCGTGCCCGAACCGGGCAAGAAAGAGAATGCAAGCTATGCCAGGGCGCTTCGCTACGCAGCAGCAAAGGCGGGTATTGAAAGGATCGTTGTATATTGGGGCGTTTTAGAGTCTGGAACAAGGAACCTTGCGACACGGAGTGTTTCGTGGGTCCCGATTGTTGGCTGGGCCGTTCCTGACAAAGCTCAGGAGATTCGCATCAGGCTGAAGGTGGCCTTGATCGATGTCAAAACCGGCCAGTGGGAAATGTTCTCACCGAAGACCTTTGAAGATACAGCATATAGCGCCATGCTCAACCGGGAAGGCTCGGACCAGGAGCAGGTCGCCTTACTGAAAGCCAAGGCTTATCAGGCTGCGGTTGAAGGTACTATCGCCCGCTATGTGAGGTAGCGGTGTGGGCGTTTCTTTCGGGTCCCATAGCCCAAAGCCCCACTATAAGCCGGCAAATGAGAGAGAAGCCGCAAAGGGAGGTAGCAAGGACTGACTGCCCGTCGTCGCAATGACCCTGAAGGCAAAGCACTGACTCAAGGTTTGTAGTACATGAGCTGACGGGCGAACGGAGCAACCGCATCGACCAGTTCTGTTGCTTCCTTGTCGGACATAGGCTGCAAAGCTCCGGGCGATTTCGGCATTGTCTGAAAGCTGCATGAGGTTGTCGCATCCGACAACTGCGGCTGTGATGGGCTGAGTCAGCGCGAATCGGAAGAAGCGCTCCACGCCTGAATACCAGGGGATGCGCTGCGCGAGGCCTCGGAGATAGACTTTCATGCCGATGATCCCCATCCCTTTTGTCGACTGCCACCGGAATGACTTCGGTCAGAAAGCTCTCGTAGCTGAGGTTCGGCCGGGTTGACAGGGAGAAGGACCGTGTCAAAATGAAACTTCTGCAGGCAGCGTCTCAGGATCGACGGGTCGTGATGGCCGGTGATCCCCATGAAACGCGTATACCCATTTTTCTTGGCTTCGACAAAGCCCTCGAGGGCGCCGCCCGGTCCGAAAATCTCTTCCATGTCCTCCTCGGTCCTGACATCGTGGATCTGCCAGAGGTCGAGGTAGTCTGTCTTCATATTCTTAAGCGTTTGTGTCAGATGAGCAAGGGCTCCCTTTTTGTCTCGTGCGTGGGACTTGCTTGCGAGGAAGATCTCATCCCTTCGGTCTTGTAATGCGACTCCGTAGTAGCTCTCGCTACCCGAGTAAGCCCGGGCCGATTCAAAGTAGGTTATGCCGAGGTCGATGGCGGAGTTGATAAGCTCTTGCGCCTCTTTCTCGTGCCCGAAACTGCGCAGGATACCTTCGCCGCCGAGGCCGAGAATGCTCACCTGGACCCCGGTTTGGCCGAGCATCCTCTTTGGAATTTCCATACAGACGATTATACTACTATCTTCTGCCATTTAAAGGGGTGCAAATTGCGACCTATACTAAAAGTAACACCGAATGAGAGGAGGAGATGCGCTTATGGGCGACCTGATCGAGCACGTTGCCCTGAAGAACCGGGTGAGGTATTCAGGGACAGGCATGAGGCTGGTCAGGCTCTTGCTGAAAGAGCTGACGCGCTACAAAGCTGCTGACGCCATAGTGCTTGCGATTCCGTCGGGCGGTGTGCCTGTTGCTTCTGAAATATCGCGGATAACCGGCCTGCCAATGGACCTGGTCATTGTGCGAAAGCTGCAGATCCCCGGCAATCCGGAGGCGGGATTTGGCGCGCTGAGCCCGGACGGCGAGACGGTGCTCAACGAAAATCTGGTGAATGAGCTTCGGCTGACGCCGGACCAGATACGGGAACAGACGGAAAAGACGCTGCGTGTAATCGAACAGCGAAATCGTCAGATTCAGAGGGGCCAAGCCCTTTCCCGAGCTGAAGGGCAGGTACGTGATCATCGTGGATGATGGACTCGCTTCCGGTTACACGATGATTGCCGCAATAAGATGGGTGAAAAAGATGGCTCCCAACAAAGGTAATCGTCGCCGTTCCCACCGGTTCAGAAAGGACCATTCATCGGATTCTGCCGGAAGTGGATAAGCTCATCTGTCTTAACGTGAGGAGTGGCTTCCCGTTTGCCGTGGCTGACGCGTACAGGTCCTGGTACGACTTGGGCGACGAAGAGGTCCTGCAGCTGCTTCGTTCCCATCCGGGGTCGTGTTGACAGAGTGTGAAGGATCAAGGGCTTCAACCCGCAAGTCGGTGATTGGTCCTGGCTCAGTACTGCACCCGATGGCAAGGTGCAGGCATCGGTAAGGTTGATGCCTGTATTCAGTGTCATATCGAGGCAAAGATGGATTATGTCTTCACCAAGATCCCGAAATAGGGGTGCATAGATAACAGCAATCTGTTTCTCATTTGTTATAGAGAAATCGATTGACATCTGTTATTCCTGTGCTTAAAATTGAGTTGGGTTTATCCACACTCAGACCAGAAAGGAGGTGAAGAAGGATGAAAAAAGAGATTCTGCTCAAGGAGGCTGCGTTCTGGGACGCGATGAAGAAAGCGGCTAAAGATCGTCCTGTAACGTTATGCCACAAGTGAAAGAGCTGAAAGAGCTAGGCGTTGCTGGTTCAGCAACGAACGAGCAGGCAGATACGGAGGCAGGATGGCGCATTCTGAATATCGCTTCGTATCTGCCTCTTTTTATGTCCGTTACCGGTTACAAACAAAGATTGTTACAGGTTACAAGAAAAAACTGTTACAGGATTACGAGCAAAAGAATGTTACGGGTTACGAGCCAAGACTTGTTACCGGTTACAAGCAACGAATGTTACAGGTTTGAAGCAAAGAATGTTACAGATTTTGCGTCCGTAACTTGTAATAGGTCTCTGTCTGTAACTCGTAACTCGTAACAGGGTTCTGTCTGTAACCTGAAACGGGTGGTAACTGTGTTGACTCGTCAACCATTTGATTTTTTCATTCAGTGGCACCTGACTGAGCGGTGTAACTTGAAATGCGCACACTGTTACCAGTCAGGGACCTGCAAAGACGAAGTCCCCTTTTCCGAGATCAAGCGTGTCATCGGCGAAGTGAAGGAGATGATTGAGGCCTGGGAGGATGCATATGATCTCTCGTTCTCCTTGAGCTACAACATCACCGGCGGTGAGCCGTTTCTGCGCGCCGATCTGTTTGATGTTCTCGGAGAAATAAAGGTGATCGCGGTGATATCTATCTGCTCACCAACGGCACCCTGGTGACGTCGGACAAGGCGAAAAGGCTGGCGGCACACGGTGTTCGAGGGGTTCAGGTGAGCATCGAAGGCCCGGAGAAGATTCACGATCAGATAAGAGGTCAGAGGAAACTTCAGCAAAGCCATGCGGGGCGTGGAGCACTTGCTTGAAGCGGGTATTATCGTCACGCTCAACGCAACCCTCTCCCGGATAAATGCTGACTCATCTCATGGATTTCGTGGACCTCGCCTCAAAACTCGGCGTTCAAAGGCTCGGATTCTCGCGGCTCGTGCCCGCGGGCAGGGGAAAGGGACTTCTGGCGGAAATGCTCGATGCCGACGAAGTCAAAAGGCTTTATGAGATCAGCGTTTTCCGTGCATATTCCGGGGCTCGAGATCGTTACCGGTGATCCCATTGCCTCCCAGGCGCATGACGATGGCTGCGGAAGACCTCGGTTCTACGCCGGTTGGCGGCTGCGCGGCAGGCGTCTCAGGACTCACCTTTCTTCCCGACGGCACCATCACCCCTTGCAGGCGGCTACCAGTCCCTGTCGGCAATATACGGACGGACGCGTTAAGGGAGGTCTGGGCCACATCAGACGTGCTCAACCTTCTTCGTGACAGGAGCGCCTACAAAGGAAAGTGCGGTCAGTGCGCCAGATGGGCCAACTGCCGCGGCTGCAGGGCAATAGCGTATGCATACGCCCGATCGAAGGGACGCGATGATTTCCTCGCAGAAGATCCTCAGTGCTTTATAAAACAGGATCAAGGGTCCTTACAGGATGCTATCTTACAGGGTGCTGCGCTATCGCTAGCAAGGGTCCGGGGTCCAGAGAAACCAGAGAGACTAGATAAACCAGAGAAACCGTCCTAGGCCCCTTTTGGCTTTCTCGTCCAGGGAACAAGGTTTTCCAATAGTTCTTTAACGAGCTTCCGCGTCGTCTCATCAATGAAATTGCCGTTCTCATCCATCTTTTTGTTGGCGAAGCGACCTTGAAGGTGAACTGGTATTAGAGGGTGAGCTCGAACTCGATCTCCTTCTCTTCTCCTGAAGGTTCCTTCCTCAGCACGCGAACTTTTACCCTGTCACCTTCTTGTGGAAGAGGAGTTCGATCCTTACATCGTCGAAGGAGCGGATGGGTACGCGGTCAATCGAACGGATCACATCACCCGCCTTCATACCGGCTTTCTCGGAGATACTACCTTCGGGGAAGCTCTGAATGGCAACCTTTCCGCTCTCCTCTGCAAGGAAGACCATCAGCTTTGGCGCCGGCGTATAGACTCACCGGCTTGGGCGAGAGCAAGTAATCGGCTTCGCCTATCTCAAGGTCCGCGCCGCTCAGTATGATGGTGGAGTCGACTTTAGTCTGTCTCGCAACCCTGCTCGGTATGCCGGATCCATGAGTAAGGTGGCCGCTGCCGGCAAGCACGACCATCTGGTAAGCCAGGCTGCTCTTTTCAGGAAGTCGGCAATCGATTCGGCCATGGCCTCATCCCAGAGGACTTGCGCCTGATAAAAGAAATCGAAGCGTTCCTCTTTCTCAGTTTTATGCTCCTGGAAGACCTTCCTGAGCCGCTCTTCGTAAACCTTGTCGGAAAAGTCGAGCTGCGCAGGGGATCTTCGCTTTCTCGTCAGGCGATAGGCTGGCTAGACCGCTGTGGAAGACCTTGCTCACAATCTCCGTGCTCGACATTGAGGGCCACGACAGGAATGCCTTCCGCGCGGGCAAAATTAAGGATGGGTCTGTACAGGTTGTAATCAAATCCCCATCCCTTAAAGTATTGGCTCTCTTTGAGGAACCGCCTCTCGTCTATCTTGCCCGCTATATAGTCGTCGAGTGCCGCGTTGAGCCGGTCTCTGAAACATTTCCATACCGATGGATATCGCGCGCCCTTGCCGATGCAATGCCTTGATCATTTCCAGCTGGACGAGGTGGTGGGAAAAGCGATCGTGTGTTTCGCCGACGTAGATGATCTTTTTTGTCGCGATCTGCTTGATAACCTTTGCCAGGGCGTCACGGGTTGATTGATCCAGCTGCGGCATCGCAGCCACCTCGCGTGTTACACCGTTTTCAGTTTCATCAACGCTCTTGCTTATGTTCTTCCCGTGCTCGAAGGCCACCTGACTATACCTGCCGTAGTGAAATATCTTTCCGAAGGCCAAAGAGACCTCTTCTCGCGAATCAGCATGGACGATCGCTGCCACGCACGCCGGGTTGAGAGGATTTTCTCTTACGGTAACGCTGAAGCCCCCATCGGTCTTGATCGCGCCGAAAAGCAGCCGCGCAACAGGATTGTCTGCGCCGAGCAGGATGAGAGACGCGCTTGCCAGATCCGCGTCGGTTGAGACCTCCGCTATCTCTCAGAACGGCGCCTTTTTGGAGAAACGTCTCGACGACCTCCCCATACATCTCGGCTTCGGCCGGCGGAGGCACGAGCACTATTTTCTCACTGCCCAGCAGACGCGCTATAACAGGAGGAAATTCACGCCTGGAAAGCTTCCTCGCAACATCGTATTCTTCGTCGAGCGAGACCCGTTCGGGCATGATCCCGGAGTCCATGACGAGCCTGGTCCGCTTTTTCTCCACCTGAAAGCTCTCCGTCTTCTTGCCGCCGTGCCAGACCAAAGTAACCGGTGCGTCGAGGATATATGGCCTTTCCCATTGAACGAGCATAGTGCTTGCCTCCCACCCGCCGTCCTTTGCTTGGACTCTGCGTCTTCGGCGGAGAGATCGGGCAAGCCTTTCTCATGCACCCATTGTCTGAAAAACCAGGCCAGGTCCTTACCCGACTCCATCTCAAAGGCCTTCTGCAGATCTTCCCACGAGGCCCTGCTGTGGCGATGCGTGCTGATGAAGTACCTGAGGGAGCGCAGGAAGACGTCATCACCCAGGTGCTTTTTGAGCATGTGGAATACCATCGCGGCCTTACCGTAGCCGATCGCCTTTGATGCGTTATCAGTCCTGCCCCTGAAGTCGGCGAGTGGAAACTCGTTTCCCTCATGCACGTAACTCTGATAATCAATGAGAAGTGCCTTTCGGTAAGCAGGGCCTGCGTTCTTCTGTTCTTCAAAGAGATGGTCTGCCAGGTAGGTGGTCAGCCCTTCAGCCCAGTTGCCCTTTGCGTAGTCGATGTAGACAAGGTTCCCGAACCATTGATGGAGCACCTCGTGGCCCAGCGAGGTCTCCGGGATAAATGGTAAGCCGGACCACGTCCTGGCCGAGCAAGGTGAAGGTGGGCATGGAATAACCCGTCGGGAGTATATTTTCAACGATGGAAAACCTCTTGTACGGATAGGGGCCGAGCATCTCTCCGTACAGTTTCAGGTATCTTTTTGTCTGTTCGATGTACGTTCGGCACCAGTTCTGCATCCGCCGGAAAGAAATAGGCAAAAATATCCACGTTTGCGAATCGGTCTTTTACCACCTTGTAGCTGATCCGACGCCACGAGCGTTATCTCGTCGAGCGGATACGGAAATTGAAATGTGAAAACTGCCTTTCCCCCGCGCACCTCTTTCTGGCTGACCTCTGCCTCGGAAACCGCCTCAAAACTTACCGGTAGTGTCGCTGTAAGGTGATAGCGGCAGAGGCGGTTAATCCTCGGATACCAGATGCCTGTCAGGGATACCCCCTTTTCATCTGATGATGCCTGTGTATTCCAAAGGCTCACGGCCAATAGCTTCGCCGTGGGGCCTGAAGACACCTTCGTACCTGATACGGAGCACGTCCGTCCGCCCAGCCTTAATCGGTATGACCCCTTCCTTCTGACGCGTCTTCAGGCTCTTTCCGCCGAGATGAACATCGCGAATGCTGTAGCGGCCCCGTTTGTAGAGCATCCTTTCTCCCGCCTTCAGCCTTATCGATGCGACGCCCTGGATCTTCGACGAGGGAACGTCAATAGAGACTTCCAGCGTATAATCGAGTCGGTGTGTGATCCGCCGCATGGAGCAGCCCACCCACGCTCAGAAAGAGGGTCATGAATGAGCATCAGAAAGATGGCCCGTTGTGTCGACATATGGCTCCGTAACCTCGCAACTAATGTAAGATTTGGTGAACGATTTGTCCATTACTGCATCGCGCTGCGCTTAGGAACGCGGCATTGCCGGCTCAAGGACCGGAGCTGCGCTCCGGAGCGCTAGCGCTTTAGGAAAGCGAAGCGTCCTTAGGAGCGGTCCTCGAATCGGCCGTAGGCTTGATGGTCCTCAAGCCGCCAGCGGTGCCGGCGCTCCTAAGCTGCCTTGACAACATTGTAAGGGAGATTTAGACTGTACCTTGCCACAGCAAGAACGATCGCGGCGTCGAGATTCGGTCAATCTTCCGGAGGAACTTTTTTGGATTACACGATAAAGATTGGCGGTGAGGCAGGGCAGGGTGTCGACACCATCGGCGCCATTCTGTCAAAGGTCTTCACGAGGGCCGGATACTTTGTCTTTAGCCACCAGGATTTCGAGTCGCGCATCAGGGGCGGGCACAATTTTATTCAGATACGGCTGTCGGACCGGCCGGTCATGGCCTCCCTGAACGTTGTGGATATCCTTGTTGCCCTTGACCGGCAGAGCATCATCGCTCACGAGAAAGAACTCTCTACTGACGGCATGATTGTTTACGACGCAGCCGCCTTGAATGAGAAGGTTGACAGGCCGGCATTTCTCGACGTGCCGTTTACAGATATCGCGGTCAAGCAGGGCGGAAGCAAGATCATGTCGAACACGGTCGCCACGGGTGCAGTGCTGGGCATGCTGGGCATGGACCTTGCTATCGCCCGCGAGGTGATCAGAGAAGAGCTGAAAGAGAAGGATGAGCACGTTATTAAGGCGAATCTCGATGTTGTGGCAGCTGGTCATGAATTGGCTGCCCGTGATTGTCTGCGATGCACGTTCGCTCTGCCGCCTGCCGGGAAGAAGAAGCTGCTCATTACGGGAAATGAAGCCGTGGGCCTCGGTGCTGTGCTGTCAGGATGCAAATTCTACTCTGCCTATCCAATGACCCCGTCAACAGGTATCTTCAGCTTTGTGGCAGGGAAAGCTCTTGAGCACGGCATCGTGGTAGAACAGGCAGAGGACGAGATCGCGGCCATCAACATGGCGCTCGGCGCCTCCTTCGGCGGGGTGCGGAGCATGACTGCGAGTTCCGGTGGCGGTTTTGCGCTGATGGTGGAGGGGCTTTCCCTTGCGGGCATGACGGAAACGCCTGTGGTAATTGGTCTCGGACAGAGACCCGGGCCTGCGACCGGACTGCCTACGCGCACGGAACAGGGGGAGCTGCTCTTTGCTCTCTATGCGGGTCACGGTGAATTTCCCCGTGTGATTTTCGCACCGGGTACGGGTGAGCAAGCCATCCATCTGACAAACAAGGCGTTCGATCTCGCGGAGAAATACCAGATTCCGGCGCTTGTCCTGACCGACCAGTACCTCGCAGATACGGGCTGGTCCTACGAGGCGCTAAATCTCGAGAAACTGCGGAATGTAGATTACAGGCTCCGTGGCGAGAGCTTCCGGAACCTTCAGTCGTATAAGAGACACGCCTTGACCGCCAGCGGGATATCGCCTCTCGGAATACCCGGGGACGGGCCGCATCTTGTTGTCACGGACAGCGATGAACATGACGAAGAGGGTCATATCATAGAGGACGCGGAGACAAGACGCGCAATGGTCCAAAAGCGACTACTGAAAAAAATGCCGCTCATTACAGCTGAGATGGAACCGCCCTCGGTCCACGGGAGTGACAAACCTGACATCGTTCTTGTAGGCTGGGGCTCGACCTACGGCGTGATGAAGGAGGTTCTCGAGAAGCTGCCGGTGCGCAACGCAGCGATGCTCCATTTCAGTGAGATCTATCCTTTCCCGAGTACGCGGAAATTCGATTACCTTGCATTCCTCCGGGGTGCGAAGACGACCATATGTATCGAGCACAACGCGATGGGAAAGTTTGCGTCACTGATGCGATCGGAAACAGGATACGCGTTTGATGCTCACATCCTGAAGTATGACGGACGTCCGTTTACCGTGGAAGGTTTATCAGGAGAGATCGATGCACACCTTGCAAGAGTATGAAGGCCGGACACCGGCGTGGTGCCCCGGATGCGGTAACTTCGGCATTCGTAAGGCCTTCCAGCAAGCGATGGTCGAGCTTGACCTCGCGCCCCATCAGTTTACCATTGTCTCGGGGATAGGCCAGTCGGGGAAGTTTCCGCACTATGTCAGGTGCAATACCTTTAACGGCTTGCACGGGAGGAGCCTTCCCGTTGCGACCGGTTTGAAGCTGGCCAACCACGCCATGCCTGTTTTTGTATTCTGCGGCGACGGAGATTGCTACGGCGAAGGCGGGAATCACCTCCTGAATGCGATGAGGCGGAATATCAACCTGAAACTCTTTGTACACGACAATCAGATCTATGGGCTTACCAAAGGACAGGCCTCGCCAACGAGCCTGGAGGGCACCGTGTCAAAAACGCAGCCCTTCGGGGCCCTTTCACAGGCCTTCAACCCGATGGCGCTGGCAGTGGCCATGGATTGCAGTTTTGTAGCCCGAGGGTTTGCGGGTGACATCGATCATCTGAAAGAGCTGATGAAAGAGGCCATCAACCATCAGGGTTTCTCCCTCGTTGACATTTTCCAGCCATGTGTTACCTTCAACAGGGTCAACACGTATGACTGGTACAAGAAGCGCTGTTACCCGGTTGAGGCTGCGCATGACCCCAACGATCGCGTCGAGGCTTTCAAGAAGGCTCTGGAGATCGGCGAACGTATACCTGTAGGTGTGCTATACAGACACGAGCGGCCTATTTTCGAGGAGAAGGTCCCGGTGCTTCGGGAAAAGCCACTCGTAAGGCAGGAACCTTTGTTTCCTCGTGTTGACGGCATGCTTAAGGAGTTCTATTAATGGGAGACAAACGGAAAGGAGAATAGATGGATAGAGTGGCGCTTCAAAAGTGCAGCTATGGCATGTATATCGTCTGTGCGGCAAAGGATGGCAGGCTTAACGGTCAGATAGTAAACACGGTGTTCCAGATCACGTCCGAGCCGCCCACGGTTTCGGTGAGTATCAATAAGCAGAACCTGACCCACGAGTACATCCAGGCAGGAAAGGCATTCACGGTGTCGATTCTGCCGGAAGAGACACCGACGCCATTCATCGGCCTCTTCGGTTTCAAATCAGGTCGGGACATCGACAAGCTGGCAACGGTGAAGTATAAGATGGGTGCGACAGGCGCTCCTATCGTTCTCGACAATACACTCAGTTACCTGGAATGCGAAGTTGTCGGCAGCATGGACGTGGGGACGCACACTATTTTCATCGGTAAGATCGTAGACGCCGTAGTGCTGCGGGAAGGTAAACCGATGACGTATGAATATTACCACAGGATGAAGGGTGGAAAGGCGCCTAAGACCGCACCGACCTACGTGAAAGAAGAGAATGTTGCCGGGAAACCGGCGGAGAAAACTGGAGGGACCATGGCCAAATATGTCTGTACAATTTGTGGGTATATTTATGATCCTGAGCAGGGTGACCCGGCGTCAGGAGTGAAGCCCGGAACATCGTTTGAAAACATTCCCGATACCTGGGTCTGCCCCATCTGTGGGGCTCCCAAGACTGCCTTCGAGAAGACGGCATAATTCGTTTGTGAAAGGAGGGGTCATGGAACAGGTGCTCTGGCAGACACAGCTTCCTCTTCTGCCTCCACCGCGCCGGGGAAAAGTGCGTGACGTATATGACCTGGGAGAGGAGTTACTGATTGTAGCGACAGACAGGGTCTCCGCCTTTGATGTTGTGCTGCCCACGGCAATACCGGACAAAGGGAAGGTCTTGACGCAACTCTCCCTTTTCTGGTTTCACGAGATGGAGGAAATCATCGAGAACCATCTGGTCGAGACAGACGTAGAGAAGTATCCTGCGCTTTTGCAGAAGTACCGGAATCAGCTGCGAGGCAGGAGCATGATCGTCAAGAAGGCAAAGACGGTGCCTGCCGAGTGCGTGGTGAGAGGATACCTTGCCGGCTCCGGTTGGAAGGACTACAAGGAGACGGGCGGCATTTGTGGGATGACGCTCCCGCCAAATCTTGTGGAGTCGGCGAGGCTGCCGGAGCCCATCTTCACCCCGAGCACAAAGGCTGAGGTGGGCCACGACACGAATATGTGCTTCGATGACCTGCGGACTTTCGTTGGTCAGTCGCTTGCAGAACAGTTGCGGGACGTGAGTATCAGGATATTCGAGAAGGCGGGTGGTGTGGCGGAGAAAAGAGGTATCCTGATTGCCGACACCAAGTTTGAATTCGGCATAATCGATGGGAAGCTCAAGGTGATTGACGAGATGCTCACGCCTGACTCGTCGAGGTTTTGGTCTGCCAAAGAGTATAAGCCGGGCAAGTCCCAGGAGAGTTATGATAAGCAGATCATACGGGATTACCTGAACGGGCTCGACTGGGACAAGACCTATCCCGGACCGGAACTTCCGCCGGAGATCATCGAAAAGGCAAGGGCGCGTTACGTCGAGATACTGAAGATACTGACCGGCAAGGGTCTTGAATAAGGGGGATGGTATGATTGAGGTTACTAAGAAGGCAGCAGACGCATTGAAACAGGTAATAGGCGAACCTGCAGCGGCGAGTAAAAAGGTGAGGGTCACGTTCGATACGGGTGGCTGATGCGGGCCCAAGCTGGGCTTGATTCTGGATGAATCAAAAGAGAACGATGAGCGTTACGAGGTAGAGGGAATAGGATTCCTGATGTCGAAGCCGACGGTCTCCTCAGTGCAGAAGAACGCGTCAGTCGTGGCCATCGACTACGTGGAAGATGCCCGCGGGAAAGGCTTCAGGCTGTTCCTGAAGAACGCTTCAGCTCCAGGGGCCTCCAACTAGCAGTCCGCACCGCTCAGCCGTTACGGCAGTCAGCTGTGAAGCAGTGGAGCAGGCCGGAATCGCACCGTTTTCTCCCCACCGGCGCTCCGAAAAGGTCATCCCGGCCTCCACATTAGGTTCTTACAGCCTTTCGCTGGTATACCAATTTGCATTCAAGAGGAGACCGAGGCGGCAGCCGAGGAGCTGACGCAGGCGTACTTCAAGTACGTCGAAGGAGAGCGACGCAGCGACAACGAAGGTATACGCTTGAAGGCAAATTGGTATTACATGTCGACGCGGATCGGGAGTATCACGGTGGTAATCCCATCCCACTGCAATCGGCGTTGGATGGCGAAAGCCGTTTCATTGTGTAAGAATCTACTGAAGAACCGTTCGTTACGGAAGACCAGTTTTCCGGTGAACACGGTGGCTCTCGGAAACTCCCGCACAATCGATTCGCAGAGCTGCGTCGCTGCCTCCACCACATCAGTGGCGACTTCCATCCTGTAGTCTGCGGGAAACCCGTGTTTGCGGGTGATCTTCACATATTTTTCCAGGCCGTGTCTTACCGATTCTTTGAGGGCTTCAACCTCCTGCACGCCCTTGAACGAACCTGAGTCGATTTCTGCTACCTGCACGAACATGTAGTTCTTGTATAAATTTGGAAAGCTTCTCACGATGGAGAGAAGCGTGTGAATGCCGAAACCATTAAAACCACTTACGAGAAGCACTGCGGTCATTTCTTTCGGGTCAGCCGGCTGCTCGTTGTAGGGAGCGGCGGCAGGTAGGTCTTCGATTATCTCTTCAAGCCTTTTGACGCTGCTCCTGACCTTCACGTAGTGGCTGCGGATCAGATAGCAGAACACTATGAAGACCGATGTTATAAGTAGTGTCAGCCAGCCCCCTTCCTCGAATTTCTCATAGGTGGTGACGGCGAGGATGGTAAGACAGACTAGCAGACCGACGATATGGACGACGATGTGCTGCTTCCATTTGGGTTCTCATGGTGCCGGTTCGTTATGTAAAACCGTGTCATGCCGAACTGTGAAAGGGAGAACGTTAGAAACACGTTGATGGAGTACATGACAACAAGTGCTGAGACGGAGCCGTGAGTATAAAGCAGCAGAACGAGGGCTGCCACGCCCATCACGAACACGCCGTTCTGCATGGTGAGTTGCTCCGACAGCGCGGCAAACCTTCGGGGGAACCACGAGTCGACGGCCATGTTGGCCATGACCCTGGGCCCATCGATAAATCCGGTCTGGGCGGCGACCATCAGAAGAGCCCCCTCCGACAGGATGGTAATCAGCGCGAGCCAGTAGCCGCCGGGCCACGGACCAAACATCGTGTCGGCCAGTACTGCATTCATTGTTCGCCCTTCAGCCGGCGCCGTGTTCCACAGCAGGTAGCAGAACAAGAGGCCGCCCGCAGTGCACGCGAGAGAAGTAGCCATATAGACCATGGTTTTTTTGCCGTTATGGACCCGGGGTTCCCGCATGATCTGCATGCCGTTAGATACCGCCTCTATCCCTGTATACGTGCCGCCCCCCAGCGAGAAGGCGCGAAGAAAGATGGCGAGAACACCTATGCTGCCGATCAAGCCGAAGGTCGTGGAAGAGATCTACACGGAACTCACGTGTCACGACATGCATCTGCGAGGTGTGGCTGAATATGCCGTAGAAGACGAGAATGGCATGGGTCACGATAAAGGTAGCAAAGATAGGGGCCAGTATGGTCACCGATTCTTTTACCCCCCTGAGGTTTATTACTACGAGCAGGAGTATGAGGCAGACCACGAAAGGTACCTTAAAGTGGTAGTACTGGATCGGAAGAAAGCTGAAGAGGGCATCGCCGCAAGAGGCGAGCGAGACGGTGATGGTCAGCATGTAGTCCACTAACAGCGCGCAGCCGGAGATGACTCCCGCTCTTTCGCTGATGGTGTGTGTTGCGACGATGTATCCGCCGCCACCGTGCGGGAAGTGCTCAATGATCCGCGAATAGGCGTAAGATATGATGAATACGGTAAAGGCTGTGGCCAAGGCCAGAAGCATTGCGAGATAAGCGTGCTGGCCGAGGGCCCTGAAAGCCTCTTCAGGACCGTATGAGGATGAAGAAAGACCGTCCGCACCGAGGCCTATCCACGCGAGTATCGGGATAAGGGATATTTTGTGCCAGATGTGCTTATCTTCGACGTCCTTAGGCGCCCCGATTATCTTGTGAATGAAGCGGTGAAAAGGACTCAGTTGCTGCTGGTCGGGTGACATATAGCCTCTCAGGAACTCGCGGCCAGCATGCGCTCGGCAGTTCTGTATGCTTCGATGAAGCTGGTCGGGTCAGCCTTACCGGTGCCCGCTATGTCGAAACCGGTTCCGTGGCCGACCGACGTCCTTATGAACGGCAAGCCGAGGGTGATGTTGACTGTCCTTCGCGAAGTCCATCGTTTTTACCGGGATGAGCCCCTGGTCGTGATACATGGCGATATACGCGTCGCAATCAATCTTGTGAAACAGAGTATCCGCGGGAAAGGGACCTTCAACATGTATGGCAAGAGACCTGGCTCTGGTCATGGCTTCCCTGATCCGTTCCTCTTCATCTCCAATGACCCCTTGTTCGCCCGCGTGGGGGTTCAGGCCGCACACCTTGATGCGTGGGGCTTCGATTCCGGAAATACTCTTTCAAAGAAGCATCGGTGAGTGCTATGCACCTGAATACCTTTTCGACGGTGATTTCGGCCGGCACGGCTCGTACAGGGATATGTATGGTTACCAGGGAAACGCGAAAAGCCCTTGCGGCCATCATCATAACGTAATCCGTCACCCCGGCGTAGTGGGCAAGCAGCTCTGTATGGCCCACGAACCGTATACCGGCAAGGTTGATCGATGTCTTGTTGATCGGACAGGTGACTATTGCGGAGACATCGTTGAGAAAGATCGAGCTTCAGGGCCTCAATGATGTAACTATGGGCAGCGTGACCGTGCATGGGGTCAATCGACCCGAACTGCACGTCGCTTGTTATGATACCCAGATCCATAAATTCGGCCTCGCCCGCCCGGGCCTCGCCCAGCCCCTTGAAACTGAGGTGGCGATCCTGAAAAAGGCGGGATGCGAGCTGATCAATAACGCGAAAGTCTCCGACTATGACCGGTATACTTTTCCGGCACAACTCGGGCAGTGCCCTTAAAATGATTTCCCCGCCGATGCCGGCGGGGTCACCCATCGTAACGGCTATCCTTCTATTTCTCTCAGATTTTAACCTCTATGTATGAGGAAGCTCGGAGCTTTTCTATGTAATCTTTGTATCGTTTCTGGGTCTCTTGCTGGGTGAGTTTCGCCTTAATGGCATCTTTGACCGAGTCGAAGGGCACAGCCTCGCTCTTTCTCTGCTCCAGAAGCTTTATGATGTGGTAGCCGTAAGGAGTCACTATGGGGTGGGAGGATGTTCCCGGTATCAGAAGGGAAATGGCCTGAAGCAACTGCGGTATCAACTCCTCTTTTTTGACGAATCCTATATCCCCGCCGCGGGCGCCGGACGGATCGTCCGAGTACTCCTTGGCCACTGCTTCGAATGGCTGCTCCTGCTGAAGCAGCTTGAATGCTGCTTGTGCCCTCGTCGCTGCGTCTTCCCTCCGGGAAGAGATGAATATCTGCTGGAGCCTGAATTCCTCCGATCTAAACTGATCCGGATTTGCGTCGTAATACTCCTTAACGTTGGCTTCAGGTCACAAGGACCGTCGTTGAGATCGCCCGCGCCAAAACTCGATTTCTCAGGAGATTGTTACGAATACCCTCAAAGAAGGCCTTGTAACTGATGTTTTCTTTTTGCAACCGCTCCTTGAATTCCGTTTCCGTTATCAGGTTCTGTTTTCTTATGCTCTCAACAACCGACTCCACCTCTTTGTCAGACACGTCAATCTTCATCTTTTTCGCCTGCTGCTGGATAAGCGTGCCCTCGATGAAGCCATCCAGTTTTTCCTTGAGGTTCATGTCCCTGAAATACTCGTCAGCCGAAGTGAACATGCCTTGCTTCTCAACGGTGACCGACTTTTGAACATCGCCCAGGGTGACGATGTCATCATTGACGATCGCTACGATCTTGTCAATGACTTCGCTCGCGTGAAACAAGCGGCCAGAGAAACGTCAAGGCCGCGACCAAAACGAAGAGCAAGAAGCTTTTCTTGTCCTTCATTTCTTTGCTCCCGGTACTTCTTTGGCTGGCTGGGGCTCAGCCTTTGCCGCCGGTTCCGACTTAGGCGGGGTTTCGCCTTTAGGCGGGGCCTCGCTCGCTTTTTCGGCGGGTGACCGTCTGGGCAGGCTGTTCGACCTTGGCGGCCGGGCCGCCCTTTTCAGCCTCGCCTTTCAGCAGTTCCGCGTTGATGGTAATCTTTGCCTTTGCCTTGAGGTCGGTAACATATTTTTCCAGTACATCGTTCTGCTTTTCCTGGACGATCCTCTGTTTGATAAACTCCTTTACCTCTTCATAGGGCGTGTACGCCGGCGGCTTCATTCCCTGGAGCTGTATGATGTGGTATCCGAGTTGCGTCTTGACGGGAGGGCTGATCTGCCCCACCTTTGTGAGTTTGAAAGCTACCGCCTCATACTCAGGGAGCAGTGTGCCCTTAGCGTGGAATCCGATGGCGCCGCCGGTGCTTTTGGCAGACGGATCGATCGAGAATCTCTTGGCCAGATCCGCGAAATCCTCGCCCTTATCCAGCTTTGCCCGTATCTCCTTTGCCTCTTTTTCTGTTTTTACGAGAATCTGCCGCGTGTCGACTTCCTGCCCCGTCTTGAATTTCTCCTTGTTCTTCTCGTAGTAATCCTTCAGTTGCTCTTCCGATGGGTTGATGTTGGTCGTTACCTTTTTCTTGAGCAATGACTCTATGAGCAGCTGTTCTCTGATGTCGACGAGCCTGTCCTGGAATTCCTTGTCCTTCTCGATATTCTCCTTCTTCGCCTCTTCCATGAGGAGCCTCTTCACAATATATCTATCCAGGAAACTCTGTTTACCGCTCTGCGTGAGCACGAGCATCTTCATGTTCGCGGGAATTCTATCCAACTCCTTGTTGAATTCTTCAAGGGTTACCTTTTCACCATCGATGGTGGCGAGAACCTTACCTCCCTCTTCTTTTTTTCCGCATCCGAACAGCAGAAACACAAGACAGAGGAGTACGAGCACTTTTTTCATGTATCACCTCATTATTGAGTCGTTATATCTTCGCGAAATTTCAGTCTGAATCTTCATTCGGGCACTCGAGTATCAGCGCTAAGCCCTGGACCGCCTTCAGTCCAATGTCTGAACTATACCCTAGCGTCTTAACCAAGGAGTAACTTATATCACAGGGTCATGATATCCTTCAACATATTTCTCACTGAACCCATGACCTCTTTGGGCTCCGCCATCGGTTTGCAACATGATCTTGCCGTCAGGGAGTATCTTTGCCATGCCCTTGTCTTCCTTGACGAGCTTGAGCAACTTTTCCATGCGGAGCGGCGTAGATTCTGTCACGTGCACCGCTACCTGTTTTCCGGAGTACTCAAGTCTTTTGACGCGAAGCCGCATCAGGAAAATCCGCAGCGATATGATCTCAAGCAGGTTCTCAAGAGGCTCCGGGATCGTCCCGTACCGGTCTGTCAACTCTTCCTTCATATCCGAGAGCTCGACCTCATCCTTGATCCTCGACAGCCTTTTGTACGTGAGAAGTTTGCTCGTCTCGTCCGCTATGTAAGTATCGGGAATAAAGGCATTGATCGGGATGTTGATTTCCGGCGTGAACTCCTCTACCTCGTGCACTTCCTGTTTAAGATCTTTCACGGCATCATCAATCATCTTGCAGTAAAGTTCGAAACCGATAAGATTGATGTGACCCGATTGCTCCCTGCCCAGGAGGTTCCCGGTTCCCCGTATCTCCAGGTCGTAATTGGCCACCTTCAGCCCGGAGCCAAGCTCCGTCATCTCTTCGATGATCTTGAGTCGAACCAAGGCATCCCGTGTCAGTACTTCCTCTTTGGGAACCAGCAGATAAGCATAGGCTTGTCTCTTGCCCCGTCCGACCCGACCTCGCAGCTGGTATAGATCGGCCAGCCCGAATCTGTACGCATTATTTATAAAGACAGTATTTACGTTTGTGATATCAAGACCCGATTCGATGATGTTCGTGGATAGGAGGATGTCGTACTTGTTATTTATGAAAGCGAGCATGATTTTTTCGAGCTCGCTTCCCCGCATCTGTCCGTGCGCCACTGCGATCCTCGCGTCTGGAAGAAGTTTCTTGAGGTGCTCGTACACAACGCCTATGTTGTGAACCACGTTGTGGACAAAGAATACCTGTCCGCCTCTTGCCAGCTCGTTCGCGACAGCCTTTTTTATCAGCTCGTCGTTGAACTTGACCACGGATGTCTTGACCGCGAGCCTATCCAGTGGCGGCGTATCTATGATGCTCAGGTCTTTGATGCCGGTAATGGCCATGTGGAGTGTCCTTGGGATGGGCGTTGCGCTTAAGGTGAGCACATCCACATCTTTCTTTATGAACTTCAGCTTTTCTTTCGCCTTTACCCCGAACCGATGCTCCTCATCGATGACCAGGAGACCCAGGTCTTTGAAGGCTATATCTTTCTGCAGCAGCCTGTGGGTACCCACGATTATGTCCACGGCGCCTTTGTTCAGCCTCTCCACGACAGAGGCCTGTTCCTCTTTCGATCGAAACCTACTCAGCATTTCTATCATCAAGGGATAGTCTTTGAACCTATCGGCGAATGTCTTGTAGTGCTGCTGCGCCAGGACGGTTGTGGGCACAAGCACTGCGACCTGTTTTCCGTCCATAACGACCTTGAAGGCTGCACGGAGCGCGACTTCAGTCTTACCGAAACCGACATCACCGCACACGACGCGATCCATAGGCCTTTCTCTTTGAAGATCACGCATCACTTCCTCAATGGCGCGCAGTTGTCCTTCTGTCTCTTCGAACTCAAACCGCTCCTCCATCTCCCGGAAAAGCTCATCCTCAGGGGGATAGACATGCCCCTTTGCCAGTTCCCGTTCGGCGTAGAACTGGATCAGTTCCTTAGCGATATCTTCGACGTACGTTTTGACCTTGCTCTTCGTAGACTTCCATCGCATCGAGCCGAGCTTGTCAATCTTGGGCTTTGCTTTTTCTCCGCCGATGTATTTCTGGACGAGTTCGAGTGAATCGATCGGGACATAAAGCCGGTCATCATCCTGATATTCGATGAGGAGAAAATCTTTTTCGTAATCACCTACTTTCAGCTTCCGAATGCCCCTGTAGATGCCTATGCCGTGCTCGATGTGGACTACATATTCCCCCACGGCGAGATCCTTGAACGAATTAAGAAATTCGTCCACGCCTTCCCATTTCTTTTTGACCACTCTCTTCTTTGGCCCGACAATCTCTTCTTCTGTCAGGACAATGATGTTGTCTGTCCGGAAACCGCGCCTCAAGGGACCGATGACAATGCCCCACTCCTTCTCTTTCTGAGACAGGCTCATAGAGGACAGGATAGGCAACGCTATATCATAGTTCTTGAAAATCTCCTGCAGCCTTTCGGCTTGATGGTTGTGCACGGCGAACACGTAGAGGTAAGGGTAACCAACCCATTCGGTCCTGAACTTTTCGGCCAGCGTTTTGAATATCTCCGTCTTCTTGGCTTCGAACGTCATTCTCAAGTCATCGTTGGAGACAGCCTCATAGGTCAGAGCCTCGTCCCCTCCTCTGATGCCCGAAATATCTATAGTGAGAAACGATGAGAATCTGCTTTCGAGATCTGCAAACGAAAGCACAGGTTGCGTGTCTGCGGGCTGGTTGGTCAGTGCCGCAAGTCCGCTATGGACAATGACCGCTCCTTCGGGAAGGTAATCGAGGAGCGTCACGTTTCCGTCCGCGGAAAAGCGGGTTGGTATGAGAAGGCAGCGCTCCACCTCTCTGAGTGATCTTTGACTTGCCGGGTCGAAGTATCGGATGGAATAGACCTGATCTCCCAGGAACTCTATTCTCAGAGGCTTCGTGGAAGAAGGCGGAAAAATGTCCATGATCGCTCCGCGTTTTGCAAAATCCCCTTGTTCCCGCACGAGCGACGTCAACTCATATCCGGCAGATTCGAGAAACTTCGTCAGGTCTTCCTGCAATATCGTGTCGCCGAATGCGACTTCCCGGCTGCCACGCGTGATCTGCTCAGGAGGGAAAAGCGGATGGAAGAGGGCTTCTGCCGGAAAGAGACCGATGAAGGCGCCATCGGTGAGCAGATGGTGGAGGAAGGCTATCCGTTTCGATTCGTCCTCTTTCTCGAAGATGCGCTCACTGTACACGGGGAAGTAATGAACATCCTTCCCGGAAAAAAACTCGATCTCCTCTTTCAACAGCAGCGCCTCATTCTCTTCTTCGTACAGGAGGATGATCTTCCTGTCCGCGATCCTTGATAGGAAGAAGGAGAGAAAGGAGCCTATTCTTCCGGTGATGTAAATGGTGCCTTTATCGGGGAATTGATACATGCCAAAATGCCCTTAACAGATAAGTGTACGTGGTGGGCAGCAAGCAGTGCTGCTCACCACGTATCGCCTCTATTGTACCAAATTGTTCGCAAGCTTATCAGCAGGTGCCTAGGTCATGTTTAGTGAGGGGTGTTTTCCTTACTGCTCACAGCTCACAGCCTTTATTATACCAGTTTTTCCGAGGGTTTTCAGCAGATACCTACGTTATTGCTCAGGGAGGGATTTACTCTCCACTTATTGTGGTTCGGGCAGGACCGTCATCGTCTTTTCGTATTCATGTAACACCGCTTTTGCGTAACGGAGTCCAGGTTGCTTACGGCTGGCGGAAAGTTCTCTTGCCTTCGTCGATCCGCTGTTATAGGCGTAAAGTGCCCATTGCAGAGTGTCGAAGTCCTCGATAAGCTGGGACAGGTGATAGACGCCGAACTTGATATTCTTTTCAGGTTCATGAAGAATGCGGTCGCCACTCCAGGCGACGCCAAGAGTTTCCGCGATGCCGCGGCCAAGGGAAGGTTTGATCTGAAGCAGACCGCGGGCCCCTTTTGGCGACACCGCATCCTGCTTGAAGTTGCTCTCCACCTTCATGACAGCCAGTACCAGCCGGTAATCGAGCTCCCGCTCTCTTGACTCAGTAAAGACGTAGCTTGCTATTTCTCGCAACCTGTCTTCCGGCATGTCCGGCATCTGCTCTTCCAGGTAGCCCACTATGTTCTCTATGGTGTTATCCTGGTGGGCAGTGGTTTGAACATGCTTTACCGTTTGCACGCCTGTGACCATGAGAACGGGTATCACCGCTGCCGAAGTCAACATAAGCAGAACTTTCTGGGAACGATTCATTATCGGTTACTATATGACATCCGGTCACCGATGTCAACCCGGCCATGTCAACCACGGCCATCCTATTTGAGCGCAGAAGCACTGCATACGGGCCTTTGGCGAGGACTCCAGCTCAACCCTGAATGAGGAACTGATACCCCTTCGCGATAAAGAAAAGACCGAAGAAGATGAGAAAGAGGCTGCAAACAAAGAGCACCGCCTTCATGATACGGATACTGACGAACTTCCCGCCCATATGGATCCCATAGGAGACGAAGCTATACCAGGCGAGATCTGAGCTTATATGTCCGATAAAAAAGGCGAGAATGCCCGGCAGGCCGAGACCCTTTGCGAACACAACATAGCCCATGCCGATGGTCAGCCACCAGATGAACCAGTAAGGGTTGGAAAGGCTTATGATGATGCCGGCGAGGATCGGGTGCAGGCCCTTTTCGGGGACCTCCGTAGTGGAGGCGAGCTGGTAAGTGCGCAAGCCTTTGATGATGCCGATGCTCATCCAGATCATGATGATGCCGCCGCAGAATGAGACGACCGTGTAGAAAGTCCGGTTGGCAAGAAGACTGCCGAGTCCGAACACAATCAGGAGCAACAGGATGATCTCGAGAATGCCGTGTCCGAGAACCAAGAGCGGGCCCACATGTCCTCCACGTTTTGTGGACTCGGTTATTGTGACGGTCAGGAGTGGGCCGGGTGCCATTGCCCCTGTCAGGCCCAGAATAAATCCGACTGCAAAGAGACTCCATAAGCCCATAGGACTTAAGTAAAGCATAACAGCGTGGCAGAAATAAAGGGTCCTTATCCTTACAGGATGCTCCAGGGCTCAAGTACCGAATCCTTGCAGGATGCTACGCTATCGCTATCACGGGGCACGGGTCACGGGTCAAGAAGGACACATGCCCCATGCAGTAGTGCTTGCTCAGGGCGCATGGGCTTTTGTGGTATAATGATTACCGCGCCGACTCCGGGAGAGAAAAAGGGCGCCAGGTGAGGATGTGACAATAGCAGCACAGGAGCGTATATCAGCGGCCCGGCCTCAGCCATCATTGGCTGAAGCTCATCTCGTGATGTTGGGGACGATTCATAGGGATAAGGAGGGCGCTCAATTACTCTCCAGGTGGCTTGACTACCTCAAACCGGACGTGATCACACTGGAGTTTTCCCGATATGGCATGATGTTCAGGAAGACACATGGAACTGCGCTGCGTGCGAGGCTCGATGCGCTTGCTGCCAAGATGGGACTGGGGGCAGAGGCCGTCGAGCAGGGAGGCGCTCCATGCGCTTCATGATTATATTGAGTTGCCTTATGAGTACACGGAGACTTCGCAGTACGCTGACCGGCTTAGTATCCCCCTGCATCTTGTCGACCTCGATCTCTTCTCTTACATCAACCTGCGAAGCATGGATGAGTTGCTGGATGAGAAGAATATGCTCACCTGGTTTGGCGAGCGTAAGGAGCTTGCAAACGAGATGGAGAATCAAAGAGCGCTTGCCCGTCTATTTTTTGATAAGGGCATAAAGACCTTCTCATATACTGACGAGATGCTCACCCGTGATAGACACGTCAAAGAAAATCTGGCCCTTCTGGCGCGGCACTACAAGGGGAGACGCCTTCTTCATGTGTGCGGCTGGCAGCATCTTTCCGACCCGCACAATATCTATGACCCACTCAATCCCGTGAAGGTTTTTGCTCATGATAGATCTTTTCGTATTTGATCTCGGGAACGTGATTCTTCCTTTCGAACACCGGCAGATCGCTTCGAAGCTGTGGCAAAGGTCGAGGAATAGCGGGAAACTGACAGAGGAGGATATCTTCCGGGACCTTTTTGACATGGAGAACGGCACCATAAACCGTTACGAAGAAGGTCTCTCGTCGTCGGAGGAGTTTTTCCTGGAGGTGCGAAAGCGCTATGGTCTTGCCTTAGAGTTTGAAGAGTTCGGCGAGATCTGGAATAACATCTTCTGGGATAACCCTGAAGTCAACGAAATAATCATGTATCTAAAAGCGAAAGGCTATCCCATTTTTCTACTCAGCAACACGAATGAACTCCACTTCTCCTACGTCCTTGACCGGTACCCCATTGTCCACGTCTTCGATGAGTGGATACTCTCATTCGAAGTGGGTGCAAAAAAACCGCATAAACGGATGTATGATGCAATCTTTGAGAAGACGGACGTCGAGAGAGAGAAGGTCCTTTATATAGACGACATTGATGCGTATGTATCGGCTGCGCGATCTTACGGAATTCAGGGTCTGGTCTACAAAAGCCCCGATGACCTGTGGAAAGTGCTGAGGCAGCATAACATATAGCCTCGCGAGGGACGCGCGAGGCGTTACGGGTTCACGGGTTACAAGTTACGAGTTAAAAATGCAAGGATAGGTCAAATGCTACTAAAAAACTGTTACATGTCGCCAATTGCATGCTTCGACGTATTTCTTAACCCGCAACTCGTAACCCGCAACCTCGCAACGGGTCCTTATCACTTTATGATCCCTATCCTCATATCGACCCGGTGATTGTTCAGGTCGGCCCTTTGGCAGTCCGTTGGTATGGCATGATGTATGTCGCCGGATTTGCCCTTTCATACCTGTTGCTGGTCTACCAAATTGGGAGGAAGAGTGTTGCCGTCACGAGAGCTCAAGTCGACGATCTCTATTTCTACATTATTCTCGGCCTTCTCATCGGCGCCCGCCTGGGATACGTTATTTTCTACAACCTGACATTTTTCCTTGAGCATCCTCTGGAAATCTTCGTGCTCTGGCATGGCGGCATGTCCTTTCACGGAGGCCTGATTGGCGCCTTTCTCGCAGGCTATCTCGGTATTAAGCGAAAAGGGATAGAATTCTGGAAGGCTGCTGATCTGATTATACCCACCGCGCCAGTAGGCATAGGCCTTGGCCGGTTGGGGAACTTTATCAATGGCGAGCTTTATGGCAAACCGTCCGACGTCCCCTGGGCCATGGTTTTTCCCGAGGGAGGTCCGATGGCGCGACATCCGTCCCAGTTGTACGAGGCCGCGCTGGAGGGCCTGCTCCTCTTTGTCATTCTCTGGCTTTATAAAGACAGGAAAGAGCGTGATGGAGACGTATTCGCGCTGTTCCTCATACTCTATGGGATCTTCCGGACATGCTGCGAGTTCTTCAGAGAACCCGACGTGCAGATGGGTTATATCTTCGGTCTCATTACGATGGGTCAGATCCTCAGTCTGGCTATGCTATGCATCGGTTTATTTTTGAAGTATGTGTACCTGAGAAAACGGTCCACGTCGTGATTAGAGTGGAGTGATGGTAAGTGGGGTGAAGGGAGAGCGGTTATGACTCGAGCACTCATGAGCAGATCAAAAAAGGCAGGTCTGCCGCCGGGGACACTCGTCCACATCGGCCAGAAGAAGGTCGACGTCCAAAAAATAAGCGTTGTCGATTATGACGAGAACCGAGTCGATGAGTACGAAGTAGAGGATATTCAACGACAGTGTATTGCCATCAAAGATAAGCCTACTGTTACCTGGATCAATGTGGATGGCCTCCACGAGACGGAAAAACTAAAAGCGCTTGGCGACTGCTTCGGGCTGCATCCGCTCGTTTTGGAAGATATTCTCAATACGGATCAGCGGCCGAAAATGGAGGACTATGGCGATTATCTCTTTCTCGTCTTCAAGATGCTCCATTGCAAAGCGGAGAGCAGCGTGGTCCTCCAGGAGCAGATCAGCCTTATCCTCGGAGCAACGTTTGTCATCTCTTTCCAGGAAGGGGAAGAGGAAGTTTTCGAGCCGGTGAGAGAGCGGATACGGTCTGGTAAAGGGCTGATGCGCAAGATGGGACCCGACTACCTCGTATATAGCCTGCTGGACGTGACCGTTGACAACTATTTCTCCGTGCTGGAAAAACTGGGAGAGAATATAGAGGTTCTTGCAGACCGCGTCCTCAAAACCCCCGCGCCGAAGACGCTCGGTGAGGTCCAGATCTCAAAAAGAGAGATGCTCTTTGTGCACCGCTGGATCTGGCCCTTGCGCGAAGCGATAGGTGCGCTGAGCAAGCGTGATTCAACGCTCGTCAAAGAATCCACAGCCATTTATCTGAGAGACGTGTATGATCATACGCTGCAGATAATGGATGCGGTTGATCTGTACCGTGAAATGCTCTCGGAAACGCTTGACCTGTACGTATCGACTGTGAGCAACAAACTGAATCAGGTCATGACCGTACTCACGATCATAGCCACGATATTTATTCCCCTCACGTTTCTGGCTGGTGTCTACGGCATGAATTTCAAGTACATGCCTGAACTTGAGTGGCGCTGGGGATATCCTCTCATCTGGGCTGTCATGGTCGCTGTGGGCGTGTCCATGCTTGTCGCGTTCAAACGAAAAAAATGGTTCTAGATCGCCCCCGGATGAGTCAGTATCTTTACGCGGCCTGAGAGTTTCTGCTACAATGTGATTTGAAGGCCAGCCAAGCGTCGGCATAGGAGAGAACGATGATCCAGAAGACGATAGAAAACATCGAAGGAAAGATCAGAGAGAGTAGTTCGGTCAACGATGAGAGCAAGGCCGAATTGTTGCGCCTTCTGGCCATGCTCAAGGCTGAGATCGGAGAGCTCTCGAAGACCCATCCTGAGCAGGCGGAGAGTATCACCTCTTTCGCACAAGCGTCCGCGCACGAGGCCACGAGAAAAGAGAAGAACCCTGACCTTATCAAGCTCTCCCTGGACGGTTTATCCGCATCCGTCAAGGGAATAGAAGCGTCCCATCCTGACCTTCTGCGGATCGTAAACGCGGTGTCGCAGATACTCGCCAACATGGGGATCTGACAGCACAACGAACAGCGTGACGCAGAGCATAGTTCAGCACAAATTCCTTGACAACCAAAGCCTGTAGCCTAAACTTACCTTCGTGCAGGCAGCATAGAGATAATTCGCCTGTGCTCACGGGAGGCGCATGACAATTACCATATTTCGAATTCGAAGGGCGATTTCGAGAGGACTGTTGGCATCCCTACCGCGATCAACCTGAACGGTCTTGACATTGAGATCAAGACGACGGACTTCGATATTACCCCGGAGGAAAGCGAGGCGCTCTTTGATAATGGCGCCGCGGCTGCCAAAACGTTCCTGACAGGCTGGGATTTTGATAAGTGGGTAGAGAAGTACAGGAAATCAGAAGCAGGTAAATACTGGAGCAGAGGTTGAGGTCAAGGTTAAGGCAGAGAATAAACCAGACGACCAGATAGACCAGACAGGCTAAATAGACCAGATAGACCGCTATTTGCGAAATATGGAAAAGAGTATCGTCAGAATAATGCTGATGATGATACTTGTCGCGAGAGGAAAGTAGAAGCTGAACTTTTCTCTTTTGATGTAAATGTCCCCTGGCAGACGCCCGATATACGGGATCTTGTCGGCAAACATGAACCCGAGCCCGACAATAACGAGCAGTACGCCGAGGATGACGAGCATCCTGCCTATTCCCGGCATCTCTTTCTACCCTTTTATCTCTACGCCTTAATGAAATGCTGATCCACCATCGACCAGGATAGTCTGCCCCGTGATAAAATCGCTGTCATCGGAGGCAAGAAAAAGAATGGTTCCCGTAAGATCATCGGGCACTTCGTACCGCTTGAAACAGCGGCTGCCCGCTGATAGGTTCAGATGCTCCTCCGGAAACATCGGGTTTCCCCGGACGACTTCGCTCAAGGTAAGCCCCGGGGCAACAGCATTGACAGAGATGTTGTCGTCGCCCACCTCCCGTGCCAGAGCCCGGGTAAGCCCGATGATCCCTCCCTTCGAAGCGACGTAGTGGAGGAAATAGGGTACCCCCTGGAAGAAGGTGCTGGAGGAGATATTGATGATCTTCCCCTTGCCCTGCTTTTTCATCTGCGGATAGACGGCCTTGGCGCAAAGGAAGACGCCCTTGAGATTGACCCCCAGCACCTGATCCCACTCCTTAGCAGAAATATCATAAAACGATTTCTTACCAAGGGCGGCAAAAACGCCGGCATTATTTATCAGGACATCAATCCTGCCGTACTGCTCTACAGCCTTGCGAGCCATGGCCCGGGTGCTTTCCTCGTCAGATACGTCCGTGAGGACGGTGAGGGCTTCACCGCCTTCCTGCTCTATTTCATGTTTGACCTGAGTTGTATCGAGGATATCCGCAGTGACAACGCGAGCCCCCTCCCTGGCAAGGCGCAGGGCAAAGGCCTTTCCAATACCACGGGCGCTGCCCGTAATAATAGCCACTCTCCCTTCGAGCTTCATGCTCCCCCCTTTCAACTCGATCTACAGTTTCTTTTACGCAGGTATGCTCGCATTTGAATCGAGGGCCTGTCGCGCTATTTGTGACGGTTCGCCATTTTACCTATTCTTTGGAAGCGATAACCATTGCTTTCACGCGGGATCTACTACCCTCAGACGTTGCGAGATTGGGCAACTCTACACCGTTAGGGGCGGGCTGTCAATCATGATGCGGATGCGGAACAGGGACATGGTTGACAGCGAAGGGGATAGGAATTAGTAAATGAATATGACCAAGAATGTGGTTGTGAGGAGGTAGGTATGATATCAGAGATGGACAGGCGGGATTTCCTGAAGCTGATAGGTATCGGCGGAGCCGTCTTTGTGTGCGGTCTACAAAGCTCGGCACACGGCGCAGCCAAGGACGAGACGCAAGGCGATTTTCTCTTTGTCCAGCTATCCGACACCCATTGGGGATTTAACCAGCCGAACATAAACCCTGACTTTGCAGGCACCTTGAAAAAGGCTGTCGCAGCGGTGAACAATCTCAAGTACCAGCCTGATTTTATCGTTTTCACCGGGGACCTGACCCATACCGCGGATGATCCTGCGGAACGCAGAAAGCGTATGGCTGAGTTTCGAGATATTGTCAAGAACCTGAAGGTAACGAACATTAAGTTTCTTGCAGGTGAGCACGATGCTTCGCTCGATTCGGGAGAAGCTTTCCACGAGTTCTTTGGAAAGTCGTACTATACGTTCGATCACAAAGGAGTCCATTTCATAGCGATAGACAATGTTTCAGATCCCAGGGGGATGATCGGAGACTCGCAGCTCCAGTGGTTGGCGGACGACCTCAGGCAGCGCGACAAAGACGCACCGATTGTGATTCTGACGCATCGCCCCCTCTTTGATCTGTACCCGGCCTGGGAGTGGGCCACACGAGACGGAGCCAAGGCGATGGATCTCCTTATGCCATACAAACGTGCAGTAGTCTTTTACGGACACATCCACCAGGAGCATCACCACATGACAGGACAGATCCCCCATCATGCCGCCAGGGGGCTGATGTACCCCTTGCCCGCACCGGGTTCCCAGCCCAAGCGAGAGCCTGTGCCCTGGGATCCGGCACAGCCCTATCGAGGGTTAGGATTCCGTTCGATAGATGCGAAGGTGGAAAAACAGGCATATGTGCTCACCGAATTCCCTGTGACAGGAGGGTAACGGTATGGATAGAAAGAGGATCAGGTCCTTGCTCGTTTTTGGGCTGCTGCTTCTGTTGGCTACGGGATTTATCGGCAGTCAATTGCCGGCGCAGGGAACCGAGCAGGTGGTACGGATCACGGCACAAAAGTTCGTATACTCTCCGAGAGATATCACGCTTAAGAAAGGGCAGCCGGTGACGTTCGAGTTTACATCACGCGATGTGATGCATGGGTTCAACTGCCCGGATCTGGGGATACGCGCCGATATCCTTCCAGGAAAAATTGCGACGGTTCGAGTCACTCCCGGTAAGGTTGGCACATTCCCCTTTCACTGCGACAATTTTTGTGGGAGCGGCCATGAACAAATGACGGGCACAATCACGATAACGGAGTAGCGGCTTCAGGTGACGACAGGCGGTGTTCGCCGTTGCTTCAGCGATTGCCCAAGGTCTGGTTTCAATACGTGCCGTACTGTGTTATATTTGCTGTATGATTACCGTTATAAAAGGAGAAACATAATGTTTGGTCTTGGTGTTCCTGAGCTGGTCATTATTCTCGTTATAGCCCTTCTCGTATTTGGAGCAGGGAAACTCCCGGAGGTCGGCGGCGCAATAGGGAAGGGGATAAAAGGCTTCAAGAAAGCGATTTCTGAGGAGGAGAAGTTGCCTCCTACACCAAAAGACAGCTCAACCGAAGAGAAAAAGCAGCAGCCGTAAGATTTCTACCTGGTGTGACTACCGCCTTTGTGTCTTTCAAATTCGCTGAATATACACCCGCAGTATTTCTGCCGGTACATGTCGAGTCGCTTCGACTCAGCAACCCCTTCTGCCCAGCCAACTCGGAAGTCATCATATAAGAAGGGTACGTCATACTCTTCCGACAGTTCCGACGCGATCGCGACGATGTCAGCATGTCTCTGGTATTTGCTATAGAGGAGCGTAGTCGTCACCGCATCGACCCCGCGTTCTCCACCCTGCCTGAAGGCTTGGGCCAGGCGCATCCTGTAGCAGAACAGGCACCGGTCACGCCCATAGTCGAGGGCGCCTTTTAGAAAGGATTCCAGCTCATACCCTTCGTCGATGACCAGTGGCAAGGATACGTTCTTGGCAAAAGCGTGGAGCGTATCTCGCCGCTTCATGAATTCAGAGTATGGCTGAATGTTGGGATTAAAGAAGTACGCCGAGACCTCGTGCCCCTGCTCTTGCAGCACGCGCAGCGGGTATATGGTGCACGGCCCGCAACATGTGTGGAGTAAAACTTTCATCTTACCAACACAAACGTTCCTCGTGCTTCGTTCCTCGTTCCGCTGAACCAAGAACTATAGAAACCGTTCTTCGTGCTTCGTTCCTCGTTCCTGGTCACAAACTAAAGACTCAAGAACTATAGAAACCGTTCCTCGTGCTTCGTTCCTGTTCCTCGTTGAAAACCAAGAACCAAGAACCAGTACGAAGCGTATATCAACCTTTTTTCTCCTGAATCGCTGCCTGCGCTGCTGCCAGTCGAGCCACGGTCACACGGTAAGGGGAGCAACTCACGTAGTTCAAGCCGATCTTATGGCAGAACTTCACCGAGTTAGGCTCGCCGCCGTGCTCGCCGCAGATGCCCAGCTTCAGCTTTCTCCGCTTCTTTTTTCCTAGTCTTACAGCCGTCTTCATGAGCTTGCCCACGCCGCCCTCGTCCAGTCGCTGGAAAGGGTCGAAGGGCAGTATCTCATCAGCCACGTATTGCCGGAGGAACTTACCTGCGTCGTCGCGGCTCATGCCAAAAGTGGTCTGGGTCAGGTCGTTGGTCCCGAATGAAAAAAACTCGGCAACCGACGCGATCTCATCGGCGGTGACGGCCGCCCTCGGGATCTCGATCATGGTGCCGACCATGTAATCCAGTTTCGTCTTATACGCCTTTGTAACCTCTTTGGCCACCCGGTCGACCACCTCCTTCTGGAGCTTCAACTCGTTCACATGGCCGACCAGCGGGATCATGATCTCGGGATGCACGTCGATACCTGCCTTCTTTACCTCACAGGCCGCCTCGAAGATGGCGCGCGCCTGCATCTCCGTTATCTCCGGGTAAGCGATGCCGAGGCGGCAGCCGCGGTGGCCGAGCATCGGGTTTGTCTCGTGCAGGCTCTCAATCTTGGCGTTGATCTTCTCGTACGCAACACCCATCTTGCCGGCCAGGTCGCGGATTTCGTTCTCCGTGTGCGGCAGGAACTCGTGGAGCGGCGGGTCAAGGGTCCTGATGGTCACCGGCAGCCCGTTCATCACCTTGAAAAGGCCCGCGAAGTCGCTCTTCTGCATAGGAAGGAGCTTCGCCAGCGCCTTCTTCCTCCCTTCGAGGTCGTCGGCAACGATCATCTCGCGGACCGCATCGATCCGCTCACCCTCGAAGAACATGTGCTCGGTGCGGCAGAGGCCGATGCCTTGAGCGCCGAATGCCACGGCGATCTGCAGCCTGATCGGGCTGGTCCGCGTTGGTCCAGACGCCCAGCTTCCGGGTCTCGTCCGCCCACTTCATGAGCAGATCGAAGTCCCGGTATATCTCTGATTCTTCAGGCTTGAGCGTCTTGTCGACGAGGACCCTCAGCACCTCCGAAGGGATCGTCTTCACCCTGCCGACGAAGACCTCGCCCGTGGTACCGTCGATAGAGACGAAATCGCCCTCGCTGATGGTCGTGCCCTTGACCGCGATACTCTTCTTTCTGTAGTCGATGTCCAGCTCGCCCACGCCCGCAACGCACACCTTGCCCATCTGGCGGGCAACGAGCGCAGCATGGCTCGTCATTCCGCCTCGCGCGGTAAGAATTCCCTGGGCTGCATTCATGCCACGGATATCCTCGGGCGACGTCTCGATCCTGACGAGGATCACCTGCTCACCGCGAGCCGCCCACGCTTCTGCGTCCTCGGCGTTAAAGACCACCTTGCCGGTCGCGGCACCCGGACCCGGCATTCAGGCCCTTGGCCACGAGCCTACCTTCAGCTAGCGCCTTTTTCTACTTCCGACGGGTCGAAGATGGGCCTGAGGATCTGGTTCAATCCTTCCGGGTTGACTGCGCATCAATGCCTCTTCCTTGGTGATGAGCCCCTCCCGCTCCATGTCCACGGCGATCTTGAACTCCGCGAAGGCGGTCCTCTTGCCGGTCCTCGTCTGGAGCATCCAGAGCTTGCCTTTCTGGATGGTGAACTCTATGTCCTGCATGTCCCTATAATTCTTCTCGAGAATGCCCCGTATTCTGATGAGCTCAGCGTACGACTCGGGCATCTCTTCCTCGAGACTTGGCACAGAGGCATCTGCTTTTTGCTTCTTGTTGATGGGTAGCGGTGTTCTGGTGCCTGCCACCACGTCCTCTCCCTGGGCGTTGAGAAGATATTCGCCGTAGAACTGCGTTGTCACCGGTCGAGGGGTTCCTTGTGAAGGCAACGCCCGTACCGGAGTCCATGCCGATGTTGCCGAAGACCATGGCCTGCACATTGACAGCAGTACCCCAGGAGGCGGGGATGTTGTTTAACTTTCGGTAAGCAATGGCGCGGTCGTTGTTCCATGATTTGAAGACGGCGCCGATGGACGCCCCAGAGTTGCTTCATCGGGTCTTCGGGAAAGTTGATGTTGAGCCGCTTCTTGATGGCGACCTTGAAGTTCTCGATCAAGTCCTTCAGGTCTTCCACGCGTGAACTCGGTATCGAGGTCGATGCCCTTTTCCTTCTTCTTTGCTCGATGATTTCTTCAAAGGGATCCTGTTCTTCCTTCGTCTCCGGCTTCAGCCCCAGGACTACGTCCCCGTACATAGCCACGAACCGGCGGTAGCAATCGTACGCGAACCATTCATTCCCGGTCAGGTCGGCAAGGCCCCTAACCGTCACTTCGTTGAGACCGAGGTTCAAGACGGTGTCCATCATACCCGGCATGCTGGCGCGAGCCCCTGACCTGATGGAAAGCAGAAGCGGATTCTTCGGGTCACCGAATTTCATGCCCATAATCTCTTCGATCTTCTTTAGATTCGCAGCCACTTCCGTTTCCAGCCCCTCGGGAAAGGTCTGCTCTCTTTCGTAAAAGACCGTGCACACCTCTGTCGTTAGAGTAAAGCCGGGCGGGACCGGGATACCAAGATTGACCATATCGGCAAGACCTGCACCCTTGCCGCCCACGAGATTGCGCAATTTCTCACCGCCTTCGGCAGCGCCTCCACCAAAGAAGTAGACGTACTTGGCCATGGTTTCCTCCTGATTCTTAATTTCTGGACATTCGAATTCGAGAGTTTATCTCTCGATGTAACTCTGTCGGTTTTGCGCTAACCCCTAACCTTAACGTTGGTTCTCAGTCTCCTAACCGGATGCTCTGGAAATTTCTTCTACCCGGATCTTGGAGAAATCACCGTAAGTCAGGAACATATCCTTGATCTTGGTGAGCAGAGCGAGACGGTTGGCTCTGACGCGCTCATCCTCGACCATAACGAACACCTTGTCGAAATACCTGTCTATCGTCTCCTTGAATCCCACGAGAATTGTCAAGCCCCGCCTCATAATCTCGCGCATGCATTGCGCAAAGAAAGGTCGCCCTTTTTTTCGGAGTAAAGTTGGAACAGGTCCTGCTCCTCCTTTTCCGTGAGCAGTTCAGTGTCGATTTCAGTAGTGTCCGTGAGACTCTTGGTAATATTATATACCCGCTTGAAGCCGATCATGAGCCTGACGAAATCTTCAATCGATTTCTGGGTCTCAAGGGCCGCGAGGCGCACAAAGCCGTCGTAGATGTCGGAAGATGCTGCCGGCAGCACGCTGTTGACGAACTCCTGGTTATGACCCTCTTCGATCATGGAAAACTTGAAGCGCGTCGAGATAAAGTCGGTCAGTGTCTGCTGGACGGCCTCCAACGAGAGCTTCCCTTCAACCTGCAGTGCATTGTAGGCGATGCTGATCAGTTCCTGCAAGGGGATGTGCAGGCGTCTGTTGACGACAATCTTGATGATGCCCAAGGCCTGTCTTCTCAGGGCGAAAGGATCAAGGTTGCCGGTCGGTGTGATGCCGACGGAGAAGAAAGCGGTCAGGCTATCCATCTTGTCAGAGAGCGCCATGACCGTGCCGAGGTCTGATCCGGGCAGGGCACCGCTCGTGCCGATCGGGTAGTAATGTTCCTCTATCGACCGGGCGACGTCTTCCTTCTTCTCCCTGGGCGAGGGCGTACATCCTTCCCATGACGCCCTGCAATTCCGGGAATTCGCCGACCATGTGGGTGAGGAGGTCTGTCTTCAACAGAGCGGAAGCCCTCTCCACAGCTTGAGGGTCGACTCCCATGCTCCTGCCGACGAAGAGGGCGATCTGCCTGATCCGCTCGGACTTCTCCTTCAGGTTGCCCAGCCGCTCGTGAAAGACCACGGCGGAGAGTCTGTCGTAGAGCGTCTCCAGTTTAACTTTTCTATCTTCGTCTGAAAAAGAAGCGCGCATCTGCAAGGCGTGCCCGGAGCACCTTCTCGTTCCCGTGGATCACCTGCTCAGCGTCTTTGGGTATGGTATTCGCGAAGAAAATGAAGGCAGGCAGTAGGCGTGCCGTCCGGCCCTTCAAGCGGTATATACCGTTGATGTCCCTTCATCACGTTGACGAGCACAGCCCGGGGAAGGTCCAGGTACTCCGCCTCAAACCGTCCCATCAGCGCGTACGGGTATTCCGTGATGTAAAGGATTTCCTGAATAAGCGCATCGTCCGTCACGGCCTTGCCCCTGGCACGGCCCTCTATTACGCGGATGCCTTCCGTCATGGTAGCCAGTCTCTCTTCCTCGTTGACCACCACGTGGGCAGCCTTAAGCTCTTCCACGTAACGCGACGGATGGGCTATGGGAACAGCGCCCTTCGAGAGGAAGCGGTGCCCGCGGGATATATTGCCGCTGGTGATCCCGGCCACGGTGAGTGGAATTACGGCCTCACCAAACAGCGCGACCAGCCACTGGATGGGACGCGCAAACTCGAACTCTCCAAGGCCCCAGCGCATCCTCTTTGGAAAGGGGATACGGGGGATGAGAGCGGCGAGTAAGTCAGGAAGGACCTCCAGGCTGTTCTTTCCTTTTTCCAGCTTCTCCACGCAGACCAGCTCATTCGTATCCTTTTTTACTATCTTCAGTTCGGAGACATCAACCCCCTGAGACTTTGCAAATCCTGCGGCAGCAGGCTGGGGCTTTCCTTCCGCGTCAAAGGCCCGGGCAGCCGGAGGGCCGTATTTGACCATGACGACATCTTTCTGCGTCTCTGCCATGGCATCGATCAGAAGCGCAATTCTTCGCGGTGTCCCATAGATGGTGATCGGCCCGTGCTCGATGTGGGCAGCAGCGAGGCTCTCCTCAAGCAGCTTGAGCAAGCCTTCCTTGGCGGGCTGGATGAATCGGGCAGGGAGTTCCTCCACGCCGATCTCAAACAGAAAGGGTTTCACGATGCTACCCGTCCTAACAGGGGATATCCGAGCTCTTCTCTCTTCTTCACGTAAAGCTCAGCGCAGAGCTTTGCCAGGTTCCTGACGCGGGCGATATAGTTCGTGCGCTCAGCAACGCTTAATGCGCCGCGGGCATCGAGCAGGTTGAAGGCGTGCGAACACTTCAAACAGAAATCGTAAGCAGGGAGTGCGAGCTCCCTGGTCCGGGTCAGCTTCTGGCTCTCCGCCTCGTACTGGTCGAAGAGTTTTCTCAGCATGTCGCTGTCGGCTTCTTCGAAGTTGTACGTGGAGAACTCCCGTTCGGTCTCCAGATGCACGTCTCCATACAGAACATGCTTGTTCCACTTGATGTTGAAGACGTTGTCCACGTCCTGCAGGTACATGGCGATCCGTTCCGTGCCGTACGTGATCTCTACGCTGATCGGGGATAGATCAATGCCGCCCACCTGCTGGAAATAGGTGAACTGCGTGATCTCCATGCCATCCAGCCAGACTTCCCAGCCAAGACCCCAGGCGCCAAGCGTTGGCGATTCCCAGTCATCCTCCACAAAACGGATGTCATGAAACGACGGATCGATGCCGAAGCTCCTGAGACTCTCGAGGTAGATATCCTGGATGTCTATGGGCGAAGGCTTCATGATGACCTGGAACTGATAGTAATGCTGCAGTCTGTTTGGATTTTCCCCGTAGCGCCCGTCTGTCGGGCGCCGTGATGGCTGCACATAGGCGACATTCCAGGGCTCGGGTCCTAAGACCCTCAAAAACGTGGCAGGGTGAAAGGTCCCTGCACCGACCTCCAGATCGTAGGGTTGCTGAATGACGCAGCCCTTCGCTGCCCAGAATTTTTGGAGTTCCATCACGAGGTCTTGGAAGTACACGCGTTATCCAGTAATGCTCTTTAGGAGTCTGTATGACTTGAACTCGACGGCGAGATGAAACGTCACAAAGTCCTCGAGAACCTGCCTTCCCATCCGTTCGAACCCTGCGCTGCTTCAACCTGACAGGGCTAGCGGTCGCGGTCGCCCCCTCCGTCGGCAGAGCCCCAGCTCGCCGACGGGTTCCCGGAGTCCCCTCTCGCTCGCGTGCTCGCTAGCTAGATTCCACGGCTGCCCGTGGAAACCTATCCTGGCACCGTTCAAAGTCAGCATGCGCGGAATGAAGCCTTGCGGGTACTGACGGTGAGGAACGGAGCGGGAACAACCGGGACAGAGGGTCCCGCCTCGTTCTTTCGAGAAGTATAGTTTCTCCATGTCCGGTAACGCCTTCCCGCAGTGGACACATGACGCAAGATTAAGCATGTATCCGAGATGACGGAGCATTTGCAGCTCATAATATAGTATATCGGTCACCGTGAATTCAACAAGTTTGAGGCTGTCGAGAATCTTTTTCAGCGTGTGGAACAGAGGCTCGTTTCTCTGTTTTTCCTTGGTAAGCTTGTCGACGAATTCCGTAAAAAAGCTGGCCACGCAAACCCTCTTAAGGCTGACTTCGAGGCCGCTGTTTGACTCTCCGAGGTCTGCATTCTCTATGCGGACCAGGCTGCTCGTCGGTTTCTCAAAGTACTCGATCCGTACCTGGGTGAAGGGCTCCAGCGTATTCATGAACCTCTTCTGACTCTTTTTCGCTCCTTTAGCAATACCCGAGAGCTTACCGGAAGTGAGGGTGAAGAACCTGACGATCTTGTCCGATTCTCCGAAAAGCCTCGTCGATAAGAATGATCGCCTCGTCCTTTACCAGAGCCATCAGCGCTCCATGATCTCTTTTTTCCCGGGGTTGAAGATAAAAAGCCCATCATCGAGGGATTTGTTGACCTTGATCGGATGAGAAGGAGAGCCTATTGGTATTTCCCGTAATCTCCGTTATCTCGATCTGCTTGACCAGGTACTTCGTATCCACCCACATGCGGGCCGACTTGAGCATGCCCTCCTTCTTTGGGGCGAGAAGAAACATGGTACCATCTTTGTCCTGCGCAACCTCCTGGATGATAAAATACGCATCCAGTTTCGATATATCCTCGACAAGGTCGAGGAAGCTTCCCTGCACCTTCCCTTTATCCACCTTTTCCTTGATGACAAAGGGCTGTTCTTCGTCCGCCTGCCACATAGCTTTGCCGTCGTACAGGAAGACCTTCCGGCTCGGACCTGTATACTTCCAGAGAAATCCCTTGCCCCGTTTGTAATAGAACTCACCTTTCGATTCTCTCTCACGTTTTAAGGTGGATATCACGATCTTCTGGGTGAACTGCGCCTCCACCGTCTGTATCCCGGCATAGGTTTTCTTAAGCATATCGATTGCGTCAGCACGGGCAGACGCGCCGGCAAGAGGATGGCCAGGCACATAAGTAGCTCAGCACGGCGCCAGCAGTGAACAGGAAAGGCTAGTGAGCAGTGAGCAACGCAGGCGCAACGGACCATAACGTCGCTGCAGGGTTCTTGTACCTTTCTCCTTGCTAACCTCTAGCCCTGTACCGCTTCCCTGTCTTCTCATTTTCTTTTCAACACCTCTCTCGGCTTGACGCCCGTGGCAGGACCAACGACGCCCTCCTGCTCCATGCGCTCCACGATGCGGGCTGCCCTGTTGTAGCCGATCCGGAATCTTCTCTGGATCATGCTGATGGAGGCTTCGCCCCGCTCAGACACAAAGTCAACCGCCTCCTGATATTTCTCATCGTCGATCTCGTCTTCCGCGCTTGACTCCTCCTTCTCCTCCAGGATTTCGTGATGGTAGGCCGGCGCCCCCTGTGTTTTCAAGAATTCTACTATCCTCTTTATATCGCCTTCCGACACGTAAGGGGCATGAATCCGTTGCAGCCGACCAAGTCCGGGGCTCAAAAAGAGCATGTCCCCGTAACCGAGCAGACTCTCCGCGCCATTGGAATCGAGGATCGTGCGGGAGTCCACCTTGGACGACACTTGAAAGGAGATACGCGCAGGGAAGTTGGCCTTGATGATACCGGTGAGCACATCAACGGACGGCCGCTGGGTCGCGAGGATCAGATGTATGCCGGAGGCCCGCGCCATCTGTGCCAGGCGGGCTATGTACTCTTCCACCTCTCTGGAAGAGACCATCATCAGGTCGGCAAGCTCGTCAATGACAACGACTATATAAGGGATGCTGCCCCCCTCCTGGCGCGCCATTTTCTGGTTGTATTTCTCGATATTGCGTACACCCTGTTCCGCCATCACGGCGTATCGTCTCTCCATCTCGTCAGTAAGCCAGCGCAACGCGGTTTTCGCATTCTTGGCGCTGGTGACGACAGGCAGGAGAAGATGCGGGATGCCTTCGTAAAAGGAGAGCTCCAGCATCTTGAGGTCTATCATGAGAAATCTCACGGCCATGGGGGTTGCCCGGAACAGCATGCTGCAGATCATTGAATTGAGCGAGACGCTCTTGCCTGACCCGGTGGAGCCGGCAACAAGCAGATGGGGCATTTTGGTCAGTTCCGCCACAAAGGGCTCGCCTGCTATTGTCTTGCCGAGGGCCAGGGCAAGGAACATCTTGGATGCGGAGAACAGATCAGACTCTATGATCTCCCGAAGATAGACCGTCTGGCGCACCTTATTCGGGATCTCTATGCCCACGACCGATTTTCCCGGGATCGGTGCCACGATCCTGATCGAGACGGCGGAGAGGGCCATGGCGAGATCGTCGGACAGGTTCGAAATCCTGCTCACCTTGATGCCGGGAGCAGGCTCGAATTCATACATCGTGACCACGGGGCCGGGTCTCACTTCCGTCACTTTGCCGTCAATCCCGTAGTCCTTCAATTTTTTTTCAAGGATGCGCGCGTTCGCCTGGATGCTCTCCTTGTCCACCTTCACTTCCCGTCTTTCGATCTCGTCAAGGAGCGAGACGGAAGGCAGCTTATAGGGGCCGATATCCTTTACGAACTCAAAGGTCTCCTGGACCCGCTTTCGCTCTTCCTTCGGCGGCGGCGCAGGTTTTGGCTCCTCCACAACCTTTATCTCTTTGGTGCGCTCGACGGACTTCCTTCGCGCGACCCGCTGCTCGATCACGGAGAGCATAGGGATCTGCACGATAAGAAAGAGAGAGATTACGAAGCATGATGAGAGAGATGAGGACGCTGCCAAACCTGCTGAAGACGTTCAGAAGCGTCCTTTCCAAAAGCAGTCCAAGCAGTCCGGAGAAGGGTATTGAAACTGTCCTGATCTGAAATTTTCCGAAAAGTACCTGCAGCAACATCGATAAGGAGATGAAGAGGAGAACGAGTCCCGAGGCGAGCAGGAGCGGATGTGGAAGACTTCTCTTTTTGACGTAAACGCCTGCAAAGAAAAGGACGCAGGCCGCGAGCAGATAGCTCATCAGGCCGAAGAGCTGGATAAGGGCGTCCGACGTGTAGGAGCCTGCTTTGCCGCACAGATTCTTCACGGGTGCCGGAGGAGATGGTGTTGATGGACGGGTCAAAAGGATGGTAAGAGACAAGGCTCGCCATGACGAAAAGAAAGAGCCCGAGCAAGCCTATTCCGAGGATCTCTTTTCTCAGCTCTTCTGACATGCAATTAACCGTATGATCGCTGCCCGGACTTCGTTCGCGACCTCTGTCTTGTATGAAACGCCGCGGCCCGCAACAGGGATCGGTTCTCCGAGATGTATCGAGACAGCACCACCCTGGACCGGAACCTGGTATCCCTCCGGCTGGAGGACGGAGGTGCCGCAGATGCCCACCGGCACTATCGGGACGCGCGCTTTCATGGCCAGAGAAAAGACGCCTTTCTTGAAGGGGAGAAGGTTACCGTCCACACTCCGTGTGCCTTCGGGGAAGACCAGGATGTTTGTGCCGTCCTGTATCCGTTTAGCTGCTCCATCCATGGCCTTCAGCGCCTTTCTGGGATTCTCCCGGTCAAGGCTTATATGGCCGGCTCTTTTCATGGCCCAACCGAGGAACGGAATTAAAAAGAGCGACCTCTTCGCGATGAACTTGAAGGAGAAGGGAAGGTAAGCGAGCAGCACGTGTATATCGAGCGCACTCTGATGGTTGCACATGAAGATGTAGGGTGAGGCGGCAACTTTCTCGACCCCGGTCACCGAGACCTTGATGCCCGCAATGCGGAGATACATGTGTGCCCACAGGCGTGAGAGCTTGCGGGAAATTTCGCCTCCTCTGTCGAAGGGAGAGGCGCAGAGGGCGACGGTGGAAAGGACGATCGTGGTAACTACCAGGTTAAGGAAAGAGAGAACTCTCCTCATTTCATTTCTTTGTCATTTCTTTGGAAAAGGGCCTCGATGATTTCTGACACCTCCGACCTTATTTTGTCATCCAGATCATAGGGCGAAACACCGAGTTTGTCCGCTTCGAGGATCTTCTCGTTCTGACTCATGTAGCCAAGGAAGGGTAAGCCTGTGAGGTGCTCCTTTATCATGGCAATGTCAGGCTCGGCTGCCACCTTATTCCCCACTATGTAGACCCTCGTGATCCCAAGGTCATCAGCGAGGCTCTTGACCTGACGTGCTGTCTGCATGCTCCGCTGACCCGGCTCAACCACGACAATCAGGGCGTCCATATAGGCTGTCGTCCCTCGGCCGAGATGTTCCAGACCAGCCTCCATGTCGACGACCACATACTCATCCCGTTCCACAAAGAGGTGTGAAAGGAGGCTCTTGAGCAATACGTTCTCGCCGCAAAAGCAGCCCCCGCCTCCCTGAGGTATGGTTCCAAGAACGAGCAGCCTGATCCCATCCTTGGAAACTGAGAACTTCTCGGGAATATCATCTACCTTCGGGTTCAGCTTGAAAAATGAACCGTAGGCTCCACGTTTAGCCCCGGTCCTCTCTTCAATAAATTCCTTCATCTGTGCAAGCGGTTGGATATCTTTCAGCTTGTCCGGCTCTATGCCGATGGCGCTCGCGAGATTTGAGTCAGGGTCAGCGTCGATGGAGAGGACCTTGTATCCTCGGTCGGCGAGTATGCGCGACATGACGCCGGCAAGGGTTGTTTTTCCTACTCCGCCTTTTCCGGAAATAGCTACTTTCATGCGAGAAAACCTACCATTTCACCTGTCTGCTGTCAAGGCGGATAAGGGCTGACCGCTTCGTTCGAGGACTCGGCCACTGGCCTGATTCGAGGACCGCCACCTGCGGTGGCTTAAGGACCGGCCTTCGGCCTTGAGGTGCTTGCCTCAAGCGTAAGCGCTCCTCAAGGGAGCGCAGCTCCCGGTCCTTAAGCCGGCTTGCCGGCAGTCCTCAAGCAAAGCTGCTTTCGGGCTTTGCGGGCGCTCAGGTCTTCTCCCCCGAGAGCAAGCTTCTCATCAGGTCCCTCTCTTCGGGCGTTGCGAGGATATCAGGTGCATCTCTCTTTCGAGAACGAACGTCAGGCGTGGGGTTATAGATCCATTCTCCGTGTGCCTTTCGTAGTGCGATGATCAGGATATTACCCACGGCCCTGAAATCGGCTTCCTCGAGCGACTTGCCGACGTACGGTGAATGTTTGGGCACCTGAAGCTCTTCCACCCGCACTTCCGATGATCTGTCTCTCAGCATTGCATCGATCAGTGTCACCACATGCGGTCGCAACATTTCGGAGGTCATGCGCAAGCCGCCTATATAGTTGAGGGCCACCACCGCATCGGCCCCGGCCCGGCGTATCTTGTCGATGTTCTTGGTGTCATTGCAGCGGGCGATCACCCGCAGTTCCGGGTTGAGCTGCTTCGCGGTCAGCGAGATTACGACGTTGTCATTGTCTGAATTCGTGGTGGCGAAAAGCCCCTTGGCGTGGCGGACCATTGCCATCTCGAGAACCTCATTTTCCGTTGCATCTCCAACCACCAGATCTATGTTGACGTTGTGTGCTTTCAAGATTTCTAGTTTTCCCCTCGTCGCTATCCACGGCTATCTGCTGATACTTGCTCTGATATAGTTCATGCACGATATAGAGCCCTACCATGCCGATGCCGCACACGACGTAATGATCCTTCATCTTTGCGATCCTCCTCTCCATAGACCTTTGCCTGAAAACCTTTCTGAGCTCCCCCTCGATAATGTAAGCAGCCAGGCTCGTGAAAACGTACAGGATAGTGCCGGTTGAAAACAGGACATAGACAATGGTAAAGAGCTTTCCCATCGGCTTGTCTTGGAGGCCTATCACATCTCCGTATCCGACGGTCGTGATGGTGGTCGCGGTCATGAAGAGGGCATCGAGCCAGCTTGTCTTGCTTCCACCTATCATCTTAAAGCCTACGGTGCCGACGAGGATGATCAGGAGTATGACGTAAAAAATGTGGGATATTCTGCGAGGAATTATGCCTCTTCTCAGCATACTGGCTCAGTATAGCATGTGGCCGCTGCGTCTCGCCACCCGCGACCGACCACTGCGTTCGAAGATCGGGCCTTTGGCTCTTGAGGACCATCAAGTTTACGGTCTGATTCGAGGACCGCTTCAGCCTGACGGCCCTATTGATTGTCAGCGTTCCATATGGTAACTTCATGGGATGGAAGAATTTTACAGGATTTCGAGGCTGCCGCCCTACACGTTCAACATCGTACGGGACCTCCTGATTGAGGCCAGGCGAAAGGGTGAGGATATCATCGACCTGGGTATGGGCAACCCTGATTTTGAGACCCCGAAGGCGATCGTTGCGAAGCTGGTCGAGGCTGCGAAGAACCCCCGGAATCATCGGTATTCTGTGAGCAGGGGCATCTACAAGCTGAGACTGGCCATTTCGGACTGGTACAAGAGGCGGTATCAGCGTTGACATAGATCCGGAGACAGAGGCGGTCGTAACCATGGGAGCCAAAGAGGGCATCAGCCATCTCGTGCTCGCCACGATTAATGCCGGCGACGTGGTCTTTGTGCCGGAGCCGACGTACCCGATACATACCTATTCAGTGGTCATAGCGGGCGGAGACCTCAGGACCCTGCCGCTTCAGCCGCTGGACCAGTTCATCGAACGTTTGAGCTGGGCGATCAAAACAACATGGCCGCAGCCAAAGATGCTGATCGTGAGCTTTCCGAACAATCCCACAACCGAAGTTGTGGACCTCGATTTCTTTGAGAAGATCGTTGCTTTTGCGAAAGAGCATAACATCATGGTGATTCACGATCTGGCCTATGCTGATCTTGTTTTTGACGGATATAAGGCCCCCAGCTTTCTCCAGGTGAAAGGGGCGAAGGATATAGGCGTGGAGTTCTTCTCGCTTTCCAAGAGTTACAGCATGCCCGGATGGCGGGTCGGATTCGCTGTGGGGAATCGAAAGATGATCCTTGCCCTCTCAAAGATCAAAAGTTACCTGGATTATGGTGTGTTTCAGCCGATCCAGATCGCATCTATCACCGCGCTGAAGAGCGATGACGAGGTCGTGCACGATATTGTCGAGAAGTATCGCAGGAGAAGAAACACCCTGATATCAGGGCTCAACCGGGCAGGATGGCACGTACCGTCACCCAAGGGTACGATGTTTGTCTGGGCCAAGATACCCGATGAGTTCGCTGCGATGGGCTCTCTCGATTTCTGCAAGAAACTGTTGCAAGAGGCGAAGGTTGCAGCCTCACCAGGCATCGGCTTCGGCGAGTGCGGAGAGGGATATGTCCGGTTCGCGCTCGTTGAGAATGAGCATAGGATCCGGCAGGCGGTCAAAGGTGTCAGAAGTCTGATGCTCAGTTCGCGAAAGAGATGATCGGTGTCGGCATCATAGGCCTCGGGACTGTTGGCCGGGGCACCTACAACATCCTCAAACAATATGGCCATCTGATTCAGCGCAAAACGGGCGTTGACGTGCGGGTCGTCAAGGTCGCAGAGGTCGATCCTGAGCGCTCCAGGGGTCTTGAAAATGACGGCGTTGCCGTTGTCCGTGATGCCTGGGAGCTGATCAATGACCCTCAGGTGGATATCTGCGTTGAGCTGGTTGGCGGCACCGGCGTGGCTTACGATTATGTTGCGGGTGCCCTAAAAGCCGGAAAGTGGGTGGTGACAGCCAACAAGGCGTTGCTTGCGGAAAAGGGTGATGCGCTCTTCACCATTGCAGAGCAAGAGGGCGGTGAGATCGGTTTCGAGGCGTCGGTGGCCGGTGCCATCCCCGTGATCAGGGCTATCAGGGACGGTCTTATCGGCAACAGGATCGAGTATATCCTCGGGATCCTGAACGGCACGAGCAACTATATTCTCACGAAAATGTCGGACGAGGGGCTCCCTTTCAACCAGGCGCTGAGAGAGGCCCAGGAGCTCGGATTTGCCGAACAGGACCCGGCGCTTGATATTTCCGGCGTAGATGCGGCGCATAAGCTCTGTGTCCTCGTGCGCCTGGCTTTCGGCGTGCCCATCACCATGCAGGAGATCGTGACGAGAGGCGTCTCAAGTATAGAGCCCACAGATATCGAGTTTGCGAAAGAGTTTGGTTACAAGATAAAACTCCTTGCCATAGCCAAAGAACAGGGTGATTCCATCGAGGCGCGGGTGGAGCCGACCATGATCCCGGTCCGCCACCCGATGAGCACGGTCAGCGGAGTCTTCAATGCCGTCTACGTGGTGGGTGATCATGCCGGGCCGAGTCTGTACTATGGAAAAGGAGCGGGAGCAGAGCCGACGGGCAGTGCGGTGGTGAGCGACATCGTCGATATGGCTGTCAGGAAGGCGGCAAAATGCTCCAGAAGAGGCCTTGCCGTAGGAGACACGGACAAGAGGATAAAGAAGGGGGAGGAATCGGTCACCCCGTTTTACGTGAGATTCAAGGCGCAGGATCAACCGGGGGTGCTCTCGAAAATATCGGGCATTCTTGGTGAGCATGGCATCAGCATCGCCGCGGTTATTCAGAAAGGGCGAACGGAAAAACGATTATGTACCTATCGTCATGCTCACCTATGAGGCCTCGGAGGGGAGCCTGAAACAGGCGATAGAGAAGATCGACCGGCTATCATTTATCGGGGGGCCGAGTGTGCATATACGCATCGAAGAAGGAGACCTGTGAGCGCGGCTGCGTCAAAAGGCCATCCGCTTTGTCGCGTTTCGTCTTGCCTCATTCCGACGTACCACGAGGTACGCCTGCATGATTCAAGACTTACGCTTCGCGCGTTGAGTCCTTTTTACTTGCCGCGTGAAGATAGCGTGACAATGGCGTTGCGAGTTACGTGTTACGGGTTACAAGTCAGTTACTGGTTAAGAACAAGAACTGTTACAGGTTAAGAGCAAGGGCCGTTACCAACTCGGAACAGGTTTTTGTTCGTAACCCGTAACAAGGGTTTTATAACTGAGGTTTTGATATGAAGTACATAGTGGTGATCGGCGATGGGATGGCTGACTTTCCCGTTGAAGAACTGGGCGGGAAGACACCCCTGATGGCAGCAAGCAAGCCTTCGATGGATCATATGGCCCAGAACGGTTTCTGCGGGAATGTGGTGACCATCCCGACCGGTTTTCCTTCGGGCAGCGACGTTGCCTGCATGTCCATTTTTGGTTATGACCCTGCAAAATATTACACGGGTAGGGCCCCCATAGAGGCTTACGGCATGGGGGTCAGCATGAATGAGACGGACATCGCCTTCCGCTGTAACCTGGTCTACCTGGAAGCGAGCCTGCCCAGGGTTGTTATGGGTGATTATAGCGGCGGACATATCACGACGGAGGAAGCCGCCGAGCTGGTGCGCGATCTGCAGGGCGCCATAGGAGGCGCCATAGGAAATGATGAATTCCGCTTCTATCCCGGAGTGAGTTACCGTCATCTCATGATCTGGAAAAATGGCAAAGAGGCCATGCAGACCACGCCGCCCCACGATATCCTCGATAAGGAAGTGATCGACTATCTTCCCAAAGGAGAAGGGGCTTCCACACTGGTCAAGTTGATGAGCGATTCGCAGCTTTTTCTCAAAGACCATCCGGTGAATAAAAGGCGACAGGAAAGAGGCCTGAAGCCGGCCAACAGCATCTGGCTCTGGGGGCAGGGGAAGAAGCCCTACTTTCCGCCCTATGTGGAGAAATATGGCGTGAGAGGTGCTGCCGTTACTGCTGTGGACCTCATCAAAGGGATCGGTGCTCTTGCAGGTTTTGAGACGCCACAGGTCGAGGGCGCTACAGGTTACCTGGATACCGATTACGGAGCAAAGGCGCGGGCGGCGCTCGCGCTTCTTGGCCGCCATGATATTGTCTATGTGCATGTTGAAGCCCCGGATGAGGCTTCGCACAATGGCAGCCTGAAGGAGAAACTAAGGGCAATCGAACGGATAGACAAAGAGATCCTTGGATATCTGCTCGGCAATACGGGGGATGATGTGCGCTTTCTTTTGACCACGGACCATGCTACGCCTTTATCACTACGCACACATTATGCCTGCCCGGTGCCCTTTGTGATCTATCAGAAGCATGGCCTGCAGAAGCATGGCCCGCAGAAGCATGACCCGCAGAAGAGCTGGCAGATGGGATCCGGACGCTCCTATCATGAGAACGTCGGCGAAGTAATCATGAATGGCGAAGAAATGATCACGCGCTTTCTCAAGGGGTAGATGATGAGACAGAAATTCATATTCGTGACGGGCGGTGTTGTTTCTTCTCTCGGCAAGGGCTTGGCTTCGGCTTCCATTGGAGCGCTCCTGGAGGCGCGGGGTCTTACGGTTACCCTCAAGAAGCTCGATCCTTATATCAACGTAGACCCCGGGACCATGAATCCTTTTCAGCACGGTGAGGTCTTTGTTACCGATGACGGCGCTGAAACCGACCTTGACCTGGGACACTACGAGCGTTTCACGGACGCTGTTGTCTCCAAGAGGAGCAACTTCACTACCGGCCAGGTTTATGACTCGGTCATATCCAAAGAACGCCGGGGCGAATACCTGGGGGGAACCGTTCAGGTGATACCGCACATCACGGACGAGATCAAGAAACGCATCCTCGACGTGGACGAGGGGATCGACATTGTCATGGTAGAGATCGGCGGTACTGTCGGCGATATCGAGAGCCTGCCCTTTCTGGAGGCTATCAGACAGCTTCGCAACGATCTGGGAAAAGAAAACTCGCTTTTCATCCATCTTACGCTGGTCCCGTTCATCAAGACCGCGGGAGAAATGAAGACGAAACCGACGCAGCACAGCGTCAAGGAGCTGCGCGAGATCGGTATCCAGCCCGATATCCTCCTTTGCCGGACCGAAGAGTTTCTCTCCACAGCCCTGAAAGATAAGATTGCGCTCTTCTGTAACGTGGATAAAGATGCGGTCATCACGGCCAAGGACGTGGCTAACATCTACGAAGTGCCGCTCATGTTCAACCGGGAGGGTCTCGACGACAAGATCACGGCGCTCCTCAACATCTGGTCCAAGAAGCCTGATCTCGCGAAATGGCAGTCGATTGCCGATACCATCCGGGAGCCGAAGAAAGAAGTGGAAATAGCTGTTGTGGGAAAGTACGTGAAACTGACCGATTCCTATAAGAGCCTGAATGAGGCGCTTACGCACGGGGGCATTGCCAACGGCTGCAAGGTGAACCTCCGCTACGTGGACTCTGAGGACCTGGAAAAGGATGTGTTGAGGCATCTCTCCGACGTGGACGGGGTGCTTGTGCCCGGGGGATTTGGGACGAGAGGGATTGAGGGAAAGATAAACGCTATCAACTACGCAAGAGAGAAGAAGATCCCCTTCTTCGGGATCTGTCTGGGCATGCAGCTTGCCGTCATAGAGATTGCGAGAAACCTCGCAAAACTGAAGGCTGCAAACAGCACGGAGTTCGATGAGAATACGGCGTACGCGGTCATCTACCTGATGGAGGAGTGGGTCGACCGGGATGAACGCGTGCAGAAAAGGGACACGGCGTCTGACAAAGGGGGCACGATGAGACTCGGCGCTTACCCGTGCAACCTTAAACCCGGAAGCCACGCCCACAAGGCGTACAATCAGGACCTGATTCATGAGCGCCACCGGCACAGGTACGAGTTTAATCTGGTTTTCAGGGATCGCCTGGAGCAGTGGGGGCTTGAAGTAACCGGCATATCGCCCGATGAGAGGCTTGTGGAGATCATCGAGTTCAAGGGGCACCCGTGGTTCCTCGGCTGTCAGTTTCATCCGGAGTTCAAGTCGAAGCCTTTCAAACCGCACCCTCTCTTCAGGGAATTCATCAAGGCCTCTTTGAAAAAGCGGCAGGATCGGACAAAGTGCAAAAAGAAGTAAGAGTCGGGACAGTCATCTTTGGCAGAAAGCCTTTTGTCTTTATCGGAGGTCCATGTGTTATAGAGGGGAGGGAGATCACCCTCCGCACAGCGGAGAGGCTCAGGGAGATCACATCTGCCCTTCGTATACCGTTCGTTTTTAAGTCTTCATACGACAAGGCAAACAGGACCTCGGTATCGAGCTTTCGCGGCCCGGGCCTGGAGGAGGGCTTGCGGATCCTGAAAGAAGTTAAGGATCGGACAGGCGTGCCCATCCTCACCGATGTCCATTCGCCGGAGGAGGCGCGGGCTGCTGCTCAAGTTGCCGATATCCTCCAGGTACCCGCCCTGCTATCGAGGCAGACCGACCTGCTCGTCGCCTGCGGTAAGACGGGCCAGACAGTGAACATCAAGAAAGGGCAGTTTCTTTCCCCTGCTGAGATACGGTACGCCATCGACAAGGTCGAATCCACCGGGAACAACCGCATCCTCGTCACGGAGCGGGGCACCTTCTTCGGCTACAATACGCTGGTGAATGATTTCAGGGCCCTCCCGGTCATGAGAGGCCTGGGATATCCTGTGGTTTTTGACGCGACCCACAGCGTCCAGATGCCCGGAGCAGCAAGCGGCGCGTCCGGCGGGGAACAGGAGTTTGTCTTTCCGCTGGCCAGAGCCGCGGTCGCCGTGGGCATTGATGCGATCTTCATGGAAGTGCATGAGGAGCCTGCCCGGGCGCTATGCGACGGTGCCAATTCAGTCGAGCTCGACGGTCTGGCTGCTATGCTCGCCAGCCTGCGGAGGATAGAGGATGCTCTATGAGTGAATTGCTGAAGGCGGGGAAAGAAGTCCTGAGGAAAGAAGCAGAGGCAATCGTCGAGGTGATGGAGCGGCTGGGGCCGGAGTTTGACCAGGTCGTCAAGACGATCAACGCATGCTCCGGAAGGGTGGTATTCACGGGCATCGGCAAGTCCGGGCTCATTGCGAAGAAGATAGCATCGACCTTCTCCAGCATCGGCATCCCGGCTGTTTATCTGCACGCTGCCGACTCCCTCCACGGCGACCTCGGCATGATCCAGAAAGGGGACGTCTTCTTCGTCGCATCGTATAGCGGGGAGACCGAAGAGGTGATAAAGATGCTCCCCTGGATAAAGAGGATGGGCATCCCCACCCTCGTCATAACGGGCGAGCCGGACTCAACGATTGCGCGCTACGGAGACTGTGTGCTCAACGTGAAGGTGGAAGAGGCGTGCCCCTACAATATGGTTCCTACCTCCAGCACGACTGCGACGCTGGCCGTCGGAGACGCGATTGCCGTTGCGCTCATGAGGGAGAGGAATTTCAACACGGAAGATTTTGCCTTGCTGCACCCGGGAGGAAGCTTGGGGCGCAAGCTTTTGCTCAGAGTAGAGGACCTGATGCATACGGGTGACGCGCTGCCGAGGGTGCACGAGGATACGATGATGAAGTACGTAATCCTGGAGGTAACATCCAAGAGGCTCGGCCTAAGCGGGTGTGTTCAACAGGGAAGGAGAGCTACTCGGGATCATAACTGACGGTGACTTGAGAAGGGCGCTGGAACGGTATGACAACATGCTGGAGAAACAGGCCCGGGATGTCATGACGCACAACCCCAAGGGTATCGAAAGGGATGCCCTGGCAGCCTATGCCTTGAAGAAAATGGAAGAGTTTTCAATAACGTCCCTCTTTGTGTTTGAGGGATCGACAGATAAACGACCTGTGGGACTCATCCATATTCATGACCTTCTCAAGGCAAAGATCGTATGAGGGTCGATGAATCGAAGAAGTCTGACGGGTTATATCGCATCCGGATTTGCAATCGGTATTCTGCTTTATTCCGCCTACTTCTTCGTTAAGAGACCTGAGCGGCCGGCGTCTCACGTTGTCGAAGAGGAAAAAAGGGTGATTGTCTTCCGCGACGTGAAGTATTCCGGTGAGAAGAAAGGGGCGATTGACTGGGAGTTGCGAGCTAAACTCGCAAGGAAATTTATCGATAAACCGGTTGTAGAGCTGGAAGAGATTGAGGGCTCCTACAAGCCGAGACCCGATACGGTTGTCCTGTTCAAAGGGGCCAAGGGCGAGCTCAACACAGAGACAGAGAAGGGAAGGGTCGATGACGTAGAGATCGTTTACAAGGACGAGTACACGGTCAAGAGCAAGAGCATGGATTTTGATTTTAAGAACTCTAAGGTATCGAGCCGGGGTACGGTAGACCTGAAAGGGAAGAGGCTCACCCTGCAAGGCATAGGGATGGTGGCCGACACCGAGAAGCAAGTGGTGCACATCGAAAAGGATGTGCACGGAACGGTCGAGACGGAGACCCGTCGATTCAACTTCTCGTCAGACCGGTTTTCCTACGACGTCAAACGGAACGTCTATACGTTCGGCGGCAGCGTTGCGGTGAAGGGTGATGATATGACCCTGTTCTGTGACACGATAGACATAACGAGCACGGGGGACACGGTAGATAAACTGGACGCGCGCGGTAAGGTGAGACTCACCTCAAAAGGCACGCTTGCCAAAAGCGGAAGAGCAGTATATTATTTAAAGGACGATAAGGTGATGCTTGAAGATTCACCGAGGATAACCAAGGACAAGGTGGACATGCAAGGTCAGTTGATCGTATATAGCCTCTCAACAGGAAAATTCTCGGTCGAGGGGCCAAAAATGAGAATAGAGCGGTGAAGGTAGAATCAACCTTGAAGGCTCAGGAATTGTCGAAGTCGTTTGGCTCAAGGCGGGTCGTGAACGACGTGAGCTTTGACATCAACACGGGGGAAGTCGTGGGCCTTTTCGGACCGAACGGTGCGGGCAAGACCACGACGTTTTATGCGGTGGTCGGTTTCTTAAGACCCGATGCCGGCAAGATCACCATCGATGATGAGGACATCACGTCTCTTCCCATGTTTATGAGAGCGAGAAAGGGCATCACCTATTTACCGCAGGAACCCTCCATTTTCAAGAAGTTGAGTGTTGCGGATAATCTCAAGTGCGTCATGGAGTTTCACGAGACGGACCATGAGGTCATTGACCATAAAGTGCAGGAACTACTCGAATCATTCAAGTTGGAACACCTTGCCTCCAACAATGCAGACCTTCTATCGGGAGGGGAGCGGCGGCGTCTTGAGGTTGCCCGGGCACTGATGATGACTCCCCGTTTCATCCTCCTGGATGAGCCATTTTCCGGTATTGACCCGATCTCCGTCGCGGATTTGAAGAAGGTCGTCACCGGACTGAAGAGGAGAGGAATAGGGGTCCTGCTCTCCGATCATAACGTAAGAGATTCGCTGCCCATCTGTGACCGGGCATACATCATGAGCGAAGGGAAAATAATTCTTGAGGGGGATCCCTCCAAGATAGTAAATAACAAGGTAGTGCGTGAGGTCTATCTTGGAGAGGAATTTTACTTAGATGTTGGAACTTAAACAGACCCAGAAGCTAGCCCAGCAGTTAGTACTCACTCCGCAACTTCAGCAGGCGATTAAGCTGCTTCAACTCTCTCAGATGGAGTTGATCGAGGCGATCGAGCAGGAGATCAAAGAAAATCCTGTGCTGGAGATCGAGGAAGAAGCCGCTGCGGCAGCCGAAGACAAAGAAGTTCAGAAGAAAGAAGAGATCGCGGAATGGCTTGAGAGATTCTCGCCGTCCGAGGAGTTTCTCGGCAGGGAAGAAAAGGATTATCCCTGACTACGAGAACATCGTCAAGAAGGCCAGCGATATGCGCGATTACCTGCGCTGGCAGGTCGGTGTTTCAGAATTTGGCCGGGATGAGCGCATCTGGGCGGAATGGATCATAGAGAATATCAACGACAACGGCTACCTTGCCTCACCGCTTGAGGAGATAGCGGAGGTCTCAGGGATACCCGTTGAATCGCTGGAAAAAGTTCTTCGTAAGGTGCAAAAGCTTGATCCTGCAGGGGTGGGCGCCAGAGATCTGAGAGAATGCATCCTCATTCAGTACGAAGAGAAAGGCGAGAAAGACCCCGTTTTCGAAGAGGTCGTGAATTCCTACTTTGAGCTGTTCCGGAAGATGGATTTACGGGAGATTGCCAAGAGGTCGGGACACTCGATGGAGAAGATCAAGGAAGTCTTCGAGAAGATCAAGGCCTTTGACCCAAAGCCCGGACGGAATTACGAGAGCGACCAGACGATCTATGTCGTACCGGATGTGTACGTGATCAAAACAGAAGATGGTTTTGATGTGCTCCTCAACGATGAGGGAATTCCCGAACTGAGAATGAGCCGCTATTACGTGACTATGCACGGCGATGAAAAAGTGAATGGTGATGCCCGGGAGTATATCAAGAAGAAGATCAAACAGGCCGAGTGGTTCATGAAGAGTCTGGAACAGAGGCAGAAGACACTCTACCTCGTTGCCAAGAGCATAGTCGATTTTCAGTCGGAATTCTTTGAAAAAGGCATACGCCATCTGAAGCCCCTGATCCTCAAGGACGTTGCGCATTATATCGGCGTCCACGAATCAACGGTCAGCAGGATCACGACCAACAAGTACATGGGGACCCCGTCAGGGGTGTACGAAATGAAATTCTTCTTCACCACCGGGGTGGGCAGTGATTACGGGGAAGCGGTTTCCACCAATGCGGTCATGGATTTGATCGCTGAGATCATCTCGAAAGAGGACAGGAAGAATCCGCTCAAAGATGAAGAGATCGTTGCCCTACTGGAAAACCAACACAATATAAAAATTGCCCGAAGGACGGTAGCAAAATACAGGGAAGTGCTGCGTATCCAGTCATCGAGAGAGAGAAAAAGACTGGATTAATTTGAGTTGACAGGGAGTACCCTGTCTGATAGCCTTGTACCTTATTTTGGTGACTGTCAGTCAGTTTTCAAGTTCATTGATCCGGAGGAACCATGGATCTCAGTATAAGTTTTCGCCATGTTGCGCCTGATGATGCGTTGAAACGATATGTCGAAGAAAAGCTCGTGAGGCTTCAGAAGTATGTGGAAACTCCCCTTGATCTGCACGTGGTGCTGTCTGTGGAACGGACCTACAGGCAGCGGGTTGATGTCATGTTCACCCTCAACGGCGTTGTCATCAATGCGCACGAAGTGATGGATGATATGTACGCAGCGGTGGATCGGATCGTAGATAAGCTTGAGGTAAGGCTGAAACGGTTCAGGGAAAAAGTGAAGCGGTACAGGGAAGCCAAGCCGAAATTTCCAACTGGAGCGCTCGAACAGGAAGGGGCGAAGATATTTGTCACCAAGCCCGTGGATGCCAAGCCGATGGACCCTGAAGAGGCTGCCATGCAGCTTGCCGCATCGGGCAACAATTTCATAATCTTCCGCGATATTGAGCGGGGAAATGTCTGCGTCATGTACAAGCGGAAAGATGGTAACTACGGCCTCATAGAGACGGCGAGAAGAGTCTCATGAATATAGGCGATGCCCTCAGAGAGACGTGCGTGATTGCGGACCTCAAGGGGGAAACAAAAGAAGAGGTGCTTACGGAGCTCGTTTCGGCCCTGAAGGAGATGGGGCTCATCGAGGATGTGGGAGAGGCCGTGAAAGTCATCCTCGAGCGGGAAAAACTGGGCAGTACCGGTATAGGTGACGGAGTGGCCATCCCCCACGGCAAAATGAAGAAACTGCAAAATGTGCTTTGCGCCTTCGGGAGATCAGCGAAAGGCGTAGCCTTCGGGACGGTAGACGGCCAGCCCGTGCATATCTTCTTTTTGCTCCTCGCGCCCGAAGAGAGTACCGGTCTCCACCTCAAAATGTTGTCCAGGATTTCCAGGATCGTGAGGGATGCATCGTTCAGAAAAAAACTGATGGAAGAGGTAAATGCGCCTCAGGTTTACAAAGATATCGTGGAGGAGGACAAGAAATTTAGTGGATGAAGGGAATGACGGTCCAGGAGCTTCTGGAGAACAAGGCGTACGGTTTCGAGCTGGAAGTTATTGCCGGCTCAGAAGGCCTCTCGAAAAAGATATATAATCCCAGAATACAGAAGCTTGGCCTGATCGTAGCAGGCTTCATGGTCTATCTTCACCCGCACCGGGTGCAAATCCTCGGCAACACCGAAATCTCCTACCTCAGGCAGTTGAAGCCGGAAGAAAGAGAAAGCATTATTAAGGAACTCTGCAGGCAGGAGGTTGTCTGCTTTATCGTGACCAGAAACCTGAAAGTCCCCGAGGAATTCCTGAAGGAAGCGGATGCGCGGGCGATTCCCCTTCTGCGAACGAAGCTTGTAAGCTCGACTTTCATAGACCGGATCATGAGGTATTTGGAAGAGGGGCTTGCCCCCTCCACGGTTGTGCACGGCGTGCTTATGGAGATCATGGGGGTTGGGGTGCTGATGATCGGAAGAAGCGGCATCGGCAAAAGCGAGAATGCGCTTGAGCTGATTATGCGCGGACATCGCCTGGTGTCGGATGACGCCATACAGGTGAAGAGAATGGCAGCTCTTGATCTGGTTGGGGACGCGCCGGAGATGATAAGAAATCTGCTGGAAATCCGCGGCATCGGGGTTGTCGACATCAGACACCTCTTCGGCGTTTCAGCAGTGCGCGAGAAGGCGAAGATCGAGCTGGTCGTTGAGCTCGTGGACTGGGATAACGCGATGGAATATGAAAGGATCGGCCTGAAGGATGAGAAATACGGGCTGCTTAACATAGACCTCCCTCTCGTGAGAATCCCCGTGAGTCCGGGCAGGAACGCGTCCGCAATTGTTGAACTTGCCTGCAGGAATCACGTGCTCAAACAGGGGGGGATTCACACGGCCAGGAGCCTCGACGAAAAGATTCTCCGCTCCATGCAGAAGAAGGGTGATGCATGAAGGTAGTAATAGTGAGCGGGATTTCAGGGTCCGGCAAAACGACCTTTCTCAAGGCGCTCGAAGACGCTGGTTTTTTTTGTGTCGACAACTTCCCGCTCTTCCTGTTGCAGAAATTTCTTGAAGTATACGAATTGGCGGGCGAGAGGATAGCCCGCTGCGGCTTCGTTATCGATATCCGGGAGCGGGAGTTCTTTGAAGAGGGGAGGGAAATCCTCAGGAACGTCAAAGAGAAGTATCAGGCAGAGCTCGTATTTCTGGAAAGCGCTGACGAGACGCTTCTCAGGAGATTCACAGAAACCAGAAGGGCCCATCCGCTCTATGCCGAGTTGAACATCAAGGATGCCCTGCAAACCGAGCGAGAAGAGGTGAGCTGGATCAAGAAGATGGCGGACAACGTGATCGATACGTCCCAGTACACCACGCACGGACTGCGCAATCTGGTGCTCAGGGCCTACGGACAAGATGAAAAGAGGATGAACGTCAATCTTGTCTCCTTCGGCTACGCCTATGGTATTCCCCTGGAGGCTGATATTATCCTTGACGTACGTTTCCTGCCGAACCCCTTCTTTGTTAAAGAATTGCGGGAAAAATCCGGGCTTGAGCCTGATGTGATCGGGTATGTAAAGGCGAACGAAGTTTATGGTAAATTCTTTCCTATGCTGCTTGATTTTCTTATGTACCTGCTGCCGCTCTTTGAGAAAGAGGGCAAGAGTTACCTCACTATCGGCATAGGTTGCACAGGCGGCAGACACAGGTCTGTATCCGTGGTGACCGAATTGGAGCATCACTTGCGCGCTATGGGTTACAAGATTTCTTCGACCCATAGGGATGTTGAGAGGGAGGAGCGATGATCGGGATCGTTGTCGTGGCACATTTTAATCTTGCCCGTGAAATGGTGGCTGCCACGGAGCTGATTGTGGGCAAGCAGGAGCAGTTTACCTACGTGGATATCTTTCCGGATGAAGACGTGGAGAAGATCAAGAGCACGGTGACAGGAGCTCTCAAAAACGTAAACTCGGGCGAGGGAGTGATCATGCTGACTGACATGTTTGGCGGAACGCCGTCTAATATCAGTCTCTCTTTCTTAGAGGAAGGAAAAGTCGAGGTGGTAACCGGGGTGAACCTTCCCATGCTGATCAAGCTCGTTACCTACAGGCAGGACAAAGCATTGGGCGAGTTGGCCGGATTCATCTCCAACTATGGTAAGAAAAATATATATCTTGCCGCGGACGTGCTCCGAAGCAAGAAATCGGAAGCCTCGTGAAAGAAGGTATCCTTACGATCAGAAACCGGTTGGGTCTCCACGCTCGGGCAGCCGCGCTGTTTGTGAAGAAGGCGAGCGAGTACGGTTCCGAGGTATGGGTGGAGAAGGATGGGACCCGGGTGAATGGTAAAAGTATCATGGGTCTTTTGATGTTGGCCTGCCCCCTTGGGTCCAGCATCATAGTGAAGGTTGACGGCGTCGATGAAACGCAGGCCTTTGAGGAATTGAAGAATCTGGTGGAGGACGGGTTCGGAGAGAGATGAAAGAAGAGACTTTTGTCAATAAGGTGCTGCACGGACTGGGTGTCTCGTCTGGGATTGCCATAGGGAAGGTCTATCTTCTGGAACGTGGAAGAATCCATGTGGAGAAGTATTCAATCAAAGAAGATCAGATCGAGAGAGAGATGGTCAAGTTCCAGAACGCCATAAAGAGCGCCGTTAAGGATTTGAATAGCATCAAGGAGACTATTCCCGATGATGACATACGCAGGCACGCTTTCATCATCGATGCGCATATTCTGATGTTGCAGGACCAGTACTTCCTGAAGGAAGTCATTGACACGATAAAGTCGAAGAAGGCCAACGCAGAGTGGGCCCTCGATATCGTCGTCTCAAAATTTCTAAGCAGCTTTGAAAAGGTGGAAGATCCGTACCTGAGGGAAAGGGGACATGATCTCGATTACGTGTACCAGAGGCTCCTGCGGATCATGGTCAATAAAGAGGCAGCGGGCATTTATGACAGGAGCGCGCGGGGCAAGGGCATCATCGTGGCACATGATCTCTCACCGGCGGATACGATTCAGATCAACCTGAATAAGACTTCGGGGTTTGTAACCGACGTCGGCGGCCGGACATCCCACACATCCATAGTGGCGAGAGCGCTGGAGATCCCTGCAGTGGTCGGGCTTGGCAATATCACGGCCATTGTAAAGGACAATGACACGGTCATCATCGACGGTGATGAAGGCGCAGTGATCGTCAATCCCACCAAAGAAATACAGAAAGAGTACCTTGTCAGGCAAGCCCACCTCAATGCCCAGAAAAAAGAGTTTTTGAGGCTTGGAAAGCTGAAAGCGGAGACCCAGGACGGATTCAAGGTGCGCGTGGGCGCCAACATAGAGCTCCTTGCCGAGATGGATATTGTTGAACGTTACGGGGCCGAAGGCGTCGGTCTCTACAGGACGGAATATATCTATCTTTCCAGCAAGACGCTGCCGACGGAGATGGATCATTATCATATCTATCGAAAGCTTGCGGAGAATAGCGCGCTCAAGTACACAACCATACGTACGCTCGACATAGGCGGCGACAAGTTTGCTTCCAGCATCGAGGTGGCAAAAGAGATAAATCCGGCCATGGGATTACGGGCAATTCGACTTTGCGTCAAGGAGATCGGCCTCTTCAAGGCCCAGCTGCGCGGCATCTTGCGAGCGAGCGCTCATGGACCGCTGAAAATCCTCTTTCCCATGATTTCAGGCATGGAAGAGGTGAAGAAGGCGAAGGCTGTGCTCAGGGAATGCATGGCCGAACTGCGGCACGAACAGGTGCCGTTTGACGAGCATATCCAGATCGGGATTATGATTGAAGTCCCGTCCACCTGTATGATTGCGGACCTTCTGGCCGGGGAGGTCGACTTTTTCAGTATCGGGACGAATGACCTTATCCAGTATACACTGGCCATAGACAGGGTAAATGAGTATGTCTCGTATCTTTATGAGCCCTTGCACCCGGCGGTACTGAGAATGATCAAGAAAACAATTGATGATGCCCATGCGCGTAATATCGAGGTTGCTATCTGCGGAGAGATGGCCGGAGAACCGCTCTACGTTCCCATATTGCTCGGGTTGGAAATTGATGAAATGAGCATGAATGCCTATGCGATCCCCAGGGTGAAAAAGATCATCCGGGGCTTGAGGCATACTTATTGCAAAAACCTGGTGGCGGAAATTCTCGCTAAAGATTCACCCAAAGAAAGTGAGCTTCTGGTAAGGAAGGAAATGAAGCGGTTGTTTCCTGATGATTTTGACATAGTTGACCAAGAATAAAAAGGAGGAAAGAAGATGGGAATGAGTCGGTTTCTTTTTACGTCAGAATCAGTGACTGAGGGGCATCCGGATAAGGTTGCCGACCAGATTTCTGACGCTGTGCTTGACGCGATCATGGCACAGGATAAGAAAGGGAGGGTAGCATGCGAGACCCTCGTTACAACAGGACTCTGCCTCGTGGGAGGCGAGATAACGACGAATTGCTACGTGCACGTGCCTGACGTTGTGAGACAGACCGTCAAGGAGATCGGCTACAACAATTCCTCCATGGGTTTTGACTGGGAGACCTGCGCAGTGATCACGTCAATTGACGAGCAGTCGCCCGACATCGCGATGGGCGTGGACGAATCAAAGGATCACGAGCAGGGCGCCGGAGACCAGGGCCTGATGTTCGGTTTTGCCTGCAATGAGACCGAAGAATACATGCCCATGTCGATTAGTTATGCGCATAAGCTTGTACGCCGCCTTGCCGAAGCGAGGAAGAGCAGGGTCCTTGATTTTTTAAGACCGGACGGGAAGAGCCAGGTCACCGTGGAATACGTGGACAGGAAACCGAGTCGGATAGACTCCGTCGTGGTAGCGGCGCAGCACAACCCGGACGTCACGTACCAGACCATACGGGAGGGCATCGTAGAAGAGGTGATAAAGAAGGTGATCCCCCGCGAACTCCTCGATGACAAGACGACCATGTACGTGAACTCCACAGGCCGTTTTGTCGTGGGTGGGCCCAAAGGCGACTGCGGCATGACCGGAAGAAAGATCATTGTCGACACGTATGGCGGGCAGGGAAGCCACGGAGGCGGCGCTTTTTCCGGCAAAGGACCCTTCCAAGATGGACAGAAGCGCTTCCTACATGGCGAGGTACATAGCTAAGAATCTCGTGGCAGCAGGTCTCGCCGATCGTATGGAGGTCCAGATCGCCTATTCTATCGGCGTGGCCAAGCCCGTCTCCGTCATGGTCGACACCCAGGGAACCGCCAAGATCAGCCCTGACAGGATTGCAGAGATCGTCAACGAGCTCTTCGATATGCGTCCGAGAAAGATCATCGAGAAGCTTGATCTTCTCAGGCCCATCTACAGAAAGACGGCAGCCTACGGCCATTTTGGCAGGGTGGAGCCTGAATTCACGTGGGAACGGCTCGACATGGTGGATGCGATCAAAAAAGCGGCACGCGCGTAAAGGGGGAATAATGGATTACGACGTCAAAGACTTGAAGCTTGCTAATGCGGGCCTGGAGAGAATAGATTGGGCAGACCGGAGAATGCCGGTCTTAAGACAGATACGAGAGCGGTTCAGCAAAGAGAAGCCTCTCAAGGGCATGAGGATAGCCTGTTGCCTCCATGTCACTTCGGAGACAGCCAATCTCATGAGGACGTTGAAGGAAGGCGGCGCAACCGTTGCTGTCTGCGCCTCGAACCCTCTCAGCACGCAGGACGAGGTGGCTGCCGGCATTGTCAAACATGTGAAGGTACAGACATTCTCCATCAAGGGTGAGAACAGCGACCAGTACTACACGCATATTCAGCAGACACTGGCACTGATGCCGCACGTCACGATGGATGACGGGGCCGATCTCGTGGGCGCTTTGCACATGATTGCGTTTGAGCGCTACGAAAGTTTGCACAAGACCATCCAGAATTGGGTGAAGACGCTCGGTCAGAAGAAGAGACAGGAATTGATCGATAACGTCGTCGGGACTACCGAAGAGACGACTACCGGCGTGATACGCCTCAAGAGCATGGAGGCAGAAGGCGTGCTCCGTTTCCCCGCGATCGCGGTGAATGATGCCCTTACAAAACATATGTTCGATAACCGTTACGGCACGGGTCAGAGCACCATCGACGGCATTATCCGCGCGACCAACATGCTTATCGCCGGCTCGAATTTCGTGGTTTCCGGCTACGGCTGGTGCGGCAAGGGGGTCACCAAGAGAGCGGCCGGCCTGGGCGCCCATGTCATCGTGACGGAAGTGGACCCGCTGAAAGCCCTGGAAGCCCACATGGACGGGTACCAGGTGATGGATATGGCAAGTGCCGCCAAGATCGGTGACATCTTTGTAACGGTCACCGGGGACATCCATGTACTGAGAAAAGAGCACTTTGAAAAGATGAAGGACGGCGCTGTTGTTGCCAACTCGGGCCACTTCAACGTTGAGATCGACATCGACGCGCTGGAAGCGATGAAGACTGACAAGAAGAGAATACGCGGGCTCATCGATGAATACAGCCTGCCCGGAAAGAAGCTCTATTTGCTGGGAGAGGGGAGGCTCGTTAACCTCGCGTGCGCTGAAGGGCATCCTTCCGAAGTTATGGATATGAGCTTCGCCAACCAGGCGCTCTGCGCAGAGTATGTCTGGAAGAAGGGCAAAACCTTACAGAAGCGTGTCTACAGCGTACCGCCGGAGATAGACAAACAGGTGGCACTGCTGAAGCTGCGGACGCAAGGGATAAAGATAGATAGTTTGACGGCGGAGCAACGGAAGTATCTAGCGTCGTGGGAAATGGGCACATAACGGCGGCGCGTCTTTCGCGCCTCCCTTCGTTGTCTTCGTCCTCGTGAAGCTTCGACGTACTTATAGTACGCCTGTGCTCACTCGTCCTTGCCGCCTCGGTATGCATCGAAATCCGCGCCGCCGTTACAGACATTCGCTAACGGCGGCGCGCGCGTTTCATCTCTGGAGCTTTCTTCCGCGCCGTCAATCCACGCTGGACCGCCCGGTTGGCGACCCTCTCGATCTTCGCGTTATGCATCGAAATGCGTCCCGCCGCGACCAGACGCGCCATTGTGGGTTTGCTCGCCCGACCTGGAGGTTTTCCGGGCGTCACTCCGTCGCGGATAGCCGCGAGTCTGTGCGCGCTGAATGAGCGTAACGATTGTTGCCACACAGGGGGCTTCTTCCCGCACCATCAATTCAAACCCGGCAGCGCCGGAATGGGAGCCAGCAAATAGTCCGGTGTCTGTTTTGCACTCTTTCCACTCGCCTCCATTTTCCAAGGACACTTATCCGGTGTCCAGCGGTCTTTCCTCGTCTCAATAGCGAATAATTGACAGCGCAGCGGTTGCTGCTATAATTGTGAGAGAAGGCTCTGTGCGTAGTCACATACACGACGGGAAAGCCCATCCCCGCCCGCTGGAGGTAAACCATGATCTACACCCACGTCCTGAACAGACCGGGAATCAGCGTGAAAAGTCCGCTGGACGGATGAGGGAAGAGTGAGCGGCTTGTACGTATATTGGATATCACACACGTTTTGGCGTAATATCCAATATACGTCCAATCTTGGCGTATAGTTAATTGTTGGACATATACGAAAGGAGTGAGGCAATGCCGGGAATCGTGCTTGAACTCCAACGAGAAGCACTCGATAGGTCGATACGTGTTTCTGATCTTCTCAGGAAAGTATTACTTGTTGCAAAAAAACTGAAGATAGCTGACCTGGAATCGTGGATTCTGCACGAGCTCAACGGCTATTCTGACAGTTCCACCGTCCCCGAGTACAGATGGATGACTGGAGAAATAAAAACCTTTAACCCGTATAACGGAATGTGGATCCCAATTATGTTCCATGAATCCGACTCCAAAATTCACAATACCTGACCAGACGGTCGTGCGGCCAAGCAATTGCCGAGATTGAGCATCTCATATCAACAACAAAAGGCGGCCAGTTGTCTATGCCGAACTCGTCTTTGATTCAGGCAAAGCTCATCAAGTCGGCCGATTCCGACGACCGCCCGTTCTAATGGTCCCGGAATCTTCCCTTCACAGGATTACGGATACGGTGAGAACCACAATCCTCGATTGGGCGCTAAAGCTTGAAGAAAGTGGCATTACTGGCGAAAATCTTTCATTCTCAGACGAGGACCGGAGAACAGCTTCTCGGATTGTGTTTAATATTGGTTCTATATCGAACTCTCAGATTCAGGCCGAGACTTCGCATTCGCAGCAGGTTCTCGCAAACGTTTTGCTTGACCCAAAAGCTATCCTCGATTTCGTGGTAAAGGCAAGAGCTTTTCTGCCGGAACTTCAATTGGCCAAAACCGAGAATGAAGAACTAGAGAGTGAACTGAATACCTTGGAGGCACAGGCAAAATCGCCAAAACCGAAAAGCCATATCCTTCGTGAGTCACTGAAGTCCGCCAGAGCAATCCTTGAGGGCGCAGCCGGTAGAATCGCGGCGGAAGGGTTAATTGCCCTTATCAAAAGTATGTCTACATGAATGCCCAACGAAGCGGTGCAGCTAACTCGGCCAGCCGGCGGCCTCGTAGCTGACCTCGCTGTTCGGCCGCAGGAGTAACAGTATGCGTGATATATATCTTGGAGACTCGTACGACATAGTGAAACGTCTTTGGTCTGAAAACCTTCGCTCAGTTGCGCCTCTCTTTGCTCATCCGAGATTCATCCACGAGAAGATTCGAGATCGGTATATGACTTTAACGACGATTCCGGTTCTTGATTTTGAGTCACTTCCGAATAGTCCCTTTGCGATTTTCCTGGATCCACACGGGTATTCCGCTTCCCGCTGAGCCGGTCCGAGGCAAACTCGTGTCTCACGCTACGCTCGCCGTTTTATAGCGGTGGAGGTGAACAAGAGATTTCACCCGAGTTACATGATCTGTTTTGACCAGAGTCATTACCGCCACCACGAACTCACTGTGGATAGTCAAAGAGAGGCGAAAAGATATTTTTTGCAGACAAGGTATCGCCTCATTTTACTATGTCTCACAGCGCACCCTCTTGTTCATGGCAGAAAATGGAGAGACACTTGATGCAGTCAGGGAGCGCTTAATTGAGATCGGGATTCCAGAACACCACCCGGAGAGCAATTCGCCTGCAGGCTGTAAAACATAGCCGAACCAGGCGCTGAAGCGGATCGGCGGGAAAAGGCTGCCTGCCGCCCGCGTCGCTTGTGCGTTCGGCCACATAGAAAGGAGATAACATGGCAAACCCAATCAGAGCCATCAAACGCATATCTGGTAACGGAATCGTTGGCACATACGACTACATCCGGTTGCTTCTTCAGAGCTTGCTACCGATCCGGAACGCCTGCTAAATTCTCTACGGAGATAACGGGAGCGGGAAAAACTACCATACTAGGATATCTCTTCCATCTCCTTGCACCAGGGGACGGAGAGGGTCACAAGACCCAATTTACAGGGATTCCGTTTAATAGGTTTGAGATCGATTTACTTCTGGTGAACGAGTCTGGGCCACAGCGTAAAGACGGACATGTCACTGGTACATTCACGATGGGCCTGAGACTAAACGGTAAGAAGGAGTCCTCCGTGGAACTTGTGGCGAACGAGGCAGGAGTGATTAAGGCTGATCTGACGAACAAAACATTGGAATCAAAACATTCCTTTCCGAGCTTCGGGAGCTTGACATAGGGCTATACTTGCTTTCCGATGGATCGCATCCCCGTCTAGCCGGGCGGGGTCGGAGGGAAACACCCTTTGTGCGGCCAGACATCGCTGAGGAGGACGTCCTCCTCTATCATGACCTACCCATCAATGCACGAGCAGAGAGAGGAAGGGCCCTCCAGATTAGGGCACAGCAGCTTCTCGTGGACTCCATTAAGCGGGAAGATATGGATTCAATCCCAAGCGGTCCGTGGTGCGGCTCAAGGAGAGTCCGATGTAAATACTTTATACGGTGCGATACTCAAACGGATTTCATCTCTTCCCTGAAGGACACTCAAGGTGGGAAGCATACGGTGCCGGACTTAGAAAACAGGATTGAGCAGCTTGAGACTAGGTCGAAACGTTATGCGCAATATGGCCTTCTGCCGGAGTTCAGCGGACGTGACATCCTATCAATAATGAAGGAAGCACCCGCAAGCCACATAGCTCTGATAACAAATGTCGTCGTGCCGTATGTTGAGAGTGTGGAGAAGAAACTCGATGCTATGGAACGCCTTCAGAGACAGATTGACGCCTTGGTGGGCATCGTCAACTCATTCTTCACCCGAAAGAAACTGACATTCGAGATTCATAATGGGTTTGACATCATGAATGACAGCGGCAAGAAACTGGCACCGCATATGTTGTCATCTGGTGAACGACATCTCCTACTGCTGTTCTGTAACACACTTATCGCTCTGGACCGGCAGAGCATATTCATTATTGATGAGCCTGAGATTTCGCTAAACATAAAATGGCAACGTAAACTACTGGCGTCCCTTATGGAATGTGCTGGTGAGAATCCAGTTCAGTATATCTTTGCAACGCATAGTTTTGAACTGTTGGCCCAGCACAAAGACAACACGATCAAACTGACCGAGGTTCTGGATGGCCCAAATGGAAGAGAAACGAACCCTTGAGGAAATCTGCAGCATCTATTCCTTAGAGCCTGAACTGAAAGACATCTTTGTCGAGGGTAGACGCGACAAGTCGTTCGTTGAATGGTATCTCCAAGATTCAAACGTCGGTGACGTCACAGTTTACCCCATTGATCTTGTTGATATTCCAAATGAAATACTTGATGAATACAACTTGACGACAAGATCGAAGAGATCATGTGTGCTGGCCCTGGCTTGTACGCTCGCTGCCCGATTTCCGAGTGGATTGAACGTTTTGTGTTTGGCAGATAGAGATTTTGAGGACTATCGTATGACTGTCAAGACAAATCGCTTCCTTCTTTTCACAGACTGCAACTCTCTTGAACTATATGCCTTGTCCCTGAATACGATACGCAAGTTCACGATGGTTGCCCTTGGAGGCCCCTTCCAGTTTCTGCGGAGACGCTAATAAATATGCTCGATGCCATTCTTAGGCGAGTATATTTGCTGAGGTTGGCAAATGAGATTCTCGGATGGGGTATGGAATGGATTCCATTTACCCGTTACGTGACGGCTCGCGGATGTTCTGTCCGGTTTGATGAGGAACGCTTCAGTCGCGCTTATCTTCAGAAGAACCGGCGTTGGGCGGACCGCGACGAATTCAACAAGCAGGTGCGCGAAGCAGAGCGATTACTTTCATTGGAGAGGGGTAGACAGGTTCGCGGGCATGACTTGGGCGAACTCCTCCTCTTTGTAATCCGCACCATGAGGCGTGATAGAAAATACGGCAACCGGGAGACTGTAGAAGGAAGCTTGATGGCTACAATTGAGCGCAAGGACATAGACAGGACTCCCTGTTTTCAGCGAATCCAGGCTTTGTGCAGCCGCAGATAACAATGCCAGCGCACGGGCAAAGATACACTTCTGACGATGTGTTCCAGGTGGGTGGCAAGAGACAGAGTCAAGGAGCGTATGGGGACGCTCTTGAAATGTGATCCCTGAGAAGTAAGTGCCCTTTCTCAAACGATCAAATTGTTGCCACGATCGTGAAACTCTGTTTCTTGAATAAGGACACCCGTAGCAACTCGGACCATAGCTTCATGCAAACAAGAAAAGACGATACGCAGCCCTGCAGCCTCCTTTTCAAGGCCAAGAGGGCCTTGGCTCATCTCTTTATGTTGCAGGCGATTACCTTACATGCCACGGCAAAGCATACTTTTGCTATCCGACGCACCCGAAGTCTGCCGATGCCGTGCGCTCGTTTCAGTTCGGAGTTCGTTGCTTCGATCCCTGCACGGATCTTGTACCGGTCCTTCCATCCGGTTGTCTGCTGGAGGGCATACCTATGATCCCGCAGGCGAATTTCAGGAAGTGATCTCCAGACGAAAATCCCCGACGGTAGCACGGGCCTGGCAGCCTTTAGCACGATGATTAGGAGCCCGTACGGGACAGCAATCCAGCAACGTGCACGCCCGACACAGGCTGCCATCGAAGATCGCATGAAGGGAGCGGCGGGTAGAGTTGTTGCCACTGAGCACTCGATGGTCGACAGGTGTGGGGGTTTAGGGACGTTCTTAAATAAGTAAATAACTTTATTCCGGTCTCGGTTTCGGATGAGGAGGAACATGGGAGAAACAAAGATTGTCTGGACGGAATGGATGATGTACCGCCTAAATTTACGCGACTACGATCTTGCGGCGGTCGAGCATATTTTGCGGGACGGCAGTGAGGGACGTAGTTGACTAACGTGACAAAGTACAAATTCAGGGGCCATGGGGCAGGTTACAGAGGTGAGAAATCCGAGAAGGAAGACAATGCCCAACGAGTGGATCCAGCCAATCGTCGATAAAGCCGGCTCTGGCTGATCCTCATGTTGGGCCGCGTGTGAAGTAGTACTTTTCCAACTTGACAATGTGTAGCCATAAGGCTACAATTGATCTATGATCGAAATCCGAAAGACTGGAGTGTTCGCTAAATGGCTTGATGGTTTGGAGGACGTCAGAGCGCGTGCACGTGTTCTGGTTCGGATTGAGCGATTAGCAACAGGTAATCCTGGTGATGTAGCGCCGGTGGGCGAAGGGGTTTCGGAGTTGAAGATCAACTACGGTCCCGGCTATAGGGTTTACTACAAACAGTTTGGAGAAACTCTTGTCATCCTGCTGGCCGGTGGGGATAAACATACACAAGGCAGAGACGTCAAAACCGCCTTGCGTCTGGCAAGAAATCTATAGGAGTGCATCATGACAAAGACCAAGACAACAAAATATGACGTTTCGGAGCACCTTCGTACACCGGAAGAAATGGCGGCTTATCTCGAAGCCTGTATTGAGGAAGCGAATGGCGACGCAGCTTTCATTGCCAAAGCGCTTGGTGACATTGCTCGTGCCAAGGGTATGTCTCAAGTGGCACGTGATGCAGGGGTGTCCCGAGAAAGCCTTTATAAAGCGCTCTCCGGTGAAAGAAGCCCTGGCTTTGATACGGTTCTGAAAGTAATAGGCGCACTTGGCTTAGGTTTGCGTGCAGAAGTTGCGCATACGGGTAATTCAACGGCCCAACGAGGCGGTGCAGCCAATCGGCGAAAAAGGGCGCTCGCCTCTGGCTGACCTCGTTGTTAGGCGTGGAATCAGAAACGTAGATGAGATAGAATAGATTGATGCAGTTTGAATGGGACCCCAGGAAGGCTAAACAGAATCTGAAAAAACACGGCGTTTCCTTTGACGAAGCCGTTACAGCCTTTTACGACCCGCTTTCAGCCACTTTTGATGATCCAGACTGCTCCGCAGAAGAACAACGTTACGTAACTATTGGCTTCTCCTCCAAGGACCGCTTGCTCGTTGTTGCACACGCAGAGAGGGGAAAGAACACTCGTATCATAAGCGCCAGAACCGCAACCACACATGAGAGGAAAAAACATGAAGGAGAAGGTAAAGAAACAAAACGTCGCTGAACTTCGGGCCGAATACGATTTCGACTATTCAAAGGCCGTTAGAGGAAAGTACTACCGACGACTGGTCGAAGAAGGATCGAACGTGATTATCCTTGATCCCGATATAGCAAAAGCTTTCCGCGATTCAGCTTCAGTTAATGAGGCGTTGAGATCGCTGCTGGAGATTACACGTTCCACAAAACGCCTAACTAGGCGCTCCACCGGATTGCCCGGAGATCGGGCTTCCCGGTGAGCTTTCCGTTAGATTGCGAGGATAAAAGGCGCGAACATGGACCACGAGGCGCACTTGGAACAAGTGAGAAAATTTTATGTTGAAGCAACACCGAGGCAAAGGCTTGGCATCGCGATACAGCGAATTAGCAACCCTGGCCACGGCCCCAATCTGCTTGTTGTTTATGTCTCTGGAGGTTTGGGGACGTAATAAGTAAATAACTTTATTCCGGTCTCGGTTTCGGATGAGGAGGAACATGGGGGAAACAAAGATTGTCTGGACGGAATAGATGATGTACCGCCTAAATTTACGCGGCTGCGATCTTGCGGCGGTCGAGCATATTTTGCGATACTCCTCCGAGCGATACGCAGACACGGTCACGGGACGCGGGGTCGCTATTGGCCGACACAGAACTTCTCATCATGATCCCGTATGAATGAGAGGATGGGCCGAGATAGGTTCCTATTTCGGGGCGGGTGTACCCGTCGCGATGAGTCTTACACATGGTCGATGGATCGCCCGCCTAATTTACGGACGAAATACTTTAAGGGACAGATCCTTGATGGGTCGGAAGTGTTTTTGATTGCCTGTGGCAAGAACCATGCTGTTCTCTACGGCAGTTGCAGCGATGATCGCGTCTCCCGCGCGCAATCCGGACGAAAGCGAGTATTCTTCGATGTAAACTGAGGCCCGATGGCCGATATTCTCGCTGAGTGGCAGTATCTGAAAACCAAATGTCTTTAGAAACTCCTTCACCACGTGATGCTGCTTCTTGCTCCCCGCGGCTTGCAGCAACTCCATGTAAGAGAGTACCGAAAGGTACCTTTCGACAGAATTATCCACCAGAGCAGCCGCTTTCTCGTTGCCTCTTTGAATCCAGATAAGGATATCTGTGTCAAAGATCATTTGTATCGCTGCCCCCTGAGCTTTTCCATCGAGGCATCGACGGTCTCCTCCATCGTTGCATGCATACCGAAAAACCGGTGTTCCTTTACGCTTTTCCCGCCCTTTGTTACAACTGGTTTTAGGATGCCCTTTATCTTACCGTGATACAGTATTTCAACAGCTTTCGTTTCGATCGAGAGCTTTCAGCACTTCGTTCATCTTATACCTCATATCCACTACCGAAGCCTTCAAATTACCCTCCTGACGTACTCTGTTAATTTGTGCAAATATGTATAGCTACATTATACATTTTGTTTCTGCTCATTGCAAGGGTGAATAGCGAATAGGGCTGGAATGAGGACGTGGTCGACATAGTCACATTTGGCCGGGCGGGTAAGATAGGGTCCGGGCTCTTAAACAAGGCTTCAGGTTTGTGGATCCGACGATCCCTTACCCTTCCTTATTCCGATCCTGGAGAGGAGAGAGTTTCCCGCCCCTTTGACATGGCCCGCAGCGCCTGAAACCACGGCGCCGAGCCTGTCTTTGGAAAGTTCCCAGACCATCTTGGAGACTCTTGAGGTGCCCTGTTTCACGATAGAGCCGAGCTGTTTTGCGGCCTCTGCGCCGGCGGTCCGCCTCAAGGTCTTTTTTTCAGCGATAACGAGGGAGCCACAGTACCGCTTTGTAATGATGCCCACCCTGAGAGAAAGAAATGCATTTGCTGTCCCTGTCAGCACTGAGGTAACCAGTAAAGAGGCGGCTACCTGGAGGCCCGGAAGGGAACCGGCCACCGCGCCGAGGGTGGACGATAGAACAGGCTGCACCTGTTCATTGAGGTCAATGTCATCCAACTCGCTTGCCATGAACGCCGTCGCGGCAACATTGGCATAGAGATGCATGAGGTCCCGCAACGTGGGTCGTTGGTAGTATAGGTGAGCGATTCGCCAAACCATGCGCGACTGCGCTGACAGCACAAGAAAGGCATCCAGACGGCCGCTCTGCGATATGGCAGTACTCATAAAGACCGTAGAGGCTGTCTTCTGAATAATGTCATCAGCTTGCTTGCCCAGGAGTGCAAGGGCATCCTCAATCCGCTCGCGGTTGGAAAGGTCACGGCTTTTGAGAAGGGCGTTGGAGGCGAGCCGTCTTCTTAGTGCCTCCAGATACTTGGGGAATTCGGGCGAGTCTTCACTCGTCGGGGGCATGAGAGAGCGAGGTAAACGCAGAAACAAGGTAACCGGCACCAGGATGAGCAAGGCGTAAAGCGCTAGGAGTGCCCAGAAAACGACTGTAGCCAAAAACAGCGCTCACATTCCTCGCGAGTTGGACCACCTGTGCCGTCTGGTTTATTACGAAAAGGATGAATAAAAGCATTACCAGAAGGCTGGCGAGAAGTACTATTTTTTTTGCGGTGCTCTTCATTTCTTAAAGTCTTCTTGTCCCCATCCCCACGAACGTCGTCGAAGAAAGCGCAGGGTGATAGGCTATTATAACCCATTATTTACCTAACGAAAAGAGTTGACTCGCCCGGATAATGTTTCTATGGCACGTAACCTAAACAGCACTGTTTAACACAAAGTAAGGAGGGCAAATTGAGACCAAGACATCTCTCACATAAGGCACCTCTTCTTGTTCAGGCCGTCTGTCTCATGTTCGTCATGCTTGTTTTTGCTGTCTCGGCGGACGGGCAGGGAACGGACGCCGCCAAATATCCCAGCCGCCCGATTACCTTCATCGTGCCCACACCTGCCGGTTCCGAGGCCGATTTACCCTGCCGGCTGATTGCCAAGGAAGCGGAGAAATTTCTCGGGCAGCCGATCGTGGTGGTAAATAAACCGGGCGCTTCCATGACCATTGGCATTGCCAGCATCGTTGTTGCGAAACCGGATGGGTATACTATCGGCCATGCAGGACACCCCGGCATCTTTTTTGCGCCCTTCATGGAGAAGATCCCGTATCAGCCGGTCAGGGATCTGAAGCAGATCATGCAGTTCGGCAACATTAACATTGCGGTGTTCGTCAAGAACGATTCTCCGTTTAAAGCCTTCAAGGATGTAGTCGAGTTTGCCCGCAAGAATCCGAAAAAACTGACCTACGGCACATCGGGGACGGGCACCTCGGCCAACGTGGCGATGGAGACGATCGCGAAGAGGGAAGGGGTGCAGTTTACCATCGTTCCCTTTAAAGGTTCTCCGGAAACGCAGGCAGCCCTTCTGGGCGGACACGTTCTCATGGCCGCAGGTGGTTTTGCCCATGCGCTCGTTGAGGCCGGAGAAACGAGACTCCTGCTCCTCCTGGCTGAAACCCGGTCTCCCGCGTACCCGGAAGTCCCCATCCTGAAGGACCTCGGTTACGATATCCCCGCCCCGACAGTGCTCAATGTTGCAGGACCGAAAGGGATACCCGAAAGTATTGAAAAAAAGATTGAAGAGGCCTTTACCAGAGCCATGAACGAGCCGGCCTTCATAAAAGGCATGAAAGAACTCCGCCTCACGGTTGTCTATCGCAATGGTTCTCAGCTGGACGACTATGTGGCCCGCAACTACGAGACAATGGGAAAGCTTTTGAAGCAGATGGGATTTGCCAAGTAGAGTGGAACCCCTTATCTAGTCCCAGTCGGCTACGCTGCCGTCCGGATCAGCAACATCCTTGAAGAAGGTGCTCATAGAAGCAACCCAGTCGGAGCCGTTGCCGTTCGATGGAGCCGATGCTGCGCGAGCCTGCCCTTCTCCTGGTTCTTCGCTGGCCCAAAGACCGCTATGCCGTCCCCTGTATACGGAGCACCCGATACAGGTTTTCTTCATAATAGGACACAGGTGCTTCTGTCTTGACATGTTGGGTTACCTCCCGACCATTACGGCCTTCTCTTACAGTTCTTCGTTGCACTTCACAGGCTTGCAAGACCCGCGCTGCTTACCCGCCGGCAAGCATCAGGCAACGGGGTGACTCCAGTATCTCAACCTCTTCAAGGCCCTTCTGCGCCTTCATATGCATCATGGAGAGCAATCCCTTGAAGCTCGTGATCTGCCAGCCGCTGACTATTCTCCATATGTCCTGGTTGCCCCAGTCCCACGTCTTGATCTCATCCAGGGTGCAGTACCTGCTTTCCCCTGTTTCTCTGTAAACGACCTTTACCTTCATTTTCCGAATCTTTTCCAGGTCCGCCGGTTCGAGGGTCCACTGACCCTTCTTTTCAGTCTTCGCCATGTAAGAACCTCCCTCATGATCTCATGAAAGCCCGCCACCTTGGGCCTCCCACGTCGATACCTTAACCAGGCCAATCTGACCCGGCACTGGTCTGGCCCCCATAGACGCGTTCACCATACACTACCAACAAACTCAACAAATAGTATATCCCTGATGAAGCCACGAGTCAATGGGCTTCAACCGAAGGCCAAGACCAGTCAAGGCGATAACGGCCGGGCTCCTCTACCGGTCCAACAGCCATGTCGATAAGGGGACTCAAGATTGTTCATTGTACTGAACGCAAAAACTTGAATAAGAGATATTTCGTTGCCATCCGCCGGGGGAAGATAGAGGAAAGATCAGTAGTTCCGCCCGTAGGTTCTCAAAAACCGTTTCATCGCGAAACGCTAAATATCAATACTTCCTCAAAGCAAATTCTCGTAAGTCTTTGCGTCGGTTTTCAGAGTGCCTTGCAGGAGTCTTACGATTTTCCACAGCAGGTTGCGTCAGCTACGCCCCTTATTGTCTCACGTATTCCACGTTCCACCTGCGAATGTTCAATCAAAAGCAAGCACGCTATCCAACGATTAGCAGCTCTAACATTCAAAAAGGGCAGAGCCATTTTGAATCTGCCCACCGTCGTGCCCAGCGAACCGAGTAGTCTGTTAATTTCTTCCCTGATCGTGCGGCACACTCACCGCCATCGTCTGAGTTGTCCCGTTGCCAGAAGCATCCGTACACGCGATAGAAATCGTATAAATACGACCGTTGCCGCTTCCCAATCGGTCAGCGCCCTGGCCAAGCTGAAGGGTCGAGCAGGCGGCGGTGGCAAAGGCAAAAAAGGAGGGCCGCGAACACGCAAAACCAAAGCAGGGAGAGTGTTAGCCGCAGGCCACGCTCAAAGAGGCCAGAGTGGCATATATCTTCATCTCCTATAAATTCTTGTTGCCTTTGTTGGGAATCCTGCTATAAGAGAAAGTAGGTTCCACAATTTATGGGCAGTCATAACCGCCATAGCGAAGTGCCTGTGGGAGCGCCGGACACGATGAGCCGTCTAACCTGCGCTTCCAGGGGACCGTCAAATAGCGGCGCTTCGCTTGCTGATCGCCAGCCCCTGAAGCTTCCCGTTAGGCCGACAAAGCCATTCTTGCTTAGTGGGGCTTGATATGATTGACTCAAGCTGGCAATAAAATTGATGAAAAGGAGTATATAATGTCAGATTTTCCCTCCTCACTAAGACAACAGTTCAATATAAATGCACGTCTATGTTTTATGGTTATGCCCTTTAGGTCAGCTATGAATAAGGTCTATGACGCAGTGGAAAAGGTTACTGAATACTGCGGACTAACCTGCCTAAGAGCTGACAAGATACATGGCCCAAGACGAATAACTAGCGATATTCGGACTAATATCGAACAATCCAGATTCTTGATTGCGGATCTGACCAATCGCAATGCTAATGTCTTTTATGAGGTGGGAATGGCACATGCGCTTGGCAAGACTGTCATCCTCCTAGCACAGAAAAAATCTGATGTCCCTTTCGATGTCCATGACATCCGCTATATACAGTACAATCCAGATGACATTGAGGCGATGAGGCGAAACTTAACGGAATCTATCAAGAGTTGTATCTCGACAATTCCTACAAATTGGGATCGTCGTTTCTGCCCGCCTAACTGGAATGGCCCATATATCAAAATAACATCTTTGGAATCTCCTTCGTCAATTTCCATCGATCAGCCTTTCGAGATAATTTTAAAGGCAAGAAATACCGGTGAAGCTGCAAATCAGGGCTATTTCTCTATTTCCTTCCCTGATGGGATAAAGGATTTAGAAATTGATTCCGATGCAGAGTCTATTGAGAGGAAGGTGGGGAAAAAATATCAGTCTTGGGCAAACAACAGAGTGGTATTATCTTATCCCATCGCCGAAGGATATAAACATGATGACTCAATGCCGGTCTGGCAAAGCGAGACCGAATACTTCATAAGAGTTCGTGGATACGCTGAACGCAAAGGTTTTCTGTGGTTTTATGCTAATGCCTCTTGTAGAAAGGAAGTTAACCAAGAATATATATGGGATCCTATGGAGCCCTTGTTGGATATTGACCAGCGCGATGAGAATGTTTACTGCGGAGTAATTGAAGTGACCTGATAATGTGGTATTCGGGCATCTCTTTGTTCTTTTGTTAGTTGTCTGATTCAGGTCGGCCTAACACGTATCAAGGCCCGACCGCCCTTAGCTTGCCTCTCATCAACATTGTGTGGCTTCGGCTTACTTGTGTGTTATCGGCGGGCGGCGGCTAATTCGGGCGTTATCGCTTTTAGATGACGATCTTCATTTTCTCAGCACTTGACCGAATATACGAGTAGGTAGGTGAAGGGCTTGACTGGACTTCATCGTCGCTGGCACACAACAACACCTACGAAGAAATAAGCTCCCCGACCAGGGAAGCCAAGAATTACCACGAGTAATAGGCGAGTCCACCCATGACACCACAACGCCGCCTTTTCATGCCCAAGAACGGTCATTTTGATCAATTGGAAAGGTGCGGAAGCAGCCATCCCCTCTGTCTTCCCTCACTGCCTTCTTTCAAATAGTTATCAATGTTCTTATGCAGAGGTGTTGCAGACTTGTCTATGACACCCTTATATTGAAAAAAGGTTGATGTAAACGGCCCACTGCGCGCTGACGGGAGGACAGCAGATAAACACCTCACGTTCAAGAGCCGGCACACTTTCAGCCTGAAGGAGAACTTGCCATGAAAAAAAGAAACGCCCTTATCCGTTATTTGCTCGTTCTTGTGCTGATCGCCACTTTTGCGGCCTGGGCATCGGCATCTGACGGTGAAAAGGTAGATGACATGGCTCTCGCGGCGAATGTAAAATCAGCGCTTGAAGCCGATGATTCCCTCAGGTCATTCAACATCGGCATTAAAACCCGTGATGGTGTTGTCATACTGAGCGGCTGGGTTAGCTCTCAAGACGCTGTCGTTAAAGCGGGTCAAATCGCACAGAGTGTCAAAGGGACCCGATCCGTAGAGAATAATCTGAGCGTGAAATCGGCGACCCTGCTCCCCTCGTCAACTCCGCCTGGGACTCTTGACTTGGTCGAGTGCTGAAGAAGTGAAGATTACGATCAAAAGAACTGCTGAAAGAGGGTCAGTTCGGGTCAGCTTGAGTGAACTGCCGAAAGGGCCGCAATGGGTCGATTTCACCACGTAATGCTCTTGAGCCAGAGCCCGTCGCAGGGGCCATTGGCCCGAACGCCTTGTTCGGCATCCTACGTATTGATCGAGCGGAAGAATGCCCGATTGTCAATTTTGCGATGCTCAATGCATCCCTTGTCCTCCAGGATGCGAGCCAGTATCGCGAGAAGCCATCCTTTCTCGCCGTATTGCTTATTATTTTTAGGCACGCAATCAAAATTCAATTCAAGTGCCTTTTTGATATCTACCGAAGGCACCCACCTGTGTTTGTACGATGTCTCTATCTCTTTGATGTATTCAAGCACTTCATCTGACATCTTTGCAAGAAGCTCATGTATTTTTTGCTTTCGGTCCATGCCTGAACCTCCTCATTGATTTCGGCGCCGAAGGAGCCCAATATCCGGGAACATAGGCCATTTCCGCTTTCACCAAGTGGTTGAGGGGTGCAACTTATCAAGCGGGCAGTTCTGGCCTAACAGCGGAGGGTGACTGAAAATTCCAGTTCTGAAGTGAATGTGAGCAGATAGCTTCCTTCAGCGTGATGCCATTGGAAGGGATGAACATAAGGAATGGGGTCAGGAAACGAAACAACTATGGGATGGGACGTGTGGGTGTCTGAGGAATCCACGGGGTTTTGGGATATGCTAAAAACGTCTAACCATTCGTCGGGATAAAGGTCTTCGCATGCAACGTATGACGGTGAAGTGAAAGATAAAGCTGCACATAGCGTACACAATAATAATAAACCTGTAGGAAACCTATTTTTTGTCTTCACCTGGTTTCATTGCAGACAGGCGTTCTATTGCACGCACATCTGTATATATAGCCCCTATAACGATTGAAGCAGGAATGGAGATACGTGTCAAGGAAAGAAATCGCAAGCTATTAAGAACGGATTCAGATCAGTATCGCACAACGATTATCAAGTGCAACTTTGAATCACCGTCAAAATCTGTCGGGCAACGAGTACAGAAAGTACCAAATGAAGCTACCACCGACCATATCCCTTCTTCAGTAGACCTGAGAATAGACGTTTTGCCTTCGCCAATCGATATGGCCACGGATCGCGTCCTCGAAGACTTGCGATTCAGGGAACGCGCTGATTGCCCCCTCCCAGCGCAAATCTTTCTGAGAATCAGCGCAACGGTTTCTGAAGCTAATGCAATTATCTATGAGAACCTACACCGCCCGGGGCGGTCTCTTCGAACGCAAATTGGTGTTACATCTCGATGCGCTGAACCACGCCGTGGAGCTTTTCCGGGGGAAGGTCGTAAAACTGGACAAATGGAGGCGTCAGTCGCTTTACCACGGAGAAGAGCCTCCAGAACAGATTCTCAGTTGTGATCTCCTCAAGGCCGTAGAATATCGTCTTTTCCTGGATTCCCGCATTTTTCAAAATGGATTCGATGTCGACGACTTCCATGTAGCCCATCTGGATCACAAACTTGCGAAGTCCCGGCGCAAGGTCGGCCCTGAACGCGCCGGTCACCCCAAACGGGTCATCCCGCGTGACGATCGAGATAAGGATATTGTCCTCGTAGATGATGTTGTTCCGGAATATCGTATGGATAATATAGGGGGGCACCTTTCCCGTGTCCCGGGCGAAGAATAGCGCCGTGCCCTTTATCTTTGCGAGCGCCTTCGTAAAGTTCTCCATAGCTCTGCAAGAAAACATCCATGGTAAGCGGGCGCATCCTCCGGTGAAGTACCCTCTGGCCCCACGTGTAGAGAAGAATGACGGCGAACGGGATACTGGCGATGATGAGGGACCAGTAACCTCCGTGGGGGATTTTGTACGTGTTTGATAGAAGAAATATCAGATCAACAGCAGTCACAAGCACGGCAATACAAGCCTTGGCCTTCTGCTTTTTCAGATAAAAAATCCAGGTCATCATGATACCGGTGAAGGTCATGGTACCCGTGACTGCCAGACCATACGCGGCCGCAAGATTGTTTGACTCCCTGAAGCGGTACATCACGAACAGCACGGACAACAGGAGAAACCAATTGACGAACCCGATGTAAATCTGTGAGCGAAGCTCGGTCGATGTGTACTCTACCTTGAACATCGGCATGATGCGCGTATTGATCCCCTGGTAGACAATCGAGAACATGCCGCTGATCATAGCCTGGGAGGCTATGATCGTCGCGAGAATACTCAGGATGAGAAAGGGAACATACAGGATGCGAGCCTCATACAGCACCATGCCGAAGAGTGGGTGCTTCCCTTGCGGGCCGTGAAGAAGGAACGCCCCCTGGCCAAGGTAACAGAAGACAAGGGCAATGAACACAAAACACCAGGCCTGGATGATGGGCTTACGCCGGAGATGGCCCATGTCAGCGTACAGAGCCTCACCGCCTGTCGCGCAAAGAATCACCTCCGAGAGCACGAAAAATCCGGCGAGACCGTTCTGGTACAAAAACCGGAGAGCATAGTAGGGATTGATCGCCTTCCATACGACCGGGGTCTGGATCATCGACACAATACCGTAAAGCCCGATGGTCAGAAACCAGAGAAGCATGATCGGTCCGAACGCGCCGGCCACTTTCTCGGTGCCTCTTCTTTGAACAGCGAAGAGGAGTATCGCGATCACCGCTGCGATCAGGATCAGTATGGTTCTGCCCTGTGTTCTCAAGCCCCGGGATCAAGAGCATACCCTCAACAGCACTCAATATAGAGATGGCAGGGGTAATCACACCATCTCCTACGAGCAGCGAAATGCCCACGAAGGTGAGTATGGTGACGAAGACCATGGACCTGGACTTCTTGAGAAGAGGCAAGCAGTATACTCCTCAGCACAATGGTCCCGCCTTCGCCTTTTTCGCCCAGACTCATGGCGAGCCATGCGTATTCCACGCTGACGAGAACAGTGAGAGTCCAGACGATGAGGGAAAGTACACCGACCACATTTGCCTCGGTCGGTTCAAGCACAAGAAAGATTACCGCGAGTGTATAGATAGGGCTTGTGCCGATATCGCCAAAAACAAGCCCGAGAGATTTGATGATCCCTGTGGCGGTACCCTTAAGGTCGGCTCCTGAATCGTGTTTGTTGATGCTCGTCGTCATCGTCCGGTAAGACATCATAATACACTATCGCGCGATGGTTTTCCAAGCTATTCGGACAACCCGCCGGCCTTCGGAACTATAGTCCTTGCTTTTCGCGTATAAGGGGTGTACAAATGTCACATGACGCGCGACGTTTCGACGAAACATTTTCCGCTTCCGACAGGACTGGTGCTTCTGTGGGTTCTTCTCTTATCGGTTGCGTTTTTTTCACCGGCCCGCGTACTTGCCGACACAAAAAGAGGTGACGAGCCCCGATGCCAGGAAGAGTGTCTCAGGGAACACACTGAGAAGATGGGTCTATTGTCGGAAGAGTACACGAAAACCAAAAATAAGACCGGGATATCAGGACCAGGTTGAAAGTGAGCTTCGCAACTACTCTCGCTGCCTGACGAACTGCCGGGAACTGCTTCCTATCAAGTGAGCTTTCAAGGACTGACCCCATCAAGCGCCTCGCCAAGCACGCCGACGTGCTCCTATTAATTAAATCGCTGGACGAGCGCCCCGGAGCCCATCATCGATGATTAGATTTTTTCCTGTCAGCCTTCGTACTCTGTCTTTGCGCCCAGCTTTTTCGCTTCAGCCATTTTCAGCGCCGCGTCCCTCTTTCTCACGGTACTCTCTTTTCGAGAATCGATATAATCAACAGCCTTCATATCACAGAACCTGACACACTGCGGATTGCCGTCGCACAGGTCGCATTTGAAGACCTTCTTCTCGGCAGGATTGAAGCTCATTGCGCCAAAGGGACACACGGCTACGCAGGATCTGCAGACGATGCATTTATCGTAGTCAACGGATACCTTGGCCTGCGCATCATCGCGCTCGATGGCTTTCACCGGACAGACATTCATGCACGGCGCATCGACGCACTGCCGACACGTCATGGGAATGTAGAGTCCTTCCCATTCCCACTTTTCCACTTTTATCCGTGCCTTGCTGGGATTTGATACGCCTTCGTGAAACACGGAGCAGACGAGCTCGCATCTCCTGCAGCCCGTGCATTTTTCATGGTCTATCACCAGAACTCTTGCTTCCATTCAGTTCCTCCTCATACCAATTAGCGTTCATTGATATAGTTTCGTTGCTCCTCGTCCCCGCCTCACTCTATCTTCGAAGGCTAATTGGTATCAGCGGTCCCATCGCCTTACAGGCGGGGCGGCTCTTCATCAAGGGTATCAAGCCCGAGCCGGCTGAGTGTTTGCGGTGTAGGTATGCCGTCCTCATCACACCCCTTATATTGATAAAACTCTGCTCTCATTTCTTTGAATTTTGCCCTGTCAAGCTTTGCGCCGACAACATCGGGCGCGCCGAGCCTGCACGGTTCATCGAAGTAACGGTCAACGAGCATTTCGCCTTTGAACGGGTCGTCTTTCTTCATACCTTCCCTGAGATTGAAGAGTCTCTCGATCAGGTTGCATCTCTCGGCCACGTCCCACATCTCCTTCGGTGTCATCTCAAGTCCGGTGTTGTAGTAGAGCACCTTTGACCAGTCTTCGAAGTTCGGCAATGTTGCCCCCAGGAATGTCGTATGGTACTTGCACGTTCCGAGACAATCGACACCCATGAAGCAGGTCTCCTGCCAGAAAACCGTCCAGGCCTTTCCCGACATATTCCCTCTGGTCCGAGCTCAACGGTCCGTCGTAGGGAACCGGACTGCCGTATATCTTTCTCAAAACCGGCTCCGGAAGATGGTAAAGGTCTATGGCCGCACGGCTTCTCAAGTGGTCGGACCCCCTCGAAGCCATCGCAGCATTCAAGGCAAGACCAGGGGTCGCTCTCTCGTCTGAACCAAGGTGGTTCATGCCCTTGACGTGAACCATATATTTGATCGAATCCTTGCCGATCTTTTGGGCCGCCTAAGACCGCCCTCCGCCAGAACATCGCCCAGCCACGTGTCCCTCTTGCATATGTGGTGGATCATCTCGATGAGGGCCTCATCGTTGCCGAACCTTAAATCGATGCCGTCGGTATCCTTGCTCGTGAGGATACCTTTTTCATAAAGCTCCATTGCCCAGGAGATGATACTGCCGATCTCGAGGTTGTCAACGCCGTACTGGTTGACGAGGTGATTACATATGAGAAGCGTCTCAGCTTTCGTGCATCCCGGCTCGCCGCAAAAAGCATTCTGCGATGTATACTCCGGGCCTTCATCGTATATCCCTACCATGCCCAGCTTTTGGGCCAACGGTCTGTCCGGAACCCTATATTTTGCGCGGCAATGGACCTGGCAGCCAAAACATGCCGCCATGTGGTACTTACCCACTGTTTGATTTGAAATCTCGTCGAGGCTCTCCGGCTCGATGTCGTCGCTGTACAGGAGCTGGTTGAGCTGGAAGTTGTTCGCCCTTACGCCACCCCATGCGTTTGCCGCGCCCCAGATAAAGGGGGTTCCGAGGGTACCCATGGTCTGGTTCACCTTTGCTCCGGTGATCATCTCGATATACTTCTTGTCAAATTCCAACGCCTCCATCGGATGGGCTATCTTGATGTCCATGGTGCCGCGGGCCGCGACCATCTTCAGGTTTTTCGAGCCCATGACCGAGCCGCCGCCGCCCCTTCCGTTCGCGTTCTTGATGCCTGTCATCACGTTGCCGTATCTAACGCCTTTTTCGGCGGCCGGACCGCAGACTGCGGATTTGATATCGGGGTCTCCCAGCTCTTCTCTCACAGCCCATTGGGCCTCTGTAACGGTTTTTCCCCAGACGTTCTTTGCCATCCTTTATCTCTACCTCGCCATCGTGAACCCACAGGTAGACGGGTTTGTCAGCCTTGCCTTTCACTAAAATATGATCGAAGCCGGCCCACCTCAATTCCGGGGCAAAAAATCCGCCCATATTCCCGCTTCCCAAGAGGCCGGTAAGAGGATTCTTGCACATGACGTCAGTCCTGGAGCCGGCTGAAGCGAGGGTTCCGCCCAGGGGACCTGCGCTGAATATGACTGCATTGTCGGGACCCATCGGGTCGCAACCCGGCTTTACATACTTGTAGAGAAGATACGCAGCAAGTCCCCTCCCGCCGAGGAAGCTTCTTCCTGACTTCCAGAGGGATCGGTTTTATTTCAATCTTACCTGTCGTGAGATCTACTACAGCCAGTTTTCTATCTAAAGCCATGACCTATTTCTCCTCCTTATTGTCGGTCACTGTGGCCCACTTTGCGTTTGCCATTCTTCAAGCTTGTTTCCCACACGGGACCTCTTACGCGGGGGAAGCCTGCCTTAACCCAGAATATGCGCCATTCAGAGCCGCACTTAGGGCATTTTGCCGTGGTTTGCCCCGGCTGCGGGGTGATTCTGGATGTGCAGCTGGGATTCATGCACCTGACCTGACCATACGTCCTTGTACTTCCCAGACTTTCTGCCGTTGATTTTTCGTCTATCATTCGACCTTCTCCTTTCGCTGGAAAACGGTTCGCTGGATACGTAGCTGCAATGCAGTCAAATACTATAGCATCTTATCCGGCGCTCGTCCATCTGGCTTGGCTTCTCAGCCCATATCGTCATATCAAGGTAAGGCCCGGCTGATGGAGTCATCCGGCAAAGGCAGGATGCAACGCTATGAAAGCGCTCCCCCGAGGGATATGGCCGTCTTCGTGCCGCGAAGCGCCGACAGGTTCTCGATACCAGACTTATCCAATAGTCTCAATAATCCTTGATTGATATTTCTGGCAATATGCCAGCCCTCAAACCCGAAACCCGTAACCATCTTCGACTGTTGTAGCTCCAGCCGCAATGGCTTCGAAAGCGTCTTCGCCGGAAAAGATGCCCCCTGCTGCTTTAATAGGGCATCTTCCCCTTTGTCATCTCAAAGACATCTCTCACGATTTTAAGCATCTGCCCGAAAGCGGGTCTGCCGGTAAGGGTGCCCTGGCCCATCGACAAAGCATCGTGCTTCACGAGAGTTTTCGGTGTAATCGTAATTCCCTCCACTCGACAATCGATGAGTGCGTAAATCAGATCCAGTCGTTTCTGGCGTTCATCCTCGGAGATGTAGCCAGGTACTTTGACAAACACCGGTTTCTTCGTTCGCTCGGCAACTTCTTCAAGCAGAGTTCGGGCCTGCCCGGGATCGAGAAAGCCACCTTCATCCGCAGGCCGGTTGGGACAAAAGAGGCTGACTTCTATGGCATCGCCCAAAGGGTGAAGCACCTCCGTACACCTCAAGTACTCCGCAAACTCTTCTGCATTGAAATTGATAATAAGAGGTACATTCCCTCCCTTGCGTTGTTTCAGCCGCACAGCCGCATAATCCAAGCCCTTGCTGGGTAAGCCCATGCAGCTGAAAAGACCCTCCCCCTTCAGGTCCCGAATCATGCGTGGCCGCGGATTCCCCGGCCTTGCGTGACACATTATTGAGCCAACCGCGATATACCCGAAACCGAGCCGCTGCAGTGAATCCACCATCTCACAGTCCTTGTCAAAACCGGCACCCAGCCCCACGGGGTTAGAGAGTCTGAGGCGACCCAGATCTACCTGAAGCCGTCTGTCTTGTACAGACAAACTCTGCCTCGCAAAAACAGAGCTCAGGCAGGGATGCCGGAGCACTCTGCCCTGGCGAGGTTGTGGGCAGTTTCCGGATTGAGTCTGAAGAGCAGGGGTCGAAGCAACCTTTTGTACACATCCATAACAATATCTCCCGCACAGCATGTCTTACAATTAACCGCACAAGGTCCTCACTTTATTGCATTCTGGGAACTCTTTGTCAACAGGAATCCCTTGGGGCGTCAGGGAATAGGGAGACTGTTCTTAGGAGTCGGAAAAATCCGACTGGGACAGGCTATGCGGTCGGAAAAATACGACTGATCAGGCGCTTGCGGGACGCATTTTGTAACCGGGGAAACGGTAATCGCCTTAAGTACCTTATTTTACTACCACAAAATAGATTTCTCCGGGCGCCCAACATATGGCATGGCTCATGCAATTACCCCGTCATGAAGTCATTAACTAAACCAAACGGAGGTAGGGAAGAATGAAGAAGGTACTGATGTTCGTGTTTGCAGTTGTCATCGCTGTTGCTTTTGCAGCCACTGGCTTTGCCCAGGCGCCCGCAGCGGCACCTGAGAAACCGGCAGCAGCACCTGAGAAGATGGAGAAGAGCCGGCGAAGGAGAAGAAGGCAACGAAGAAGAAGACACCGAAGAAGAAGGCTCCGAAGAAGAGATGAAAGAGGAGAAGAAAGAGGCTCCGATGCCTCGCACCCCGGCCTCGGCGCCAGCGCCAGCTCCTGCGAAGTAAGAATTCCAACTGTTACGACAGAAAGGGGGAGATTTATTCTCCCCTTTTTTTGTGGGTGCGCCCGAAACAGCGTGCAATACCGGTTTGCATCTTGAATGCAAATCGTTATAAGGGTTCGTGCGAGGCAGGGGGCAGGGCTTGATCTCGAAGATCGGATATCAATCGGGACAACTCGATCTACTGTACCACCCTGGGTGCGGCAAGCGGGTACCCGGCGGCTGATCGGGGTACCCGCCACTCTTCATTTACGAAGCAGAACAATCATCTCACGCGTATTTCGCGTGCTATTTCGCGATAAATACCTTGTGCTTTTCCAGGATGGGCCGCCACTCCTTGTGTTTCCTTAAGTTGTTGAGATCGGGGTCCTTCCTTAAAGAATCGTAATCGTTGAAGCCCCTGTCCAGAGCTGCATCCAGCTCATCGAGACCGTAGTCGACATTGCCCATCAGCGAGTGGACGCAGGCCAGATTGTACCTAATAGAAGAGCTATCGGGCTTCAGATCCTTTGCCTGTTTCAGATCATCCAGGGCCTTGTTATATTTTTTCTGCATCATATAAGCCCCGGCTCTCCCGGAGTATGCCTCAGCGTACTTCGGGTCCTTCTTGGTTGCGTTGGTGAATTCAGTGATAGCATTCTCGATGTTCTCGTTGAAAATAGCAGGTGAATTCGCGTTCTTGGCCATGCTGACATAGCTCATTGCCTGCTTAAGATTGGCTTTTGCTTCCGAGCTGGGCTCGCCTGACGCTGCAGGTTTTGCCGGCTCGCCTTTTGGTGGCTCAGGTGGCGCCGGTGCAGGTGCGGGTGCTGCCGGCGGCGGCGCTGGCGGTGCGGCGCCGGCTGCTGCTGGCATGCAAGGATGCCTGTCAAGACAAAGGTAACTGCTGAGTAGTGCGATGAAGAACTTTCTTGTCATGAATCTTTCCTCCTTATGCGGTATTAGCGGTTCTGTGGCGTGACGCGCATATTCCAGTCCTGGTTTGTGGCCATGGCCTGGGGGGTCTGGGTTATGTCCGCGCCCTTCTCCTGTTTTACTCTTTGCTCGACGAGCGGCTTGGAGTATTGGAAGGCATCCTTGACTGACCCCTGGTAACGGTTGAGTCCGTCGACAAAGTAGTAAGTAAAGACACTGTTCCGGAGCTGGTCCGACTCCCACGACTTCTCACCGGCGCTTGAGGCACTGATCAGCACTCTTCCGTACGGCTCCTGGGAATCGATGCTTTTGGCGGCTGCAGCCTTTGGCTTTGGTGTATCCTCGAGCACGATATCCTTGGCTCCGAAGAGCCTCTTGCCGGTCTCTTGCGAGACCCCGTAGCCTTCATCCTCATCCCCGACACCGAGGGATTTTCCGCCGGGCGGCAAAAACCCCGGGATTGCCCGATAGGCCCCGTTACTGTAACAGGTGTCGAGAATCATGACAAGACGTCTTGCCCTCAGATTTTCTACAAAATCCTTGAGTACGCTTTCTGCAAGAGCCGTCTGCCACACGCGTTCACGAGGTTTTACCTCAGTATCGTACGTGACGATATAGACACCGCCGAACTTGTCTGGCGGTGTGCCGTGGCTCGACATGTAGACCACCACAAGGTCGTCTTCCTGGGCAGCTATTCCTGATTCCGGTCAGGTAGCGGACAATATTGTCTTTCGTCGCATTCTGGTCCCCGAGAAAATAAACGTTGTTCTTTGGGAATGCGGCCCGCTCCACGAGAAAGCTGTAAAAGCTCGACGCATCCCTTCACCGAGTATTGAAGAGGATTTATCCCGTCCTTAAACTTGCCCACCCCGACTACGAGGGCATACCTGTTTCTTACAGGTCCGATCGGTGCATCCCCTTTTACCGCGGCTTGAGCGCTGCGGCCCTGCTGAAGAGCCCTCCCAACTTCTTCTCCCACTCCTTCACCTTGATGTTCTCAGGGGTCACGGGTGACACCCACTTGATCCCCACTACCGTCTGGGCGAGCGAGAAGGCGGTGTCGACCTCTTTTTCGTCGGCATACTCACCCTTCAGCTCGATCCGTCCGTGCTGGTCAAGCTCCACGTACCCTTTTGCGATCTGACTCCTGGTGAACAAACCCATAATCTCATTGATATGGGCAGTGGTCACCGGTGTAGACGCGGCAAACGTGAGTCTGCCGTGACGAGCAGTATTGCCGCAGCAAGCAGTAAGACAATGTTTTTAGAGTGCACCTTTTGCATGGTAAACTCCTTCAAACCGCGCCGCCTTCTTACCTGTAAAAGCAGGAAGAAACGGACGCTACGTCTATACCGTTCATGGCCGTACCCTTTTTGACCGTCAGATCCTTCTCCGCCATATCCTCTTTTCCTCGGGATGCGACCTTGAACCCGATCTTGTACTTCCCTTCGGGAACATCCTTCGGAAGGTCGAAATTGCCATCTGCCTTCCGGAGCCCCGGCTTGGCTGTGATCTCCTGGTCCACCTGGCCGAGGTCAGACCCATTGGTTCTTGGACGGATCAAAATATTTCACCTGCCTGCTCTCGGTAACCTTCATCTCCTTGGCCCCGTCGGGTGCCATAACGTAGTACGATCCGTTCAGATTTAGCCGAGCCGCCCGGCTGCACCGCGTTCGGGCTGACGGAGAAATTCTGTATCTTTGTCACAGTGCCCTGGGATGGATTGTACTGGGCCTGCTGGGTCGCGTCCTGGTAAGTGCCCACCGGCTGGCTCTTCAGGGTGGAATAGAGGGAGAGGCATTTTCCCCAGGCGTACGCGAACCCGATGGCTCCGCCTGCTGCAGCCCCGATCCCCGCACCCTTCCAGTTGCCGCCGATAAGGCCGCCGATAAGGGCCCCACCGAGGGCGCCACCAGCGGTGTGTACCACAATACACTGGTTTCTTGCTGCCACCCTTTCTTCCTCAGTGGTTATCGTGTTGGGGTCTGTCAGCACGGACGCACACGATGCGCACATGAAGACAGCGATGAGACAGAAGACAACCGTTCTCAAACGAGTAAATCTCATGCGTGCCTCCTACTTGTGGCTCAGCTTGATGTCGAGTGTCAGTATGCCGCCCTCCTCGATGGCGGAAACAGGGACCACACCGTAATTCTCCCCATTTGCCGATTCAACTACGATGTCTTTCGTCCCCTTGGCAGAGGGTTTCCAGCCGCTCTTGGGTGATACAACCGCGTAACCTGTCTTCATCGTGTCTTCCATTACAATATCCTTCGCCCCTTCTATGTTGGCAAGCATCATAGGAGGAGGCGGGGGAAGGGTGCTGCTCGCGTCGGCCGTGGGGCCGGGCGGAGGCGGCGGAAGATTATTCGGCGGAGGCGGCGGCAAGGTGCCAGATGAAGGCGGCGGCAGAGGAGGCAGCGTGTTAGGGTTCGGTGGCGGAGGCGGTGGCACTGTGCCAGGGCCACCAGCCGTGACCTGTGGCTGGCCGCCGCCCAGAGGATTTGGATTGGCCGAGAGCATAATCAGTACTTTTTCCGTACCGGGTTCGCCAACGAAACGGAAATTGGTGTTCCTCGGAATCTCATACATAGTGCGTGCTTCAACGTAATCGTTGAAGAGCACGTTGGTGTTGCCTGTGGGGCCAATGTTGAGGATGGTCAGATATCCTTGCCTGTTGGACCTGACAAGTAGTCTTACCCTGTCCCCGGACCTGAACGTATGGCTCTTCGGAACGATCGTGAAATCGCCGTTCGGTTTGAGGAGGGCCAGCTTATAAGAGAGCCCTACATATTTCTCCTGCTTGGGTGCCTGGGCCACCGCGGTAGAGGACGTGGGAGCACCTGACGACATTCTGACAGATGTACCTTCACCACTGTCAAAAAGTGCCTTGGCTCCCCTGGCCGTTCCCGCTGTTGCCGTCATGGGCAGCAGGAGAATCAGTGCCAGGGCCGATAGGAGCGCGATACCTTTGATACAATTCCTGGTCATAGCATATACCTCCCTTAGCATTTGATAGTTTGTAACCATACGCGACCGGCCTTGGCCGAAGTGGCTTTCGCCAAGCAGAACAGGCCGCTCACGCTGATAACCGATCCATTCAGAAGAGCTAAAAGGAATCTTTGCACGCTTTCAGTATTTCAGCCTTCGTATCAGGGTTATCATTCAATTCTTGTGCCAAGCCGGGAAAGCACAACCTGTTGCGGGCTGTGAAAAAACCCTCTGCAAGCCACGTGCCGGAACACCGTCGCACGCAGACTGGGGATAAGAACCTGTCATGAGTTTCGCGCCGCCCTCCAACCTTCGACCCGCAAACGGGCTTCAGTCGATAAGCAATCACGAAGATCATGCCCGTGGGGCGCGGCTGAGCTGAAGCTCTTCTGAAAGTTATCATTACCTTCAATCAAATTGCAAGCAGAAATGATCAATGGTTTTGTGGAAGCCGTCCGACCCGGTTAAATAGCGTTACCATGGTAAGAAAGAGCATGAAGACGATGTCGAGCAGGTTGAAGAGCGTCCAGCCAAAGGGGCCGGGGCGGAAAAGATAGCTGTGCCAGCGGTACCTTGTGAAGCCGAAGACGCACTCACGTAGATCCCCGCTGAGCAGGCCTGTCAGCCAACGGTGTGGTGCGAAGGAGCGCTGGCTCAACCCGATGCCGATCAGTTCGAAGAAGAGAAAGCCGCAGAGCCCCGCGGCCAGCAGCAATTCGCGGCGCTGTTGCGTGTACGCACCCGACGACTTGCCCCGCAAGGACCGGCCTGCCAGAAGGCCCAGCGCCAGGCCCGAGATCATGCCCTGTATACCCACGACAAAGCCAACGTTGTAACGAAACCAACCGATGAAGAGGCCAAGAAGTGCGCCGATGAGAGTGGTAATTGACAGATCTCGTACAAACCGCGCTCTAAAACCATCTACACGTGCACCGAACCTGTGATGCAGCCGGCCGGTGAGCGTCATCACATTGAGTACTGCCAGAAAGGCTGCCCCCGCAACCGCTGGTATTAAACGCGTCCATTCCGCATCACGGAAAAGAGAGCGATAGGCATAATAGGCCCCGCTTTGAAACATCCGGCCGTCCTTCAAAGGGAACCGGTAGAGATAGCGGACTTCGAATGCTTGAAGAAAGAAGGCATAAAGGATGCCGGCCAGGCAGGCGACGGCGAATGCTGCAAAGAACCGGCTGGTGAGGACAAGCCACAAGGAAAGGATGGTGGAGACGCAGACCGGTATCACCCAGACCGTCTCGGTGGTCAAGGGATAGGGCACGGAAAGGAGGAGGACTGCTGATGCCAGCGCCGCCGCAGATAGAAGGATCTTCCGGCGTATTGACAGCCCTTGGCCTGTGTTGTTATGGACCATTCCCGTGCCGGTAGTCATCTATCGCAAACAGTATGCTACTGCCACCTCGAACCCTATCTCAGCCCCGTTGATATGACTAGTTTATCGAACGGATTAGTGTCGTCGAAGATGACAACGGGCACGCGGCTGGAATTACCCGGTTCACCGTCCCACCGCTTTGTTGCCATCACCTGGCCATCCCGACCGGCCTTGAAGGTGACCGTACCATTGGGTGCCATCTGCACGCTCACCTTGCGCTTTTCCCCCGGGGCGAGCCGGTTCGACGGACTGAAGGTCTCGCCCTCTGTGAAGACGTGCGCATTCGTTTTTGAGCGGTTGGTGATCTCGGCCATGACAGAAGTCTTGCCCTGAGATGTGCTCCCTGTGCCGGTGCTGGTAGTGGTGGATGAGGTGCTTCCGCCCCTGGTTGCCTGCCACGTGCCCGTCGGGTTACCGTACTGGTTCCTGGCATTCCACGTCCCGGTAGCCTGCGTGCCCTGGATGCGGCCTGTGATACTGCCCGTAAAGGCATAGCCGCTTACATCGCCCTTGAGTGAGCCCTGAAGGTCGCCGGTCGTCTTGTTGACCGTGCCTGACCACGAACCGTTGAAACGGTCCCCCTGGTAGGTTCCATTGATCGTCCCGGTAGTTCTATCGCCTGTGATGGTGATTTGGATAGTGCCTGAAGCCGCGCCGGAGATCGGGCCGCTGTATGTACCATCAAGTGAACGCGGCGGATCTGCAGGCGGAACCGCGGTCTGCGCCGAACCCGTCCGCCGCGCTGTCCAGTTCTCGGTGTTGCCCTCGGAGCGGGCCACGGCCGTGAATGAATTGCCGTCGGACGCCATGGTGAGATCGAACGTGCCCGTGTTTTCCTTGTCCTCGCGATCCCTGAAGACGCCGTTCAGTTTGTTTCCGGAGCCGGTGCCTTCCAGTTTGCCGGTCATCGCGATTTTCTGCTGACCACCGGCTGCGCCGGGCATCATGACATCTACCTTGTAAGTCCCGGTCACTCTACTGCCGCCCTGTGTCAAAACGAAGACCACGTCTTCCTTCCCCGGACGCGGGTCGCTCTTCCAGGTGCCGGTCCAGTTGGCTGTCGAGGCGGTCGATGGTGTGACGGGCTGGGTAGTTTGCTGCGACGCGGCACTGGCAGCAGCAAGGCTCGCCTCCAGCTTGCGCACGTGCTCTTCCAGTTGCTTATCGGGCCAGTAGGTGAGGCTCTCACGGTACTTGCCGATGGCCTCCCGGATGCGGTTCTGCTGCTGGAACCCTGCGCCTTCATCCCGCAACTTTTTCGCCTGCGCCTTGCGGGCTTCGGCGTCTTGGGCCTCGTTCAGCTTTGCCTGCAGGGCGGCTATGTGTTCCTTCAGCTTCGGATCGGGCCAGAACTGAAGGCTCTGGTTATACCGTGCTATCGCATCCTGGAGCCGGTTCTGCTGTTGCAGTTGAGCTCCCTGATCCCGAAGGGCCTGAGCCTGGGTGCGCCTTCCCTCCATGTCCTGGACGTACTTTGTTCTGCCCGGATCCTGCCAGAGGGAAAGGGATTCCTTGAACTTTGTCAGCGCGTCCGCCGGCCGTCCCTGGTTGAAGAGTGCTGTGCCCTCCTGCCACAATCTGTCAGCATTAACCTTCTTGTCATCCTCTTTGGTCACTTGTGTCCTGAGCAGTTTGACGTGCTCCTCCAGGGCGTTATCCGGAACAAGTTTCAGGCTCTGCTCATAGCTCGCAATCGCATCCGTTATCTTTCCCTGCTTCTGCTGGGCCTCACCACGGGCGCGCAGATCCTTTGCCGCCTGGACGCGGCTTCTCAGGTTCTGGAGTTGGCCTGTGAACAGGATCCACTCGCCCTCGATGATGGCGTAGGTGCGGAAGGTGGCGGCCTTCTCCAGGGCCGCGAGGGCCTCGACGGGCCGCTGCTGTTCGAGCGCGGTGCCGTCCGCACGGTACTTCTTGAAGGCGTTTGTCTTGCTCTCGATGTCGAGGTTGTGGATGATCCGCGCGATGGTCTCCTCGTTTGACGGCCGGTAAAGTGAGAGGCTCTTCTGGTACTTCTCGATAGCTCCGGCGAACTTCTGCTGGCTTATGTCGAAGTTCTGTTCGGAACGGGCCTCTTTCGCGAGACCCTCAGCCTCGGTGAGGAGCTTCTTCGAGAGACGCACGTTTTCCAGATACTTCTTACGGCCCTCCAGCGCCGTCTGCAAGCTCCTTGATGTGCTGTTCCACGTTCTTGTCGGGGATGTATGTGAGGCTGGCCTGATAGTTCTCTATCGCTTTTGCGAGGGATGCCTGCATCTCTCCCTCGATGGTCTCCCCCCATCGGCTGGAATCGGCCCTGACGTACGAATCCTGGGAGAGGAAGCTGTTCTCGGCGTTGCGTGCGGCATCCAGGTATTTTCTGCCCGCGGTGGTCTTCTGGCTGTCGGTCGTGGTCTTTGCGAGTCGGGCCTCTATGGCAGTGCGCCACTTTTTTAACTGCTCGTTGTTCGGCTGGAGGGCGATGGCCTCGTCAGCGGTCTTCAGCGCCCCTTGCAGCACGTCGACCGGCATCTGCCATTGCGTGTCCTCGGCGGCCCGCTGCACGTGGGGGGTAAGTTCGGTAAGACGCTTGTTCTTCAGAAACGCCTCCTCGCGCCCCTTCATCGCCTCCTTGTACTCCGGCTCAGTGCCGTTCCAGAGGTTCTGGGCGTTCATGAAGCCTTCCTCATAACTTTTGTACGCGCCGGCGTAATCAAAGTTCTTCAGCTTCTCATCGGCGCCCTTTAAGATCTTCCGCTTACCGTCCTTCTCCGCTTCCCACCTGCGCGCCCAGTCCTCCTGCTGCTTGAGTGACTCCTCGTTGCCGCCGTAAAGCTTCATCTCCTTGCGCATCTTCTCCGCCAGTTCCAGCGCCTTTTTGAAGTCCTTCTTTTCATTGGCGGAGCGCACCTCGTAGAGCTTGTCGCGCACGCTCCCGTCGTACCCGCGCCACTTCTCGGAGAGGAGCTTGTCCATGTCGAGGACCGGCTGGTAGAGCCCATGGAGGTTTTTGGCAACAATCAGCTCGCGCTGCGCATCAGCGAACTTCGACTCGTCGATGAGCTGCTTTGTCTTGGCAAGCTGCTCCTCTACACGTTTTTTCTCCGCCTTCCATTTGGCGGCCAGAGTCACTGCCTCCTTGTTCGCGGGATCGAGAGTAGCCGCCTCATCCGCCTTCTTGATGGCCTCGTCCAGCTTACCCTTCCTTTCGTCAGCCTTCGCCTCGGCGAGCTTTTTCTTCGCCTCATCCGCCTTCTTTGCCTTGTCCGCAGTTTCCTTTGTCTTGTCAGCGGCCTCCTTCGCCTTCTTCGCCGAATCGTTGAGCGTCTGCTGCGAGATGGTCACGCTTATGGTACCCGACCCGCTCCCCAGGTCGGCGCCGTCCTTGTCTTTGACCGTCACCTTGGCCTGATAGCTGCCGGTCTGGCTGCAGTTGACCGTGATCTCCTGGCTTATGTCGTTGCTGACGGTGCATCCGCCGGGGGTGACGGTCCACTGGTAACGGAGCGGTTTCTTCTCCGGGTCTGGGGCTACCTCGGCCCTCATGGACACGTTCTGAAAGACGGCAATCTGTTGCTCCACGTTGACCAGGCCGACCTTCTCCTTCCAGATCTGGGGGGTTGGACCCATGGCCCGAGGTCCGGTCACGGTCACGTTAAATGCCCCGGCGGTGTATTCGTCCTGAATAGCCCCGCCGATGGGCACGCGGTCGTAAACCGTTTTCGGAGCCGACGAGCAGCTTCACGGGTTTCGGGTCCTTGGGCACGAAACCGATGACGCTGGCGTTCTTCTCGTACTCCATGCGGCCGGACGATTCAGGCCAGTTCCATTCGTAGTTGATGATCTCGGGCTTTATCTTTGGCGGGTCGGTCTCGATCGTCACCCGGACTTCCTGACCTACTTTGCCCTTGCCTTTCTCCGGGACGAAGGTCATCTTGAACTTTGGCGGGACCACGGTGACCTCCCGCTGGTCTGTCTCGCCCACCTTTTCGTAGACCTTGTCCCCGGTCTTCTTCTCGATCTCCGCCCATATCTTGATGGCGCCCATCCGGTCGAAGAGCACGTTCGTCTTGCCGTCGTAGCTCGTTCCCGGCTGGAAATCGAGCGTCTTGTCCGATTGCCAGATGATCCGCACTGATGACGTCTCCTCGGGCTTTGAGGGGGTGTCGTCCCAGCACTCGTAGTTGGGCGGGGCTATGCAGTGGATGTTCGGGTCTGTTTTTGACTTCGCCAGGCATGCCCTCCAGGCACGGCATGCTCCTCTCCTCCTCGGGGTCCACCTTGTCCTTGGGTACGGGCTGTCGTTGAGGGCCGGTGTGCTCCGAGCGCCCGGGACGTTCACCCGGAGCGTCAAAGAGGTTCCATAGATGATCTGGTTGGTGAGTCCTGCGATCTCCGCGGTTAGGCCCTCGTATTTCAGGGTGATGGATGCCTGGCCGCGCGCACCTGTTCCGTCCTTCACCTCGACGGACAGTGCGTACGAACCCGGCTTCGTGGCCGCGCGGGTCACGGTCTGCCCCTCACCTGCGTGGTCACCCGTCCAGGTGTACGTGTAGGGCGCCTTGCCGCCGGTGACGTTGGCTGTGACATTGACGACGTCCCCGGGTTTGTAGGAGGTCTTTTCCGGCTTCGCTGCGAGCGTGACCAGCGAGCTTCGACGTGTCGGCCACAGCGCCTCCGCCCCCGCACGGGCTCGAATAGGTCCACGGCAGCACGAGCGGGCTCGGGATCGGGTCGGGCAGGGCGAATTCCTGCTTCACCTTTTCGACCGCGGCCAGGTAGCCTTTCCAATCGCTCAGGCCTGCGAATTCCTGGAAGCGTTTGTAGGGCAGCGACTCGGGCAGGTTCTTTATCTTCTGCGTCCAGTTCTCTCTGGTGCTTGCCGTGGGCGCCACCCGCATCAGCCAGGCATTTTATCTGCCGCTCGTTGACGTAATCCTGCAGGCTGTTGGCATAGCCCAGTTGCCCCGTATACGTCATCAGGACAGTCGAGCAGGTGGAGGCCTTGCCACAGGGTGCGTCGCAGCTTGTGACCGACTCTAAAATCTTCATCTCTTTGCCGTCGACTGTCCTCGTCGTCTCTCTCGTCCCGATTGTCTTACAACCGGTATTCAACGCAGACCAGCAGTCTGAATCGTATCCCGTGAGCCGCCCCTTGATGTCGCCGAAGGTCTCGCCGCACAGTTCCTTATCGTTGCCATCGGGAAGCTTGAACCCCTTTTCATTCTGAGGCGGTGCTTTAGAGACGAATTCCCTCACGATGCTGCCTGTCACCGATTTCTCGAATGCGTTGTAGCTCTTACGATCAAACTCCTTGAGCGCCTCCAGGTAAGCCACACTCTCCTTGAGCCAGCGGTACTTCTCTTCGGCCTGTCCCTTCGGGTCACCGGTAGCAGGTTTGCCGTCCGTCTTGTCGTCCTTTTTCGTGTCATCCCGGGTCACGGCTATGTCGTGGAACGTCTCTGCAATCTTCTGTTCTTTGCCCTGGATAGTCGCGAAGGCCTCGGCCTTTACCCGGTAGGTCTGTGCATCTCCCGGCGTAAAAGTGAGGGCGCCCCCCCGGGGAAGCGCCTGGCCGCGCGTAACGTCCGACCAGCGGATTTCATACTGCGGTTCAGGCTTTGTCTGGAAGGTGACTGTTGCGGCCAGGTTGACCGGTGTACTCGGTTTCGTATTCTTCGGTCCTGCGATGCTGATCGATGCCTTCGCCTGGGCGTAATACTGCTTGAACTCCTCCAGCAGGGCTGCGTCATCCTTTCCAAGCGCCTGATCCTTTTTGAAAGCATCCTCGGATAAGCTGTGGCGCTGTGTCTGGCGCCACGCCTGGACCGTCGAGATCAGGCTTCCGGACTGGCCGGCAACGCGGAACATATGAGACCAATACGCGCGCTGGAAGCGAATCCCGTAAAGCTTTCCGTACATCTGCGTGTCGTAGTCGCCCTCCAGCTTGCTCCCCTTTATCACTTCCAGGTCCTGGGTGAGCTTCGCCCTTATATCGGAGACGTCCTTCAGGTACTCCTGGGTGAGCCCGGTGTCCAGGCCCGCATCAAGGAGCAGGGGGCCGACGTTTGACGGCAGTCCTGTGCTCAACGTAGGGGCGGTGACCGGTGAAAAGGGGCCGGTGAGCGGCCGGGGAGTCCCCGCATAAGCCTGGCCGATGTTGCTGCGTCCCATCTCCTCGGCACGCGAGCGGGCTTCCAGCACGAAGCTGTAAGTGTCGCGGAACTTGAGCACTGCCTGCATCGCCTTTATCTGTTGATCCCTGGGGAACGTGAACCAGCTTTGGATTTTGGTGTAGGTACCCTCGCGCTCCAGGGCCTGCATCCCGTCGTCCTTCACCTGCAGTTCCTCGAAGATCTTCTGGAGCTCGTTGAGCGTGGCAAGGGCCTCCTCGCGTCCCTTGGCCAGCTCCACTTCGGCCCGCTTACGCTCTTCGAAGGTACGGACGATGCCGGCGGCAAGGGCGTTCTTTGCCTTGTCCTGAGCCGTCACGCGCGCTGCCATGAGCTTCTGCAGCGCGGCTTTCTCCCCTCTTCCCAGGTCGAGACCCTCAGCCCATTCCGGGCCGACCAGTTCCGGGACTTCGAGATTGAGCGTTTTCCCGAGGTCGCCAATCTCCTCGGTGTATTTCTTTATGCTGTAGCATGCTGCGACGAGCTGCCCGTCATTCCCTGAGAACGAGCACGTTCCCTTTGATGACGGTGCTCTCTATGGCGCGCACCAGGGCGCGCCTGCCGATGGCGTCCATCCCGCGCATACCCTCGATCGTCTCTTTGGCATAACCCAGTTTCTCCATCCTCGGGATGGCAGCCTCAAACATCCCGATGGCCAGCGTCTCGCCGCCGGGGGTCAGGAAGTCGTCGATCAGGGCACGCGCCGCGCTCTCGCGTCCCTTGTAGTCACCGATGTTCGTTACCTGCCACTCGCTATCCCAGTCGGTGAGCACGTATTGCGCGTCGAGCTGGTGGTCGAAGAGGACTTGCGCGCCCATGCTGATGGTGCTCTGGCCCAGCGCTTCGACGAGGGCAGGAAGCGCGGTCTCCGGCACGATCATATACATGATGGCGCGGGCAAGTGCTTTCGCATCCCGCTGGACGATGCCGGCGTAAAGGCTCGATGCGATCATGCCGTAATACGTGTTCATTGCCAGGGTCTCGCCCAGCTTCATGGCCAGCTCCGCATCCGTTCTGGCACTGCGCACGTTGTCGACGACAGCCACCCACATTGCCGCGGATCCCAGGTACTGGGTTATAGTGGCCCCTTGGGTGCGCACGGCTTCGGTGGCTGCATCGAGAACGTCAAGCGCGGGCGATGCGTGGAAGGGATCGCCGGTGCCCAGCATGGGCTTTCGCGCATAATCGAGCACCTTTCCGTATTTCTCCAGGATTTTCCTGCCCAGCTCTGTCTGGTTGAGGTATGCTCTGGTCTTGTCCTTCAGGGTCTGGTTCATCTCGCCGATCTTCTCGAGGGAGGTCCAGTTGCCCCGCATCTGGTCGATCATCCCGGCATCGTTCGCTTCCTGAACCTTGGCGATGTTCCTCAGGGCGCTCTCGGCCAGCGCAGCGTACTCGCCGCCCTCCCGGGTCAGGAGCCTGAAATCGTCGGTAAGTGCATCGAGTGCCGCCTTCCTGGCTTCCTTCGTGGTCAGTTCCATCACGATCCGGTCCATCTCCGCCTGGTAAGCGATCTCAGCGTAACGGAGGGTGATGGTGCGCGCCCGCTGGGTAACAGATTGGATCGCGGCGTCGCTGGGATTGCCGCCGTAACGGGTCCTGACGATCTCGGCAGCGGCAGCTTTGTCCCTTGCGCGGCCCAGCTCCTTTGCCAGGGAGATGAGGCCTGAGTTCGCTTCGTCCCCGAGGACCGGGTCCTTGGTGATCAAACCTTCCGGGACGTTGGCGCCGCGCACGATGTTGTCGGAGCGGAAGACGTATTTCAGGTTCTTGTTGATTGCGGAGATGGGCTCATAGTTTCTCTGGGCTGCTTCCCGTTGCTGGTGAATGGTCATATCAAAGCAGCCACCCGCCGCAGTGCTTCGCTTGCTGATGTAGTAGTCGACGGCCTCTAACTGGCTGGTGTAGCGGTCCCAGAGCTCGCGGGGGATCTCGTTCCTGGGGGCGCAGATTACCGTTTGCGTCGAAGAGTTCGCCGTAGTTGCCACCCCTCGTTGCCGCGCTGCGCAAGTCAGCAAGGTTCTGGGCCATGGCCAGCTCGAAGACCGGGTCCTGGCCGCGGGCGAGGTCATACGTTCTCTCGGTGCCGTCCGGGTTGAGGATGGTGACCCTCCGCATGTTCCTCTTGGCCCAATCGACGCCGCCCCGCGTCTCGAAGACGTGTGATTGTGCCTCATGCCCTTCCGCTGTCACCACGATGTCGAAATCGCGGACGAGCTGGAGACCCTCGGGGTTATCGCCGGCCAGGTCGCGCAGCAACTCCTGATTGTAAAGGTTCCTCAGCTCAGCCGTAGCCTCCGGGTCGGCGCCGAAGATGGTCCAGTCGACGTCCATCTCCGCGGTGGGCAGCCTGTCCCGTTGCTGGAGGGCCCACGAGCCAATGTCGCCGTAGCCATACAGGGAACGGGCGTGCTCCGGGTGCCGCTGAAGATAAAGGCGGATAACCCGTGTCCTGACGTCGAGTATCCTTTGCCGGATTGTCTCCTGCGCGATACGCTGATTTTCGGTTATCATGTTCTGAACTTCAGGGGAAAGGCCGGATGCGTAACGGTTCAACTCCCTCATGGAAGTGATGGCACCGGCTCCCGGCCGGGCGCGCCTGATGGATGCGAAGAGGTCGCCGGGGCGTGCTCCATCCCACCCCCGAATAGCGTCAACAACCGCCTCCGGCCTCTGTCCTTGTCATTTCCGGGGGTGGGGTCTGGGCAAAAAGGGAAGGGGGCGAGAGGAGGAGCACGAAAAGCAGGAGCAGGGAAATGAGGTGCGGGAACGGGAGTCGTCCATCGTCGCCCCTCCTGTCATCGAAGTGTCGTTTGGCCCGGGGTTCAACCAGCATGCCGCTGCTCATGGCGCCTCTCTCCTTCGTAAGTGCTGCAATGGTTTTATGCTTCGGGCTCTGGTAACGAGCCTTGTACACGATCAGGGCGGCCCTCCGGGCAACTCTTCGTGCTCCTACCGCACCGCCCCTGCAGGATAGCCCTCAACCCGGGCGTGGCCCGCGCCGCCTGACTCGGAGTTCTGGGCCCAGGTCCCCGGTTCGGAATCGACCACCGTATAGGTGCCGGCAGGCAACGTCACGTTGGGATTTGCGGTCCAGTAGGCGTTGGGTACGCCGCCCTGGCCCGGGCTTCCGGTAACCCGCCAGGGACCGTAGGTCCGGCCGTCGCCGCCCCTTAGGCTGATAGTGCCGGTCGTTGACCCACGGCCGTTGTTCCAGTGGTAATTCATGATGAGCGTAATCACGTGGGGTCCTTGCAGGGTGAAGGTGGTGGCACGGGTGGGGTTGTTGTAAACGCCGCCGGTATTTCCGCTATTAAAGAGCACGTTCCCCTTGGCGGTCGGAGCTGTCGTTGCACTCGTGCTGGTTCCTGTGGAGGTAACCGTGCTCGCGGAAACGGCCCCGCCCAGGAGAGTGATGCCTCTCAGGCAAAAGCCCGGCGCGGCGCCCATGTGATACATCTTCTTGTCCGGGTCCTTGTGGTCGAAACGCAAACCCGTGACGACGCTGCCCTGTGGCAAAGCAAATACGGCCATCCATCGCTTGTCCCCGATGTAGGTCTCTTTCGGCCACTTGTGCTCTGCTCCACCCGTCTCACCCCGGTTCCACTCCGACGAGTGGACGCCGGCCTTGAATTCGAAACGTCGCTCACCCGAGGTGGTGAGCACGGTGAGCACCGTGGTGATGAACCCATCAGGCACGTTGTGCGCGTTGTCCAGGTTGGTCACGACGGCAACCGCATTGGCGGTCACCGGTTGCGGGAGGTTGATCGCCAATGTAAGTCGCTTTTCGTCGGTGGCCTTCAGGCGGACCCAGGAGCCATCATCCACCTCGATGTCTTTGACCTTCCTTGCGGTGCCTTTCTTTCCGCCGTAGGGAGTCAGATCCACATGATAATACTGAGACGGGGCTGTAGGTGGCTGAGGGGGTGTTTGGCTGACCACACCACTCGCCCCCCTTGAGGAGACGACAAAGACATCTGATACGTAGCCCACGCCGCCGTAATCCATTGCCGAAATCCTTAATCTGAAGGGTCTGCCCACCGGCAGAAGCTTGGTTACGTCAATTTCACATGCATCAAGTGAATGCGAATTGCGACCGATCCTTTCAACCGGATTGCCATTTCGGCGAACCGTCTCCATGTTCCCCGCAACCGCACTGGAGATCAGATTGCCGCCTTGGTCCAAGACCTCGATCAGGAGAAAATTGTCAATACTCCATCCCCTTGTTCCCCCAGCATCCCCTGCAAGGCAGAATTTACCGGGCGCGGTGATCGTGAGATCGTGACTGGATACCTGCATTGAATACGGAATTTTGTCGTAACTCGTGGTATCCACGCTCAGGTCATTCCGGACGTTCTTCTTAAAAGCACTCGAGTCTTGGTTGGGCACACTCCGGACAACCTGCAAGGGGAAGGAGGCGTTCGAACCATCGCTGCCGGTCGGTTTGTCTGTCCCCGCCTGTGTTCTCTTCGCCCACCAGGTATAGTTTCCGGAAGAACCCTCCTGTGTGAATGTGCCGTCCAGCCTCTCGGCGGAGAGGGCGCCCGAGTAGCGTTGGGTCGCCCCTGAAATGGGCCTCGTAAATTCGAGTCTCCCCAGGCTGGAAAAGGAGATATTGGTAAGCTGCTCCCATCTCTGATGGGCATCCAGCCAAATGCGTCCGCTCCATCCGCTACCGCTTCGCTGCAGCTCCATCTTTCCTTTGTAATTATTGAAACTGACCTCCCAGGTTCCCTCGACTCCTCCCGATCCCGGGGATACAGGCTGAGTCACGACCGGAGTGCCCGACACGACCGGCGACACGGGTTGCGTCGCAACCGCTGTCTGCTGTTTCTTCGTTTCTGTCTCAATCTTGGTTATATGCTCCACCAGTGCTGGGTCAGGCCAGTACTTCAGGCTTTCCTTGTATTTGCCTAGGGCATCTTGCAACTTGCCCTGACTCTGAAATGACGCCCCCTCACTCCTGAGCTTCTCCGCCTGTGTCTTCCGTCCTTCCAGATCCTGGACATACTTCACGCGCTCAGGGCTCGATGAGTATTTCAGGCTCTCCTTGAACTTCGTCAATGCCTCAGACGGCTTACCCTGGTTCAAGACGTCTGTTCCTTCCTTCCAAAGCTTGTCCGCCGTGTTTTTCTGCTGCGTGTCAGCCGTCTTCTTTGTTGCTTCATTGTCAAGGGCAGCGATCTGCTTCTCAACGTCGGGATTGGGCCAGTGCTTCAGGCTCTCTTTATACTTCGCACTTGCGTCGGCCGTCTTGCCCTGTTTCTGGAGAGCTGCGGCTTCGTCATTCAACTTTTGCGCGGCTGCCTGTTCGGCTTCAAGCTTCTTGACATAGTCAGTCCGCTGTTGATTGGATGTGAGCTTCAGGCTCTCCCTGAACTTGGCCATGGCTTCGTTCATGCGCTTCTGGTTGAAGAGGTTCATGCCGTCTTGCCAGAGGTTGTCTGCGGTTTTCTTTTGGGTTTCTTGTTGTAGCTTCACTTCCAATTGTTTTATGCGGCCTTCCAGGGTATTGTCAGGTATGATGCGAATGCTCTCTTTGTACTTGTTGATTGCTTCCTGAAGCTTTCCCTGGGCTTCCAGCGCATTGCCCTCTGCCTTCAACCTCTGTGCCTGTTCCTGTTTCTGAGAGACCTCCTGCTTCTTCGACTGGAGACGTTTACCCGCTTCCACGACCGACTGATACTTAGGATGAAGCCCCTGTGCGGGCTGGAATTCTTTTTCCGCATCAGCTATTTTGTTATCTTTCAGGAGCTGATCCATCTTCGTGATGCGTAGTTTGATTTCATCCCGATCCTTCTTCCATTTGGTGACAAGCCCTGAGGCTTCGGTATTCTTCGGATCGAGGCCTGCGGCTTCGTTGGCAAGGCCTATCGCCTCATCCAACTTGCCCTCCGCTACCAATCCTTTTGCCTTCTGAAGCTTGTCCTGTGCCTCTTTCGCTTTCTTTGAACCATCAAGATCCTTCTGTGAAACACTGATGGTCACCGAACGGGAGGCCTCGCCCACCTGGTCGTTGTCGCCGTTGCTCACCTTGAGCGATACCGTGTAGGTCCCCGTTTCACTGCAGTTCATCTTGATCTCGTCACCGGCCCCGGGCATACCGCACCCGGCAGGGTCAATGGCCCAACGGTATCTCGCTCCGGAGAGCGCCGGGTTGACCGTCGACTTCATGAAAATGTCATTAAACACGGCAAACTGCTGATCCCCCACATCAACCAACCCCGGGCACTGTCCGCCCAGTTGTGTATCGCACTTCCATATTTTCGGCTTGGGGCCGAGATAACGGGGATCGCCTATGCTGACGGTATAGGTCTTGGCGGTTATCGTGATGTCGGCTGAGCCGAGATCGCTGCCGTCCTCTTTTGCCTTGCCATGCACGGTGACGGTCACCGGCTTGTTATTCTTCGGCTTGAAGGAATAGGCTCGGCTGTTGGGGATGTTCGGCTCCGGACCGGGACTGGTCGCGTCACCCTTGATCTCCCACCAGAAGGTGATGATGTCGTCGCCCATCTTCGGTGTGTCCTGGACGGTGATCACGACCTTTTCACCGATAAAAGGGTCTTGCTTGCTTGTGCTCAGTTTCAGCGTGGGGTTCACCACCTCGATGGGAATCTGCGCTGACTCACCGACGGTCATCTTGCGGCCATCGACCTCTTTGAGCACGGAGACCCAGACCGGCGTTGTCCCCGTCTTTTTGAACGTGGCCGTGTTTCGAGACTGGGAGCCACCCTTTGTTTCATATGTGGGATTTTTCGGGTCGCCGAATAATGCGTCAGGGTTGCGCTCCCAGATGTAGGAAAACGATCCTCCCGCGGGCTTGCCATCGGCAAATACCTCCGCCAGGAACGTTGCCTGGCCGCCGATGGGGACTGTATTCTCCTTGGGCTTTTCCTTTGTCAGCTTCACCTGGAGGGCAGTGCACTTGACCTCCAGAGACGCAGAGGCGCTGTCGCCGTCCTGGTCGGTCGCGGTAACGGTCGCCGTACAGGGCTTGCACTCCCTCGAGTTCAACACTTTTGCGTTTGCATCCTTCGGATCCTGCGCGCATCCTCCCCACGTCCATTTGTAGCCGCCCGATCCTTCCGTGGTTTCAGCGGTAAGGGTGACGATATCTCCGAAGTCGGCGGGGTTCTTGGACGCATTGATCTTTACCGTGAGCGGCTTCTTGAACTTTTTGTTTTCATCCTTCCTCACCTTGTCAGCCTTCTCCGGGTCCCAGGTGCCTTTTCCGTAGACGCCCTCCCAGCATCCTTTGCCGCAGTCATTCGGCCCTACGAAAAAATGCCTGCTGGAGCAACCCCAGGCGCCGATGCCGCCTATACAGGGGCCGGAGCTCTTGCATTCCGGTACTGTCTTTCCCTCAGGGTCGTACCAGACACCAATGTGGCCGGCCCAGCCGCAGGAACACCTGCATAGACAGTTGAGATAGCTGTTTCGTTTATCCTCCTCGGACGGAGGAGGGTTGCAGCCCTGTTCAAGGGCGGGCTTCTGTCTCTCGACGCACCCTTCGGGTTTCGTTGCTTTCACGGTCCTCGTCTGTTTCTTTGTCGCCCTGATGCATTCACCCCAGTCGGTGTATTCATAGGAGCATGAAGGCGCGGTAACGGTGGTCTCCTTCTTGTCTCCTGTCTTGTCATCCGTCTTCCCGTCCGTCGCCTGGTCCTTCTTGTCATCCTTTGCTTTCTTGACCTGGAGCCGGTGAGTGGTAGTGCCGAGCACGATCTTCCTGCCCGCCACCTCTTTCGTGGCCGTGACCGTAATGTTCATCACGGTCTCCTGGATAGGAGAGAACCACCAGGTGGGGCCGCTGTTCGCCTGCGCCTGGTTGACGGTCCATTCGATCCGCGCGTCTTTAAGGGCGTCGTCCGCGGGTTTTCCCTGCCGCTTGGCAGCAACCTTAAGGGTCACGTCTTTCTCGGTTTCCGCTTCCGTCGGCCCTTCGACCGTGAGCTGCAGACCACCCCGGTACATCTCGCGCAGGTCCGCGAACTTCTCGGCATAGCCGCGGGCGAGGATGTAGTAACGGTCGAGGAAGGCGCTGAAATCGGGCGTGCTGCGGAAGAGGCTCTTGTGATTCATGTCGAGCTGCCGCTTCATCTCCGCGGTCACACGGTCGGCAAAGCCGGTGGGTGCCTCACCCTCGCTCGGTCCGTCGCTCCACATGGGGATCATGGTGTACTGCATGCCCACGGTCAGCTCCATCGTACGTGCCGTGAAGAGGTATTTGAGAAGCGTCTGCTCCGCCTCGTTGTCCCGAGGGTCAGCCTGAGTTGAGTTCCCCTTGAAGCCGAAGAGTAATGGAGGATGCGCTCTTGGGGACGGACATCAGGACCTCCTGACTCACCCGGGCTGTCTCCGCATCCTTGCCGGGATCCACCGCGAGAGGCGGCGTGCCGTGCAGGAACCGGTCGAGATCCGACTGCGGGACGCCGTAGCCGCCTACGAGGCCCACGAGGAAGCGGCGGGTCGTGCGCACCTGTCTGTAGGCTTTGAGCCATGTGTCAGCGAGCTTCGCGATCTGTTCCTTGGTCTGGGTTGTCTGTCCGGCTTCAGGACCGCCGGGCTTCTGCAGTTCGTCGCTACTGACCTTCACGCCTTCCTGCTTCCGGAGCGCGTCCTGGAAGGCCGCGACCAGCTCGTCCTTGATCCCCAGTTCCGCGCCGATATCGAGGAGCTCTTTCAGAACGTCATCCATGAGCCCCAGCTCCACCAGCTTGCGGGCGCGCGCCTCCTCCTCGAAGGAAATCATGATGGCCTCGGCCAGTTGCTGGATTACCGCCTCCTGGAGCTTGCCCCGTTCGACGAGCATGGCATTGACGATCGTGAGGATGCTCTGCCCTGACTTGCCCTCAGACCTTAAACGGTCCGCCTCACCGTCAGCCAGAGAGTTGTTGATGAGATCGATCTTGATGCCGCTTTTCTGTTCGGCCCACGCATAGCGGCAGTATGCGGGCGCCCTGTCCATGTAAGGCACCAAACGGTCACAGTTGAACTTCTGCAGCGCGGCCATGGCATTCGCGAGGCCGCCGTGCTCCCGGAAGAGCCGGTGGTCGCCGTCCTCGATCATCGCCCGGAAGGACTTGGCAACGCCGCCGGGCAGGTAGAGCGCCTGGAGTCCGGACATCTTCTGGGGCTGCGAAAGAGGGATTTCTGCGCGCGTGTCGGAGGAAAGGATCCGGATGTACGTGGCGAGGCTGCGCTCGCCCTCGCGGCCATAGGCATCCAGGTCGGTGTTGAGGGTGGTCCAGGTATAGCGGACCGCGTCACGGTTCTGCGCCCACTCTTTAGGCTCTTTCCCTAGCGGAGGGTTGAAAGTCGATGCCAGGAACATGGCCTCCAGCTCCTTCTGAAAGAGCGCATTCTTGGCGCCGGAGATGATCCTGCTGCCCATGGACTCCACGAGCATGGGGAGCATGGCAGGCGGACAGACGTAACAGGCCATCACATAGGTGAGTTGTTTCGGGTCGCCCGAAAGGCTGGCGTGATAGACCATGGGAATCAGGTAGAGGTGCGGCACCACCAGCATGGCTGCGATGCCGCCGGTGGACATGAGCTTCTGGGCCTCCGTGGTCGTGTTGTCGCGCCACACATCCGTGAGCTGCCAGAGGAGGTCGAGCATCATGAGGGCGTTCACCGGCTGGTTTACCTCGGTCCAGACCAGTTCCGAGACCAGCTTCGCCGGGCTGGCGAATGCGACATCGGTCAGGGCCGGTGGGCGGCTGGAGTCAAACGCCCAGTTGGGCATCTTGGCGACAAGCGCATCCCCGATGGGCGTCTCGCCGAGAAATTTGCGCACGTTCTCACGGGTATTGACCGGCTCGTCGAACATCGCCCATATCCGCCTGAACTTCGAGCCGAAGCCCTCCAGCGCAGCGGCCCGCTCGTTGGCGATGCGGTTCAGCTCTTTGACGGATTCGAGGGCCTCGTTGGCCCACGTGATCGGCCTCCTTGGGCACGTTCTCCCTCTTGCTGTAGTGGTCAAGGAGGGCCCGCAAATCGGACTCGTACTGCTGCAGCAACTGGGCCCGCTCCGCGGCGGGCCTGCCCATGATGTCGAGGACGAATTGCCGGTGGGCCACCTGTGACTGCCGCCGCATGAGCTTGACCGCGGTTTCAATAAACCGTGCCTCGCCGCCGGCAAACTCCATCACGCGCCCCTCCGCGGCCCGCAAGTCGTTGAGCGCATTCTCCGACTCAGTGACGAGCCCGTCGTAAGCCTCGATATCGGCAGGCGTCCAGTCACGGCCCTGTAAGCGTTTCAGCAGATTGACACGCCGTTCCGCCGCCTCGGCATAGGTGATCTTCGACTCGGTCCAGCCTCGCGCAGTTATCCATGAAGTCGATCTCTCCATCCGAGAAAAACTGGCGCCAGGGGAGTGTCGCGCCATCCATGGCGTTCAGGAATATATTGGCGGATCGTGCCACCTGCTTTGCCACCTTGGTGCGTGCTTCTAAGCGGATTGGTTGCCTCGGCCACCTCTGCCACGTGGCAGGACATGTCGATGACACCGGCTGCTGCCTGTCCGGTCCCATACCTCGTGCTGGAAAGCCAGACCTTCCACAGCTCCCCGAGCCGCGGGTCATCCATGAGGATGCGGCGCATCTCCTCCGGCGTGACAGACTCTTTCAGCCTGCCGTTCTCGAAGAGCTCCGGGGTGCAGCTTCTGCAGAAGACGCACCTGCGTCTCGACAAAGAGCCGCCCGGGGGCTGCCGTGATATTGACCGGCTCGCCGGTCACGGGGTCAATGAGGTAGAGGCGGGTCATCGACTGGCGGATGGCCCACTGTTTGCCGGCTGAGGTCACGTAGACGTCGGAGCGCCCCTCCCACCCGAAGCCGTTCAGGACGATGCCGAGGCCGGACGGCTCCGTGCCGAGCCGCGCTTTCAGCCGGCCGCTGATGTCCTGGATGATGCCTTTACCGTTGTCCGGGTTCGTATCAGTGAGTTCCGTGCCGAAGACGGAGGCATCGAAGTCTCCGTCAAAGTTGAGTTGAGTTTCCGGTTTGATGGGCCACTTGCCGCTGTAGCCGTACCCGTGGATGGAGCCGAGGGTCTTGCCTCTGGCGCGGCTCCCGATAGTCTCAACCATGGTGCCGTCGAGCACCTGCTGGACCGTGTGCATGAGCAGGTTCTCAGCGCGGCGGCAGTTCTCGTCCCACTCCGCCTCAGGTACCTGTCGCTTCAGCTCCTTGAGCACGCCGATAGCGTTCTCATTGCCGGATGCGCTCTGGACGAGCTCGAAGAACTCCCGGGCGGTCGCCTCCGCCTGTGCCGGCGTGTTGAAACGCTCCGGCATGTTGTTCAACGCACGCAGGGCGTCAAGAATCTGTTGATTCTGGGCGAGGGCGGAAGATGCTGAGATGATCAGGAGAACGGCGGCGACTACCGCTAAAAGCCTACGCATGGTTGGACCTCCGGAAGGACGTGTACGCAATAGATGAAGCGTCGACGCTGTGGCTGCAATCTGTATACCAAAGAGGGAGGGGGTAGTAAAGAAAAAATGACCGGTTGCAGGCTAAAGGTTAACCCATCTTCTGCGGTGCTAAGAAAATAAAGCTGACGGGCAAAGAGAGGAAGCCCGCACACATGGAGGGTAGAGGGGTAGTAAGAGTCGATACGCTTGGAACGTCTTGATCAGACTGCGGCTAATCTGCTATATCATGAGAGTGCGCGATAGGGCCATGCGGCAGAGGGGCACGAAAGGAGATGGTGATGGCAGGCAAAACGGCAGGGAGTGCTCCCCTTCCGATTAAGATAGGGATAGACCTCGGAGGTACCAAGATCGAGGTTATCGCAATGGACAACAGCGGGCAAGAACTGCTGCGCCGCCGCGTACGAACGCCCCGGAACGACTACACGGCGATCCTGAATGCGATTGTCGACCTGATCCACTATGCGGAAGGGCGGGTAGGCGCCAGCTGCACTATCGGCATCGGCACGCCCGGAGCGCTCTCCAGGGCAACCGGCAAACTGAAGAACTCCAACTCGACTTGCTTGAACGGCACTCCCATACTTGATGATCTTGAGCGGCTCATCGGCCGCCCGGTGCACATGACCAACGATGCCAACTGCTTTGCCCTGTCAGAAGCAGTTGATGGGTCCGGTGCGGGAGCCTCCGTAGTATTCGGGGTAATCGTAGGTACAGGGTGTGGCGGCGGTATTGTGGTCAACGGTTCTGTGCTCACGGGTCCTAATGCTATAGCAGGCGAGTGGGGGCACAACTCGCTGCCCTGGGCAACTGATGAAGAACGGCCCGGTCCGGATTGTTATTGCGGAAAGAAAGGTTGTATAGAGACATACCTGTCCGGCCCCGGCATGGCCAGCGATCACCAGATATCGACGGGCCGGAAGTTGGGTCCCGAAACTATCGTGAAACATGCATCCGCAGGTGACACGGCTGCCGAAACAACGGTGGGCCGATATGAGGACCGTATGGCCCGCGCTCTCGCCCACGTCATAAATATCCTTGACCCGGACGTGATTGTGCTCGGTGGTGGCATGTCGAATATCGCGCGCCTTTATGAAAACGTGCCCAGGTTGTGGGGCCGCTACGTTTTTTCGGACGCTGTGGAGACAAAGCTTCTCCCCGCCCGTCATGGCGATTCCAGCGGCGTCCGTGGCGCCGCCTGGTTATGGTGAGCAGGAAGCAGATTGATTTTCCTTGACAGGAGTGACGCACGATGCTACCAACAAGGGGGGCACTCGCGTCTCTCATGGCTCAGAAGCGAGTGGTTGGAGCCCTCGATAAGAATTCAGAAAACAAAATAAGGCTGGAGGTGATCATATGAATGGAAGGTCATTGGTCGTATCCGTCGCGATTGTGTCGGTCTTTCTCTCCCTCATTATTTGTGTTCCCGGCCACACCCAGGAGAAGGTAATAACGCTCAAATATTCGAATACATTTCCGGCGGCAAACAAAATTAGCACTATCCCGGACACGTGGTGCAAAGAGGTGGAAAAAAGGACAAACGGGAGGGTAAAGGTCACGCATTTTGCCGGAGCGACGTTGACGCCTCCGGTACAGACGTACGACAGCGTCGTTAAGGGGATTGCGGACGTAGGGTTGAGTTTTTGCAGCTATACCAGAGGAAAATTTCCCCTGACCGAAGTAGTCGATCTGCCGCTTGGGATCAGAAGCGGTCTCGATGGAACGAAGATGGCCAACGAATACTTCAAGAAATTCAAGCCGAAGGAATTTGACGAGGTGAAGATGGCTTACCTGGCTACTTCACCTCCTCATATTCTCTTCAGCAAGAGGCCCGTGAACAACCTGGAGGAGATGAAGGGGCTCAAGATTCGTTCCACAGGCACGAGTGCCAAGGTGGTCCAGGCCCTTGGCGGTGCTCCTGTCGGTATGCCCATGGGAGAGGCCTATGACGCACTATCGAAAGGTGTGGCAGATGGGATTGTCTGTCCCTATGAGCCGATGAAAGGTTACAATCTCGCGGAGACGGTCAGCTCGTGCACCCAGTATGAACAGGTGTATGCTAATGTTTCCTTCGTAGCCATCAATAAGGCCAAATGGAACGCCATTTCCAGGGCTGACCAGCAGATCATCGAAAAGATCAATGAAGAGTGGGCGGAGAAACAGGCCAAACTCTGGGATGAACTGAATGTTGAGGGGAAGGAGGTATTTCACCAGAAAGGGGGGAAGACCATTATGCTCTCGAAAGAAGAGAATGCACGCTGGTCTGCGCGCCTCCGTCCTATACTCGACGAGTACGTAAAGGACATGAAAACAAAAGGCCTGCCGGGCGAGGAGGCGCTGAAATTCTGTCTCGACTATCTTGGGACACACTAGAGGTTCTGGTTTTAAGCATTGACCGTGGGAGGAATTCATGAAAGACCAATACTACCTGCAGATTGACCGAAAGAGAACGGCGTCGTTCTCCCTGCCCGATGATTGGATGTGCGATCATTTCGTGCGGTCGGAGGAGGGCGAACAGAAAGCGCCTTCCGTTGAGCAGATGCTCCGTGACGCGCTCGCTCAGGTTGATGATGTGCCGCAGTTGAGAGGCCCGACAGCACCTTCGCAAAAGGTTGCCGTCATTGTGGACGACCTTACGCGTCCTACCCCGGTGACTGAAATACTGGGCATCCTCTTGCCCCACCTTGACGAAGGAGGGTATACCCGGGGAAACGTAACTGTAGTAGTTGCGCTTGGCACACACCCTTCCTTGACCGAAGAGCAACTTGAAAAGCGATTGGGCAGAACGGTCCTCTCCTCGTACAAGGTAGTCCAGCACAATGCCTGGCAGAGCGACCTTGTTCCCGTGAAGGTTGCGGGCAGTGACCGAGTGGTGAGGATCAACCCGGCGGTTGCCCACGCTGACCTGAGAATCGGCATCAGCTCGATCCTTCCTCACCCGATGGCCGGATTCGGTGGCGGCCCGAAAATTGTTTTTCCCGGGGTAGCCGACTTTGACTCGATCAAGGTGCACCACCCAAAGAACGTACTCCATCCGCGAGCGGCAGTCGGCGTGACAAAAGGCAACCCGTTCCACGAAGAAATAGCGGCTGCGGCCCGTGCGGCAGGGCTCCATCTTTCCATAAACTGCGTGTACGATGCCAGCGGGGCTATTACGAATATAACGGCAGGGAATCCGGCGAGCGCCTTTGCGAAGGCTGTCGAGATCTGCTTTGAGAAGCTTGGGCATAGATTCAAGGAGAAAGTGGATCTTACCATTGCGTCGGTTTTTCCTCACGTTCACGGGAACCAACTCTTCAAGGGGCTCATGCCCGCGTCCATGGTGACAAGGGAAGGAGGTGGCGTGTTGCTCTTTGCTCCTTTAGAAGAGCGGATACCTGCAGAGTTTCTCAATTCTCTCAAGAGAATACGGGAAGCTTCTCAGAATAAACCTGCGGAGTATATACGCAAATCGTTAGAGAAAGGGGAAGCCTTTCTCCCGGATAAACCGATGGATTACAACATGGCCATGACCAACGTATTCATACGGCCGGAAATGCGCGTGGTACTGGTGTCCGAGAATGTTTCAGAAGAAGAGGCTTCTGTCATGGGCATGGAGCATGCATCCTCGCTGGAAGAGGGATTGGCTCGGCTAAAGAAGGGCTTTCCTCGTGCTCGCGTGGCCATATTCCCGGCCGGAGGACTCATCGTTCCGATAATGAGTTGAGTCTCACCGGCAAAGCCGGCGTGTTTGGGAGGAATTCGAGATGGCTCGAAAAGCCAGGGCAATCATCATCCACGAAAAGGATAACGTAGCCACGGCGCTCGAACCGATAGAGGCGGATACTACCGTTTCCATTGAGTACCGCGGTCAACCCGAGCAGATTAGCCTCCCATCAACCATTCCTACCGGCCATAAATTCGCGCTCTGTGAAATCGGTGCCGGTGAATACGTTGTCAAGTATGGCGAGCCTATCGGCCAAGCTGTGGTACGGATCAGGCCGGGAGAACACGTGCACGTCCATAATATCATAAGCCATGGAAAGAAAATAAAAGGTGCCCAATGACGTTTCAGGGATATCTCAGGGCAGGGGGAAAAGCCGGAACGCGAAACCATGTTCTGGTCATTCCCAGCGTGGGTTGTGCCCAGCACGTAGCTCGTGCCGTTGCCCGCAATCTGAAAGGTGCGGTCTATCTCCCCAACATCCTCGGCTGCGGTCAGATAGGTGCTGACCGGGAACAGACGAAGAGGGTGCTGGCCGGGTTTGGCACTAATCCCAATGTGTTTGCGGCGCTGGTGGTCGGCCTGGGATGCGAAAGCGTGCCTGCCAGGGAGATCGCAGAAGTTATTGCCGAGAGCGGCAAGCGGGTGGAGTTCAGAGAGATCCAATCAAGTGGTGGACCGAGAAAGACAGGTACGCTGGGTAGACGGCTGGTAAAGGAGATGCTTGTGGATGCCGCTCGCGCCGCTCGCGAGCCGATACCGGTCAGCGACCTGATTCTGGGCACGGAGTGTGGGGGTCGGATTATACGTCAGGGCTTGCTTCCAATCCGGCGCTGGGCGTGGCCAGCGATCTTCTGATCACAGAGGGAGGCACGGTGATCCTCTCGGAGACCCCGGAGCTGATAGGGGCTGAGCATATCATCGCGAAACGGGCGAGAACTGAGTACGTAGGGACGCAGGTAGTTGAGGCCACGGTGCATGGTGGGAGTAAAGAGGCCATTGCCGCAGGCCAGGATATCAGGGAAGCCAACCCGTCTCCGGGGAATATTGCGGGCGGCATCACAACGCTCGAAGAAAAGTCGCTTGGATGCATTTATAAAGCGGGCACAGCGCCTTTGGAGGAAGTGATTCCGTATGGCTTTTCTCCTACGAAGAAGGGACTCGTTTTCATGGATACGCCGGCGCATGATATCGAGCAGCTTACCGGCATGGTTGCGGGCGGGGCTCAGATCGTTGCGTTCACCACAGGCCGGGGAACGCCTATAGGGTCGCCGATCGCACCCGTGATCAAGATCACTGCCAATGGAGAGCTATACCGGAATATGATGGACGCGATCGACATAGACGTGAGCCACGTGCTCAAAGGGACGGAGACACTGAAGCATGCGGGTCAGCGCTTGTTTGAGGAGATGATCGCCATCGCCTCAGGAAAGCCAACCAAAGCTGAGCGGCTGGGTCAACGGGACTTCTGCATATCCACGATCGGAACACACATCTAATACAACCGCAATAAATATTTTGACAATATGACACAAGCATGATACGTTTTGTTCATGAGAAATCCAACCTTAATGGTAACACATCCAGAAGCAAGCCGAGAGCGTTTACTGGGCATGGTACGGCAAATCCCGGGAGCCCACATGGGAATAAAGGTTGCGGCGCTCTTGCTGGTACTGGAGGGCCAGCGTCCGGGGTGGATCGCCGACGTGCTGGGCATAACGCGTCAGAGTTTGAATCTCTGGATGCACCGGGTAAACGATCAAGGGGCAAAGGCTCTGGAACCTGTGAAACAGCCAGGGCGTCCGCCACGTTTGACACTGAAGGTGCAAAAACAGTTAGAGGAAGATTTGGAAAAGTCTCCTTCAGCATTTGGACTCCGTCGGGTCCGATGGGACGGTCCCACGCTCGTGGTGCATCTGAAGCGTCAGTTCGGTATAACCCTGAAGGTGCGTCAGGCCCAGTCCTGGATGCATCAGCTAGGCTACCGACTGAAGCGGGCGGGCTATACCTATCTTCAAGCGAAGAGCGAAGAGGCCAAGCGCTTTCATCGGAGCTTAAAAAAAACTCCGAAACCTGGGCCCGAGGGAAACCATCGTCTTTGAGGACGAAACGGGATTTACGCTGCACCCTCGTTTGGGCATAGGCTGGGCAAGAAGGGAACGCGGCTGCGAGTTCCCACGACCAGCCAGCATCGCGAGCGGCTGAATCTCTTTGGATGGGTCGCTCCCCTTCTGGGCCGAAGAGGAATGGTTCGATGGCCCCGTGGAAACCGGGAAGGATTTCTTGCCTGCTTGAAGCATATGTGTCGTCACCTGCGAGGTTCCACCATCTGGCTGTATGTAGACCGGGCCGGATGGCACAAGGGGGAGGAGATTGATCGCTTTATACGAACGCACACACGCCTTCGACTCAGGTACTTGCCCCCGTACCAGCCGGGGCTCAATCCTCGGGAGCGCATCTGGCACCAGGTGCGCTACGAGGCGACGACGAACCGCTGGTTTGAAAGTCTCGACCTTGTGTGGGACACTGTTCACAAGACCACCCGTTGCTGGTCGTCGCATAAGATACGGCGGTTATGTAAAATTACTTAACGCGTTTGTATTAGCAACTCGAGTTCGCCAGTTCGCCTTCATCCGCCCACCCGTGGGCTTCCTTGCCTGCGGTTCGGCTCCCGAATTGGTATAAAGCTCTGTGCGAAGTTGGCGATAAAATGTATGGGGGCTATGACTGAAGAATGGGAATGTCGTTTAGCATGAGAAAACTATTCTATGTGATATGTTTAACGTTATTGCTATCAAGTAATGCTCGGGCTGGAGACGCAAATGGTGTCGATGTTGCTGTCTTATCCAAGACCGGTTCGAGTTGGGATGGGAGCGTTCTACCGGATTAACGGGCAAACCGGAGATAACAATTTTAAAAATAAGAATTCCGCCGGGAGGTCAATTGCTGCTTCATAAACATCTCGTAATAAACGCGGGCCTATTATTGAGCGGAGAACTGACTGTTGTTACCGAAGACAACAAGATATTACATCTAAAAGCTGGAGAACCAATCGTTGAGGTTGTGAATACATGGCATTACGGGAAGAACGAGGGTACTATACCGGCGGAAATTATCGTACTCTACGCCGGGACAATCGGTGCACCGATA
>CAWGEZ010000040.1:0-22385 GCA_963821605.1 uncultured delta proteobacterium | reverse complement strand
ACCGAAAGAGAAAGGCGTCGTTCTCCCTGCCCGATGATTGGGTCTGTGCCCACTTCGTGCGGTCGGAGGAGGGCGAACAGAAAGCGCCTTCCGTTGACCAGATGCTCCGTGACGCACTCGCTCAGCTTGATGATGTGCCGCAGTTGAGAGGCTCCGGCATCCTCCTCGCAAAAGGCCGCCATCATTGTGGACGACCTTACGCGTCCTACGCCGGTGACTGAGATACTGGGCATCCTCTTGCCCTACCTCGACGAAAAAGGCTATATGCGGGGGAACGTGACTATAGTGGTTGCGCTTGGGACCCACCCAACGCTTTCCGAAGAGCAGCTCGAAAAACGATTGGGCAGAACGGTTCTCTCCTCATGCAAGGTAGTCCAGCACAATGCCTGGCAGAGCGACCTTGTGCCCGTCAAGATTGCAGGCAGTGACAGAGTGGTAAAGATCAATCCTGCCGTGGCCCACGCTGACCTGAGAATCGGCATCAGCTCGATCCTTCCTCACCCGATGGCCGGATTCGGTGGCGGCCCGAAAATCGTCTTTCCCGGGGTAGCCGACTTTGACTCGATCAAGGTGCACCACCCGAAGAACGTACTCCACCCGCGAGCGGCGCTGGGCGTGACAAAGGGTAACCCGTTCCACGAAGAAATAGCTGCTGCGGCCCGCGCGGCAGGGCTCCATCTTTCCATAAACTGCGTGTACGATGCCGGCGGGGCTATTACGAATATAACGGCAGGGAATCCGGCGAGCGCCTTTGCAAAGGCTGTCGATCTCTGCTTTGAGAAGCTTGGACATAGATTCAAGGAGAAAGTGGATCTTACCATTGCATCGGTTTTTCCTCACGTTCACGGCAACCAGCTCTTCAAGGGCCTCATGCCTGCGTCCATGGTAACAAGGGAAGGGCGGTGGCGTGCTGCTCTTTGCTCCTCTTAGAAGAGCGGATACCTGAAGAGTTTCTCAATTCTCTCAAGAGAATACGGGAAGCGTCTCAGAATAAGCCTGCGGAGTATATACGCAAGTCGTTGGAAAAAGGGGAAGCCTTTCTCCCGGACAAACCCATGGATTACAACATGGCCATGACCAACGTATTCATACGGCCGGAAATGCGCGTGGTACTGGTGTCCGAGAACGTTTCCGAAGAAGAGGCTTCCGTCATGGGTATGGAGCATGCATCCTCGCTGGAAGAGGGATTGGCGCGGCTAAAGAAGAGCTTTCCGCGTGCTCGCGTGGCCATATTTCCGGCTGGAGGGCTCATCGTTCCGATAATGAGCTGAGCCTTACCGGCAAAGCCTCGCGTCTTTGGGAGGAATTCGAGATGGCTCGAAAAGCCAGGGCAATTGTAATCAATGAAAAGGATAACGTAGCCACGGCGCTTGAACCGATAGAGGCGGATACTACCGTTTCTATTGAGTACCGCGGTCAGACCGAGCAGATTAACCTCCCATCAACCATTCCTACCGGCCATAAGTTCGCGCTCTGCGAGATCGGTGCCGGTGAATACGTTGTCAAGTATGGCGAGCCTATCGGTCAGGCTGTGGTGCGGATCAGGCCGGGAGAACACGTGCACGTCCATAATATCATGAGCCATGGAAAGAAAATAAAAGGTGCCAATGATACCAATTTGCATTCATAAATAGAACGAGGCGGCGAGGAGGATGCGACGGAGACGTACATTTTAGTACGTCGAGGAACACCCATTTCATGGGTACCCGGCCGAAGCCAACAAAGAGGGATACCGTGTTAAACACGTTTCAGGGATATCTCAGGGCAGGGGGAAAAGCCGGAACGCGAAACCATGTTCTGGTCATTCCCAGCGTGGGTTGTGCCCAGCACGTAGCTCGTGCCGTTGCCCGCAATCTAAAAGGTGCGGTCTATCTGCCCAACATCCTCGGCTGCGGTCAGATAGGTGCTGACCGGGAACAGACGAAGAGGGCACTGGCCGGGTTTGGCACCAATCCCAATGTGTTTGCGGTGCTGGTGGTCGGCCTGGGATGCGAAAGCGTGCCTGCCAGGGAGATCGCAGAAGTTATTGCCGAGAGCGGCAAGCGGGTGGAGTTCATAGAGATCCAATCGAGTGGTGGACCGAGAAAGACAGGTACATTGGGCAGACGGCTGGTAAAGGCAGATGCTTGTGGATGCCGCTCGCGCCGCTCGCGAGCCGATACCGGTCAGCGACCTGATTCTGGGCACGGAGTGCGGAGGATCGGATTACACGTCAGGGCTTGCTTCCAATCCGGCGCTGGGCGTGGCCAGCGATCTTCTGATCGCAGAGGGAGGCACGGTGATCCTCTCGGAGACCCCGGAGCTGATAGGGGCTGAGCATATCATCGCGAAACGGGCGAGAACTCAGTATGTGGGCACGCAGGTAGTTGAGGCCACGGCATGGTGGGAGAAAGAGGCCATTGCCGCAGGCCAGGATATCAGGGAGGCCAACCCGTCTCCGGGGAATATTGCGGGCGGCATCACAACGCTCGAAGAAAAGTCTCTTGGATGCATCTATAAAGCAGGCACAGCGCCTTTGGAGGAAGTGATCCCGTATGGCTTCTCTCCAACGAAGAAGGGACTCGTTTTCATGGATACGCCCGCGCATGACATCGAGCAGCTGACCGGCATGATTGCGGGCGGGGCGCAGATCGTTGCCTTCACCACCGGCCGCGGTACGCCTATAGGGTCGCCCATCGCGCCCGTGATCAAGATCACTGCCAACGGAGAGCTGTACCGGAACATGAGGGACGCGATCGACGTAGACGTGAGCCGCGTGCTCAAAGGAACGGAGACACTGAAGCATGCGGGTCAGCGCTTGTTTGAGGAGATGATCGCCGTCGCCTCAGGAAAGCCAACCAAAGCCGAGCGGCTGGGTCAGCGGGACTTCTGTATCTTCACGATCGGAACACACATCTAATACAAACGCAATAAATAATTTGACAATAGTGCAAGATCATGATACTGTTTCTTCATGAGAAATCCAACCTTAATGGTAACGCATCCAGAAGCGAGCCGAGAGCGTTTACTGGCCATGGTACGGCAAATCCCGGGAGCCCACATGGGAATAAAGATTGCGGCGCTCTTGCTGGTACTGGAGGGCCAGCGTCCGGGATGGATCGCCGACGTGCTGGGGATAACGCGTCAGAGCTTAAATCTCTGGATGCACCGGGTAAACGATCACGGGGCGAAAGCACTGGAACCCGTGAAGCAACCAGGGCGTCCGCCACGTTTGACGCCGAAGGTGCAAAAACAGTTAGAAGAAGACCTGGAGAAGTCTCCTGCGGCATTCGGGCTCCGTCGGGTCCGATGGGACGGTCCCACGCTCGTGGTCCATCTGAAGCGTCAGTTCGGGATAACCCTGAAGGTTCGTCAGGCTCAGTCCTGGATGCACCAGTTAGGGTATCGACTGAAGCGGGCAGGATATACGTATCTTCAGGCGAAGAGCGAAGATGCCAAACGCTTTCATCGGGCCTTAAAAAAAACTCCGACATCTGGGACCGAAGGAAACCATCGTTTTTGAAGACGAAACGGGGTTTACCTTGCACCCTCGTCTGGGGATAGGATGGGCAAAGCGAGGAAGCCGGCTGCGGGTTCCGACGACGAGCCAGCATCGCGAGCGGTTGAATCTGTTTGGATGGGTCGCTCCTCTGTTGGGCCGACGGGGGATGATCCGATGGCCTCATGGAAACCGCGAAGGATTTCTTGCGTGCCTGAAGCATCTTTGTCGCCACCTGCGAGGCTTTACGATCTGGCTGTATGTAGACCGGGCCGGATGGCATAAGGGGGAAGAGATTGATCTCTTTGTACAAACGCATACTCGCCTTCGTCTCAGGTTCTTGCCCCCGTACCAGCCTGGGCTCAACCCCCAGGAGCGGATCTGGCATCAGGTGCGGTACGAGGCTACGACGAATCGCTGGTTCGAAAGTCTCGATCTTGTTTGGGACACTGTTCAAAGAACCACCCGTTGCTGGTCACCGCATAAGATACGGCGGTTATGTAAAATTACTTAACGCGTTTGTGGCGAATGGGTATAAAGCTCTGTGCGAAGTTGGCGATAAAATGTATGGGGGCTATGACTGAAGAATGGGAATGTCGTTTAGCATGAGAAAACTATTCTATGTGATATGTTTAACGTTATTGCTATCAAGTAATGCTCGGGCTGGAGACGCAAATGGTGTCGATGTTGCTGTCTTATCCAAGACCGGTTCGAGTTGGGATGGGAGCGTTTTACCGGAGTACACAACGGGCAAACCGGAGATAACAATTTTAAAAATAAGAATTGCGCCGGGAGGTCAATTGCCGCTCCATAAACATCTCGTAATAAACGCGGGCCTATTATTGAGCGGAGAACTGACTGTCGTTACCGAAGACAACAAGATATTACATCTAAAAGCTGGGGAACCAATCGTTGAGGTTGTGAATACATGGCATTACGGGAAGAACGAGGGTACTATACCGGCAGAAATTATCGTACTCTACACCGGGACAATCGGTGCACCGATAACCATTACTAAATAGAGTCGGGCAAAGGGAAAACTGCGGTATAGCCCTTCTGCTAGATCGCCGACATTGATAGCCCGGCATGCCCCCTCGCAGCGGCGTGCGCCCCACAGACAACCCTTCGGAGGTTCTTGACACAAGCGGCCCGAAATGTGCACACTTGAGGGGATGATGTGGGCGGCTGCAGATAGCGGACTTTCATCCCGAAATGGGCACTGAGTTCGCCGCCATGGTTGTTGAGCAGGGGGGAGAGCAGGGCATGACGGGGGCTCGTGCGCAATGCAGGATCGAGGTAGGTCTTCTTGGGCTTGCCGTTGTGGCTGCCTATGCCAATTCTTTTGCCGGAGTTTTTCAATTCGACGACTACCGCGCGATCGTCGATAACCCCGCGGTCCACTCCTGGTCGGCATGGTGGGCGGATCTGCTTCGCGGCGGGATCAGACCTCTTCTGAAGCTCACCTATCTTGTCAACTACCTCTGGGGTGGGCTCTTTGGCTTTCACCTCTTCAACGTCGCTCTGCACCTTTGCAATACGGTGCTGGTCTATTTCCTTTCGCGACTGCTCCTCTTTGGGAAACCGGAACCCATTCCTTCGCAGCGGTTTCTGCCTCTTTTCACCGCCCTCGTATTTGCCGTGCACCCTATGCAGGTGGAGGCAGTTACCTATATCACGGGCCGTTCCAGCTGCCTGATGTTCTCCTTTTATCTCGGAAGTCTTCTCTGCTACCGGTACGGGCTTGCAACCGGCCGCCGGCTGCTGACGCACTTCCTCGGCCCCTTCCTCTTCTTACTGGCCCTTGCAACAAAGGAGACGTCCATAAGCCTGCCGGTCGCTCTCCTCCTCTTCGATGTAGCGGCCCGAAAAGGCTCGTTCGGCGTGCGAAGGATGCGCAGTTCTCTCATTTACTGGCTGCTGGCTTCGGCATTTATTTTCGTGACGATCATGCACCCCGGCTATAGGCGTCTCCTTCTGCACAGCGTGTCGTCGATACCGCTGTACGAGGCGTTTCTCACTCAAGCCCACGGGGTATGCTACCTTCTCTCCCATGCGGTTATACCCATAGGTCTCAATATCGACCCGGACCTCCCGGTTATCCGCACCTTCTCTTTTCCGGTAGCGCTGGAGGCGATCTTCATCGTTGGCGGGTTGGTTTACGGTGTCGTTGCTCTGTGGAGACGCCCGCATCTCGGCTTCGCCATCCTCTGGTTCCTTTTTCATACCTTTGTTGTCTATACGGTGGCTGCCCGCACCGACGTTATCAACGAGCGGCACCTCTATCTGGGCAGTTGGGGGCTCTCTCTTCTTTTTGCTATGGCGCTGGCTTACCCCTTTCGAGCCCACCGAACAAGCGACAATGTTTTCCGGCTTTCCGCGTGCTGCATAGTGCTCTTCCTCACCGGGGCTACCGTCGTGCGAAACGGGATCTACCGGAGCGAGACGCTTCTCTGGCAGGACACGGTGAACAAGTCACCGGGCAAGGCAAGAGTGCACAACAATCTGGGCTACGCCTACTATCTTTCGGGTGATCTCGAGAAGGCGAGGAAAGCCTACGAGAAGGCATTGGAATTAAACCCCACTCTGGTTGTTTCGCGTAACAATCTTATACTGCTCGACGCGGACCGCCGTTCTCCTGTTTCCTTAATGCGATAGCCGCATAGTTGGTGGAAGGACGTGAGGCGCCTCAGAGAAAGTCATGATATAATCACTCTCGCGAGCACGGAGCGCAAATGCGTCGTACCGGTTCAATCGACGAAGCTGAGACGAGCAACAGGGAATCATCGTGACGAAGATCATTGGTGACAGACGGCGACTGACTACCGCCATCAAACAGAAGGCCCGCGAGCTTGGCTATGTCTCTTGCGGGGTCACGGATGCCAGTCCATTTCCGGAGTTCATTGATGGCCTCGAAAAGCGCATTCAGCGCTATCCGGAATCAGCTCATCTTTATGAGGATCTGCGTGAGATGGCATATCCGAAGAAACAGGCGGCATGGGCGGAATCGGTAATCGTGTGCGTACAGTCGCTACGGAAAGTACAGGCTTCCGGAGGGCCTCGCTCAGTACTTTGGTAAAACCTATCTGGTGGATGGACGGCTGCCCTATGCCGCAGAATATCATGCCGTTGCTGCCTTCCAGACATTTCTCAAGGATCTCGGGTTGTCGGTAATGGTTCCCCGTCTCACGGCTCGATGGGCCGCCGTGCGGGCCGGTCTGGGACAATTCGGGAAGAATAACTTCATCCACACAGCCGATGGTACCTGGATCAGCATAAAGGTCTGGCTGGTTAATGAAGCTCTGGATTATGATGCCCCAGTGACAGCGTCGCCATGCCCTGACCGGTGTACGCGATGCATCGACGCTTGTCCAACGCACGCCCTGGAAGGCCCCTTCGCGATGAATTTTGGTCGCTGCGTCACGCACCTTACCTACCACCTGAAAGGACTCCCTCCCGAGCCCATCCGGAAGCCCATGGGAACGTGGATCTATGGCTGTGACGTCTGTCAAAATGTCTGTCCTCTGAATCACGGAAAATGGGACCCGGTTGAAGAATATCCACAGCTGGATGAGGTCGCCCGCGAATTGACCCCGGAGCGTCTCTTTCGGATGACGCAATCGGAGTACGAACAGAGAATTCAGCCGCGATTCTGGTATATCGCAAAAGAAGCGCTCTGGATGTGGAAGAGTAATGCCCTGAGGGCAATGGCCAATAGCGGGGACGCAGAGTACCGTCCGCTGATCAAAGAAGCCTGCAGCGATCCGAACGAGTATGTCCGGCAGATGGCACGGTGGGCCGAACAGACAATCGGATAGTCTAACCGGTTTCCCTTGGTGTCATTCCAAGTTGTCATTAGCTTCGTTGCCTCCCTTACAGGATGCTGCGCTATCGCTGACGTCGCTCTCCTCGACGTACCCCAATGTACGCCTGCGTCGGATCCTCGCTGCCGCCTCGGCTCTCCGCTTGAATACAAATCGGTATGAGCCGGTTCTCCTGACCCTACAGCTTATATTTGAACTTTCGGAGCAGCTCTTTTCTGTGCTGCCGGTTCTCCTCTGTCTCTATGCCGTCGGGTTTCGAGCCGTCTATCACCCCCATGATGCCGTTGCCCTGCTCTGACGACGCCACAATCACCTGGAGCGGGTTGGCGGTGGCGCAAAAGATTCGGCAGACTTCCTGGCAAGCTTTGACGCCGTTCAAGACATTAATAGGGAAACCATCCTTGAGAAATATGACAAAGATGTGGCCGCAGGAGAGTGAGAAAGCCGTGTCCGCAGCGAGCTTCTCAAGGTCAGGGTCGTTTCCTTCGCGGCGCACGAGGCAGTCTGTGCTGGCCTCGGAGAAGGCCACGCCAAATTTGAGGGTGGGTGAGGAGGAGACAAGGATCTCGTAAAGATCTTCAATCGTCTTTATGAAGTGCGATTGGCCGATGATAACATTCAAGCCCTGGGGAATGTCAACCTTGATTGTCTTGAGTTCCATATTACCTCCTTGTTTTTAAGTCCGCCTAACGTCAGCGGTCTAGCCGGTGTTACACGTTACGTGCAGAGCCTGTTACATGTTACGATCAAGAAATGTTACGCATGTTCTAAGCAAAGGCTCATCAGACGTTACAAGTTTTGAAGAAACCTGTAACACGTTCTTGTTTGTACCTTGTAACATTTTATATCTCGTAACCAGTAACGCTTTACCTGACCGCCTTTGTATCGAACGGTTCTTCTCTCTCAAAGTCCGGCACAAACAGCGGTGCACTTTCCAGTTCCTGGATGAAAACGTTTTCGAATCCTTGGTCCAGTAACAGGTCGAGCAGCTTTTCGTATTCGTCGCCCGTTATCGTCCGCATGAGCATCGGGTGATCAGCGGCTCGATACAAAGGCTGGTACTGTGCCATAAGGCTGAGAGCTGTCTGCACACCCAGTTCCGTCTTTATCCAGGCAATGACGCGCTCAGTGCCCGCAAGCCTTCCGGGGAGTACCAGGTGTCTGATCAGTAAGCCTCGCGTTGCCACGCCGGATTCAATCCTCAAGTCGCCCACCTGCCTTTTCATGGTCAGGATGGCCTGGATGGCAGCGGCAGGATATTCATCAGCACAAGAAAGCTTCCGGCAGATCGCGGCGTCCCAGTATTTGAAGTCGGGGAGATAAATATCTATCAAGCCTGCAAGCATCTCGATTGCGTCGACGTTTTCATAAGCGTTGGTATTGTAAACGAAGGGGATACGGAGCTCCTCGCTCTTTGGCCTGATGTATGGCTGACGCGATAAAGGGCACATAAGGTGTAGGGCTGACAAGATTGATGTTGTGAGCGCCGGCCTCTTCAAGCCTGAAGAAGATTTCCACCAGCCCATCGACGGAGACCTCCTCACCGACCTCGTTGTGACTTATCTGGTGGTTCTGGCAGAAAACACAGCGCATATTGCAGGGCGAAAAAAATACGTTCCCGGAGCCTTGCGAGCCGGAAATAGGCGGCTCCTCACCGAAATGAAGGCCCCAATGCGCAATCCGCATGCGGCCGCCCGCACCGCAAAAACCCTTCTGCTCCCTGAGCCGGTTTACGCCGCAGTTTCTCGGACAGAGCTCGCAGTGATTAAGGGCACCAGTAAATCTATCCATCGGCACTATTATATACTTGACCTGCTATCCGCGCATTTCAAAATATCCTTCGCAAACAGTAACCAGTCTCGTTCAGGCATGTACCGCTTCTTGGAGGATGCTTGATTTCAGCTCCTCCCTGATGCTTTCCTTTATCGCAAGGTCGACTTTCCTCCCTGTTTCCTTCTCAAGGAAAGACCTCAGGCTCATATAGTTGCGGAACGTCTTGAATCCCTCCTTGAAGTCCACGAATATGTCAATGTCACTTCCTGGCTTGGCCGCGTGCCGCACGTAAGATCCAAACACCGCGATGTCGGTGATTCCATGTTTTTCCCGTAACGTGGCCTTGTTCTTTTCGATGACTGCTAACACATCGTCTAAACTGCCAACGAGTCCTTTTTTTCTCGCCATTTGCTTTACCCTTGCAACAGTTTACTACGAGTGCCTCGGGACCGGCAAGAAGTTGTTTACGCTGTTTTCCTATAGTGGCCGGCCCGGCCATCCCACCTTTATTCCTAAAATTTACATCTATCTAGGCGACAAGAGGGATGCCAGGAATAATTATTCGCCAGTCTCTGGTGATCTCTTCCTGCTGAGAGGTCACACCTCTAAGTTTCTCTTGAAGTCCGCTTGTCTCCTCATAGCAATCGCCCGTCTTTGAGACTGATCCGGCTGTGGCGCTTTGTAGACGTCTCGATAACCGGCATGCTCACCTGATTCTTCCTCCTACCATTAATTCCTGTATAAGTAAGTATGAGAGGCAGTAAGATTAGCCCCAAGGAAGGCAGGGGGACTTATTTCTTCCCGGGTCGCCGAACCCTTATTTCAGTCTGTCCCCCGCCTCTTGGAGCCATGATAAGTTGATTGGGCCGTAAAGAGCCCTTGTGACCGAGGAGGATTGGCCGGAGGCAATCCCTGCTTTTCTGCTACGTGTAAGGAGGTTGCTCTATGGTATGTTGGAATCGATGTGTCGAAAGAGAAGTTCGATGCGTGCGGCATTGGCGAGGAGGGAAAGAAACTGTTCTCCCTCTCCTGTCCGATGAATCGAGAGGGATTTGATAAGCTCGTAACACGGTTGGCAGCGGTGAGCACGGCATCGCTGCTCCTCGGTATGGAATCCACGGCCAGTTACCATATCGCCCTGTTTTCGTATCTTACCGCAAAAGGCTACCGGGTTGCCATCATCAACCCTCTGCTGATCGCAAACTTCGCGAAGCTCTCCTTGAGAAAAACGAAGACGGACAAGAAGGATGCTTTTACCATCGCGCAGTTCGTACTCCTGCGGAAGGAGACCCTGGCAACCGGGTCTCCTCACCTTACCGAACTTAAAGATCTGTCCCGAAGAAGGGAGAGGCTCGTTGACCAGATGACCGCCCTGAAGAACGACATGAAGCGGATCCTGTCTGTCACCTTCCCGGAACTGGAAACCATCGCGGGTGTCTTTACGAAGTCCACGCTTCGTCTTCTCACTGAGTTTCCATCGGCTCACGCCATAGCAAAAGCTGGTTATGATGCCGTCGCCCCTATCGTCATCTCCCGCTCGAAAGGGAGAAAACCGTCGGCTTCTGTCCAAACCCTCATGGATGCCGCTGGTGCATCGGTGGGTGTTGCAAGCCCGGCAAAGGAGCTGATCCTCAAACAGGAAGCCTCCCTGCTTCTTGAGCTTGGCCACCAGGCCGAAGAGATTATGAACCTCATAAAACAGGTTTCAGGCGAAAAAATAAAAAGAGACGCGGAGATCCTCACCTCGATGAGCGGTATCGGCGACAAGACCTCATTGAACTTCCTGATCGAGCTGGGAGGAGATATAAAAGCTTTCGAAAATGACCGGAAACTGATCGCGGCAGCAGGGCTCGATCCGACCACGTATGAATCAGGCAAGTACAAGGGAAAGAGCAAAATCAGCAAGAGAGGAAATCGCCATCTTCGGAGGGTCATCTGGCTCATGACAACCAAGGTGATTATCTCCAACGAGGTCTTTCGCACCTACTACTTCAAAAGAAGAAAAGAGGGGCTCATCTATAAGATGGCTGTACTGGCTACTGCGCACAAGCTGATCAGAGTGATGTTCTCCATGTTGGTAAACCAAAAATGCTTTGAACCGGAGAGGAGGAAATAAATATAGTTGACTGAAATGAATAGCTAAAGAATGCTCTTCTTGAGATTTTCTCTTCAGTGGTAGGACAAACACGGAGCCAAAGACATTAGGGCCTATAACGTTTTATTGTAACGGGGGCAACATCGTTCGGAACACTTTGCATTGCCGGCATAGTTCCATCTTCTTTCTCCAGCTCGATTGAACCTGGCCCTGGCAGATCGTTCCATTAATAAACCAGCAAAGATAACCAGCTTGAAGTTCCCATGCAGGGCAATTTTGCTTAGTCTCCATGGGACACTTCCGTACCACCCAACAGGGTCTGTCCTTCTTGGGAGATGCCTTCTTTAAGGCCACGAGAAAGAGCACCTGACGTTCCGTATGTACGGGGATGTTCCTCCACCCCTGTTCAAAGCTCTGTATGGCTTTATAAGAAACACCCAATAACTGCGCCAGCTGGCTTTGCGTCTTTCCTAAATACCGACGAATCCTTGAAAACTCCTCTTTTTTCAGCTGAGAACACACTCCTTTCTCTTTCTTCCCATCATACCACACTGTAGGCACCTGTACATAATTATGTACAGAATTCTCTTGACAGGAAGGTAATTAGGGGCCATACTCAGTAACTACCACAATGTGGTATGCTGGCACGGGTAACCCTTCTCGGGTTCTATGAACCGGAGAAGGCGAGCTAACCGTAGGAGCTGAAAGGAGATAAGAATGAAACATGTATGGAAGGTCATCGTCTTCGCTCTCGCAGCGCTTCTATTCGGGACATGGACTGGGCCCGCGCAGTCCGGTGAGGTAGGAGGCGCAAGATACCCCGCACGGCCAGTCACCGTTATCGTTCCCATGTCATCCGGAACGTCCGCTGACCTGAGTATCCGACTGCTCGGCAAACATACAGAGAAGTACCTGGGGCAACCTATTGTAGTCGTCAACAAGGCAGGAGGAGGAGGAACGATTGGCTTTTCAGCAGTCGCGACCGCGAAGCCCGACGGGTACACCATTGGTCTATACACAAGCGGCACGGCCGCATTCATCATGCCGTTTCTGGACAAACTTCCGTATGACACTGTAAAGGACTTCAAGTTCATCATGCAGTACCTGACCATTAATTTCGGCGTGGTTGTCAAAGGAGATTCGCCGTTCAAGAGTTTTAACGAGCTGATCGCCTACGCCCGCCAGAACCCCAAAAAATTGACGTATGCCACCAATGCGCCGCACAGTATGGCCAACCTGATCATTGAGCAGATCGCCAGGCAGGAAGCAGTCGTGATGACCCATATCCCTTTTAAATCCAGCACGGAATCTCAAGCGGCGCTTCTCGGAGACCATGTTCAGTTTGTCGGAGGCGATTTCAATTTTCCGCAGGTTGAGGCCGGCCAGACACGGCTTCTGCTTTCGTTCGTGGAGAAGCGCTCCGATGATTTCCCGCAGGTCCCCATTCTGAAAGACCTCGGCTACGATGTCCCGTGCCCTGTTGTCATTGGACTTTTCGCTCCCAAAGACATCCCGAACGATGCCGCGAAAACGCTGGAGGAGGCATTCTCAAAAGGAATGAGAGAGCCCGCGTTTGTCAAGGGGGTCAGAGATCTTCGGCTCTCTGTATTCTATCGCAGCAGTCAAGAGCTGGAAGATTACACAGTCAGGACCTATGAAAAGTTCGGGAAGATGTTGAAAGAGATGGGATCTCACCAGGTGATCGTACCGCTCCCCTATAGGAGCACTGACATCGTGAGAGTCCGTAAGCGACAAGAATAGTACAGACAATGAGTGCCGTTACCAGGATACTGAAGTTGCGTCTTTTTACGTCCTGTCTCCTTCTGTAGTGGAAAGCATTTCGTCGCGTGTTCTTAAAAATGCCTTCACAATAATTCTGGCACATGGTAGAATAGCTCACGGTTGGAACGGTGAGACTTTTATTCGTAGCTCGTAACTAAGCACTATCGTTCGCTTGTTTTTTGGTGACGGGCGGAAAGAACAATGGAAGAACGAGCGAAGCCGGCCGTCAGAATAGACCTTGCCCAGTTCAAACTCCATGTACGCTTTACATCCAACACGGAAGTAACCCTCCTTTTCGACTCGCCCTCCCGCAGGTTCTACCTCTCGGTCATAGCCCTCGTGTTACACGAGATGAAACGATTGGGAAAGATCACCTCCGTCCCGCTGGAGGCCCATACTGACCAGCTTAATCTCCTCAACGCAACCATTGGTGACTCTCTGGGATCATCCGAGAACCTGATCCCCCGGATTTACCGAAAATGGAAAGACGTTCTGCCCGACCTGGAGAATGCCCCCCTGTTCAAAGTCGCGGGGAGAAAGAAGGAGGCAGACGGACTCGGGAGAACCTACCGGTTCTCAGAGGCGGAGAAGGACGCCTGGGCCAACCTCTTCGAGTACAAGGGGAGCGAAGAGCATGTCAGGCTCAGGTTCTCGATAGACAAATTGGGAGCGGGTCTGGATGATGCGGTTATTGTCTATGAGGATTCCCGTGAAGGAGAGGCGTGGGAGCGGTTTATCGCAAGCCTCAAAGAGAAGTCACGAGACACGCCGGCATCACCGCTTACCCCTCCAATCCCAGAAGTCCCTTCGGCATTCCCGCTGCCCGATAAACCCTCCATCGCGGTCTTACCCTTCACCAACATGAGCAATGACAAGGAGCAGGAGTATTTCGCCGACGGCCTGGCTGAGGAGATCATCAATGCCCTCTCAAAACTCAGCAGCATTTTTGTGATCGCCCGGAACTCGACCTTTACCTATAAAGGGAAACCGGTAAAGGTCCAGCAGGTCGCCGAGGAACTGGGGGTTCAGTATGTGTTGGAGGGGAGCGTACGAAAGATGGGGGATACGGTCAGAATTACCGCCCAATTGGTCGATGCCCTTACCGGTAACCACCTTATGTCCGAGCGATACGAAGGTGACCTGAAAGACGTATTTGCCATACAGGACGATGTCACCATGAAGGTACTGACGAGCTTGCGGGTGAAGTTGACCGAGGGAGAAAACGCCCGTACATTCGCACGAGGTACGAAGAACCTGGAGGCCTATCTGAAGCTATTGCAGTCATATGAGCAAAGGCAAATCTATAACAAGGAGAGCCTGGCGCGAGTCCGTCAACTGGCCGAAGAGGCCGTTACCCTGGATCCAGGGTACGCACAGGCATACAGTCTCCTTGCCCTGGCATTCATGTTGGAGGTGATCTTAGGAGTCTATGACGACCCTCAGGAAGTTCTGGAACGAGCATACAAGCTGGCGGAAAAGGCTGTTGCACTTGACGACTCCTCGGCCGCATCGCACAGGGCCCTGGGCATGCTGCGCGTATTGTACAGGAAGGATTGGGACAAGGCCATCGCAGAGGCCCAGTGCGCTATAGCCCTTGAACCCGGCTCAGCTTATGGCTACGGGACACTGGCCATGATCTTAACCTATGCCGGACGCAATGAGGATGCGATCCCTTACTATACGAAAGCCTTTCGTCTCAGCCCCCGCCCCCTGCCGATCTGGTCAATTAATTTGGCGTGGAGTTACACCGCCATGGGCCAATACGAGGAGGCAATCAGGATACTGAAAAGGATAGCTGAAAAACAGCCGGATCAGACCAATTGCACACCTGCACGCTCGCGGTGGCGTACGTGTTGAGCGGCAGGGAGGACGACGCAAGGAAGGAGGCGGCAGAGGTCCTCAGGATCGATCCCACCTACTCCGTGGAGCGTAGTTTCAGCAATTTGCCCTTCAAAGATCAGGCGGAGATAGGCCGCAGGAAAGAGGCCCTGCGCAAGGCGGGGTTGAAATAAAGAATTGTAATAAAATCCTATCTTATTTGATCTTGCGCCTTTCTATCCGTAATCCTCACCTTTCAGCGCCGGGCGATGGTGAAGGTTTGTAGGTGGAAGCGACGATTCCTGCGATGTAACAATTTTGAAAAATCCGTGACGTTAAATTTCATTTGTTACTGCTGTAATGGTGTTTCTTACATTCTCCCCCGTCATGCCACATTACATGAGGAAAGCGACAGCTCTCAACCCTCAGAAGCATGAAACGAAATAGGCTATCTGGTTTCTGAAATTCAGCGTCAGTCCCGTTTTCTGACATCACAAAGCAATGCCTTATATACCGGGAAGCCCGAAATCGGATCGCGATTGTCGTAGTCGGTCAGGTAGTTTGCGTTCGCTTCCCTCCACCCTTCGGCATGGATGGGGCTTCCTCCGCCTACGTTCACCTCCACCTGTCCCGTCATCACGTCGTCCGTCACCTTGGCCCAAAAGCCCACCCGACCCCTCGGAGACTCCACCCAGACCTTATCCCCGTTCTCAATTCCCCTCGCCTTCGCATCCACCGGATGAATAAGAACTTGCGGTTTCGGTTGCAGCTTCAAGAGTCCCGGAATGTTCAAATGCTGTGATCGAAACGCCGACTGAAGCCTGGCCCCGCTATTGAACACCAGCGGATATTTATCGTAAAGTTCGGGGCTGCCCAGTGGACCTTCAGCGGGCTCCACGTAAACAGGCAGGCCGTCATAGCCGTACTTCTCCAACAGGCTTGATACAAGCTCTATCTTCCCCGAAGGCGTATCGAATCCCGGCTTCACCGTCCTTTGCGCAAGAGGCCTCTGGCGTATTTCCGGTATTCCTGTCTGCCGGCATCAAACTTGACGCCTTCCGGATGCGCCTTCAATTCCTCCAGACTCACGGGGCCCGTCTCGAAGGCAAATCTAGACGATCCTCATCTGTTGCCGGGAAGAGATGCCCGTAACCCAGCCCCTTGGCCAGTGCTGTCAAGAACGTGTAGCCGGATCTCGCCTCTTCTATCGGATCGATCACTCTCTGCCGCAACTGACAGTATCCGCCAGGGTATCTCTGGTACCCCACATTCTCGTAATTCGTCGTGGCAGGCAGCACGATATCCGCGTACATGGCGTCAGCCGTCATGAACCTGTCGTACACCACCATGAAATCAAGCTGCTTGAAGCATTTCTTCCACAGCTCGGGATCTGGCAGGCTGGTCAAAAGCGATGCCCCGAACATCAACAGTGTCTTGACCGGATAGGGATCACCATGCAAGATAGCCCGGGAGCTTCCATAAACTGCGCCGATTTAACACATCGCAAAAATAGGGGTACTTGTCTGCGCCGATGGGTTTCACCCCCTGGGGCGGGTCCAGCCTGATGCTCGGGGAATTTCGCCGGACTACGGGGTCTGAACATCAGCCCGCCCGGCACATCCAGGTTTCCGGTGATGGCCCAAAGGCATAAGGCCGCCCGAATGCTCTGAATGCCGCAGTTCGAGTACTCCAGTCCCGTGTACATGTGGAGTGACGCGCCTTTTGCCCGCGCTATGGATCGAGCCATCTCAATAGATAGTCTCCCTTGGTACGCGGGTAATTGTTTCGGCCTTTTCCGGGGGAAATTGTTGCACGTAGCCTCGAAGATCCTCAAAACCCTTAGTCCACTCCCGCACAAATTCTTCGTCATACAGTCCTTCATTCACAACGACGTGCATCATGCTCAGAGCCAATGCCCCGTCCGTGCCTGAGCGGATGCCGATCCATTGGTGCGCCAGCTTTGCCACGTGAGATCGCATATGATCGATAACGATGACTCTGGCGCCGCGCCTTTTAGCTGCCAGGATCTCCTTCATTTTGTCCGGAGGCGAATCTGTGGGCGGATTTGTCCCCCATATGACAACCAGATCTGTGTTCTCAAAATCCGCGTACATCGAATGCATGGGTGTTCCGATGGTCGGTAGTGCGGCAAGTAGGCTATACGACACGTAGCAAACCGAAGATACACCCGCGCCGTTGGGCGAGCCAAAAGGGTACAAAAAGCCGGTGACGCCCTGCATGGGAGTGTCCGGGGTTCCAAAGACATCCAGAACGTTTGAATCGAAACTGCCACGGCCAAAGTAGCTCATGACGGCTGGTGCGCCGTATTCATCCCTGGTTTTCTGAAAGGCATGGGCAACACGATCCATGGCCTCATCCCAGGTGATCCGTTCGAATTTTCCTTCACCCTTTTCACCCACCCGGAGCAAAGGGTACTTCAACCTGTCCCTGGAATAAATGATTTCCTTTGAATGAAGCCCTCGAACACACACCACGCCGATGGGATGGTCCTTGATGGGCGAAATCTTCTCAACCTTGCCGTCGACCAGTACCACATTCACGCCGCATCCGCCGGGGCATATGCCACATATGCCGGTCATTGTTTCCTTGGCCATCTTGATCCTCCCAAACCGGAGAAGCCGGAAAAGTCGCTATTAGAACTTTCAACAGCCACTAAATGTCTTGCAAGCCCTTGTTTAGCAATGCTTGCACCAAAAGTATCCTTGCCAATAAAACAACAAATACTGTACTGACCCCGATTAGTCAAGACAAATCCATGCAAATAAATCCATGCAATCTTCCGGATCATACTATTAGGCCACCTCTTTCAACTTCAGTGAGTCCTCGTAGACCTGGGCTGGTGTCCTGGAGCCCAGACTGCTGTGATGCCTTAGGGCGTTATCGCTTCCTCCTCAAGTCCTCGATCAGCATCTTGGCTTCAAGGAGCGCGGTGACGATCTGTTCCGGTGTGAAGTCTTTCTTCTACCTTTCCCGCCTCCCGGTATCACATTAACCCCAGGGTATGCCTCACCATCTGGACCAGTTTTTTGGGGGGCGGGCCATTGTTCCAATCGAAGTGCTCTCTTTGTGCTGGTAATGTTCAATGCTTAGCGAACTCTAGGACTGCGGATTCGTAGGTGACTTGGTTACCACCTGTGTTCCTGGAACATTAAACGTTCATGCTCGTGCGGTTTCACTCTTATGATTGGTAATGTGCCTTACTGGGATGTGGGCACCGATTAATACGTCAACGCCTTTTAGATATTCCGTATGGAAATCGACAGAAGAATATATATGAATGTTTTCGATTTGACATATAGAAATCCTGTATATATATTTGTCACATTCTTATCGATATCGCAGGAAGCAGGTGACGCCTTGAGTGAATACCCATCGCCCTTTTCTCTTATGTGAGGGGCCGCATGTGGCCCTGAGAGGCCTAGGTTAGGTCTCGGCTCAACGGGAGGAGCAGGAGAAAAGAGGCATGCATTCCGCACGTATTTCAGTTTTACCGTCCTTAAGTCTTCTTGCACTTTCCTCTTCCCTCCTTGTTGTGATTGAAACAGACCGTCTTGTAGGCATTGCGCCAGCTGTGAGAACGAATACTTCGATCCTACATCCGGCTTTCGGTGGCTCAGTGCGCTCCCTGCAGGATAGAAAGGAAATGTGACTGATCATGATCAATTTTGCTGACAAAGACACGAAGACGCCCAAAGAGAGACTCATGGGATTGATTTCCAACAGCCCCATCGATAGGGTTCCTTTCAATCCCTTTTCACTAGGATTCAGTGCCCGGTGCTATGGCATCGACCGGGGAGAGTTTTACAGGAGCCCGGAAAAAGCCTTCGCCGCGGGATTACACCTCATGGAGACCTATCCCTGGATGGCTGCCCGTCCGGCGTACGGATGGGCTGATCGAGGGGCGTGGGAGTTCGGTGGGAGCGTGATCTGGCCGGACGGCAATCGCTTTGCCGCCCCTCAGTCCGCCGCCCCGCTGATCAGCAGTCCCGCCGAAGTGGACTCCCTTCCCGATCCGGACCCGGAGACCGCGGGCATGAATCCACTCGTGGCCCGCTTCAACACGCTCAGCCGTCAGAATGGGTTTCCCGCGTCATTGCCCGGAGGCACGCCCACCACTCTGTCAGCCGCGATTGTGGGAACCACCGATTTCCTCAAATGGTTCATCCGCTATCCAGAGGCTGCCCACAAACTGCAGCGAAAGGTGACCGACTTCCTGCTCCGCTCGGCGGACATCACGCTCGGTCGGTATGGGGGCGAGAACTGCAGCGTCCAGTGCTCGGTTCCCGTGGAGTCGAACCAGCTGATCTCCGCGCAGGCGTTTGAACGTTTTGCAAAACCGTACATTGCCGAGATTCTTGCGCATTATGTCTCCGCAGGGGTCCGCAGCATTGTGGTCCACCTATGTGGTGACCATACGGCCAATCTCCCGCACTTCGCCACCATGGGTTTCCCTCCGCGAACCGTATTTTCCGTGGGCCATGAGATGGACCTGGAAAAGACGGGCAAAGGCCTCGGCGGCAAATATATCCTTGCCGGCAATATCGATACCGGCGTCCTCCAGGCGGGCTCCCCCGATCAGGTTTTTGAGGAAGTGCGGAAGTGCCTTCGAGTCGGCATGAACCATCCGGGAGGCTTTATGCTGATGCCTGCCTGCGAGCTCCCCCCTGACACGCCGTTCGAGAATGTAGAGGCTGTGGCAAGAGCCCTTTACACCCATGGCTACTACTGAGGTGCGCGTATGCGCTTTTCGGCGATCGTTCCAGGGCGTAACCATGGTGCTTCATGAAACTGGAAATCAGAGATCTATGCAAGGAGTTCAGGAATAGCAAGCGCGGCAGCCTTCTGGCCCTCGACCGGGTGGAAATGGAGGTTGCCTCCAGGGAGTTCGTGTCGATCGTGGGGTCGAGCGGATGCGGCAAGACGACACTGCTTGAAATTGTTGCCGGGCTCCAGGAGAAAACCAGTGGCGAAATACTCATAGATGGTCTTCCCATCGAGAAGAGTCCTTCTAATCGCGCCATCGTCTTTCAGCACTATGCCCTTTTCCCTTGGCTCACGGTTCAGAAGAATATTGAATACGGTCCTAAAATTCGCAAGATCGACCGGAAAGAAAGGATCCGTGTATGCCGGAAATACATCGACATCGTCGGGCTTAACGGATTCGAAAAGTATTACCCCCATGAGCTTTCCGGCGGCATGCAACAGCGCGTTGCTCTGGCCAGGGCGCTGGCGAATGATCCGGATATTCTTCTGCTGGATGAACCCTTCGCAGCCCTGGATGCCCAAACACGAGAGAACTGCCAACAGGAGCTGCTGGGTCTGTGGCAAAAGACGGGCATTACGGTCATATTCGTAACCCATGACATTAGCGAAGCGATCTTCCTGTCGGATCGTGTTTTTGTCATGTCCTCCCTTCCGGGGACGATCAGTGCGTGTATAGAAGTCGAGCTGGAACGCCCGCGGCATATTTCTGTTCGGCTGGACGCCGGTTTCCGCATGAAAGAAGCGAAGATTCGAGCGCTTCTCAACGGCGGCCAGCGCAGGTGCAGCGATGCGGAGAAGTCAGTTATCCCGGTAAGGCTGCTCTGGGGGTAGGACAATGAACCGGGTTTCTCCCAGAAAAGTCGTCTTTCCCATAGCTCTGGTGGCTCTCTGGTGGGCAATCATAAGATTTGGCCACCTGTCGCCGTTTATTCTCCCTGACCCCCAATCTATTATCAAGGAGTTTGCTGAGCTTTTGAAAAGCGGTGTCTTACCCATGCACGCCTATGTGAGCCTCAAGAGAAGTCTGGGTGGTTTTGTGTTGGGAAGCTTTCTGGGCGTCTCTTCCGGGGTAGTGATGGGCTGGTCACGCTTCTGGGATGATTTCTTCGACCTACCCATAAACTTTATCAGATCCATCCCCAAGACGGCTTTAGCACCATTGTTCATTGTCTGGTTCGGTCTCGGTGATACGGCCAAAGTATTGCTCATTGCGTTCAGCTCCTACTTCTTTACCGTTATCCCGACCATTGAAGGGGTCAAGAACGTGGACAATGCGTATGTCAAATCCGCCCGATCCATGGGTGCCAGTCAATGGCAGATCATGTGGACCGTGATCCTCCCTGCGGCCATGCCGTCCATCTTTGCCGGGATCAGACTTGCCGTGACAACATCGCTTCTGGTGCTCGTCATGGTTGAGGTTATCGCGGGCAATAACGGTCTGGGCTATCTTCTCGAAGAATCGCGGGCAAGCCTGGACATGCCCATGATGTTTGCAACCCTTCTCACCCTTGGCGTGCTCGGCTATTACATAGATGTTCTTATGCAGTATCTGTCGAAGGTGATCATGCCCTGGCGTAAGGGAAAGACGATTTCTGACTGATGAAAATCCTGAAACCATAAAAAGACGAATGGAGGCTAAACAGATGATAGCGAAGAAGAGAACGATCTACGGGTGGAGACTTGTTATCGCTTTTACAGTAATGTTCGCATTGCTCTTTTCGGGAAGTGCATCGGCTGCCGGCCGGGAAAAGGTAAAGATCATCTATACATCTTACCTCGACTTTCTGATGGACCTTCCCATTGCCATTGAGAAGGGATACTTCGATGCGCTGGGACTCGATGTTGAAACAGTCGACATTGCGAGCGGTCCTACTCGCAATAGTCTCTTGCCGCAAGATGACATGAATGGAGCATTTCTCCCGTCCGAAACCGCTCTCACCCTGATTGACAAGGGGCTCGACATGGTGATGGTCTCGGGCATCGGTAACCGGACTTTTGATTTTGCCGTTCTCGCGAAATCTCCGGTAAAGAGTCTAAAGGATTTCGAAGGCAAGACCATAGCCACCGTTCCAAAGCCCTCGAATCCACGGCTGGCGCTGGAGTACGATCTGGACCAGAACCATATCAAGGCCACTCTGATCACCACCACAACCGATGCCGATCGCCTTTCAATGTTGCTGAGCGGCAGGGTGGACATCATCTTTTCCTCGCCCCCGACGGAAGCCCGTCTCGGCGATGACATCCGCGTTGTACATACGGCTACCACGAGCAAGTACCTCTGGAATTCCTGTGGATGGTGGTTCAAACCGGATTTCATCAAGAAGCATCCGGAAGCGGTCACAAAGTTCGTCCAGGGGCTTGCCAAGGCGAGACAGATTATCATCGAAAACCCTGCTGAAGCCGTCAGGGTATATTCAAAGTACAATAAGCTCAAGGATGATTCCTACAAGAAGCCGTTTGTGCTTCCCCAGTTCGACAACCCTCCTGTCATATACACCTATGGTCTGGAAAAGACCTACAAGATCATGAAGGACTACAAGATGCTGAAGAAAGATATCGATACGAGCAAGGTGGTGGATGGCCGCTTTGCCAAGTCTCTGTCCGCCCCTTATTGAGGAGTGGGTAGCGTATGGAGGGGCAGGGCTCGACTTATGTTCGGCCCCTCGCAGTCAATCGGGGTTGATCGGAACGAGGTATTAACGCCTTTGCGACTAAGCCGCTCGCAAAGCAGAGACTGCAAAGACGATCCGGAAGGTACTTGATGGATAGCCTTCCGTTCCAGTTTTCAAGCGGTAATGCGCAATCCTCTTCCTTCTTCCTGAATACACGAGTA
>CAWGEZ010000039.1:0-108668 GCA_963821605.1 uncultured delta proteobacterium | reverse complement strand
CTCTGGATGGATGGGGCTCCCTCCGCCCACGTTCACCTCCACCTGTCCGGTCATCACGTCCCCCGTCACCTTGGCCCAAAAGCCCACCCGACCCCTGGGAGACTCCACCCAGACCCGGTCCCCGTTTTCAATTCCCCTCGCGTTCGCATCCACGGGGTGAATAAGAACTTGCGGTTTCGGTTGCAGCTTCAACAGCCCCGGGATGTTCAAATGCTGTGATCGAAACGCCGACTGAAGTCTGGCCCCGCTATTGAACACCAGGGGATATTTCTTGTAAAGTTCGGGGCTGCCCAGGGGACCTTCAGTGGGTTCCACGTATACAGGCAGGCCAGCATAGCCATACTTCTCCAACAGGCTCGACGCCAGCTCTACCTTCCCGGAAGGCGTATCAAATCCCGGTCCACCGTCTTTGCGCAGTTGGCCCTTGGCGTATTTCCGGTATTCCTGTCTGCCGGCATCAAACTTGACGCCTTCCGGATGCGCCTTCAATTCCTCCAAGGACACGGGACCGGTCTCGAAGGCAAATCTTAGATGATCTTCATCTGTTGCTGGGAAGAGATGCCCATACCCCAGCCCCTTGGCCAGTGCCGTCAAGAACGCGTAGCCGGACTTCGCCTCTTCTATGGGTTCGATCAACCTCTGCCGCAACTGACAGTATCCCCCAGGGTACCTCTGATATCCCAGATTCTCGTAATTTGTGGTGGCAGGGAGCACGATGTCCGCGTATATGGCGTCAGCCGTCATGAATCTATCGTACACCACCATGAAATCAAGCCGTTTAAAGCATTTCTTCCACATCTCGGGATCAGGCAAGCTGGTCAGAAGCGAGGCCCCGAAAATCAACAGGGTCTTGACTGGATAGGGATCACCCTGCAAAATAGCCCGTGGAGCTTCCATAAACTGCGCCGATTTGAGCACATCGCAAAAATAGGGGTACTTGTCTGCGCCAATGGGCTTCACCCCTTGGGGTGGGTCCAGTCTGATCCGGGGGAATTTCGCCGGACTACGGGGTCTGAACATCAGCCCACCACGCACATCTAGGTTGCCGGTTATGGCCCAAAGGCATAGCGCGGCCCGAATGCTCTGAACGCCGCAGTTGCTGTACTCCAGTCCCGTGTACATGTGCAGCGAGGCGCCTTTGGCCCCGGCTATGGATCGAGCCAGCTCAAAGAGTCTCCCTGGGCACGCGGGTAATCTTTTCAGCCTTTTCCGGGGAAAATTGTTGCACGTAGTCTCGAAGATCCTCAAAGCCTGTAGTCCACTCCCGTACAAATGCCTCGTCATAAAGTCCTTCGTTCACAATGACCTGCATCATGCTCAGGGCCAATGCCCCATCCGTGCCGGAGCGGATGCCGATCCATTGGTCCGCAAGTTTGGCCATGTGGGATCGCATTTGATCGATCACGACAACCCTCGCGCCCCGCTTTTTCGAGGCGAGGACCTTCTTGACCTTATCCGGAGGGGAATCTGTGGGGGGATTAGTCCCCCATATGACTACCAGATCCGTATTCTCAAAGTCCGGGTACAGCGCATGCATTGGGGTTCCGATGGTCGGTAGTGCGGCGAGGAGGCTATACGACACAGCGCAAACCGAAGAAACACCCGCGCCGTTGGGCGAGCCAAAAGGGTACAAAAAGCCGCTGACGCCCTGCATGGGAGGGTCCGGGGTTCCAAAGACATCCAGAACGTTTGATTCGAAACTGCCACGGCCAAAGTAGCTCATGACGGCTGGTGCGCCGTATGCATCCCTGGTTTTCTGAAAGGCATGGGCAACACGATCTATGGCCTCATCCCAGGTGATCCGTTCGAAGTTTCCTTCACCCTTTTCACCCACCCGGAGCAAAGGGTACTTCAGCCTGTCCCTGGAATAAATGATTTCCTTTGAATGAAGTCCTCGAACACACACCACGCCGATGGGATGGTCCTTGATGGGCGAAATCTTCTCAACCTTGCCGTCGACCAGTACCACATTCACGCCGCAGCCGCCGGGGCAAATGCCACATATGCCGGTCATTGTTTCCTTGGCCATCTTGATCCTCCCAAACCGGAGAAGCCGGAAAAGTCGCTATTAGAACTTTCAACAGCCACTAAATGTCTTGCAAGCCCTTGTTTAGCAATGCTTGCACCAAAAGTATCCTTGCCAATAAAACAACAAATACTGTACTGACCCCGATTAGTCAAGACAAATCCATGCAAATAAATCCATGCAATCTTCCGGATCATACTATTAGGCCACCTCTTTCAAGGAGCGCGGTGACGATCTGTTCCGGTGTGAAGTCTTTCTTCTACCTTTCCCGCCTCCCGGTATCACATTAACCCCAGGGTATGCCTCACCATCTGGACCAGTTTTTTGGGGGGCGGGCCATTGTTCCAATCGAAGTGCTCTCTTTGTGCTGGTAATGTTCAATGCTTAGCGAACTCTAGGACTGCGGATTCGTAGGTGACTTGGTTACCACCTGTGTTCCTGGAACATTAAACGTTCATGCTCGTGCGGTTTCACTCTTATGATTGGTAATGTGCCTTACTGGGATGTGGGCACCGATTAATACGTCAACGCCTTTTAGATATTCCGTATGGAAATCGACAGAAGAATATATATGAATGTTTTCGATTTGACATATAGAAATCCTGTATATATATTTGTCACATTCTTATCGATATCGCAGGAAGCAGGTGACGCCTTGAGTGAATACCCATCGCCCTTTTCTCTTATGTGAGGGGCCGCATGTGGCCCTGAGAGGCCTAGGTTAGGTCTCGGCTCAACGGGAGGAGCAGGAGAAAAGAGGCATGCATTCCGCACGTATTTCAGTTTTACCGTCCTTAAGTCTTCTTGCACTTTCCTCTTCCCTCCTTGTTGTGATTGAAACAGACCGTCTTGTAGGCATTGCGCCAGCTGTGAGAACGAATACTTCGATCCTACATCCGGCTTTCGGTGGCTCAGTGCGCTCCCTGCAGGATAGAAAGGAAATGTGACTGATCATGATCAATTTTGCTGACAAAGACACGAAGACGCCCAAAGAGAGACTCATGGGATTGATTTCCAACAGCCCCATCGATAGGGTTCCTTTCAATCCCTTTTCACTAGGGTTCAGTGCCCGGTGCCATGGCATCGACCGGGGAGAGTTTTACAGGAGCCCGGAACAAGCCTTCGCTGCGGGATTACACCTCATGGAGACCTATCCCTGGATGGCTACCCGTCCTACGTACGGATGGGCTGATCGAGGGGCATGGGAGTTCGGTGGGAGCGTGATCTGGCCGGACGGCAATCGCTTTGCCGCCCCTCAGTCCGCCGCCCCGCTGATCAGCAGTCCTGCCGAAGTGGACTCCCTTCCCGATCCGGACCCGGAGACCGCGGGCATGAATCCACTCGTGGCCCGCTTCAACACACTCAGCCGTCAGAAAGGTTTTCCCGCGTCGCTGCCCGGAGGCACGCCGACCACGCTGTCAGCCGCGATTGTTGGCACGACCGATTTCCTCAAATGGTTCATCCGCTATCCAGGGGCTGCCCACAAACTGCAGCGGAAGGTGACTGACTTCCTGATCCGCTCGGCAGACATCACGCTCCGCCGGTATGGGGGCGAGAACTGCAGCGTCCAGTGCTCGGTTCCCGTGGAGTCGAACCAGCTGATCTCCGCGCAGGCGTTCGAACGTTTTGCGAAACCGTACATCTCGGAGATTCTCGCGCATTACCTTGCCGCCGGGGTTCGCAACATTGTTGTCCACCTGTGTGGTGACCACACGGCAAATCTCCCGCACTTCGCGACCATGGGCTTTCCTCCGAGAACCGTATTTTCCGTGGGACACGAGATGGATCTGGAAGAGACAAGCAAGGGCCTCGGCGACAAATATATCCTTGCCGGCAATATCGATACCGGCGTCCTGCAGGCGGGTTCTACTGAGCAGGTTTTTGAGGAAGTGCGGAAATGCCTTCGAGTCGGTATGAACCATCCGGGAGGCTTTATGCTGATGCCTGCCTGTGAGCTTCCCCCTGACACGCCGTTCGAGAATGTCGAGGCTGTGGCGACGGCTCTCTACACCCACGGTTACTACTGAGGTGCGCGTATGTACTTTTCGGCGATCGTTCCAGAGCGTCCCCATGGTGCTTCATGAAACTGGAAATCAGAGACTTATGCAAGGAGTTCAGGAATAGCAAGCGCGGCAGCCTTCTGGCCCTCGACCGCGTGGAAATGGAGGTTGCGTCCAGGGAGTTCGTGTCGATCGTGGGGTCGAGCGGGTGCGGTAAGACGACACTGCTTGAAATTATTGCCGGGCTCCAGGAGAAAACCAGTGGCGAAATACTCATAGATGGTCTCCCCATCGAGAAGAGTCCGTCTAATCGTGCCATCGTCTTTCAGCACTACGCCCTTTTCCCCTGGCTCACGGTTCAAAAGAATATTGAATATGGTCCTAAGATTCACAAAATCGACCGGAAAGAAAGGACCCGCGTATGCCGGAAATACATTGACATCGTCGGACTCAACGGATTCGAAAAATATTATCCCCATGAGCTTTCCGGAGGCATGCAGCAGCGAGTTGCCCTGGCCAGGGCGCTGGCGAATGATCCGGATATCCTTCTACTGGATGAACCCTTCGCGGCCCTGGATGCCCAAACACGAGAGAATTGCCAACAGGAGCTTCTGGGTCTGTGGCAAAAGACGGGCATTACGGTCATATTCGTTACCCATGACATTAGCGAAGCGATCTTTCTGTCGGATCGTGTTTTTGTCATGTCCTCCCTTCCGGGGACGATCAGTGCCTGTGTAGAAGTTGAGCTGGAACGACCGCGGCATACTTCTGTTCGGCTGGACGCCGGTTTCCGAATGAAAGAAGCGAAGATTCGAGGGCTTCTCAACGGCGGACAGGAGCAGGTGCGCGATGCGGGTGAAGTGAGCTATCCCGGTGAGGCTGCTCTGGGGGTGGGACAGTGAACCGGGCTCTTCCCAGAAAGATCATCTTTCCGATAGCTCTGGTGGCTCTCTGGTGGGCGATCATAAGATTCGGCCACCTGTCGCCATTTATACTCCCCGATCCCCAATCTATTATCAGGGAGTTTGCCGAGCTACTGAAAAGCGGCACATTGCCCATGCACGCCTATGTGAGCCTGAAGAGAAGCCTGGGTGGTTTTCTATTGGGAAGCTTTCTGGGCGTCGCTTCCGGGGTAGTGATGGGCTGGTCGCGATTCTGGGATGATTTCTTCGACCTGCCCATAAACTTTGTCAGATCTATTCCCAAGACGGCTTTAGCGCCATTGTTCATTGTCTGGTTCGGTCTCGGTGATACGGCCAAAGTATTGCTCATTGCGTTCAGCTCCTATTTTTTTACCGTTATCCCGACCATTGAAGGGGTCAAGAACGTGGACAATGCCTATGTCAAATCCGCCCGGTCCATGGGTGCCAGTCAATGGCAGATCATGTGGACCGTGATCCTTCCCGCGGCTATGCCGTCCATCTTTGCCGGGATCAGACTTGCCGTGACAACGTCGCTTCTGGTGCTCGTCATGGTTGAGGTTATCGCAGGCAATAACGGCCTGGGCTATCTTCTCGAAGAATCGCGGGCAAGCCTTGACATGCCCACGATGTTTGCAACCCTTCTCACCCTTGGCGTGCTCGGCTACTACATAGATGTTCTTATGCAGTATCTGTCGAGAGTAATCATGCCCTGGCGTAAGGGGAAGACGATTTCTGACTGATGAAAATTGTGAAACTATATAAAGACCAATGGAGGCTAAAGAGATGATAGCGAAGAAGAGAACGATCTACGGGTGGAGACTTATTATCGCTTTTACAGTAGTGTTTGCATTTCTCTTATCGGGAAGTGCTTCGGCTGCCGGCCGGGAGAAGATAAAGATCATCTACACATCTTACCTCGACTTTCTGATGGACCTTCCCATTGCCATTGAGAAGGGGTACTTCGATGCGCTGGGACTCGATGTTGAAACGGTCGACATTGCGAGTGGTCCTACGCGCAACAGTCTCTTGCCACAAGATGACATGAATGGAGCATTTCTTCCGTCCGAAACCGCCCTCACCCTGATTGACAAGGGGCTCGATATGGTGATGGTCTCGGGCATCGGTAACCGGACTTTCGATTATGCCGTTCTCGCTAAATCTCCGGTAAAGAGTCTAAAGGATTTCGAAGGCAAGACCATAGCCACCGTCCCAAAGCCTTCTAATCCACGGCTGGCGCTGGAGTATGATCTGGACCAGAACCATATCAAGGCTACTCTGATCACGACCACAACCGATGCAGATCGCCTTTCAATGCTGCTGAGCGGCAGGGTGGATATCATCTTTTCCTCGCCCCCGACGGAAGCTCGTCTCGGCGATGAAATCCGCGTTGTGCATACGGCTACCACGAGCAAGTACCTCTGGAATTCCTGTGGATGGTGGTTCAAGCCGGATTTCATCAAGAAGCATCCAGAAGCGGTCACAAAGTTCGTCCAGGGGCTTGCCAAGGCGCGACAGATTATTATCGAAAACCCTGCTGAAGCAGTCAGGGTATATTCAAAATACAATAAGCTCAAGGATGATTCCTACAAGAAGCCGTTTGTGCTTCCCCAGTTCGACAACCCTCCTGTCATATACACCTATGGTCTGGAAAAGACCTACAAGATCATGAAGGACTACAAGATGCTGAAGAAAGATATCGATACGAGCAAGCAGGTGGATGGCCACTTTGCCAAATCCTTAACCGCCCCTTATTGAGGAGCGGGTAGCGTAAAGAGGGGCAGGGCTTGACTTGCGTTCGGCCCCTCGCTGTCAGTCGGGGTTAATCGGAACTAGGCATCAAAGCCTTTGCAATTAAGTGGTTTGCAGAGCAGGACATAGCAAAGACGATCATGAAGGTGCTTTATGGATAGCCCCCGTTCCAGCTTTCAAGCGGTAATGCGCAATCCTCTTCCTTCTTCCTGAATACACGAGTAGTAGGTGCTCTCGATAACTGACATGCTCACCCGATTCTTCATGTACCTCTCAACCTGTACGCCCATCGTTCCGGTAGCTAAGGGTTGTTTGGGCAACAGGCTCACACCCCTTGATAGCACTAGCGAAGCATCCTGTAAGGAAGCATCCCGTAGGGACCCTGTCTTTTACTCCGCCGGGAGGAACTCTTTGATCACCAGGTGCACGAACTTGTCTCCCATCTCCTCTCGTATCGTGGGTGCTGCAACGACCCGCGCAAGAGGTACTCCGGGGAGGGGCGTACGTCTCTGAATCGACCCGTGCCAGGTCCTGTTCTTATCGTCGGTTACTCGTGCGAAGCCATTGTTAACCGAGATGGTTGATGGCGGAAGCAAAAGGCTCGGCCGTGGGTTGCCGATGCCGAAAGGTGCGAGCGTGTCTATGATTTCAACGACATCCCTGGTCAAATCATCGAACTCAACTTCTGCGTCGACGTAAACTTCTCTGACGAATCCCTTAAGGCTCACCTTTACCTCTCGCTCGAATGCTTCGCGTAAGAGAAGAAGGTTTTCTCCGGAAAGTGTGATGCCGCACGCATGTTTGTGTCCCCCGAAAGCGAGAAAAAGGGAAGAGAGTGATGCGATCGTCCGGTGGAGGTCCATACCCTCCACGCCTCGTGCTGAGCCTCTCCACGCTTTGTCAGTCCGCGTAATAACAACGGCAGCCTTACCGCATCGTTCCACGAGCTTTTGTGCCACTATGCCAAGGACCCCTATTGGCCAGTCCTCCTGGAAAAGTACCACTGAATTCTCCCGGCCAAGCCCTTCGGTCTCAAGCTGTGCCACCGCATCCTTGAGAATGCCTTCTTCAATGTTCTGCCTCTTTCTGTTTGCCTCGTTCAGTTTTGAAAGAAGCTCCTCAGCCTCGCTTTCCCGGTCAGTGGTGAGAAAGGCGAGCGCAATTTCCGGGTCAGAGACGCGTCCCGCTGCGTTGATCCGCGGAGCGATGCCGAAGCCCAAGGTCAGCTCGTCTACGTGCCCTTTGCGGACTATATGTTTCTTGACGAAGGCCTTGACCCATGGCCTCGGCTTCTGCCGCATGGTCTCAAGACCAAATTTCACCAGCAGCCGGTTGTCGCCGGTCAAGGGCACCATATCGGCAACCGTGCCCACGGCGACCAGGTCCATTTCCTTCTTCAGATTTATGGTGCCTCGCAATAGGCCGCGTTCAGAAAGGGCCCGCCTGAGCGCAAGCAGGAAAAAGAAGGTGACGCCACATGCGGCCAGTTCCCTCGTGGGAAAGAGCGACCCCTCTCTTTTCGGATTGATCAGGGCGTATGGTTGAGCCGGTGTATCGGCAAGCTCGTGGTGGTCTATCACGATCGTCTGCATGCCAAGCTGATGCGCTGCCTCTATCTCTGCTCCTGTTTGACGACCCGCAATCGACGCAGATCAGGAGGTCAATCGATTTCTCGCTGAACGTTTTTATCGCCTCCAGGCTGAGCCCGTACCCGTCCCGCCGTGTCGGGAGACATACGTCCGGAACGATGCCCACCTGTTTCAGGAAGTTCTTCATCAGCGCAACTGATGTGATGCCATCCGCGTCATAGTCCCCGAAGAGACCGATCCTCCTTTTGCCCTCAATCATTTCGACTGTCTTAGCCACGCCCTTCTCTATGTCCGGGAGCAAGAAGGGGATCGGAAAGGGTCTCGAGCTTTGGCGAAAGGAAGGCTTCAACAGCCTCGGGCGAGCGCACGCCCCGGGCAACGAGGATACGGGCGATGAGAGACGGCAGACCGAGCCGGGTCTCGATGGCCCTGACAAGGGTCTCTTCACACTGAGCTATTTTAAGCATGTGCCGCGCCAAGGAACGTACTCAACCGAGGAAGCCCATGTTCATCCATGTAAGCGGCGAGTCCCGCCAGAATTTTGGGTATGGCGAACGGGTCAACAAAGGTAGCCGTGCCCACCTGGACGGCTCGCGCCCCTGCCATGAGAAACCGAATGGCATCCTCATGATCCATGATGCCGCCTGCTCCTATCACTGGCACGGATACGCTCCGGGAGACATCTGCCACGGCTTTGAAGGCGATCGGTTTCAGGGCAGGTCCTGAAAGCCCGCCCCGAAATGCTATGCGGCTCGTGTGGAAATCTATTGCAGCCCCGGGCATCGTGTTGATCAGGGTTATGCCATCGGCACCGGCGCTGACAGCGGCTTGGGCGATCTCGACGATATCGGCCACCTCCGGCGTTAGCTTGGCGATCAGCGGTATCGGAGTCCTTTCCTTTACTCTCTTGATAATGGAAAATACGCCCTGGGCCTCCTTCCCCATGCATATGCCTCCCTTGGTGACGTTGGGACAGGAGAGATTGATTTCAAGGGCGACGATGAGGGGGTCCGGTTCTATGCTGGCCGCGCACTCGATATATTCCTCATCCGTAAAGCCGAAGAAGTTAATGACTATAGGTGTATTTCTTTTCCTGAACAATGGGAAATGCTCAGCGAAAAATCTTTTGAGCCCTACGTTCTGGAGCCCGATACTGTTGAGCATGCCTTGACCTTCCTCCCAGACTCGGGGAGGTGGATTGCCATGGTGTGGCTTGAGGGACAGACCTTTGGTAACGTAAGCCCCAAGCGTATCAACGGACCAGAGGGGCTCTATCTCACGGCCATAGCCCAGCGTGCCCGAGCCATTCATGACCGGATTTCTTAACGTTTTTCCGAAAAGATCTATAGAGAGAGTTGCCATAAATCAAACACCGGTCCTTCGACGCAGGCCCTTTTGTAAGGTTCGGCCTCGTCAAGAGTTTTCTTCACACATCCGAAGCATAAGCCGAGTCCGCACGCCATGCGTTCTTCTACGAGTACTTGGCAGGGTACCTTTTTTTCCGCAAGGAGAGCTTTCAGGCTTGCGAACATGGGTTGCGGACCGCACGCGTAAACATAAGGTCTTTCTCCGAGCAGGGGCAGAGAGTTCTCGAGCAATTGGACAACATTCCCACAGAAACCTGTAGAGCCATCCAGCGTGCAGACGCGGGGATCTCCATGGGTCATCTTTTGAGTTATTCCTCCAAGGAGAGGAATTTCCTGCTCGCTGGAGCATCCGTAAAAGAAGCACGTTTTCTTCTTTAACTGTTTCCACAACAGGTGAAGGCCCGCTATGCCGATGCCGCCCGCCACGAGCACGGGCGTGTAGCCTTGATGCACCTGAAAACCATGACCCAGAGGCCCGAGCACCATCACGCGCTCTTTTCGGCTCGCAGAGGCTAAAGCTCTGGTACCCTTGCCCACTGCCTTGTAGAGAATGGTGACTGTCTGTTTCGCGCAGTCGTATATGCTGAACGGCCGCCTCAAAAAGATCTCGGCCGAGGGAATCTTGAGCATGATAAACTGGCCCGGGATTACCTTGCCCATGGGTCTGGCGAGTTCAATCTTGCATCGGTAGAAATCCCGACAGATAAGCAGGTTCTCTCGGATCACGCCTTCTATGTCGTACATGTCGTTAACTCCCACAGACCAGATGCATCACCAATGCATCCTCGTTAGTCTCAACGTAATAACGTTTTCGCCTTCCTATGTGTTCGAAACCGAACTTGCTGTATAAACGGATCGCATCCAGGTTGCCTTCCCGTACTTCCAGGAAAAAATGGGCTGCATTCTTGCGCTTGAGGAAGTCAATGGCGTGGTTTAAGAGCTGTGCGGCAAGGCCCTTTTTTCGCCAGTTCGGATGTATGGCAAGATTAAGCAGGTGGCCCTCTTCTCCTATAAGATAAAAGTTGATGTAGCCCAGCAGAGCGCCGGTTGCCCCCTGAAGCACAAAATTGACGGAATGCGGGAACGAGAGCGTTTCCTTGAAGAGTCTGCGCGACCAGGGGTCTGCGAAGGATACTTTTTCTATCGCGAGAATCTCTTCGAGATCAGACTCCTTCATCTCCCGTATCGTCACGCTCTGAGATGAGGCGTTCTGCAAGAGCAAGGTCCTCCTCGGTATTGATGTTTGTAAATATTGAGACACCTCTGTTAACAAAGAGCGCCGGCTCGTTCACCACTTTGACCGAGAGAAAAGGTAAGAGGTCGGTGATCTTTATCCTGTTACGATCGATTGCTCGAAGTATGTGCGGCAGACAAGACCTGTTGTACACGGCGTGAAGAGGCTCATATCCCGCGTCTGTCCGGGGTATGACAATATCTTCGACCATGGGCCTGCTCCATCATGTAGACGATCGTCTCCTTCCGTATGAAGGGCATGTCGCAACCGACCACGAATACATAGTCGGTCGTTGCGTAGAGCAGTGCCGACGCAATGCCCACCAGCGAACCTTCTTTTGGAGTTATATCCTTGAAGATAGGGGACTCAATGCCTTCAATCGCTGTATGGTGCTTTGAAATAATGAATACCTCCGGCAAAACCTGCCTTACGATCCCGTGAACGTACGTTATGAGGGGCTTGTTTTTGAATGGCAGGGTGGCCTTATCCCTCCCCATTCTTCTCGACCTGCCCCCTGCCAGGATCGCACCGGTTATTTCCACTAAACTCTATTTACCATCTTTTGGCGGCTGAGTAAATACGAGGATGCTTCGACTCAGACGGTAAGACTGCGGAAACTGCATACAATCCCTTAAAGAATTGCCTTGACAACAAAGCGGGATTAAATATATCTTGTGCAAAAAGTCTCGAAAGGAGAGGCCATGCAGGGCGGCGGATTCAAGGGCGTTATTTATGGGCTCAGTCGGGTCATGCAGGTGGTGGCCGGGGTCTTCCTCGTGTTTATGATGCTCCTTACCACCTTCGATGTGATCCTCAGGATTTTTTCCAGACCCATTATCGGCACCTATGAGATGGTGGCCTTATCAGGAGGGATAGTCATAGGATTCTCAGTGCCTATCACCTCCTGGGTGCGTGGCCAGATATTCGTCGATTTCTTCTACCAGAAGTTCCCCAAGAAAACGCAAGATATTTTCAACTACGCGACGAGAATCATGTCAATCGTGCTTTTCCTCTTCACGGCCTGGAACCTTTTAAAGATGGCCACGGATATGTACAGGTCCGGCGAGGTTTCGCTGACACTGCAGCTTCCTTTCTATCCTGTTGCATACGGAATCGGTTTTGCCTTCTTCGTACAGGTTTTTGTCTTGATCGTGGACATGATGAAAATCGCGGGAGGCGAATATGAATGAGGTAGTCGTCGGGCTCATAGCTATGGCAGTGCTGCTTCTGCTTTTCCTCACGGGCATAGAACTCGCCTTTTGTATGGCAATCATGGGTTTTGTCGGGTTCGCGTATCTGGTTGCGTTGCCCGCTGCATTCAATCTGCTGGCCAAGGACTTTCTTTGATTCGCTCGCGTCATACGGTTTTACCGTCATCCCCCTCTTTATCTTTATGGGACAGATCGCCTTTAACTCGGGCATAGCGAAAAAGCTCTTTGAAGCGGCGAACCGGTTCATAGGACACATCCCGGGTGGCCTGGCCATCGCGACAGTTGTGGGGGCCACTATTTTCAAGGCCATCTGCGGCTCGTCTCCTGCCACCGCGGCAACGTTTGCCAGTGTGGCAGTGCCGGAAATGGACCGTTTCGGCTACGACAAGAGATTATCCACCGGTATTGTCGCCACGGTTGGTACTCTGGGCATTCTCATCCCGCCCAGCGTCACGCTGATCGTTTTTGGCGTCATCACCGAGCAGTCGATTGGCAGGTTGTTCATGGCAGGGCTCATTCCGGGCCTTATGATCAGCTTCTGCTTTATGCTGATCATCATCGGATGGGCCAAGATGAATCCCGCCATCGCACCGAGGGCCGAGAAGTCGACGTGGCCTGCGCGATTTGCCTCACTCCCGGATGTCGCCTGGCCGGTCATCATCTTTTGTGTTGTCATCGGCGGGCTTTTGAAAGGTTTCTTCACGCCGTCGGAAGCAGGGAGCATCGGTTGCTCGGCGGTCATTGTCCTGGCCCTTGCTGAAAACGGAGTCCTCGGATGGAAAGAGTTTGTAAAATCAGTCGATGAATCTCTTCGTACCGCCTGTATGGTCATCATGCTCATTGCCGGCTCCGCCGTCCTCGGCCATTTCATCGCCGTGACCAATATTCCCATGCTGGCCGCTGAGTGGATTGCGGGCTTGCCTCTGCCGCACTGGATCATCATGATCATCATATCGATCTTTTACTTGCTCGGTGGTTCGTTCATCGATGACCTGGCCTTCATGATCCTTGCGACGCCGATATTCTATCCTGCTATCATCAAGCTCGGGTATGACCCCATGTGGTTCGGGATGATCATAGCCATAACCGTTATGGTCGGGGTGGTTATTCCTCCCGTGGCCATCAACGTGTTTGTCGTCAAGAATATTACCAAGACACCATTCAGCGTGATCTACGCCGGGGTCTATCCGTTCCTGTTGTCTCTCGTTTTCGTAGGAATTCTGTTGTTCATCTTCCCGTCGATCTGTACGTTCCTTCCGAATCTGCTGTATAAGTGAGAGACCGCGAACTTAGCCTTGAGAGGATACCCGTGAACTACGGGGTACATCTTCTAGTAAGGCCCAGTGTCTCCAGTCTATTTGGTCCGTTGCGCCCTTCAGCCCAAACCAATCCAACCAAAGGAACCAGTGGAACAAGCCAAACCGGTCCAGCCGTCTTCCGTCCGCATCTTTTCCCTGGACCCTTGACCCAGGCCCCCTGGAACCCGTGGACCCTTGCCCAGGCTGACCCTGTCCTTCTACGGCACGCTCATCGCAACGTAGAACGTGTTCCCTGCCCTCTTTATCAGGACGAGCAGGGACGCACCACTCTTGACCTGCCTGACGATCGTCCGGTAATCGTTCAGGTTCCGGACGGAAAAGCGGTTCATCTCTTTAATGATATCACCTGCCTGAATCCCCGCCTGTTCAGCCGCACCTCCCGAGGCCACACTCACAACCACCACGCCCGTCCGGTCCCTTAATTGGAACTGGCGCTGGTACTTCTCCAGTATGTTGTCGACGTTCATGCCGAGATCGGTTCGTGTCTGTGTGCGTGCGGCCGGGGCCAACGGACTCTACGGGCATTTCTGCAACCTTGAGTGCCACGTCTTGCTGTGCGCCTTTTCGCTGTACACGGACAGTGACTGTTCGTTCCGATCGGGGTCTCTGCTACAAGGCGGGAGAGATCGGACGTGTTTCTCACTTCTTTGCCATTGAAATTGGTGATGACATCGCCTCTTTGAATGCCTGCATTGTCAGCCGGTCCCCCTGGCAGCACATCCGATACCAGGACGCCGGTTGTCTCCTTGAGGCCCAAGGTCTGAGCCATCTCAGGGGTTATGCTCTGCAGCACCAAACCTACCCAGCCACGGGTGACTGTCCCCTTTTCTCTTAGCTGTGAGGTGATCAGTCTTGCCGTGTTGATAGGAATGGCGAAGCCGATACCTTGTCCGGCAGCGACAATTGCGGTATTTATCCCTATCACCTCTCCCTTGAGGTTGAGCAGCGGTCCACCACTGTTGCCCGGGTTTATGGGTGCATCTGTCTGCAGGAAGTTGTCATACGGCCCTGCGCCGATCACGCGGCCTGTTGCGCTGATGATGCCTTTCGTGACGGTCTCCTCGAGGCCGAAGGGATTTCCGATGGCAATGACCCAGTCGCCCACCCGCATCTTATCCGAATCGCCGAGAGCGAGCGGTTGGAGGTCCTTAACCGGCGTGGAGAGTTTGATCAGAGCAAGGTCCGTCTTCGGGTCTCTTCCTATAGTCCGCGCTTTGTACTCTTTCCCGCTCACCCTGACACTAATCTCATCGGCTTTTTCCACCACATGATTGTTTGTGATGATGTAGCCCTCTTTGTCGATGATGAAGCCGGAGCCAAGGCTCCTGCGCTTCAGTTCTCTGTCAGGCACGTCACTCCCGTAGCGTCTGAAAAAATCACCCGATGGGCCCTGATCGTCAGGGCCGAAAAAATGGCTGAAAGGATTGCCCGGCACCTTGACGGTAGTAGTTGCGCTGATATTTACGACACCTGGCTTTACCATGTCGACAAGGTCTGCGAGAGAAGGCGGGAAGACCGTGATCTCAGCGGTACGACTCCTGGTCTGACTCTGTGCCTGGGGGCAGACCAAAAGAACCAATACGAGTAGACAGAATAGAAGTGTTGCGAAGCGTGTTGATGCTACTACCTTTCATGCTCGGCTCCCTTTCAGTGCAGAAGGCTGTCAACGTGTCCGTATAACGTAACATGTGACGCCTGCTTTTTAAAGATACCTCGCTCAGTGCCAACATGCCTGTCGGGATAAATTGCTCTCGCCCGATACCAATTCCATAGTGCTAGCGATAGCGAAGCATCCTGGAATGCGATTTGGAATTTGGGCTTACCGGCAAGGCTGAGGTATGCATGACCCCGGCTAATGGTTATAATGTTATCATACAGAAATAATGGAGGTGCCTAGTGCTTTCGGACGGAGTGCCGTACGGGAAGCTTTACTTTATCAAGGAGAAGCTCGGGCTTTCCGAGCAGATCTTCAAGCGCTGGATCCCTACCGTGAGATCTTTGTCCGGCGTAAGGATCAATTTGCCCAGCACTTCTATGACATGTTCGATAACATCCCTGAGACACATCTCATCCTGGAGCATGAAGGACGCCCCGGGTTTCTAAAGAAAGCATGGGCAGCCTGGTTTGAATTCTTCTTCAGGACGCGGCTGGATGATACCCTGCTTGCCTACCTCTGGCGCATAGGCGTCAGGCACGTCGAGGTGAACCTGGACCAGAGGTTCTCAAACCTGGGGTTCTCCGTGATACGCCAGTTCTGCCACGATATTGTGCTGTCTGAAATACCTCCGTGATGAGGCCGCTCCCCTTTTGAACATTATAAGTAAAATGCTCGACCTCTGTTTGCTGATTGAGACCGAAGCTTACATTACCCATACTACCCGGTGCGATCTTGAGGTGATGAAGGAGGTGGCTGACAGGGTGAGAAATCCTGTCACGGTGATTGGCGGCAACATCCGGAGACTGCAAAAAAAGATGGATGCAACGAGCAAGGAATATGATCTCCTTCAACGGCTCTTCATGGAGAATCAACGGCTCGAAGGAATGATGCAGGATATAAGGGTCTACATGGAGGTATTTGCCGGCGAGCCGCGCGTGCAGAAGCTTGACCTGGACGAGCTTATAGGGCTTGTTCTGGGGAAGCTGCGCGCGGAGGACCCGGCGACCAGAAATCAGGTAAATGTCAAGCGTGAAACTGGAACAGCAAGCCCGCTTTACTGTAGGAGACGCCGGATGGTCTTCAGCAGCTGTTCTACTATCTGCTTCAGAACAGTTTTGAGGCTGTTGGCGCCGGACACAGGTTTCATTGAAATCTCCTCGCGCTTGGAGGATGGTGCCACACGCAACGTGCGGGTGGAGATCTTTAATACCGGTGCACCTCTGGAAGCCGAAGAGATGGAGCGCCTATTTGCTCCCTTTTATTCGACGAAAGTAACCGGTACGGGATTTGGCCTGGCGATAGCACAAGTGCTTGCGAGAAAGCATTACGGCAAGATCGACCTGCAGCCCGTTCCGGAAGGGGGTGTGCGGGTGACCGTGACCTTGCCGCGGGCCGAACGGAACGGAGGCGAATAATTGTTCGCCAAGGGGCTCGTTAGAGAATTTTTCTTGCGCGTTGCGGAAGGAGGCGTTGGGTGTCGTCGGGTCCCTTGATCATGTCCGACAAGGACCCTCATCATCTCCTCGATGTTGCCTGAATAGATGGGAACGATCGCCGACTCGATTGCCCTGCCGATGAGCTTGGTGGTGCTTGTCACCTGTTCGACGATCTCAGCAACCTTCTTGTCATCGGTTGCGCTCGTGAAACATACGACCCAGACAATCCCTATGAGCCGCTTCCCTGCACGGATGGGCGCTGCGACCGCCGTAGTGCCTTTGAGGTATTCGTCAAAATCGAGTGCATAACCCTGTTTCCTGACTTTCACGATCTCGCCGAGGAAAAGATTGAGGTCCGTGAAGCTCTTCTCCGTGAACTGCGGCAGACCCTTTTCTCTGAACAGGCTCGCGATTTCTGCTGTCTTCCATGAAGGAAAGGATGACCTTACCGGTGGCGCCGGCAGTGAGGGGGATCTTCGCCCCGACATGGGAGGAGATCTTGAGGTCCTTTTTGGCCTCAATCACATCCAGGAACTTGACGTAATTCTCTTGCCTTGCCCCCAGTATCACCGTTTCTCCGACCCGTTCCGCCAGCTGTTCAAGGAAAGGGTGCGCGAGGCTGGCGAGGTCTGTGCGCTTGAATATCGTGGCTGAAAGCTCAAAGAGTCCCGGGCCCATCGTGTACTTCTTGGTGGCCGGGTCCTTGACGACGAAACCCTCTGCCTGCAAAGCCTTCAAGATACCAAACACGGTGCTTTTGTTGATAGACAAGGTCTGGGATATCTGGGTCACACCATGCTGCTTATGCTCCTGAACGATCAACTGGATGATTTGCAGGACCCTTTTTATGATGGGAGCACTATACATGATTCTTAATAGAGAACACGATTTTGGCCAGGGTTGTCAAGACGCGGCATCAGCGGATTAGCCGCATTTCGGAAACGCTTGACAAAGATATTTCGTTCTTGATATAAATAGACTGTTTACGATAGAAAACCGATGGCTTCGACACTCCCGTATACAACACCAAAGCTGATCGTCAGGAGGGAATGGAACACACTATGCTAAAGATGCCTGGCATAATGGTGATTGAACCCTCGGCTGAACAGGGCAAGCGCAGAGCGGCCGGGATCTTCTCCCGACAAGGATTCACATCTCGACTCAGAACGCCATCAAGGTCAGTCTGAAAGATATTCGCGATTACACGAAGAACAATCACGCATCTCTGCTGGATCAACTGAAAAGGAGCCTTCGAGCAGTTTTCCGGCGTTAAGGTTACTGTTGCGGAGAACGCAAAGAATGCTGCCTCCCGGATACGACAGATCGCCGGCTCCACAACCCTGGCCTCGATGAATAAGTCAAACGTCGTTGTGAATGAGCTTCGTCCGGAACTCCGTGCCTGGGCTTTAACACGTACCTGCGCTATTTCACCGAATTCAACAATTTTGACGTCGACTACGTTCAAGAAGAAAGTCGAAGACTACTGGTCAGTGCCCGGCATGCATGGAAGGGGATTGGTCGAGTCGTTCGAGGTGCGCAAGCAATTCTACCGGCTGAACCCGTCGGAAGTGCGTGATTATGTGGCCATACTCGGCGTGAATGCGGCCTCTGCCGAGGATGGTACGCTCTTCTTCCTGCAGCACATGTCAAACATCTCGAAAGACCTGGAGCAGGCCAGGAAGATAATACTGGTGGTGAGTGTTGAAAAGGTGCTGAAAGATAAAGAGGCAGCCCTTTTTCACACGCGCTCGATGGGCATATTCGGCCTTGAAAGCATACTCCTCGATCTCAACCCCAACCCCACCGAAGTGTACAACTTCGAAGAATTGCCCGTGCTTTCAGGTGTCCGAGGACAGGGAAGTCCATCTCATCATACTGGACAATGGACGGACTGCGTTGCTCAACAACGGTTATCAGGACCTCTTCCTCTGTATCGACTGCAGGGCATGTGCCCGCCAGTGCCCCATCGGTAAGCACCTCATGGTCGAAAGGGGCCTGGTCTACAGCCCGAAGAATTATATCCTCTCATTCCTGCAGGGCAAGGTGCCACCCCTTGACGAGTGCCTGCACTGCGGTCGCTGCGAAGTGGAGTGTCCGGTTGGGATTGACGTTCCGACCTTGGTCTGGAAGACTCAGATTGACTACGCTCAGAAACACGGAAGGAGCCTGAAGAAGAGGCTGCTTGATGACCCCGAAATCCTTGCCAAAATGGGAACCCTGACCGCGCCCCTTGCTAACTGGGCCGGAAGTCCTCCCTATCGTGAAGCGGATCATGGAGCTCACGGCAGGCATTCACCACCAGGCCAATTTACCGACGTTCCACCGTCGCACCTTCAAGGATTGGTTCAAAGGAGGCGCCCGTGAGTAACAAGGTTGTCTATTACACCGGCTGCTGGGCCAATTATTATGGACCTGAAATCGGCCAGGCCTTTGTGGAGGTCATGAGGGAGAACGGCTTTGAAGTACTCGTGCCCGAGCAGAAATGCTGCGGGATGCCGATGATGGCAAATGCCAATCTGAAGGGTGCGGAGAAGAACTTCCAGTTTATCATGAAGTCGCTCTACGCGGCGTCCTCGCCGGGCTATGACGTTATCACGACCTGCCCGAGCTGCAACATGATGCTGCGCAAAGAAGGGCGGAAGTTCTTTGACAGTGAAGAAGCAAAGTACGTATCGGAGCACGTCTTTGATGCGGATGAATATGTGTTGCGTCTGCACCGGGAGGGAAGGCTTAACACCAATTTTGGAGAAGTGCCGCTGAAGGTCTTTTATCACAACCCTTGCCATTTGAAGGTGCAGGGCTTGACGAAAGAGCCGCTCGACCTCCTGAAGTTGATTCCGGGGATAGAGGTAGTTGGGACGAACTATAACTGCTGCGGTTTAAGCGGTTCGTACGGCATGAAGAAGCAGAACTATAAACGCTCGGTCGAGATCGCCCAGAAGGTGTGGGAAGAGGCAAAGAAGTCGGGAGCCGAAGCGGTCGTGACAGAATGCGGAGGGTGCGGGTTACGTATCCAGGAAGGCACCGGTCTCAAGATCGTGCATCCGATGGTGCTTCTGAACCAGGCTTATAAGGCTTACAAAGCCCGTAAGGCAGCGTAGCTGACAGTAAGAGATAGTAGACCGAATGTATAAACTACTTTTTTGACAGGAGGGCGACGATGGCAGAAGAAAAACTATCTACACAAGAAGCTGTTGCGCAGACCAGGACGTATGGCCAGTTCAGATGTCTCAATCCAAGCTGCACGTCCAGGCTTTCGGCTCAACCCGGCCAGGCGACGGTTAAATGCGCGAAATGCGGCTCCGAGTGGCGCGTTGCATGGGTAAAGGCAGGCTTCCCGAGAGTAAGGGGACCGGTCTGGGAAACGAGCGAGCGGTTGGCTGAGGAGGCCATGGCAAAGAAAATGGCGAAGAAGGAGGAAAAGTAACATGGCGTTGAACAGAAAGGTAGGGATTATCAATCTTACAACGGGTGAAATAGAGTCAAAACCCATCCCCATCGATGTGCGGAAGAAGTACCTCGGGGGACGGGGAATGAACGCGTACCTGCTTTATAACTACCTGAAGCCCGGCGTTGATCCACTCGGTCCTGACAACGTTCTGGTGATAGGCATCGGCATGCTCGCAGCAACCATGGCGTCCGCAACGTCCAGGACGGACGTGATGGGGAAATCGCCCCTTACCAACATGATCGGCAGCACCAATATGGGCGGCTTCTTCGCGGCAGAGCTGGCGCTTGCCGGCTACCACCACCTGGTATTCCTGGGCAAGGCCGAAAAGCCGGTCCTACCTCTGGGTGCACAACGGTGAGATCGAGATACGTGATGCCTCGAATGTTTGGGGAAAGAGCGTAACCGATACGCAGTGGGCCATCCGGAAAGAGATGGACGACGAGGACATCAAGTTTGCAGTCTGCGGCCCTGCGGGCGAGAACCTGGTACGCTACGCGAACGTCATGACCGGTATCAAGAATTCAGCCGGCCGGACAGGCATGGGCGCCGTCATGGGTTCGAAGAACCTGAAGTGCGTTGCGGCGAGAGGCACGATGGATATAAAGATCGCTCACCCCACGCAGGCCCTGGAGTACAACAAGAGGTTCATCGATCTGATCACAAGTGCCAAGGTTAACCAGACTATGGGTACCCTCGGAACACCGTTCATCTGGGGAGCAACCAACTCATGGGGTGGTGTGCGGACCAACAACTTCCAGTACAACCAGCTCCGCTATGCTGATGACATCGAGCCGGAACATCTTGACGAGATATCAAAGGAAACGTGTGGTGAGTACAATATGACGGCATGCTTTAACTGTCAGGTGCACTGCCGTGCGAAATATAAGATACCGCAGAGCCCGTTGGCCGAGAAGTTCGGCCTGGTAGGAAAGTACGATGAGGGTCCTGAGTATACCTCCCAGGGCGGGTTCTGTTGCGAGGTGGGCTGTACGGATGCAGCAACCCTGCTCTGTGCCAATCACCTTGTCGACCAGTACGGCGTTGACAACCTGGAGATAGGCAGCATGATTGCCTGGGCCATGGAGCTTGTACGACTACGGCATCCTGACCAGCAAGGACACGGACGGCGTCGATCTGAGATTCGGCAACGGCGAGGCCGTGCTTGAAATGATCCACCGCATCTGCCAGAGGAAGACCTGGCTGGGCGAAGCGCTTGCCGAGGGTCCGATCCGGGCAGCGCAGAAGATAGGCAGAGATTCGGAAAAATACCTCGTTCACGTCAAAGGCATGAGCAACCTGCACTCCGACGAGCGGGCGACACCTGGTCTCGCACTCAACATCGCGGTCTCTTCAAGGGGCTCCGACCACCTGAGAAGCCGGCCTGCAATCGACCTCTACCACCTGCCGAAGGATGTCATGAAAAGGATATACTCAAGCCCGGTGTCCTTCGAGGGGGATCTCAGTTCGGACCACAGGTCCTACGAAGGAAAGGCGTGGCAGGTATTCTGGCAGGAAAACTGCTTCATGGGCGTGGACTGCATGGGTATCTGCAAGTATCACACAACATTCCTCGGTGCGACACTCCCTAACTTCGAAGACTGGGCAAGAGTCGTTCACTACAACACCGGCCTGGAACTTACCCCTACGGATATTTGGACGGCGGCCGAACGGTGCAACATGCTCGAGAAATTGGTCAATATTCGGGAAGGTTTCAAGAGGGACGACCCGCACAAGGGCGACGTGCTCGTTGACCGGTACCACAATGAACCGGCGAAACGCGGTGCGCCCGATGTTATTGGTGCCACAATCGACCGCGATAAGTTCAAGGGAATGCGTGCTGAGTTCTACAAGCACAAAGGTTGCGACGAGAACGGCATACCCACGCCGGAGACCCTTAAGAGACTCGGTCTCGAGAACGAACCGTCTCACTTACTGTGAGAAATCCCCACTAGCGAGCACAGCTCGCGAGAGGAGGAGGCTCCACGTGGCTTTGCCACTGGAGGGGGCGACGTGAGCCCCAGGAATGATCGAAAGGAGGAAACGATAGATGGAAGCTATGGCAAAGACACTTGTAGTGAATCAGGAGAGGTGCACGGGTTGTCGCCTCTGCGAGTCTGTTTGCGCGGTCAAACATGACGGCGTGGTCAACCCGATGAGGGCGCGCATAAAGATAGAGAAATGGGAGCACGAGGGTCTTTATGTCCCGATGATCTGCCAGCACTGCCAGGACGCACCGTGCATGAACGTCTGCCCGGTGAAGGCCATTTCCCGGGACGAGGCGCTGGCCAGGGTGATGGTTGATTACGATCTGTGCATCGGCTGCCGCTCCTGCGTGGCGGTCTGCCCGTTTGGCGCGATGAACTTTAACACGATTGACAAGAAAGTGATCAAGTGCGACCTGTGCGATGGCGAACCGCAGTGCGTCCGGTTCTGCGACATCAAGGCCGTGGACTATGTGGACGCTGCAAAGGTGTCGATCTCTAAGAAGAGAGATGCGGCACATAGAATGACATCGGCACAGAAGAAGGCAACAGAGTTAGCAGCGGAAATGTAGGCGAAGAACTGGTACAAAGATAAAGCAGGTTAAGGTTGAGGTTGAGAAAGGGCCAAGAAATTTCTTGGCTGACTATCAGCCTCAACCTTTCCTTTTTCTCTTAACCTCAACCTGTTCTTGGTATTGTATCGATTTGCATTCAAGCGTATACCTTCGTTGCCTGCCTCTCCTGATTCAAATCCGAATATCCTTACAGGATGCTCCGCTATCGAATATCTAAATCTAAACGCAAATATCCTTACAGGTTTCGCTATCAAATGTTCCAAACTGAAGGCAGAGCCCGGCCCCGTTTCTGATTTTGGTCATTCGATATTGTTCATCCTAGAAGGCTTAAGCCTTCTAGGATTTAGGATTTCGATATTAGGATTTAGAATTTCTCCTGCTTGCCGCCCGTCCGGGTCGTCCGCTTGAAGGCAACTTGGTATTAGCCGCCTGAGAGGAATACGAGTATGGCAACTTCATCCCCGTCTTTAAGGGGGTAAGCCAACTCCTTGGGAACCGTGGGTTGTGCATTTACGAGAATCTCTATGTAGCCATGGAGTTTGTCAGGCTTCGCAAAAAGCTTGGCCTGCATGGCCGGAAAGCGAGCTACGAGACCCTTGATGCACTCTCCGACGGTTTTCCCTTCCAGCTCAACTTGTGCCTCACCCCCTTCAGTCAGATAAGGGTGAAGGGTGACTTTCACGCTCATTCAAACACCTCCGCCACAAATTCGGCATTGTTGATTTTTTTTCATCTGTATTGAACGAAACTCCATCGTGCTGCCGTCAATATAAAGCATCCTTCCGGTGAGGAGCTCTCCGAAACCTGCGAGCAATTTTATCGCTTCCATGACCTGTACGGAGGCGACAAGCGCGGCGGTCGCCCCGAAAACCGGGAAGGGCTCGGCTCTCTCCGGGCCGCGGGGAAAGAGGCAGTCCAGGCACGGGGTCTCGCCGGGGACGATGGTGGTCACCTCGCCCATGAGGCCGCGCAGCCCTCCGTGGATAAAGGGGATGCCTTTCCGGAAGCAGGCCTCATTCAGAATGAATCGGCTCTCCATGTTATCGAGACAATCCATGACGAGGTCTACGCCGTCAAGCAATTCGATCGCGTTTTCGGCCGTAACCCTGGTCGCACGCGGGGTCACATCGACAGTGGAATTGAGCCTTTTCAGTTTCCGATTGCCCGAGACAACCTTTTTTTCACCGACGTCTTCTTCCCAATGCAGAATCTGTCGATTCAGGTTTGACAGATCTACAGACTCATAATCTACCAGAATAATTCGACCGATCCCGGCGCACGCGAGATAGATGGAGACAGGCGAGCCTAATCCTCCCGCGCCAGCAACAAATACGGTTGCCTGGCGTAGCCTCTTCTGCCCTTCTTCGCCGAACTCAGGCAGTATAATCTGTCGGTTGTATCTGACTAGATCCTCGTCTGTCAACTGAATAGACATGCTCGTGGCTTACCTCCACGTAGTCTACAAACCCACTCGACGTAATGTCAATGGCCAAGCCGCGTAGCACCACTGTTGCGTTTGAGGACCGCCGGCTAAGGCGAGGACCGATGTCGTAGACTCTGCATTCAAAAATAGAGCGAGCGTCGACCAGGAGGATAGCGTAGTCGTTAGCGAAGCATCCCGTAAGGGAGACAGTCCTGAGTCCTCAAGGCTCATCAGAGCCGGTCCTTGAGCTGCCCAAGCGCAGCGGTACCTAAGGCCCGTTAAGGGGCCGTCCTTAAGGAAACAAAGTTTCCGGTCACGAAGACGGCGGCTACGGCATGGTTCCACCATTCGATCCACGTGCCTTCCCGGCCGAAGGTGACGCTTGTCGATTCCTCGATCTGCCTGAGCCAGTCTCCCAGAGCAGAACCGTGGTGAATTATGAGTGGCGTACTATGTTCGGGGAGTATGTCCTCGAAAAGTCCATGCAAGAAGATGTTCCTGTCCATCTCTGGAAATGTTTCGCTGTCATCCCATGGTGTGGGGTGTATGAAACCATGCGTGGCCCCTTCATCCCTCCGGTAGAGAAGGGTATCACCGAATTCATCCTTCAGGTGCCGCAACAGCTCGACACACTCAACGATCTCCGCAACCGTTACGCCCTTGTTGAAGTGGGTGAGAATCTTTTCACTGAAGGACTCGAAACCGATGGAGGAGAACATGATGCGGATGGCTCGTTCGCGGGCTGTGTTCAGTATCTCTGTGAGTTGTCTCGCATGTCTGGTGACAGCGTCGACCCTGCAGACAAGGTTCACCTGCGACAGGTCGATCTTCTCTTTTTTTGTCGCATCGAGAAGAGCCTGCAACGTCGCGATAGGATATTCGTCGATCAGCTCAAATGGAATCTTCCTGCCGGCCTCCTCCGGCAGCCCCTTGATCTGCGCCAGGAGCAAGGCTCGGTTCACATGACCCTGGAACCCCTTGTCCCACGCGACATCGCAGAAGATACAGCCGCAACTCCGGATAGTCACTTTTGGAGCTTTGCCCGCCAGAGAGACAGGAGGATCGAGCAGCACCGCCGACTCTTTCTTCGCATATGGACACCCGATAGCAGCAAGCACCTGCGCCACCTGCACATCCAGTTGCTCGATCTTCTCAGAGAACGTGTAGATGTTAGACCAATCAACGTCTGAGATAGAGATCGGTATTCCACTCGGATTGATACGTTCGCCCTCTTTCTCTCAAACATTCCGGCCGCACGCCCTCGACGGGCCCCTGGACGGCGATGTCTACCCGGTCTTTGAGGCCGTGAAACCGGTGCGGAAACCTGTCGGCATCAGGCTCGCCCGTGTAATCCTGCAGCGCCTGCGGCCCGCCCAGTATCGTGGTGAAGCCCATCTCGTGCAGGTCGGCGATCAGATTCAAAAATGTCTTTTCTTCCGCTCAGGTGAGAGAAACCGATGATCCGTTCCTTCCCCTGGTAATGCTCTTCGATAAATGCAAGGAACTTCTCTTTTTGGAAACTCCCGTTTGAGGCCCACCACGATGGTCGGGATACTCAGCCGTTTTGAGAAATAGGTAGCCGCGACCTGAGCGCCCAGTATCCCGTGTGGCTCGCCTGTATGATGCGTGCAGATAAGCATGCGAGTCATACTATGTCACATTTGTGATAGGCATTGCAATGGCCGGACCGCTTCGCTTGAGGACCACCGGCATAGCCGGTTTGAGGACCCAGCTTAGGCTGCTCGAGGACCACTTCGTTTGAGGACTGGGCTTTGGCCTTGAGGAATTGCCTCAAGTCGCCGGAGGCGACGCTCCTCAAGGGACCAACTCCCGGTCCTCAAGGAAACGAAGTTTCCGATCCTTTAGGCTCAAGGGCCGTTCCACCGCAGGTGCGGAATTTCTTGACTGCTTGGAGGTCTTATGTTTAAAATACAAGCGCGTGCCGGGGTAGCTCAGTCGGTAGAGCAGGGGACTGAAAATCCCCGTGTCAGTGGTTCGATTCCGCTCCCCGGCACCATTTACTTCAATGACTTACCTCTCATAACGTGTAATCAGCAAAACTAAATGTAAGCACAATGTAAGCAATGGGCTTGAAACAAAAAGGACCGCCCGAAGAGCCCCCCCGCACAAATTCATCCCTGCTTATCCGTCAATCGTTGCTCCACGGGCCAATCTCGTGAAGGTAGGGGCATTACAGCTTGATCCGAGGCCCCGTTTTCCCGAGGCCGTAGTTGTGGACTTCTTCCTGTAGTCTTCACCCTCGCACTTTCCATCCTGTGCTACCTTCCACATGGTAATCGTCAGTCCTCAGCGCCTTGCCTGTCTCACTGGTGTCCGTCTTGACTAGTACGTGAGCTCGACCTATCCTGTCAAAGAAGGGGAGGCTCACACAGCATGTGGTTAGGTAGGGAGTCAAAGAAGGAGTAGCCGGTGCTGTATCTGACCTTTCTCGCGTTGTTCGTTGTGATTTGCGCGGGACTGCTGATGCATCGCCCTTGGGAAAAGGCGAGCGCCTGGGCCACCGCAGTCGGTGTCGCGTGTGTCGTCGCCGGAGTTTTGATGGAGGTGCTCAGATTCCAGCAGTCGAAGAACCAGAAACAACTGTTCACGCTTCCCGGCCGAGATCGTGACGGAACCACGCAGGCGGGACTCTTGCTGTTCATCCCTCTATTGAGAGCTAGAGAGCGCTACGTCCGTCGGGTTTGTGGCTTGGGATTTTTTCCTCACCGCCGTCACGCTTCTGACAACCCCACAACTGTCCACTGGCATATCTTCGGGAGCTGTACCTCAACAGTTCTCAGCGACACTACGGAAATCACTGTCGGGCTGGCGGTCGGTACTGGGGCGCGCTATCAACGCATTCGTGACGTGCACCTCCTAGCGACTCCTATTGAAGGCGTTGGGCTCACCGCTTCTTCTGACGGCATCCGCGTGAATGAAACTGGCTTGGCACAAACCCTCAATGGCGGCACCGGCAGAGTGTGACTTGTACGACGACGTCGACACCGTTCCTGAGCCGGCTACCATGCTGCTTCTGGCAGTTTTGGTCTCTTCGGTCTTGGAACGGTCGGGAGAAATCGTGGCCCAAAGACGTGGCAGGTCCTGTAGTACCTATGGCAAATAGTAGTTAAGGAGATCGACAATTAAAAAGAGTGGTTTTGTGCCTGCCGTGCCTTGCAGTCGCGGCGTGCTGGACGGTTGGCGGTCGCCCGAGCCGGACATAAATTGTGCCTTGGGCAACCACTCTCAACCCGCACTAACACGATGAACATCCGCCTATACAGGCACGACTGGTAATACCGTCTTCGGTACAACCAAACAAGTGATGGCACGAGTGTAACCTTCCACTTATGCCCAGCCCCACCTCGCCCTATGAGTTTCAATGGACAGCCTGAGGTCTGACGTAGTTGCCTTGGATACTGCCGGCACAGAACCTCCACCTTTTCCCAAGCAGTTGCGAACGTCCCCTGATTGATCTTTCACGAGCCCGAATGGCAACCAGGCGCTGACTGTTGGGGTGCCGATAACGTCACTCAGTTGTGGACAAGGCTATTGGGACCCCCAATGCAACCTCCTAACCCCTTAAGCGGGCGGCCATAATTTTCTAACCGGTTCGGTCACAAACGGCCAGTCAATAGAGCTGATGGGTATCGTTACGTCGAATCCCCGGGTTCTGACGACCGCAAATATACGGCATGGCTTCTCCGTGGTATTCCCGGGCGGCGCCCAGCGGTCCCTGAACCTACCACCCTGCTGCTTTCTGGCCTTGGTCTCATAGGAGTGGCAGCGACTAGAAAGTTTAAGAAGTAAATTCATCCCGTTCAGGATAACTAAGGCAGGGTCCAGAAATGGCCCTGCCTTTTTCGTGAATATTTCAACTGGTAACCCGCAGCCTGCCGCAAAGTACTCATGCCTGACGCGCGAGTTGTAGGTGGAGTTGACGAGGGGAGCAGGGTCGCCTATTTCACACTCAGATTATTCTCTACGGATCGGGCCCCTTTGACACTCTGTGCGATTTGACCCGCTTTAACGACAGCGTCTTGAGAGCTAACCCAGCCGCTCAGCATGACAACGCCATCACGGGTTTCAATGCCGATGTTGAATGACCTGAGGGAATCATCGGCTTCAAGTGCTGATTTTACATTCGCCGCGAGAGCCATGTCATCTACCTTTTCACCGTCAGATGCCGATGCCCAGGCCGCAAAAGTGGCGATCAGCACAAGAACGAGCAAATAACGGATAAGGGCGTTTCTTTTTTTCATGGCAAGTTCTCCTTCAGGCTGAAAGTGTGGCGGCCCGTGAACGTGAGGTGTTTATCTGCTGTCCTCCCGTCAGCGTGTAGTGGGCCGTTTACATCAACCTTTTTTCAATATAAGGTGTCATAACAAGTCTGCAACACCCTGCATAAGAACATCGATAACTATTTGAAAGAAGGCAGTGAGGGAGGACAAGGGGATGGCTGCTTCCGCACCTTTCCAATTGATTAAAATAACCGTTCTTGGGCATGAAAAGGCGGCATTGTGGTGTCACGGGGGGACTCGCCTATTACTTGTGGTAATTCTTGGCTTCCCTGGTCGGGGAGCTTATTTCTTTGTAGCATCTGAACCCGGTGCCTACGTCCCCGGGCTTGCCCCATGAAAGCAACCTTCTTGCAGAGGCCGTACTGGATAGGAGATAGCATGCAGTACGTTCTGGCAGCTAAGACCTCATTCACACTGGTGTCAGAGTACCCGTGTTTGTAGCATGGTTCCAGGCGTTTTCGGTTGTCCCATTGGTGATGCGATCCCGTTTAGGAGATTCTCGAATCAGACCGACCTGGGCCAGAACATACGCATCTACCACCCAAGGAGTTGTCCGATGAAACAGCGTACGAACAAGAAGAAGGCTTTCCCCCAGAAGAAGTCTGGCTCCAGTTCCTTCCCGATCATCAACACCAATGCCGCGGGCATCGATATCGGCTCAGAAGAGCACTGGGTTGCCGTGCCGGAAGACCGGGATGAGGAGCCGGTACGCCCCTTCGGCTGCTTCACGGCCGATCTCCACGCCATGGCCCCGTGGCTCAAGGCATGTGGGATCACCACGGTCGCCATGGAGTCAACCGGCGTCTACTGGATCCCCGGCTACCAGATCCTCGAAGCAGCACGGATTCAAGGTGAACCTGGTGAACGCCCGTCACGTGAAGAACGTGCCCGGACGCAAAACCGATGTCTCCGACTGCCAGTGGATCCAGCGTCTCCACACGTACGGACTCCTCTCCGGCTCCTTCCGTCCCGACGACCAGATGTGCGTCCTGCGCTCCTACTGGCGGCATAGGGAGAACCTCGTGCGCTATGCCGCTGCCCATATCCAGCACATGCAGAAAGCGCTGACGGAAATGAATATCCAATTGCACCGAGTGATGGCCGACATCAACGGGGTGACGGGCATGAGGATCATCCGGGCCATCCTCGAAGGGGAGCGGGACCGTGAGAAACTCGCCCTCATGAGGGCGCACGGCGTGAAGAGCACCCCTGAAGCGATCGCCAAGGCCCTCGAAGGCGACTACCGTGAAGAACATCTCTTCGCGCTCAGGCAGGCGGTCGAGCTCTACGATTTCTATCACCGCCAGATAGAAGCCTGCGATCGGGAGATCGAGCGCCACCTCCATACGTTCACCACGAAGGTCGACCTGGTGCAAAACCCTCTTCCCCGTTCGAAACGGAAAGGGAAGAAGCCGATCAAAAACCAGTCCTTCGTCGACCTCAGGACCGAGCTCTACCGGGTGAGCGGTGTAGATTTCACCCAGATACCCGGCCTTGAGGCCCTCACCGTGCAGAAGATCGTCTCCGAGGTCGGGTCTCGACCCCGGAAAGTTCCCCACCGAAAAGCGCTTCGTGTCGTGGCTCGGGCTTTGTCCCAACAACCGCATCACCGGGGGAAAGATCAAAAGCACCAAAACGAGAAAGACCGCAAACCGGGCAGCAGCCGCCTTCCGTATGGCAGCCCAGTCGCTTGCCAACAGTACCTCGGCCCTCGGAGGGTTTTACCGGCGCATCCGTGCCCGCCTCGGTGCACCCCAGGCGATCACCGCCACCGCGCATAAACTGGCCCGTATCTTCTACCGCATGTGGACGACCGGTCAGTCCTACATCGATCTCGGGAGTGACTACTACGAGAATCACTACAAAGAGCGGGTGCTCCGCAACATCACCAAGAGAGCACGGGACCTGGGGTACGAAGCAATACTACAACCCCTACAGCAGCAGGGAGTTGCTTAGGAGGTGCACGCGACAACTGACATGCTCACCTGATCCTCCCTCTTGGCCGCCGTGAATTCGTCCAGAACAACACTGTATTTGAATTGGTAAGCCTGACGATCAACTACAAGAGAGCGGGCTTTTCTCACGTTAATAATGCTTAAACGGTGCCCGGCCGATAAGAAGATACCAACAAACAGTGCTTTGATAAAACGCACCATGCTGCTGATATTCAGGATGGCGTAAAGGTAAGGCACACCGTTCGCCAGCGTGCGTTTGATTATGCAAATCTGACACGACAGTTGTTCAAAAGGGCGCTGCCTTTATCCAACGTAATCCTTTGCGCAAGGTTTTTTAACCAATGGGAAGTCGATAAAGGTGAGACGACTCGAATAGAAACTCATAGGAGGCATTATCCGTAAGCTGGTTCAAAGATTTTTCGCAATTGGCCTTATGCTTGCGCTTGTTCTACCTCTTTCTTGCGGCACTAAAGAACTTTCTCTGGATGAGGCCGCCCAAAAAATCAAAGAAAAGCTTTTTGCAACCGACCTCAAAAACGTACCTTTAGAATTCCATTCCCTTGGTCCTGGTCGCTATGCTATTCCCCTTTCTAATGAAATGGACCCGCGAGAAAGAACTCAATTTGACAAACTCTCGGGAATGGGGCTCATGAATATCATAGATCTGGGCTGGAAGCAATATGCAGAGCTCACAGAGAAAGGGTTACCCTATCTGATCCTTCGACCTGGAAATGTTCCTTGCGTGATGGTCGGAGAGGCCGACAAGATTGAAGTTAACGAGGTGAGAAAAGTGTCCGATACTGAGCGCTTGGTATTGTTCACGGTAAAATACAAGCAAACCTCTCCGTTCGGAGAGGTGCTATGCAGCGCGATTGACTGTCAATTGGAGCGCAGTGGCACTGCGAAGTTTAATCGTACAGCTAAAGGATGGCAACCGGCCGATTTGTATCTACGCTGACCCCGCCTTACCCACCGGCTGTCGTATCCTCGATTAGCCTATTTTATCTTCCGAACATTTTCTGCGGCTGGTCCTTTCTGTCCCTGCACGAGGTCAAATTCAACCCTTTGGCCTTCCGACAAAGACTTGAAGCCCTCCTCTTGAATGGCGGAGTGATGGACAAAACAGTCCCCGCCATCATCCTGGGTGATAAAGCCGAAGCCCTTAGCGTCGTTGAACCACTTCACTGTTCCTTGTGCCATGTGTACAAACTCCTTTTTCAGAATTGAATGCTATGACGATAATCTCCGGAGAACCCGTTATCGAGAACCGTTTTGAGCCTGAGCCCCTTCTTATTCGTGATACCTTTCCATTGCTCTGCGAGTTATATACCAGCCCCTTATATCACCCTCAATGTTAAACCTTCTTCTAAGAGTGGAGAGACATTCTTTAACAGCCTCATCAGAAGCGAGCATAAGGACTTCATCCGTTTTGTCAGTCCTCAGGAAAAGTTGTGCATCGTTCTTTAAGCAATGAAACCTACCAAGATTCTCCTGATCAATGATGGCCCTGTAAAGGGAATAAACATCGATGGTGCTTTTCGGACGAATTTGATCAAGCCATGATTCAACGTCCGTTATTCTCGCCATCGATCCTTTCCCTTCCCAGCAATGAACAATCAATGACCGATTAGTCTGTTCTTCCCGGGTCTCATTCATAGATTACCATCTCCTACGCATTTCCGCTACGAGAAAACATCGAGATACGTATACTTCGAGATAGCAAGCCAACCTCCGGCCACGAAGCCCTGGCCATCTTCAGGCAAATCCCTCACGAGTTCGACCTCGTACTAACCGATCAGACCCTGCCACAGAAAACGGGTATCGAACTGGCGACGTTCATGTAAGTCGTTGCGGCTAAGCCTTCGGACCGATAGGAAATAGCCCGCTGGCGTATTGAGTTTCCAGGGGATCCCCGCTACTATGTAGGGGTATATACCATGCACATAAACGTCTTGTACGACAAGCACCCCTTTGACGGGGGTAAGCATTGGGTGGTCCATGCAATAAACGGCAAGGGTGTGCTGGTCGACTACTCCAGGCACTTCACCGAAGAGGCAGCGGAGAGTAAGAAGAAACAACTACTCAAGGAGGCAGAGCGTAAAGAGACCAATCGTTAAGCTATCAGAAGAGCCGCACGACTAAATACACCTGCATATCCACAACAACCATACAGGACCAAAAGTTACCTTGATGCTCCCGTTGATTATCAGCGCGGGAACAAGCGTCCGTTTGGCTGCGGGGTCGTTACAGCGAATCAAGCAGGGCGGGTGCTGCCTTACCCCTCGATGGAGGAGGAATACGTCTGGCAGAAACTCCAGGGCTTCCACCATAGCCATAAGTGGGCAAAGGGAACTCCCGTAGCACTGCCATCTCTGCCTGTCAGCTTGCTTTACCGCCGCGCGCTCACGACCTCAGAGATTGCTTGCCATGCAGCGCGTGAGCGATTACACTTCTGTAACGATCCCGGCAAAGCAACAACAATGTACTCTAAGACAAAGGGCTATGTCCGGCTTTGTACTGACGTTGAACCCTAAGAGAAGGTAAGTAATGATTGCGGCCTTTGATGTCCACTACGTTGGGGATGAACGTGCATCTGCCGCGGCCGTGTTCTTCCACAACTATACAGACACGGAATCCGTCGCGGAGTTTATTGGGCTGACAGGCGGAGTTCCACCTTACATACCCGGGCAGTTCTACAGGCGTGAGCTTCCCTGCATTCTCAGGCTCTTTGAGCAATTCGACCAAGCGCCGGACGAGATGCTTATCGACGGTTACGTGATGCTCGGGGATCGGCCGGGCCTTGGTCAACACCTTTTTGAGTTCTTTTCGGGGAGGATCCCCGTCATCGGTGTTGCGAAATCGAAGTACAGAAACTCGGCAGGTGTGGAGGTTTTCAGAGGAGGCAGCAAAAGGCCTCTGTACGTAACATCTGCCGGGGTAGACCCTCGTGAGGCATCGGAGAGAATCAGGTTGATGCACGGGGCTCATCGGGTGCCAGCCTTGCTGAAACGAGTCGATCTCCTGGCAAAAGGGAAGATTCTCTGTTCGAGTTGCGGAAGGGTGGAAAAGTGAGTTATTAACATGGTGGAATCTCGCCGACGAGAGGCCGTCCGTAACTTCCTGAAATGGTGCCCTTTGCTTGCCTCCATCACCATCCCACATTTCATGTCGAAATGTGCAATTCCTTCGCTCTTCCTGCATACTGCACCCGCGTAATCTGAAGCTAGCAAACACCATATTGAAAGACGGCCTCGGTCATCGCCTCCACGTTCTCCGGCCGTGATTCCGGTGGAGGCCCCGTTGTCGAGGCATCTACGATCAGACCCCCATTATCCCCGAATATATCGATCAGCTCTCTTACCTCCTCCTTAACCTGTCCCGGAGTTCCGGCAACAAAGAGCGACGAGGGAACGTTACCCCAGAAACAGATGACATCCCCCAGTATCTCTTTGCATTTCCTCCGATCGACCTTGTCGAAATGACCCAAGACTTTTCCCGGTGGAAGCTCGGCAAGATACCGCAGTCTCGATGTATATTCTCCCTCGAAGAAGGGTACCGGAGTGAGACCCTTGTCAATCAATGCAAGGATCAATCTCTTCACGCAGGGCCAGTAGAATGTTGCGAATTGGTCATCATTCATGAATCCCGCAGCCCCCCGGTGGAGCGGCAGAAACACCCGTTCAATACCGCCTGATGCGGCGGCGGCAAGAGCCATTTGCACAGTCATGGGTTCAAGAAGTTCGATAGCTGCCTTCAGCTTGTCAGGCTGGCGATACATGTCAAGCATTGACCCTTTCATACCGCGCAGACAGTCCGAGATCCAGTCGAAAGCGCAATAGGTGACGCCGTATGTGAACAAAGGATAGCCCATCTCCTTGAGGTCCTCTCGAAGCGTCTGCTGCATGCGGTCCCACTTCGCCTTTTCTTCTCCGGCCCGCTTCAACCCGTCCATCAGCTCCTGAATTGCTGGTATGCCTGCAATCGTCGGCAACATAGCCAGTAAGGTGTAGCCGGTACTCATCCAGGCTATCGGAGGCAGTTTTTCAAGTGGTTCCAGTATGGTTGCCATGCGGGGCATAAGCTTGCGGATGGTAAAATCGGTAGGATCTTCAGAAATTGATCGTATTCCTCCGCCAGCATGTACTCTCGTTCCACCCATTGATAAGGGCTGTTCTCTGGCAAATTGTAGCCGGGCCATCTAAAGGTCTTTATTCCAAGGAGTTCCATCACAGTGCCGGAACGGATGGCGTGCTGAAGCGGTGCCATATCCCAGTTGTAACGCCGCATTGAGGTCTTCCATCCCTCAGCCATTTTGTCAAGGTCATACATGCCTTGCGCGAGGGTCAGACCTGCAGCGCGAACGAAGAATAAATCGGCCGCGGTGACGATCGGTACGCGATCCGGCCTCTTGAGGCCAATAGCATCCTTAACCCTCTTTTCCCGGTCACGATAGAGCTTCTCATTTTCAGTCAACATGGAATCTCCCTTGCGGCGTCAGACTTGCGCGGGCGTGACCTTCAGGATCCTTTCCGCGCCCCTAGCTTACAAAGAGTTTCTCACAATCCTTTATCAGAAGCATCCCGACACATTACGGATGGTGGGACAATGCTGTCTACAACCACTTGTAATGGCTTTCCTATACATCCCAAATCATTCTCATATATGAAAAATAGCCTTTAACATGTTAGCGTTTCAGAATAGTGGCAGTCAATAGAAAGCTGCCGTCCGTGTTTTCTCCTGGCCATTCCGCAAGAGGCAAGGATATGGATCCTCTTCTCGGCTATGAGATGCAGTACCTGTATGCGTTGTCGACGCCCCCGAGGTGAAAACTTCTTCCGAAATCGTCATTTTTGAGGTTCATCTCATGATGCCACATTACACTTGGCAATTGTGGTCGGTTGTGGAACAAAATGCATCGTTGCCTCATTGCTACCTTTGAACCCCCGATACAACACTCCGTGTACGGTGTTCTTATATTGATGCAAAATACCTAAGACGCGAGAGATCATATCGAGGTATTTATCGATGAACTGGTCACGGAGGGTTCGTGCTGGCACACCTGCTCCTCGTTTGCCTGAGTGAGCACGAAAAGGGGAGGGAGCTGCGCCGTCCTCCACAGCTTATCCTCCCCGGTGAAGGCATCCAGATTTTAGCCCATGCCTACCTTATAATTTCAAGGTCTTCGCCAAAGCCGAGACCTTCGCCTTGTCGATGACGCTCATGCCGGCGTTCGCGAGAAGGTCCCGGAGTGTTTGTATCTCATCCTTTCGTGGCTTTGGTAAAGGAGGCCGCATGAAAGGGCTTGGTATGTGCCCTCTCAACCACGTAGCAGCCTTGTAGCGAATATGCAGCCGCCCGTAGTCAGAATATATATACTCCTGCAATTGAGCAAGACCTGACTCCCAGATGCGGCAAGCCTCTTTCAGGTCTCCCTTCCTCCAGGCGGTAATGTGATCTATCATGGGTTCCATGGCGTAGCAGAAAGACCCGGTGACCGTTCCATCAAATTGACGGGAAGCGAGGTTCTCGTGGAAATAGACCGATGGAGCCCCAAAGACACCTACGTGCCGATTGAGCTTACGAAGAGCACGAGCGATTGTTCTGTATCCGTCATAGTTGTAGGTCATCTTCCAGCCGACAATATTCTTAATCTCAGTGCACATTCGGATTGTGGCTTCAAGCGGCAACCCCACACCGAACAGGGCACTCGGCGCAGCGGTCGGATGGCATACGATCGGCATGTCTCCACAGGCCTTCACCACGTCCTTTACCATATCAACCCAAACCTCGGGGTACTTGTTTGCGTTCCAGGAAGTCGTTATATCGAGTGCGCCCACGGGGGGAATCACGAAAAAACCATCCGCACCCGCTTTTTTTGCATCGATCGCCACCTGTACCGTTCCGGCCGTCGTGTTGTCAATCACCCCCGCGAACACGGGCATTCTACCCTTGACCTCGTTCACGGCTATCTCCACGTTTCGCCGCTTTTCCTCACGGGTGAGGTAAAATATCTCCCCCGCTTCGGGATTAATGATGATGCCCCCGCCCGCATCCTTGAACTTCGGCTGCATGAAGTACTGTAAGAGCTTGCGCAGCGCAGGCTCATCAACTTCGTAATTCGCCTTCAGCGGTGTAACAACCGCTACAAACAACCTATCGAATTTTGTGCCAAATCTCTGTGCTGCCACTTCGTGTACCTCCTTTTATCCTCCCGCAAAGCGGGACGCGCTCAGGGTGATGCTGAATGTGGCCGCGGTGGCCGAAGATATTCGGCCGCTATTTGCCGCCTGACAGCAACGTCTTTAACCTTGGAGTCTCGTTAGGGAATCTCTTCATCTGATAGGCCCAGGTGGACTCGTATGCGGTGTCAACGAGCCACTTGGCTGTATCAGGAGGCAGGTTGTAAATCTCAACTTTTGCATCTCGGAGCTTTTGCATGCCCTTGGCCTTGTCCTCCGCCCAGAATTCCCCACTGACTTTCTCTGAGTGAACCATCGCAGCGGTAATCACTTGTTGCAGGTCGGGTGGAAGCTTATTCCAGGTATTCAGGTTCATGACAACAAATCCGGAAGTCTGGAAATAGCCCGGCAGGGCCAGGTATTTTGTCACCGCTTGACAACCTAAACTGACCCAGTTCGATACCGGTGAACTCGCGACACCATCGACCGTACGACGTTCCATGGCAGTATAGTAATCCGTTAATACCAGATTAACGGGTACAGCGCCCCAGGCCTCTGTAAGGGCACGGGCCGCAGTGGCTGTCCCGAGTCGAAGCCCTTTGAAATCCTGGGGCTTCTCAACCTTTTTGTTCAGAAACAGGTTGAAGAACTGGAGATCGAATGACGGTGCGCTCCTTCCCATATAATGCAGGCCACCCTTATTACAGAGCTGATCCACGTATTCATAAGTTCCGTTTTTCCGTTCTTCATCTAACGAGATCTTGGTGAGAATGATCCCTCCAACAGCCGGGGCCACCGTCTCCGCGAAGCCGCATAGGTCAAGAGAAAAATCAACCACTCCACTTTGTGTTGCCTTGGTTAGATCTACTAATGAAATCGTCTCCGGGCCGCCACGGAACTTGAAGGCAAGCCTACCTTTGGACAATTCGACTGCTTTGTTGATAAACCCCTTGGTGACAGCAACCGTTTCCGGGTGAGTACCAGGCACAAAGGAGGCCCAGCTAAGTGTAATCGGTTCTACTTTTTGCTGAGCCAGTGCAGGCTCAACGCCGGCAGCAATGATGATCAGGGCAAAACACGCAAAAACGAGCAAGGGCAGTCTACGGCAGTTGCACAACCTTTTTTTATCCATTTTTCTCTCCTTCCTCCCCGTTGTTATCCCGATGTTATCCCGGGTACCTTCTCCCCATACTATACATTCACGCTTTTGAGCTTCTTTAATGGTGAGTGCCGAACGCACAGATAACGCCAACTCTTGAGACCTATCAGACTATAGCCGTCGTAATCCGCGATGTCAATCTATTCGTAACGTGCCTGAACAGCCTGTTTCCCGGGCGCATAACGTTGACAGAGACGAACCAGTAGCATACCCATAGACCAGCTGTGGTCGGAGAAATAGACACACGGACAAAGAGAGGCTCTTCATCTTCGCGACAAGCACGTCCGGCCTCGCATTGCCTGATGGTGTTTACCAGACGGTGGAGGGGAGAACCGCCAGCAGGTTTGGCTATACTCTTATTTAAGCGGTAATCTTCAATCCTTGCTGCTGACGCCCTATTCACTCTTGATAGGTGTTTTCAATACCCCTCTCAGTCGAAAAATTCTTCCTGAAAGGCGCATACCGCGTTGGTCACAATTCATGCACCAGTGGAACTGGCAATGGTGCATTGTGCCATGAGGGTAGAGTCCTGCTCGCTACCGCATTGGCCCTTATGCCCAAAATATCAGACGCTTATCTCTGCCCGATCTGATCCAGTCCTGACGAATGGGGTGCTGTGCATCTCCTCTAAAGAGTTATGTGAAAGACCCCTTGACAGATGAGGAAAGGGGTCTTATAAGTTACCTATTGTCAGGAATGGTTCCGAATTGACCAGCGTAACCAAAGAATCAATAGCACGACAGCTGAAAGCGAAGGGGTTGAAGCTTACCCCTCAAAGGCTGGCTATCATCGAGGTGCTTATCGAAAAGCGGGATTTCCATCCTGGCGCCCGTTCTGTGTATGAGGAAGCAAAGAAGAGAAAGAAAAGCCTGAGCTTGTCGACCACCTATGCGACACTGAACGAGCTCTCCCGCCTGGGCATCATTAAAACGCTGCAGTTTGATTCCATGGAGAACCGCTACGAAGGTAACCTTGAAGAGCACCTCAATCTGGTCTGCGAGCGCTGCGGTAAGATCCTTGACTACGAAGTACCTCCTGTTGCCGACCAGCAGGAGATAGCGAAGAAAACCGGCTTCTCGGTCACGGATACCAGGCTGGAGTATTATGGGTATTGCAGGGACTGCCATGCAAAAACAAAAAGAGGGCGGGGATAAGCGTGTCGAGGAAGAGAATGCCTGACGGCCTTAGCCTTTCTTTTTTGGCATCGGTTTCGTTCATTAATTGTTAGCGGATGGGCAGCGAAACACTATTATTATTCATAGCAGCGCTGTTCAACAATTCACACAACGAAAGGAGTAACTATCATGGATGAAGAAAGAACGGGCAGACTTCACGAACACACTGCCGGCGGCGGCACGACGAACCGAGACTGGTGGCCGAACCAGTTGAAGCTCGATATCCTGCACCAGCATTCCTCCAAGTCCAATCCGATGGGCGAGGGTTTCAACTACGCTAAGGAGTTCAAGAGTCTCGACCTGGAGGCCGTGAAGAAGGACCTCCGTGAACTGATGACGAAGTCGCAGGACTGGTGGCCGGCGGACTTCGGCCACTACGGACCTTTGTTCATCCGTATGGCGTGGCACAGCGCCGGCACCTACCGCATCGGCGACGGCCGCGGCGGCGCAGGCCACGGCAACCAGCGCTTTGCACCCCTCAACAGCTGGCCCGACAATGCGAACCTCGACAAGGCGCGCCGACTGCTCTGGCCGATCAAGCAGAAGTACGGCCGGAAAATTTCCTGGGCCGACCTGATGATCCTCGCCGGCAACGTCGCCTTGGAATCGATGGGTTTCAAGACCTTCGGTTTCGCCGGCGGGCGTGAGGACATCTGGGAACCGGAAAAGGACGTCTACTGGGGCTCCGAGAGCGAGTGGCTTGGAGACAAGCGCTACACCGGTGACCGGGAACTCGAGAATCCCCTCGCCGCCGTTCAGATGGGCCTGATCTATGTGAACCCGGAAGGCCCGAACGGCAACCCGGACCCGATCGCCGCGGCGCGGGATATCCGCGAGAGCTTCGGTCGCATGGCGATGAACGACGAGGAGACGGTGGCCCTCATCGCGGGCGGCCACGCCTTCGGCAAGACCCACGGCGCCGGTGATCCATTACTGGTGGGCCCGGAGCCGGAAGCCGCCGGCATCGAGGAGCAGGGCCTGGGCTGGAAGAGCGGCTTTGGCACGGGCAAAGGCAACGACGCGATTACCGGCGGCCCGGAAGTCATCTGGACCAACACTCCCACGAAGTGGAGCAACAACTTCTTCCGGATCCTGTTCAGCTTCGAATGGGAACTGACGAAGAGCCCGGCCGGTGCGCAGCAGTGGAAGCCGAAGGGTGACGCAGGCGCCGGTACCATCCCGGACCCGCACGACCCGTCAAAGCGTCGCGCGCCATCGATGCTGACCACGGACCTTTCTCTGCGGTTCGACCCTGTCTACGAAAAGATTTCACGGCGCTTCTACGAGAACCCGGATCAGCTCGCAGACGCCTTCGCCCGGGCGTGGTTCAAGCTGACGCACCGCGACATGGGCCCGCGCGCACGCTATCTCGGCCCGGAGGTTCCGGCAGAAGAGCTCATCTGGCAAGACCCCATCCCTGCCGTCAATCACAAACTGATTGATGCACAGGACATCGCCTCCCTCAAGGGCAAGATCCTGGCTTCCGGTCTGTCAGTGTCGGAGCTGGTTTCGACCGCCTGGGCGTCGGCGTCCACCTTCCGTGGCTCCGACAAGCGCGGCGGTGCCAACGGTGCCCGCATTCGTCTGGCGCCGCAGAAGGATTGGGAAGTCAACCAGCCTGCCCAACTGGCGAAGGTGCTCAAGACCCTGGAGGGCATCCAGAGCGCGTTCAACAGCGCGCAGTCCGGCGGCAAGAAGGTATCACTGGCTGACCTGATCGTTCTGGCCGGTTGCGCGGGCGTCGAGCAGGCTGCGAAGAATGCTGGTCACGAGGTGACGGTTCCCTTCACGCCGGGACGTACGGATGCGTCGCAGGAGCAAACCGACGTGAAGTCATTCGCCGTACTCGAACCGGCTGCAGACGGGTTCCGTAACTATCTAAAAGCTAAATATGCAGTAACGGCAGAGGAACTGCTGGTTGATCGTGCGCAACTTCTGACGCTGACCGCTCCTGAGATGACGGTTCTCGTGGGCGGCATGCGCGTCCTGAAGACCAACTTCGGAGGGTCCCGGCACGGCGTCTTCACCAAGCGGCCAGAGGCGCTCACCAATGACTTCTTCGTGAATCTGCTCGACATGAGCACGACGTGGAAGGCAACCGCGGAAGACGATGACGTATTCGAGGGTCGTGATCGCGAGAGCGGGCGCACTCAAGTGGACCGGCACACGTGTCGACCTGATCTTCGGTTCGAACTCCCAACTCAGGGCCTTGGCGGAAGTCTACGGATGTGAGGACTCCCAGGAGAAGTTCCTGCACGACTTTGTAGCGGTGTGGAACAAAGTAATGAACCTTGACCGTTTCGACCTCTCCTGATCATAGCATAAACGTCTTCGATGGCTTCTGACAGGGCGGCAAAAAACGGTCAGCTAATCGGGTGAGGCCGAGGGCCTTTAAGATGGAACCGTCCCTCCCCACACCACCACGCACGCGGGAAAGCGATAGCGGAGCATCCTGTAAGGACGCAGCGACAACAAAGGTCTACCCCAAGGGTACTTCCGATGGGCGTACCACAAGGGCACTTCCGTTGGTCCGCACGTGGCGGTTCGTAGAAGTCATCGGGCCCTAGGCCGGATAGCGATAGCGAAGTATCCTGTAAGGATAGTGAATCCCAATCCACAGCGCGCGTAACGAAACAAGCCCCTGATTCTCCAGGTGCCCCTTTGATAGCCCGCAGTTGGTCGCATACGTCTTGGCCAGATGATCATCCATCGTGTAGACTGGCTCTATATCCGCTGTCTTCCTGGGCGGGATGGAGTTTTGAAGGTAGGTTACTACCGCCGCACTTCGCGAGCTCGTTGGTTAGTGGTGCGGTGTTCTTCCTCTGGAAGAAAGCATTGGTCATCATTTCCGAATATACAACATTTCAATTCATATTCTATGGTATTAATAGAGATGTCTCGCTTGAAATTTGGACTACACGAGGAGATAGTATCAGGATTATTTATATTCCGGTAAGGAGTTGTCATGAAGAAACTAATTACTGTTGTATACCCGCAAGCACTTCTGGGGGTCTGGTTAATACTCTCACTCGTAGTTGTGGGCGATGTACACATGACCGTTTTCAGCATAGGGGCAAACAGCGAGATGGAGATAGACGAATTCGTCTACGAAACCCCCAAGTCCCCTAAGGCCATTGCGGTCAACGTGACAAAAGGAATATTCCGGTGGGTAACGGGCAAGATAAAACCGCTTAAAGACCCCGCAGAGATGAAGGTCCATATGCCGGGTGTTATGGGTGGTATCCGGGGAACAGACTTTGAGGTGACAGTGAACAATGACCGCAGCGGCATGATTTTTCTCAACTTCGGTCAGCTGGAGATCACGGAAAAGAAGACGGGATTCACCTTCATACTCGATGCCGGTTACAAGGTAACCGTTACCCCTGACGGTTCCGTCAGCCGTCCCGTGAAAGCGGACTGATCGCCGGTAACGTGCCCGACGTTTTGCTCCTTTCGCATGGTAATCTGTGATTCTTTACCTTAATGCCCTGTCGTTGAGCTGGTAGGTGACTTCGACAGATCACGCAGTGTCATTTGCTTCTTCCTGCAACATGCACAATGCGAGTCACTCCGCCACGTACTACATTAGGAGTGGTAATGCCGGTGGGTGCTTGTAGATTGCCAGATGCTTTTGACCCCCTCTGCGCAATCTATCTGACCCCTTCCGACATTCATGCTGCATATTTCTATTGCTCTCACACGAGTAAGATTCACCCATTCCGAATGGACAGGGGTCAAAAGTATTTTACCATCTACAGCGATATCCCAAAGCGCAATATCAATCGCGGAGACGCCATAAAACAGAGGTCCGCTGCGTCCGAATATGTGCAGTTTCTTCTGAACCTCCCGCATGACCGGGCCAATCTGCGTTGCGTCCCGGCCAATGCAGAGCGGTGCTATCAGTTCGTCAATTGCCAATTTCGCCAATGGGACCGCGCGAAAACCGAACGTCTCTCCCCAGCCTTCCAATCCCTGGTCGGTGGTCACCCTGACAAGCAAGGAATCCGCGACCGGCAGGCCTTCATCTCCCCAGGCTGAAGCTGCAGCTTGAATACCTGGTTTGAAAGGGATACGAAGCGGAAAGGTGTCGATCTTGGCAATAATCATGTTGGCCCCCGATGATCGTCTTGTGTGTTACCTCTCAGAGCTTCCATGCCGCGGATCGTCCTTCGAGTTGATGTATTCAATACCAAGTGGCCCAATCGCCGTCACCTGCGTGATGTAGTCACCGGACTTCGCCCAGTGGAAGTGGGATGTGTTGCCGGGCAGGATGATCACGGTGCTGGGCGGATAGGCCACCAGCTTCTCGGCGTCGAACTGATCACCCAGGCCGATGTAGAAGACGCCGGAGATGACCGTGTAGATCCGGTCCTCGGGGTGCCTGTGCGGCATCAACTTCACACCGCGAGGCACCTTGACCCTAACCGTGTAAGGCCCGTCCTGAAGAGGTTGACCAACAACAACCGCAAGGCGCACCGAAGCCGGGAATGCTGCGAACGGTTTCCAGTCGATCTCTTCGGGCAGAATTGCTCTGAAAACGGCTTGGCCCGGCTGATGGGGTCGAGCTGTTCCTCTCGTTGCTTCCGTTATAGGCGCCATTCGCTTGGGTGACATAAAAACCTCCTTTCTCTCGTGCTGCCTCAGCCGGCGCGCCCACGCCACAACGTCCAGTCGGGTAGAACCGACAAAGCTTCACACCAATGCGGCAATCTCATCTGCCGCCGTGTCCAATGCGAAATGAGCGACGTCATTTCGCAACTCACTTTCCGCACCACGTGTTGCAAGTCGCAGTGTGTGCCAAGGCAGCGGCACCATTACCTTGGCCGACGCAACTGATGACGCGAGCTTACGCGCTCGTCAACCGGAGTAGTGCTCTAAGCCGCCTTTTCCGCAGCGACCAGCTTTAGAAGCGCCTGGGCCGCGGAGGTCGACGATGCGGGATTCTGGCCGGTGATGAGACGGCCGTCAACGATGGAAAAAGGCTGCCAGTTTGGCCTTCTTCTCGAAGATGGCGCCGAGCCGTTTCAGCTCATCTTCAACGAGGAACGGCACAACCTTGGTGAGCTGCACCTCTTCCTCTTCCCCATTCGTAAAACCGGTGACGTGCTTTCCTTTTACCAGCGGCGCGCCCTGGTATGTAACGCGACGAAGCACGCCGGGCGAATGGCAGACCAAGGCGATCGGCTTGCCCGAATTGTAGAAAGACTCCAGCCAGAGCGATCGAACGTTGGGCTCTCGGCGAGATCCCACATCGGGCCGTGCCCACCACGATAGAATACGGTGTCGAAATCTTCCGCCTTCACGTCCGCAAGTTTGACCGTGTTGGCAAGAGCCTTTTGCGCCGCCGCATCCTTCTTGAAGCGCGCCATGGCCGCGGTCTGATTTTCCGGCAGATCGCTTTTTGGATCGATCGGTGGCTGCCCACCCTTCGGTGAGGCGAGTGTTAATTCGACCCCGGCGTCTCTAAAAACAAAGTACGGCGCAGCAAATTCTTCCAGCCAGAAACCAGTCTTGCGGCCGGTGTTGCCCAGTTGATCGTGCGACGTTAGTACCATCACAATCTTCATTGTTTTTCCCTCCTTTCGTATCAGCGTTTCCTCTTCCCGCGCTTAAGGCAGCCTGGATGTTCGCCCGTGCCCCCGCATCCCCATTCACCGCTTCTGGTACGGGTGAAAAATGTAATCTTTTGCCTTTACTATCGTATGGCACGTGTACCCGCAGTTGTTGCCGCTCCCTTCGGGCGTGAACGTGTCGGACGCGGCGTCATAGTTAAACAGGGCGTATCCCCATCCACCGCTGTCCGGAAATCTCTTGCTATCCTTTTCGATGAAAAAAGCCTGTGTGAAGGTGTCGGGCACATTCACGGAAAAGGGGGCCTCCGTACTCTTTTTCGGTTTCCACTGGAGCTTCGCAATCTTGGAGCCGTCAGGGAAAGGCTTGCCGTTGCCGGGAATGCCGGCCCGGTAGGCGTCGATCATCACCGGATTGGCGACGATCACCTTGAGCACTTCTTCGGTTTGAGCGACGGAGACAACCGGCCAGTCTTCGTATCCCCTGAAATCAGAGAACGCGAGCCCATTCGGCACTTGCAGCGCGTACTTGTCCTGTGCCGCAAAGACCATGCTGACCAATATCGGCACAGTGCCAAGACAATAATCACTATAGTCGGAAAGTTTTTACTCTTCATTGCCAATACCTCCTTTTTTTGTTTGCCGGTCACTCTTTGACTCGTCTTTGATGATCGGTTTGTGAAGTGCCGCCTTGAGCTGGACGTATGGGTCTTGGCGGTGTACAGAACCTTTTCCAATTGGGTCACGCCTTTCTGGACTCAACCTAACCATCAGAACAAACCGAGTCAATGGGTGAATCCCAAATCCGCCACGTAGGGACGTCATGCGTCCATACGCTGTTCCTCGGGATCTCTATCTCAAAGCGACAGATCCCGCTGAGAATGCGAGCATGCCCGATGTCAAAGACCGTTTCCTTACCAACGGTGGCCAGTGGAGGCCGACGGCTGTTCTTGAGGAGCTCTTACGTGATGCCGCCCTGGGAAAGCTGAAATGTCACCGGGTGTGACGTCGTTCTCGAAGATCTCGAGTAACCCTTCTTCATTCTTGAATTTAGTCGAGTGAAAAAATTATTCCATTACAGCGGTAATCTGCAAAACGCGATGAAATCGTCATTGTGAACCTTTCTAGGTGCGGAGAACTTCCTGGAATGTTGATCTTTCAATTCTCCTATCCCGCACATCCTTTCAGGCGGCAATCCCTAACCACTCCCGAATGCGACTGAGTTGGCGTGCCATACGTGCTTGACTTCCCTTTTCATCAGAACAAGAGTTATACGGATGGGTTTGGTCTGGCAAAGTATTCCAGATGCAGTATTCTGCGGATCTGTTCCGGGCCTTGCGTGACACCCGCAGCGGGTCGAGCGGATCGCATGAAGGTGCCCCTTTGGAGAAGCGCCGTATCCCTCATCTTCGTCGCTCGGAGTTGCCCGTCGACACAGTCGAGTTGGCCCGTTATCTTATCGGCAAGACCCTTGTCCACGATCTAGCGGAAAGAAGGACGAGCGGGCGCATCGTGGAGACGGAAGCTTACGTTCTCGGCGATGCAAGTGGACATGCCTTTCGCGGGCAAACACAGCGCAATCGCTCGCTCTATCTTGAACGCGGCCATGCTTATGTCTACTTCGTGTACGGTTCATCGTATCTACTCAACGTCACGAGCGAACTGCCTGGAGTCGGCGCCGGTGTCTTGCTACGCGCACTGGAACCACTGGAAGGGATTGCATTGATGCAAGCCCGCCGTCGCACGACACGGCTGCTTGACCTCGCAAGAGGGCCTGGACGCCTATCGGTCGCGATGTCAATTAACATGGAAAATGATGGCCTAGACCTGTGCACCGACAGGTTCCTCTGGCTCGGCCGGGCCGTAAGGCAGGCCGGCCCCATCGGAGAAAGCGTGCGTATCGGCTTGACGCGGGAGGTGAAGCGGCTGCTTCGGTTTTATGAATCCGGCAATCCGTTTGTGAGTGGCCCGAAGCGGCTGCGTGTATGAAAGGAGAAAACAATGGACGATCAAGATATTCGGGAGGTGATTGATCAACACTGGAAAGCATCTGCAGCCGGAGATCAGGAAACAGAACATGACATTTATCACGACGACGCCATATGCGACTATCCGCAGTCGGGCGAGCGCATCTGCGGACGTCGGAACGTCCAGGAGCTTCGTAGGTGGACGAGTTGACCGCCTCCCTCCCCGACTGGTCTTTAGAGATATCGATGCATATATTCTCTATGATAAAGTCGAAAGGGTTTGAGTACTGTTAGTATTATTTTAGGAGGGGTCATGAAAAAAGCTGAAGTTACCTTACCGGACCTCGCACTTATTGTTGGCACACGCGCTATGTTTGGCGCCGGGCTTGCCCTGCTTCTTGCAGATAAGCTCCCAAAGGATCAGCGGAAAGCGATAGGGTGGACTCTTACGCTCGTTGGGGCTGTAACGACAATCCCGCTTGCCATCAATTTTTTTGTTAAGAAGTGATTAGACAGGCTTGGGGAACAGTGGGTGACGTAGTTGACTATCGTGACAAACCACCGTGCCGCCTTCATTAACTCTCCTTGTTCGCGGGGGAAAGCACGCTCAATCGACTTGAGTCGAGACATACCGCCGCAGAAGCCGTAGAATACCGTCGCGGCCTCACACGCTATATTGACTGGACGATCGGGTTTCTGAACGAAGGCTCAAGCATTCCACTGGAGCGCTATGGCGTCACCAGCCAGTTCTGGCTGGTCCGCGCCTTCTTTGATGACCACCTGGCGCTCGGAGTCGGGTTCGGTCCTTATTTGGCGTACGACGAGTACCGGGGCCGGCAGGGTAGCACGACCGTTAACGCACTTATCGGCTTTACGGCCAGCTACCGCGTTTCCTCCCGATGGGCAGTGCGCCTCACCTGGGATCGGGTCGCCACCAATTACGACCAGGATACCGACATCGTGCTCGGAGGACTGACGTACCGCTTTTGAGCGTTTAGCGCACCTTCTTCAAACAAAGACGTGTAGTGCCCATTTCTATCCGTAATCGTTGGCTTTCAGGCCTATCCAGAATTGAGCAGTAGGTGAACTCGCCACATTTTGCCAGGTTGAGGCATGCGGCTTTTCTCTTATCAACCATTGCACCCACGAAGCTTGAATGGCCCAGTGGCTTACAGGTTCGACATTACCAAGTGTATTCTTCTACAGCCCACCGCCCCAGCGGTACTGCCAGACAATCCCAACCAGGTTATAATCGGTCCCCGCACTGGTGTGTACGCTGGTGCTGGCGTAAAGCTTGATCGAGTTGTTCCGGTTCACGGGCAACGCAAGTGTGACGCCCACTCGCGAATTGTTCTCTAAATCATCGCTCCGCACGCCGTCTATTGTCGTGCGCCCGCCGTAATCGTAAGTCCCGCTCAATGCAGCCCAAATGCCACGGCCAAGGTTGTACGTGACGTGTAGCCTGCGTGGACCAGACGGGATCCTCCTCAAGCGTCTTGCCGCCGAAGTAGTCGTCATTTTTGCTGAAGAAAAACACACCCGTGGAAAGCTCCAGCGTAAGTGCCCCCCACGCCTTGGAGATTCCGATGTCGGGCTTGACGAACCAGCGGTTATTGCCAAGGTTCACCAGCTTGTCCTTATCATACTGTCCGAGGGGCGCGGATACCTGAACGCTTGCCCCGATGATTACATCCTGCTGGTAGTTGGCAAATTCTTGCAGTGACAGCGCGGGGGCGCCATAGAAATTGACCGAGAAACGGAAGCGCGGGTCGTTTAACCCGGAAACATTACGTTCTCGCGGTTGACCCGCAACCATCGCGCTTCCTGATAGTTGGGAATAAGGCAGTATGACATCGAACTTCCCTGATTTGCCCCACACGTCCAGTGTCCGTGCATAAGCCAAGACCTCGGTGTGCATCGTGAGTTGGGCGTCCTTGATCGGCGACGAACCCGCGGTTGACAAACCGCCGTCCGAATAGGCATAGCCCGCGAGCAGGAAATTGATGCCGACCGGCGTATTGACATAGGATCTCGGCTCGATCTCGCCGGCATGTGCTTGCACGGCCACGAACAAGAGCGCAATCACGGCCGGCACCGCGCCTGAACGCTCGATCACATCCCGATAGGCTCGCAGGATGGGTCGAGCGATGGCGACGCGAAAAAAACACCAATCCCGTCTATTCCAATTCAAATTCAACATTAAAGATTTCTGTAAAGGATGCCCGCGGCCTCAGTCGCGCTCCTTTCGTTCTATTTGCCCTGGTCATGATCAGAGCGTTGGGGAGTGTGAGGCTTGCGACCCGTCGCTGGCTCCCAAAGGCGAAATCCTCCCAGAAACGCGTAGGCGTTATGGCCGAGCCGGCAGCTGGGGGGCGCCTCCTTCAGCTTCTTGGCGTTTCCTCCGCCGATGACGACGTCGTCGACGAGAAGCGCGGACACCAATCGTGCCACGAGCCGCTCGAGGGTCTTCCGCCACTTCTTCTTCCCGAGCTTCTGGAGCCCGCGAACGCCCAGATGGTCCTCGACGGTCCCCTTCCCGTAGGAGAGGGCCCCGAGCTCCATCGGCACGATGTGCCCGCGCACTACCAGGGCGGAGCCGAGGCCCGTCCCGAGGCCGAGGAAAAGCATCGTTCCGCCGTTGTAGCTCCCGAGGGCCTGCATCGCGGCATCGTTGATGACCTTCACAGGGCGCCCGAACGCCGCCGCGAAATCGAACCCGACCCAGCCGTGGGCGAGGTTGCGGGGTTCAGTGATCGCGCGGTCTCCGACGACCCGCCCGGGGTAACCGATGGAGACCACGTCGTACTTCCAGTCCGCCGCAAGCTCCTTGACCCCGGCCACCATTTGCTCGGGAGTCAGCGTTGGCCCCGAGGGAAACCTCCGGGGTTCCTTTTGTCCGGTGGCTAGGATTTTCACGTTGGTCCCGCCTATATCAACAGCCAACACGTTCATGAGCTTTCGTCCCACGTTTAACCTTCCTTATTGAAGTCAGGGCTCTTGGGTGGCGCGTAAATCCCTCGCCCCCTGCACGCCGGCCCTATGCTCCGGCCCCATGCAGATCAAACACGTGATAGCCCCACGCCGGCACGTCCAGGTAAAGACCTTGCGCGGCCAGGTCGCCTCCGCCCCTCTCATAAGTCGCCGCCCCCATTGAATCGCGCAGTTGCCACACTCGTCCTTCCAGGTCGGTCCACGGGACCGCGACGGAACACTGGCTTTGGTGATCCGAGTAGTTGACGGCAACCAGGCGCTTCCCTCCGTCCTTTCCGGTCCACGAATACGCCACGAAGCAGTCCGAGGTCCAGTTGCCGTCCCAAGCGGGACGACACTCGAGCAATTGCCACTGGCCCTCTCGAACCACCGGACTGACGCAAAACGGCCAGCAAACGCCCGTAGAACTGCTCCAGCCTCTGATCGATCGGTTCCTCCGGTCCTCGAACCAGATGGGGCGAGATCCGTTTCCTTCTCCCCTCGAATTGACCTTGGTGGAAGAACCGCAGCCCCGGGGAGAGGAAGGTAACGACAGCTGCGGCCTCATGCATCTCGGGTGAGAACGTTGAAGCCGCCCGCGGCTCGTCGTGGTTTTCAAGGAAGCGGGCCATTTTGTTCTGGTAATCCAATCCCGCAAGAAGATGCTCCCGCACCGGCCGGGCGTGCCCCTCGCGCAGGCGGTCGTACAGCCGTTTATCGTAGGTGTAGTCGAACCCCTGCTGCTGCATCGTCCATTCCCGGTCCCAGTAAACCTCGGCCATGAACTGGAAGTTCGGATGTTTGCGCCGCACGGACTCGGTTGCCTTGGGCCAGAAGAGATCAGCCCGGATACCCCAAGTGCTTTCGAACACGTCGGGCAAGACCAGCATGGCCATGTCGCAGCGCACGCCGTCGCATTGCCCGGCGATTCTCTCCAGCTCACCGATCATCGCCTGCTGCAATTCCGGGTTGCCGTAGTTGAGCTGCAGCGTGTCGGGCCAGCCCTCAAAGTACGGGTCGCGGCCGTAGGCGAGCACCAGCGGCCCGTCTTTGGTTTGTACGCGGCAGTAGTTCCGCGGTGAGCGAGCCAAATCCGTCTCGCTGCCGTGGACAAAGTAATCCGGGTGCTCATCGATCCACGGGTGATCCGGGGCCATGTGGTTCGGGACAAAGTCGAGCATCAGCTTCAGTCCGCGTTGTTGCATCCGTTGCCGCAAACGTGCGAGCGCCGCATCGCCGCCCAGATCGCGATGTACGGTGTAACTTTGGATGGCGAACCCGGAACCGGCGATGTCTTCGTCCTTGAGGTCCGGCAGCGTTTCCTCGAACTCGCGACGCCATCCGGGATTCGCGCGCGAGATCGCCTGCGCCGCAGGACCGGTCTGCCACACGCTCAGGAACCAGACCCAGTCAAAACCCAGCTCTGCCAGCCGGTCCAGTTCGGCATCAGGAACGTCATCCAGAGTTGCTGCCCGGCCCAGTGCCGGGACAATTCCGTCAGCAGGACGCGGGTGTTGATTTGGTACAGCGAAGGATAGCGAAGATCGGACATATTCCCTCCTTATTTCCCGCGGCCATGGTTTTCACTTCTTCGCCTCACCTTCCGACTTTCCACGAATGAAGGCCGTAGCCCGCTTCTCTCAAGACTCCTGTCATGAGCAGGAGCATTCGAGGATCGTCGTCAGTAACGAGTATGGTGGTGGCTTCACTCATTCTGGGCCTGTTTATCCGGTCCCTTGTCGGGCGCCAGTCATTACAAAGCAAAACGCACGGAACAAGTCAAGCCACCCATTGCAGTTTCTCGACCGCCGAAGGCGCCTGCCGGCCATCAATCTGTGGGCTTATACGAATATTATCCGCTGACAGGGATGTTGTCTATAGGACTTTAGTCCCACACGCCGAGGGGTGAGGGTCCTTATCCTTCCAGGGTGCTACGCTATCCTTACAGGATGCTACGCTATCCCACGGGGATGCTTCCTTCCAGGATGCTTCAGGATGCTACGCTATCCCACGGGGATGCTTCGCTATCGAAGGAGGAAAAGACACGGGCGACCGGTACCGGTCGCTGCTTGCTAACCGATGTAGGACCTAAGTCCTATAGACAGGCCTCAAACTTCTTGAGACAATTCAGTTTATGAGGAAGAACCAGCAACCGCAGCCTGAAACATGACGCTGGCAAGGAGCTCATCATGGCAAAGTTCAAAGTAGTGCTGGAAAGAGAAGAATGCACGGCGTGTGAAAGTTGTGTCGAAACCTGTCCGGACACTTTTGAAATGGCGGATGATGGGCTGGCTCAGGTGAAAGGCTCAATACGGGTGGAGAGCAACGACGAACTGGAGATGGATGACGTGGGGTGTAGTAAAGAGGCTGCCGAGGTGTGTCCGGTAAATATCATACACGTCTTCGAAGGCGGCAACAAACTCATTTAAGAGGATATTCCGGTGAACCTACTTATTTTTCTGATAGTCTTTCCGTTATGTATCGCAGGGTTGGCTCTTGTACTCCCCCTTGGGAACGCTCTCAGAAGAACCATTGGTGTCATTACCGCTATCGTACTGTCCGCAGTGCCAATCTATCTGCTGGTAACGTATCTTGACAAGGGGCCCGTTTATTTCCCCGCTGAGAGCCACCTGGTCAATAGTTTCATGCTTGGGATAGAGGTGCTCATCGCGGCATTCATTGTCTATATCTCTATCAAGGCAAAACAGTATCTGACCGTGCTGCTCGTTGTTGTCCAGTCCCTGATTATGATCGTGTTTGAGGTCACTTCAGGCGGCACAATGGAGATCGAGAACAGCCTGTTCATAGACAAATTATCGATCATCATGGCGCTGATCGTCGGCATTATCGGAAGCGCCATCTGTCTCTACGCAATCGGCTACCTTCCCGAATACCACCAGCACCATAAGGAAGTGAAGGAGAGGCGTCGCTATTTTTCGTTCCTTATCTACCTTTTCCTGTCCGCCATGTTCGGCATCATATTTTCCAATAACCTCATCTGGCTCTTTTTCTTCTGGGAAATAACCACCATCTGTTCGGCCTTGCTGATCGGTTACAGAAACGACAAACAGTCTATCGAGAGTCAGTTCAGGGCCCTGAAGATGAATCTCCTGGGAGGTCTGGGATTTGTTATCGGTCTTGTCTACCTGTACAACACCTCCCATACCATGGAACTGGACAAGCTGATCCGTCTTGACCAGAGCTATGCCCTGATTCCCGCCGTTTGCATAGCTTTCGCGGGACTTGTAAAATCGGCCCAATTGCCGTTTTCGTCCTGGCTGACCGGCGCCATGGTAGCCCCGACGCCTGTGTCGGCACTGCTCCATTCGAGCACGATGGTAAAAGCCGGAGTCTATGTCATCCTGAGGGTGGCTCCGGCCCTGGAGAACACGGTAGCGGCAAAAATGCTGATGCTCATCGGCGGGGTCAGTTTCCTGATTACGGCATTCATAGCCATATCCCAGAGCAATGCCAAAAAGGTGCTTGCCTACTCGACCATTTCCAACCTCGGTTTGATCGTGGCCTGCGCAGGAATCAACACGTACGCGGCAATCTGGTCAGCGCTGCTTCTGATCATCTTCCATGCCGTGGCAAAGTCGCTCCTCTTTCTCTGTGTCGGGATTATTGAATACAAGCTGGACAGCCGCGACATAGAGGATATGGACTACTTGATCATGCGCCTGCCAAAGCTCACCGCAGTGATGATGATCGGCATGGCCGGGATGTTTCTTGCACCCTTCGGGATGATCATCAGCAAGTTCGTCACACTCAAAGCATTTATCGACACCAATCCCGGGCATGGCGATCATCCTGGCCTACGGAAGCGCTGCCACGCTCTTTTTCTGGACCAAATGGATGGGCAAGATCATCTCGGTCAGGCATGGGGAAACCGAGGTCGTAGAACATCGGGTAAGCCGCTGGGAATGGTTCACACTCGATATTCTTGCGGTAGCCACGGTGGTGGTCTCCCTTGCGTTTTCCGCTTATCGCGTCCGGTATCATTAACCCGTATCTCACGGAAGTCTTCGGTGAACATTCCCGCACCCGACAGCTTTAACATCATGATAACGTTCGCCATCATGGTTGGTCTGCTCATCCTCCTTCCTCTCGGCCTCTTCTTCTTTGGATATGTCAATAAGAACTACAAGCAGGTGGGAACCTATCTCGGCGGGGCCAATATCGACAATATTACCTTCGAAGGGGCCATGGCTTCTACACAGACGATCAAACTGAAAAACTACTATCTGGAAAAGTATTTTGGAGAAGATCGCCTGTTTAATGTCGGGGTTCTTGTTTCCCTGACGCTACTTTGCGTTATGTTCGGGGTGGCATTCATATGAACAGTATCTATGAGGTATACCAATCTCTGAGCATGTCGGAGAGGATGCTGGCCTTTCTCGTGCTCGCGCCTTTTGTCGGAGGGTTCCTGGCCGGTGTGGATCGAAAACTGAGTGCACGATTGCAAGGCAGATACGGTCCGCCGCTGAGACAGCCCTTTTTTGACGTTCTGAAACTTTTTCAAAAAGAGAGAATTGTCGTCAACAAATTCCAGAACTTCAGCATCGTTCTGTTCTTCCTGTTTACCGTATTTTCCGGCGCCCTCTTCTTTGCGGGTGCCGATCTTCTGTTAATCGTCTTCAGCCTGGCCCTGGCAGGCACCTTCTTCGTCCTGGGGGGATTCGCTGTCGGCTCTCCCTACAGCCATCTGGGCGCTGAGCGCGAGGTGCTCCAGATGGTTGCCTACGAGCCTATGGTCATTCTTATGGCCGTCGGCATGTACCAGGCAACAGGGAGCTTCAAGGTGGCAGAACTCGTGCAACACCAGGAGCCGCTGATACTTTACCTTCCCGGGATTTTTGCGGGCTTTCTGTATATCCTCACCATCAAATTCAGAAAGTCTCCCTTTGACCTCTCCATGTCCCATCACGCACATCAGGAAATCGTGCGCGGGATCACCACGGAATTTTCCGGTCCGGCACTGGGCCTTATCGAGATCACGCACTGGTATGAAAATGTGCTTCTCCTGGGCATGGTCTACCTCTTTTTTGGATTTAACCCCTGGATAGCCCTTGCGGTATCCCTGGCGACGTACCTGTTTGAGATCTTTATCGACATGAATTATGCCCGGTTCAAGTGGCAGCTCACGTTCACAAGCTCATGGATCTTTACGGCCGTAGCCGGGGTCTCCAATATTATCGTTCTGAGTTTAATGAAATGAGAGTGGAGTGAGAATATGGCATGGTTCAAACGCTCACCATGGGTGCTTCATTACAACGCGACCAGTTGCAACGGATGTGATACTGAGGTCATTGTCAGCCTGACCCCGCTCTATGATCTTGAACGGTTCGGCATTATAAACACCGGTAATCCGAAGCATGCCGATATCCTCCTGGCCACGGGGTCGGTCAATGAAAAGAGTGTGCAGGTTTTGAAAACGCTCTATGATCAGATGCCGAATCCCAAGGCTGTCGTTGCCGTGGGCCTCTGCGCTACTTCCGGGTGTGTCTTTCAGGACTGTTACAATGTCTTGGGAGGCGTGGACAAGGTTCTGCCGGTAGATGTCTATGTTCCCGGTGCGCCGCCCGGCCGGAGGCGATTATCGATGGCGTGATCGAGGCGTGCGCCATTCTTGAAAAGAAATATGTCGAGCAAAAGAAGAGAGGTCAGGATCGATCATGAGTGAACCCCAGGAAATCACGCCAATAGGAAAGAACGATCTGGTGGGTATGGTGGCGCGGTTTTTTGCAGAGGGTTACCGGCTCGTGCAGATCGGCTGCAGCACTCTTGAGAATGGCTATGAGGTCAATTATTCTTTCGACAAAGAATATCGATTCAAAAACCTCCGGGTGACGCTGGAATCCGGAGAAGACCTTCCGAGCATCAGCGCAGTTTACGCGAACGCTTTTCTGTACGAAAACGAAATCCATGATCTTTTCGGCGTCGTCGTCAAGAATATAAATATCGATTATGGCGGCACGCTGTACCGCACAGCGATCAAGACACCTTTCAGCGCGGAGAACGTCAAGCTTCCTGAACCTCCAAAACCGAAGACGGCTGCTTCGTCGCAACCGGCAAGTAAACCGACGCAGGCAGAAACCCCTGAAGCACAAAAAGCAGAAACTGCTGAAGCACAAAAGGAGTAGAGGTATTTTCCATGGCTCACAAAAATGTTATCCCTTTCGGACCGCAACATCCAGTTCTTCCCGAGCCGATCCATTTCGATCTCGTGACGGAAGATGAAAAGATCGTGGACGCCATTCCCTCGATAAGCTACGTTCACCGGGGACTGGAAAGGCTGATCGAAAAAAGAGATTTCACGGACTTTGTGCATGTCGCCGACAGAATCTGCGGCTTGTGCAGCTTCATGCACTCCATGGGATATTGTCAGGCCATTGAAGAGATTATGGGCATTGAGGTACCGGAGCGCGCGCTTTATCTAAGAACCATATGGGCGGAACTGTCACGGATCCACAGCCATATCTTCTGGCTTGGTGTGGCTGCCGACGCCTTCGGCTTCGAGAGTCTTTTCATGCAGGCCCTGCGCCTCCGGGAGGTGGTGCTCGACATATTTGAAGCGACCACGGGCGCCAGGGTCATCCTGGGCGTATGCAAGGTGGGTGGGGTAAGACGCGATATCGATACTGAGACCTTGAAAGGGATTGTGAACCGTTTGGCTACCCTGAAAAAGGATCTGGAGGAGATCAGCGCTGTTTTTATCGATGATTACTCCATCAGGCACCGGTTGGCAGGAGTGGGGTATATCTCCCAGCAGGAGGCCTATACGCTCGGGTGTGTCGGACCCATGGCCCGGGCAAGCGGATTGGCCATGGATATGCGCACCATCGGGTACGCGGCGTACAAGTACCTGGATGTGGAGCCGATGGTTGAGACCACGGGTGATTGCTATGCCCGCTGCCTGGTGCGCATTCGCGAAACGTTTCAGTCCATTGATCTGGTCCGTCAGGCAGCAGGAAAAATTCCCGAGGGGCCCGTTGATATCAAGGTGAAGGGCACTCCCAACGGGGAGTACTTTTCCCGCGTGGAGCAGCCCCGGGGTGAAGTGATTCATTATGCCAAAGGAAACGGTTCAAAATTTCTTCAGAGGTTCCGGGTGCGGGTGCCAACCTTCAGCAATATCCCGGCAATGATCCAGGTGCTGAAGGGTTCGGAGGTTGCCGATGTTCCGAATATCATCCTCACTCTCGACCCCTGCATCAGCTGCACAGAGAGGTGATAGGGTAAGCATATGAGATCATTTACCATGACGAAGAGGGTAATCAAGAACCTGCTCGGCGGGCCCGCAACGCTCATGTACCCAAAGAAGAAACGTACCTTTACGCCGATCACCAGAGGCCGCGTCGACAATAACATCGACAAATGTATTTTTTGCGGCATGTGCAGCAGGCGATGCCCCACCTATGCCATTGTGGTTACAAAAGATAGCAGAGAATGGCAGATCGACCGCCTCAAATGCTGCACCTGTAACCTCTGTGTCGAGATATGCCCGGTAAAGTCTCTCTCCATGGAGAACCAGTATTTTCCACCGGTACTAGAAAGAGAAGCGGCCATTTATAAACTGAAGGGCCCGGAAAAGCCAAAAAAAGTAGAAGCAACCGAGTCACAACCGAAAGCCGATTGAACGACATGCGATGAGGAGCCTCGTTATGAAAACGAATCTCCTGCTGTCGGTAGGCATTTTTATCGTAGCGTGTCAGTGGTTCGATTCCGCTCCCCGGCACTCTTCTTGACGCTTTAATTCCTGTCGCTGCCTATTTCTCCTTATCGGAACAGTCGGAATCGCGCTATCTCTCTTTCACGTTGCGGCCGTGGCACTCCGGCGAAGAAGGCCAAGAAATCCCATCGCGAGCATGACCACGGGGTTGGCTCCGGGTTTGTCATCAGCGTGCCGCGGTAGCGTCGTAGTATCCCACCGAATCTCGAGAGTCATCAAAGAAAGCGTATAAAACCTCGCCACATCAGATCGAGGATCGCGGCACGAATCTTGTACAGCTTGTATTGTGAGCAGCCCTTTCACGACCTTGAACGATTGGATCGCGCCGCCGCCGCTGCCTGCCATCCTTTCTATCCTCATCGTGCTTGGGTTCAAGTATCTGGGTGACCGCCTGCATCAGCTCTTGTTTCATGGTTCACGGGAACGCTTGGACGCTGCCGCAAGTTTTGTACTGGCCGTTGCCCTTGTTGCGGCTGTGTTCCAGTTCATGGTGGTCTTCTGGAGAGTGCCGGTTCAGCTTCTGCGGTGCTCAGCATGGGCACTTGCCGCCCTGGGCCTCGTGAAGTTCTGGCTCATGTGTTGCGTCAGGCGCCCCCGGTTGTGGAGAAGGTTCGGCTCCTTTCTTTCCGAACAGCCGATCGTGGCCCGGGCTACTGTGCTCCTTTTGCTCGCCACCTCCTTCTGCCTCGGCCTTCTGGCACTATCACCTGTGACTGATGCAGACTCGCTCGATTATCATCTCGGCGTGCCCCTCGAATTTCTTCGGAGGGGCGCGGCCTATCCTCGCTTTGACTGGTTTCACGCGCGGCTGATAGGCTCGGGAGAAGTGCTCAACATGCTGGGGCTGGCAGGAGGGACTGACATCCTGGGCGCCACGTTGTCTGCCGCCGGACTCTTTGCGCTAGTGGCAACGGTCGTCGCGAGATTGCAGGCAAGCAAGGACAGGATATTCATTCTGAGCTGCCTTATAAGCTGCCCTTTTTTGCTCTTTCTTCTGCCCAATCAGAAGCCGTTCCTTCTCCCGGTTGTGGCGAATACCTTAGCGCTCTTGATGATCTCAGAGCGCTTCCGCCTGCTTGATGCGCGATCGCTCTTTTTGGCCTTCGGCTGTTGCTTCTTTGCTATGTCATGCAAATATTCCTTCCTGCTGTCAGGGGGAGTTGTACTGATTATGGGGATGGCTGCGGCCTGCCGCTCCAGGCGTCTTGTCGCGGCCATGGGTCTGGCGCTGCTACTCTATTTGGTGATTATTTTTCCTATGGAGCTGCAAAAAATGCGCTTTTACGGAGACCCCATTTCTCCCATGCTTGAAGGGTTCAGACAGCATGGTGATGCCGCCCTCACGAGGTTTGCGCAGTATATTCGTTACTACACTGTGTCGACACTGCCGTTTCCTCTGTGCATCATCGTACCGGACACCCCCGGACGGGCGAGTTCAGTGCTGGGTCTCGGAGTCCTTGCATGTATCGTGGCGTTCCCCGCGGTGAGGCGTTCGCTGATACTTGTTATCGCGGCCCTCGTTGCGGTCATGATCAGTTATTTGGCAGGTGCTCGCTCAGCAGGCTATTATCTTGAGCCTTACGTCTGGCTTTGCATAGCCGCAGCCTCGGCCCCATGGAGCACCTGCAAAAAGATCCTCTACGGACTCCTCGTGGGGCAAACAGCCTTGATGCTTATTTTCGCAGTATTCGGAGCAGTCAGGCTTTTCCCGGGGTCATTCACGGCCGGGCTGCGCGATTATGTCATGAGAGAGAATGCGCATCAGTTCGCGATGATGGGCTGGCTTGACAACGTGCTCCCGAGGGACGCGGTCGTCCTGAGCACGTGGCGTTCGCACGCTTTAATGCCTCGTCCATTCGTCGCGCAGGACATCGTGACCTGGACCGACTGGACCTCTCCACATGAGGCAGAAAAGAGCGCATCGATCCTAAAAGAGGGTAAATTCGACACAGTGGTTACTGAGCCTTTTATTGCGAAACGATTAATCGACGAAATAGGTGTGCGGTGCACAGCTTCCCCGGTGGGCTCAAAGCAATTTCCCATAGGTACTCGAAATCCATGGAATAGGACCGCAGAGATGAACGTGGTCGTGTATGGTATGTGCTTTGCAACAGAACCTGTGAGGATGCACTCTGATTCTTTTTCGGATAGGTGATCGACTATGACTGATGAGCAGCAGGTAGCTCAGGCTCCACCCCGAGTCAGGCGAATACGGCGCAGGAGAAAACGGAGTCTCAAGAGTAGGATTAAAAGGACTCTGAAGAATTCCGGTGCGGATAAGAAGCTTTATATTGTGCTTGCCGGAGTGGTTGGGCTGGTGGCTGCCGTCTACCTCTATGATCTGCTCTTCGCAGTTTTTCCTATGAAGTAGACCAGGGCATTCCCCGTAGGCTATTTTGCAGGCTGACCTATGTGCTGGAGGGCAGCTTCCGCAAGTTTCCCGAGGATGCCGCTCGAAGCCCGGCTCTTAACATCGAGATAGAGGGATCTGGCATCATCGTTCTTCCCTTGGGTATAATAAATTTTGGCCAGATAGAGTTTTGCGACTTCGTCCACGCCCTTGTGGTGCGAAGCAGACAGTGCTTTAAATGCTGTTACGGCCTTTTGGAGAGCCTGGCCGCTCCCATTCGTCGCGTATTCTTGAAACGCGCTGATGCCCTCTGCCAGCTGATATTGCAGCCTATCATCCTCCCTGGTCTCGTACACCTGGTAGGCGGTTAGCGCAAGTCCAACGACGACCAATGCCGATGCCCCAATGATACAGAGCTTTAAATGCTCTTTTATCCAGGCCGTGACATGCCCTATCGTCACGAGCAGGAAGTCGGGTTTCTTCAGCTCTTCTTTTACTTTCCTTTTTGTCATAATTCTCGTAATCCTCTTCTCACATTTGATTGGGTAGTCTTACCCCAACCTTAACCTTATGTCCGAAGTATTCCATCATATGCAGGGCAGGAAGTCAATATGAAGGCCGGTCTGATACTATTCGGTCAATTTCAATTCTGGATGGGCTGCGCTTGACAGCGATCCTGAATCTGAGGCCTTACTGCTCGTTCTGCCGCGCGGTCCTCAAATAGACTCTCAGCCGCTCCTTGTTCCTTTCGCCGAGGGTATTGGAGAGCTCTTCTTCGGTCCATCCGGGCAAGCTCCGCTGTACCGATGTAACACCTCGCTCTCGTAACTTCTCGAGGTTTGCAGGCCCAACCCCTTTAGATGGAGGAGTGCCAGAGCTTCCCTTTCCTCCTGATGCAGCTCTCGCGGATCAATAGCGAAACTCGTGTTAATGCCTTACGCTTCAGTTCTTCGCGTTTAGCTCTGAGGGATGAAAGCTGAGTTGGTCAACAGTGGCCGTGTACGAAAAGACCGTAAACCGGTCGATTGCCACAAACGATATGAACGAGAATGCCAGCGCCGACCGCGGCTGTCCATAGGCGATGTCTCTGTACGAACGGACTCTCACGGATGAAGTTGATGGCCAGGATTGTTTCGAGGGAAAAGAAGACAAAGCCGAAATAGCCCAATATCGGCATCTCAAAAATCTTAAATCTCTCGAAGAAGGGCACGCTGTAAACCCATTTCGAGATGGCCCAATAGTTCCATGCCTCCCACAGCAGCCCGCAAGCAAGGCCTGATAGCAGAGTAGAGACGAGGTTGTCCGCCTCGCCTTGCTCCAGGTCCCTCGTGAAGCACCAACGGCCCTTGGCGTAATTGTATCCCTCGATGATTGGAATCAAGAAGATCCACGCGAGAAAGAAGAATTGGGAGGGGAAAAGCATGAGGAGGAGAAACATAAGGATGCCCAGAGCCACACAGGAGCCGGGTTAAACCTGCAGGAAAGGGGGCGCACCCGGATACTGCCCAGGAGGGCAGAGAAGGCCTTCTTGGTGACATAGATCCCCGGAATGACCGTGCCGTAAGCGAGCAGGTAGCCGACGAATCTGATGAGCCCCATAGAAGGAATGTTTACATAGTACCAGTTCTGGATGCGCAGGTTGATCAATTCAAAAATGCACCAGAAGGCCGCGGAGATTATGAGCAGAAAGGGCAACTCCCGGTTGAAAATCAGGAAGTGGCTATTTAGGGGGCTCGCGTCGCCCCCTCCGCGGCAAAGCCGTGGGAGCCTCCCTCCACCCTCCAGCCACTTCGTGGCTGCGGGTACCCGGCTCGCCGTGCTCGCTAGATAGATTTCCACTCTTTGCGCGGCGCCTATGCAGTGAAGCACCAAGGCCTCGCGCGTGGAAATCTTTTTCAGCGCCAGAGCCGCATCGACCATGGCAATGTAAGACCACCAGGCCACGACGTAAAAATTGTACATGAAAGGTTCGATGCGGCGGGCGAGCAGCACATAGCCGGACACGTGAACAAAAGCGGCAAGAAACAATACGATGAGAGGGGGGTTCACTTACTAACTATTACTGGGCTCTTTTGGAGACGTTTGGACTGACTCTGATGACTCCGGCTGCAGTGTTTTTACCCGCACTGCACCAATGAATCTCTTGGCATAATAATCTTCCGAGAGACTGCTTATTTTCACCCCTTGCCTGCAGTATGATGACGCATGGATGAATCTGCCGTCACCGATGTAGATGCCGACATGGGTGGGATACGTGAACTGCTTTCTTGTCCTGAAGAAAACGAGATCGCCTGTAGTCAGGTCATTTTGGGCTACTTTTGGTCCCGCACAATACTGCTCGCGAGCGGTTCTTGGGAGCTGCACCTCAAAAATATCATATATCTTTTTCACATAAGCTGAACAGTCCAGGCCTCTGACCGAATCGCCACCGAAACGATAGGGCGCCCCCGCGAAACTCTTCGCAACCTTCACGAGCATACCGCGCTCATCCTCACTCCTCCACTTCTTTAACGGGTGACTGCTGCCCACCTCGGGTGCGAGAGCGATAATCTCCTCACTCTCACCCTCAGGTTTTGGCAGCCGGATGACCTTTCCAGGTGTTAACCGTTTCTTTTTCAGATTATTCAGATCGAGGATATCATCTTTCTCAAGATCAAACTTCTCAGCAAGGCTTTCCAGCGTATCTCCCTTTTCCACCTTATACTGAATGAACTCGCCCTGTATCTCATTCCTGGCGGTCGTTATGGTTCGCTGGTTCTTATTGGCCGGCCCCTTGGTCTTTTCCTTCTGTTTTACGGAAGGCTGGCATCTGAGCTCACGAACGAGCGTCTGTCCTATTTTTAGCTTATTGGAGGTGAGTCCGTTCAGGCTCTTGAGCTTGCCAACGGGGACCTGATACTTCTTGGAGATACTCGCGAGGGTATCACCGTTCTTCACCGTATACGTGACCGCAGAGAGGGCGTAACCGGACGAAAAAAACAAAATAAGAAAAATAAGTAACAATTAGCCGCAGACTCTTCCCCACAATCCGACCCCGACGGTTTTTCTCATTTAACTAGGAAAAAAGCTGTCTGTCAAGAAAAAAATTTTTTGATATTTTTCTATTGACATTCATTTGTAGTCTTGCAATATGTATACGTATCGGTAATTCATACTACAAGGAGGTAATAAGAATGCCTGCAAAAGTTGACGAAGAAACCTGCACCGCATGTGGCGCTTGTGCCGAGGTCTGCCCTGTAGATGCCATAACCGTCGAGGACTCGGCTAAGGTTGATGCCGAGGCTTGCACGGAATGCGGGGCTTGCGTGGAAGAGTGTCCCGTCGAGGCCATTGCGTTACAGGAGTAATGTCTCCCCTGCGATAACATAAAAGGATGGGAGGCTTCCCATCCTTTTATATCGCGTTACCTAGTATCTTTTCTGCTGCTCTTACAAGCCTCTTGCTACTACCTCGGAGATGTCAAGGGCTTTCATCGAGTCGGACTGCCCTTTGTCCTTTATCGCGTCTTCCATCATGATGAGGCAGTAAGGGCAGGCCGTAATAACGGTGTTTGCCGAGATCGCGATGGCCTCGTCCAGCCGCAGGTGATTTATCCGCTTGTGATGCTCTTCCATCCAGATCCTGCCGCCGCCGCCGCCGCAACAGAAGCCTTCGTCCTGATGGCGCCCCAGTTCCACGAACCGATCCTTGGCAAGCCGCTTGGCGATGCTCCTCGGTTCGTCGAATATCCTGTTGACGCGCCCCAGGTAACAGGGGTCATGGTACGTGGTCATACCCTCGAGTGACGGGGTGATATGTATCTTCCCTTCCTTCGCAAGCGCGGAGAGGAGCTGCGTGTGATGGAAGACCTCGAAGGTGCCGCCGAGCTGCGGGTAGTCGTTCTTGAGCGTGTTATAGCAATGCGGGCACGAGGTCACGATCTTTTTCACCTTGAGCTCTTTTGAGAGTTCGACATTGCCGGCTGCAAGCTCCTGGTACTGATACTCGTTCCCTGTTCTCCGCAAGGGGTCGCCGCAACACTTTTCTTCCGGTCCGAGGACGCCGAAAGAGACCCCCGCCTTCTGGAGAATCGTGGAGAAGGCCTTGGCTATCTTACGGTTCCTGTCATCCAGAGATGCAACACAGCCCACCCAGTACAGGTATTCCACTTCTTCTTCCGCTGCTTTCTTGATGTTCAGGCCTTCCGTCCATTCGAGCCGCTGCGACTTACCCATGCCGTACGGGTCAAACCGTGTCTGGAGATTCTTGTACAGGAGCTTCATCTCCGAGGAGACCTTGGAGAGCGTCATGGTAAGGTAGCTTCTCATCTCGAGGTTCTTGTCAAAGGTGGGTATCGACACCGGGCAATTCACCTGGCAGGAGAGGCAGGCGGTGCAGGACCAGAGCGTCTCCTCCTGGATCACGTTGTCGATCAGTCCTTCCTCATTCTTTACGCCGCTGGCGTACGCTTCCCATTCCCCTTTCAGGTCCTGGACGAGCTTCTTCGGTGAGAGCGGTTTCTCGCTCAGGTGGGCAGGGCAGCGGTCCTGGCACCGGCCGCAGCGCGTGCAGGCGTCGAGGTCGAAGAGCTGCCTCCACGTGAAGCCGTTGATCTGATTGACGCCGAACTCCTCTGCGGTCTCGAAGTCCTCAATAGGAGCGACAGACCGCGCGGGGTGGTCTCCACGCCCTCTGAACAGCATGTTGAGCGATGACGTAATGATGTGCAGGAGCCTGCCGAAGACGATGTAGGCCATCAAGCCGAAGGAGAGGACCCCGTGGGTGTACCAGAGCACGGCATGGGCCGTTTTGATGCCCTCCTTCGAGGAGCCGCGCGAAGAGGGATGAGAGGAAATAGCCGACGAAACTGACGCGCTCGTAGTCGGGTCGGTCATAGGCGATCCGTGCGGCCTCGACCAAAAAGCCCGTCAGAAGCACGACGAAGATCCAGGTAAGGGCGAGGAGATCATCCGGCTTGTTATCGAGTCGTTCCGGTTTCGAGATGTACCTGCGGATCGCGGCCATGACAATGCCGATGATGGCGGCGAGGCCGGCGGCGTCAAGCAGGAAGGAGAAGACGAGATAGAAGTTGCCGTGGAGAAAGGTCACGCCGGCGAGCGGGTCGCAGCAGGTCGTCCTCTAAGGCCACGAGTGCCGTTCCGATGGCAAGCACCAGGAATCCCCAGAAGATGAACAGATGCATGAAGCCCGGGATAGCCCTCCCGGGGTTTGAGGATCGATCCGTGGAACACGCCGCTCTTGATGAAATAAGCTATCCGTTCCCCCAGGCGCTCTTTGATACTGAACGGCGTTGCCTTGCCGATTGTCCACATGGCATAGCGTTTCTTGAGTCCATAGATCACGACGATAAACATCACCACCATGAGGGCATACGTGATCCAGCGCGCTCCCTGACCGACGTTCCAGAAGATCTCCCTCCCGATTTCCATGTAACCCCCTCCTCACCGGGTTGATTGCGTACCTTAATGTGAAAATAGGTACACAGTCAATAGAATTCAGCGGCTGCCCGTGGAATTCTATTACGAGCACGGCGAGCCAGATACCCGCTTGGGTGTCCCAATAATAGAATTCGTTTTCCGTTGACATAAATGGGCACATTTACTAAGCTATTCGCTATGAAGAGCTTCTTCCGTGAGATGTTCTGGGACTTCTACGAAAATTTCTCAGAAGTCTTCCTGAGCATCATCGTCATGGTGGTTGTGATGATTATCGGCCTCATCATAAGTTGGTTCGCGAAAAAGCTCATCGAAAATGTCTTGATGCTTTTTCGTTTCGACAGATGGGCATCCGATGTTGGAATTTCCCATTTTTTGGCTCGCGGAGGGGTAAAATCGACGCCTTCAAAGGTCGTCGGAAGGATCGTCTTCTGGCTGCTTATCATCGCGTTCTTTTCTTTTGGGCTTAACTTCGTAGGAGTGCCGCAGTTTACCGAGTACGTGTCAAGGATTTCCAGTGCACTTCCGCATATAGTTGTCTCCTTGATCATTGTGGTGGTGGGGATAATCTTCAGCACGTTCCTGAGCAGGGTGATCTATGTGGGGTGTGAGAATGCTAACATAGGTTATGGTGATATCATAGCCAAGGCTGTGCGCATATTGCTCATCATCATCACGTTCGGCATTGTCTTTGAATACATGGGATTAGGCAGCACCATCCTGAGCATATCTTTTCTCATCATCTTCGGCGGGATCGTCATGACCCTTTCGCTTGCGCTGGGCATAGGGTTGAGCCATGTCATAGCCGACATCATCAAAAGCAAGTTTGTGAACCACCACAAGGATACAGGAAAAGACTAAAGCGAAGGTTGAGGTTAAGGTTAAGAGAACTAACTTAACCTTCCCGCGTCACTTCACTCAACCTTAACCTGTATTATTGTTCCTCTTCCATGCGTTCTCGTGCCGAGTTGCATTCAAAAATACGACCCAGCTTCCGAGGTACCCGGCGACCAGAGGATAGCGCTAGTGCTAGCGAAGCATCCTGGAAGGAAGTACCTTGGAGCGCCTGTAGCGCAGCATCCTGTAAGGATAAGGACCAACGCCCACTGACGTGGTACCCGGAAGAGGGTACCCGTGTCCAAACACGGTCTATGAATGAAGGCAACTCGGTATCAGAGGTAGCGTCTAAACCATGCCAGGCTCAGTCTCGGCAGCCCTATCACGATGGGCCAGGTCGGTAAAGGTATGATCGGCTCCCTTGATCATAATAAACTTCTTCGGCTTCTTCAGATGGTCGTAAATGACCTTTCCCTCATGACAGGGCACGACTTCGTCCAGTTCGCCGTGGATAACGATGGCGTGAGAGACTTTCCGTGCCTCTGACAAGAGGTCGTGCGTTGAGAAATCTTCAAAGATCGAGGACCGAAAGGGTATGTCAGAGATACTGTCATCCTTCTTTCTTTCCAACATATAGGGAGTAGCCCAAAGCGCCACACATCGTATCTTCTGATTTTTAGCTGCTTCGACCAGGGCCGTAGAGCCTCCGAAGCTACTTCCAAGGATCCCGATCCTGTCAGCTTCTATGGAAGGATGGCCGAGAACGTGCTCAAGGACTGACTCGAGGTCTCGGACACGGATGGTGAGCGTCGTTTCGGTAATGTTGCCTCCGCTCTCGCCGCAGCCATGATAATCGAAACGGCAGGCGGCTATGCCAACAGCGCAGAAGCGTTCCGCAAGGTAGATATACTTGGAACTTTCTTTTGAGCTTACGAGCCCGTGCGAGAGGACGGCGCAAGGAAACCGTCCCGGCCCCTCCGGGGTGGAGAGGAGGCCCGTGATCCGGTGATCTCCTGAGGTAACTTCAAACCGTTCGATCTTCACACGCTTTCCTCCTTTGATGCACAGGATCTGCTGCAATTGGCTTTGCTAAGAGCTGATGGCTGACAGCTGTGAGCTGTAGGCCGCCCTATTATCAGGTACGCAGTGTTACCACTCCAACAGTGCCGAGAGAGAAGAAGAACAGGTTAGCAAACCATGCGGCGAAAAGAGGCGGAAATATCTCCGAATAGCCCAGGGAGAGTGAGATGGAATGGAAGAACCAGTACAGCATACCGACAGAGATCCCCAGGAATATCCCCTTTGAAATCTGCTTTGTCTTGGAGTAGCGCAGGCCCACTGAAAAGGCGGCAAATACCATGATGACATTGATGAAAGGGAAAGCGATCTTGTTGTAGAGATCGACGAGATATCTTGTGATGTCATGTCCGTTCCTTTGAAGACGGCTTATATAGCGGCTCAGCTCTTTGTAGCTCATCTCCTCGGGGTTGCGTTCCACGATCTTGAAAACCGATGGGGGATCATCGATCAGCCCGGTAAGGGTAGCATATGACTTTTTCGCCGTAACGCCGGCAGGCCCGAATGTCCTTTCAACGATATCATGGAAGACCCAAGACCCATCTTGCCAGGTGCCATCCTTCATGTCATACCGTTTCCGGATGGAATATTGGTCGGAAAGCTCGATCACCGTGACATCCTTCATAAGATCCCTCTTTGTGTCAAAGAAGCCGATGTTGCATACCATGTTTTCACGCTTGAACCATATCTTGTCGTTCTTGAAATACACCAGGGATTGCTCCTGCTTGATCTTCGCCCTGTAAATGTATTCGGATGTGGATGACGAAACCGGTATTATCCACTCGGAGAGGGCAAAGGAGAAGATGACCAGCACCAGGGACAAAAGGAGTAAGGGCTTCATCATCGCGAAGGTGCTGATGCCCGACGTCCTGATAAGGATCAACTCGTTGGCACGGATCATGACGATGATTAGAATGAGTATCGATATGAGAAAGCAGAGCGGGAGTATAAGATTGAAATAGTACGGGAGGCGAAGCGCGAGATAAGCGAAACCGTACACCAGGTTGTGAAACGTCCGCGCGAATAGATCCACGTGATCGAAGAACTCAATAACCGTAAAGACGGCAACCCCGGCAAATTCCGAGAGCAACAGGAATTTGAGTACATTTCTTATCAGGTATTTACTTAACTTTCGCAATCAACGACTCCAGCACAGTCTTCCATTGGCCCGATGGCCGTGTCTGTTCCTCGGTGTTCAAATCTTTAAGAAGATAGAGTCCGACACCTGCAACGAGCAGGTTGGGTGTGATCGATACCAGGAGCGGGGAGATGCTGTATTGTGCGCCAATGTTCTCTGTCAGCGCCACGACGACATAGTAAGAGATGAAGATGAGCAGACTGTACACGACGCCTGAGAATTTCCCCTCAGCTCTGCGCCTGATACCCAGGGGCACGCCAACCAACACGAAGGCTGCTGCTGCCAACGGGATGGTGAATTTCTTGTACAGGTCGAGCAAGTAATCATACTTGTCCGGACCCGTTGCTGCACGGTATTTTGCAGCCAGTTCCCGAAGGCCCATTTCATGAGGTCTTCGCCTTACCTCACTGATGCGTGGCAGTACTTTCATGAGGTTCATGGCAAACACGTAATCCCTGAAGGCTACCGTCTGGTACGTGTCACTCGCTTTTTCCCACCGGTGGACACTGCCGTTCGTGAGTGAAAAGGAAAGATCCAGGGTGTTGGTATCAAGGTTTACGACGCCGCGCTCAGCCGAGATTGTCTGCCTGACCCCTTCATCTCTGTCATCCGAAATGAAAATGCCTGAAAGGTCGCGGTTTTGTTTGTTAACCTTTTCTATGAAAATGACGACGTCAGGAATCGAATCATTGAAAGTGCCTTCCTTATCCTCGACCGAGATACTTTTCTTCGCGATAGTCACTACGGTATTCCTGAATGCATCCCCGGCGTGTGATACCAGCACCGTTGTGTTGAGGACGCCGACTACAAAGATGGCGAGCCCCAGAACCGCAAACGGAATGAGCAAGCTCCGAAGATTTATGCCATTTGCCTTGAGCGCAAGTATTTCGTTCTCACTGGACACTCTTCCCAGTACAACGATCGTAGAAAGGAGAAAGGCCATGGGGAACGTAAAGGTGAGATAGGCAGGGAACGAGTATAAAATGAGAAGTACAATATCGGTGAGATCCACTCCCTTGTTGATCACGAGGTCGGCCATCCGGCCAAGCCTGCTGATGACAAGAATAAACGTGAAAATGAGCAACGAAAGGAAGAAAAGCGATCCCAGCTCTCTCAGAATATACAGGTAGAGCTTCTTCGGGAGTAAGCGGTGCCAGATCACGGATAATGCTATCATTGAGAGGGTTTCATGTCAATTTGGTGACTCTTATGCTCTTTTGTTGACAGAAATCCTCAGTTCTACTAAAGTGAGGGGAGTATCATGAATGCGGCACCCCTGCGCGACGAGACAAGCCATCAGCGCTCAGCAACGACCGACCAATATTGCGTAATACGTGACTGCTGACTGGACGCTGGTTTTTGTGTGGACATGACAAGAATTGGTGTACTCTCTGATACCCATCTTACAACGGTGACCGAAGAATTCAAGTCGATCGTGAGCAGGCTGTTTCGAGGCGTGGAGCTTATTATCCACGCCGGCGATATCGTCACTCGTGAAGTTTACGAGTATCTGTGCAACTGGGACGTGAGGGCGGTACGCGGGAACATGGACGGTTTTGATCTGGCGGGTTTACTACCGGATAAGAGAGTTGAGGTCATAGAGGGCAGACGAATCGGTGTTGTACACGGTAAGGGCCCGGCCTACGCCGTCGAACAGCTCGTGCTTTCGGAGTTTACGGACACGGATATAATTATCTTTGGTCATTCCCATGTGCCTGCCTGTTCCAGGCACGGTGCCGCTGTCCTGTTTAATCCCGGCGCCCTGAGAAACCCATCCACCGGCGTGAGGACAGTCGGCATGATTGAGCTTGGTGAAGAGATAAAATTTACGCACATACCCGTGAGGTGAGGTAAGGATAAGAACGAAAACCTGTAGTATGTCCTTCTTCTTATAGGTGGAAAAGCTTGTAGATGGGAGTCAAATACGACTTAAACAGGACAGCCAGTAACAAAAGAGCTATGCAGCCAGCAATCGCATACACGGTCTTCCTGTATGTATTGGTCTCTTTTCGCATCAAGGTCTGGCTCTCTTCTTTGAGCACAGCCCGCACGGCCGCGCCGTCAACAATACGTTTCGAGTGCGAGTAAAGGTAGAGCAGGCAGCGGTCGCCGATCACGTTTATCAGACGGGGGCACCCTTGTGACGTCCGATAAATCTCCTTGACCGCATCGTCTGTGAATTGCACAAAGCCCTTGGAACCCGCCCGCAGCAGCCTGTGATGCAGGTATAGAAAGATCTCATCCTCAGCAAGTGCCTTGAGTCTGTATATAACCGTTATGCGCTGGGCCAAATAGCGCATGGCCGGCTCGGCGAGCCTCTGGATTATCTCGGGTTGAGCGAATAGGATCATGTGCAATATTTTCTGCTTGTCTGTTTCGAAGTTGGAAAGCACCCGGACAAATTCGAAGAGCTGGGAGGAGAGCAGTTGCGCCTCGTCAATGACGACTACGGTCTCTTTGCCCTCCCGATACCCGTCCAGTAGAAAATCTCTCAGATTTTCGAGAAGCTCCTCTCTGCTGGTAGTGAAAACAGGCACTGCCAGTTCCTTGAGGACCTGCCTCAGAAATTCGGCTTCGTCCATGATGGGGTTAAGGATGAGTGCTGTGTGGAAGAGATTCTTATCCAGATTCTCGAGAAAGATTCGGGAAATCGTAGTTTTACCTAATCCCACGTCCCCGTAAACGAGTGCGAAACCTTCCTTCTGGTCGATAAAAAATCTGAGGTGGTCTGTCGCTTCCCTGTAACTCCTGGATTCGAAGTAGAAAGCGGGGTCAGGTGTCAATCCAAAGGGTTTCTCCGCGAGGCCGCAATAATCGAGATATGGAATCTCCATAGTGGTATTATTACAGGCTTTCTGGGTTTTATGCAATAATTTAGTGTCAGCACCCCTGTTATGAAGTGGCACGGTTTCATGAGAAGAATATGTCCCTGAGAGCTCAGTATGGCCCATTATTTGAATTGACTGCAAGGACAATGCCGAGAAAACTCTACCTGCTGTTTAGCTTCTTCCTTGTGGCAACCGGGTTTTATTACCTGGCGAACTGGCCGATAACGGCGACAGATACCGATTTGTGGTATCACCTGAACGGCGGGAGATACTTTTTCGAGAACGGTTCCGTCGCGAAAACGAGCTTCTTTTCTTTCATCGAGCCTCAAAGGCCATGGGTGAATTACTACTGGCTTTTCCAGGCGCTCATCTACCAGATGTTCTCGTGGTGGGGATATGTGGGATTGATTTACTTCCGGACGCTGCTTGCATGCGCTACGCTCTTGATGCTTCTCCTCTACCTTTACAAGGATCAAAGAAAAGGAGATGCCCTCGCGTATTACACGCTTCTCTTTGTCTTCTACGTGCTCCTGTTTCTGCCCAGAAGCTTACCCGTGAGGCCGCACCTCTTCTCTTATCTCTTCATTACCATATTTCTCTACGTCCTTGAATTCAAGCCCTTGAGGGTGTGCTGGCTGCTGCCACCCTTGGGCGCGCTCTGGTCGAATCTGCATGGCATTGAATATCCTGTCATGCTCCTGGTCCTCGGCGCGTATTTCGTAGAGTTTGTGTACGAGCAAGTAAAGAAGGCGGACCCACCGCGCAAGGATACGTACCTCTACCCGGGCCTCCTCGCTTTGTCGGCATTCGCAGTCCTCTGCACGCCTCATGGTATCAGGCTTCTTGCGGTGCCCTTTAAAAGTATTGCGCAGGTGTCACCGTTTATCTATGAATTGAGGCCATTGTCCATTCACGATTTCGCGTCTTTCTTCGGCATACTCTTCTTTCTTGCAGGGCTCGTGGCATTCACGGCGCTAAGGAAGAAGAAGATGAGGATCAGTCATCTGCTCCTTTTTCTGGGTGGGCTTGCCCTCCTTCTGAAGGGGAAGCGCCTTGTCAACGAATATGTGCTTCTCGCGCTCCCCTTGCTGAAAGCCTATATGCCGGCCGTTCCTGCGGGGCCGCGGGCAAGGGTGCTCAAGCCCATCGCTACCGTTCTGATCTTGGTATTCATGGCCATGCCCTTTTTCTTCATGCACTCCTTCTTCTCCGATACGCCCAGATATCCGGTGTCTGCCCGGGAGCTTCCGGAAGGCGTGACTCTCTTTCTGAAGCGGGTCAACGCGACTGGCTCCGTTCTGAATCATCCGGACGCCGGCGGGTACCTGGAATGGGAGCTCTCCCCCAGGTACAAGATTTTCATGGATATGCAGGTGCCTTTCTTATTCTACGGAGGGCGATTTCAGCACCATCCGTGGCGCATACACAGACCAGCGCATGCTGCGGGAGGTTATCACGCGGTACCGGCCCGCCTTCATTACCGTCCCCATCGACCTGAAGGAGTATAAGGCGCTGATCGCAGGCCATCCGCAGTATCGTCTCGTATTCTTTGACGACGCGGAGGTCCTTTACGCGGATAGGTCACAAGAGCCGTCCCTGGCCTCACAATACGAGATCAAAACCATCGACCCCTTCTCTCTGTACATCCAATCCGTCGGGAGCCGCCCCGATGATCGCCTACTCTTGAAGGAGCTGCTAAGACTCTCAGAGCTATACCCCCATGGCGGGGTGGTTAATGCGGCCATTGCCACGATCTATCAGCACCAGGGTCGATACCGGGAAGCCATGCCGTACGCCGAATCGATCATGCGGACGTATCCGGAGTCACATCTCGGTTACAAGCTCAAAGCCGATCTCCTTTCGCAGCGTGGTGCGTGCGCGGAGGCCATGCCGCTCTACAAGAAGGCCATAGACCGGTCAGGGGGCGCAATGAAAGAGCTGATCGAGATGGAAGCGTCTGCCACGTGCAAGGGGCGGTGAAGCGACTCCCAAGGACTCAGGCTATCTTCAAGTCCGATTCAAGAAGTTTGTGCTCTAACATCTGTAATCCAAGGCCTAAATCACCGTATTATTAAGGAATTTATTGACGGACAGGATGCATTCTAGTATAACGTTCCTAATGCTTTTGTCTATAGTAATACCGGCCTACAATGAAGAGGGTTTCCTGCCTGAGGTGCTGCGAAGGGTGAAAGAGACGCCTTACGACAAGGAGATCATCGTTGTGGATGACGCTTCGGTCGATGGCACGAGGAGCTACCTGGAGGCGCTTAATGATGGCAACATCAGGGTTGTCTTCCATGAGAAGAACGCGGGTAAGGGCGCAGCGGTCAGGAGTGGTATAAGAATTGCCTCAGGAGACATCATCATCATTCAGGATGCTGACCTGGAGTACGACCCGAAGGATTACCCGAGACTGCTGGAGCCGATCCTTGCGGGCAACGCTGATGTTGTCTATGGTTCGCGGTTTCTCGGCGGGCCTCACAGGGTTTTTTACTTCAGACACTATGTGGGGAACAGGATCGTGACGCTTCTCTCGAACATATTCAGCGACCTGAACCTTTCCGACATGGAAACCGGCTATAAAGCCTTTGCGAGGAGGGTATTCGAGGGTATCACGATAGAATCGAACAGATTCGGATTTGAGCCGGAGATCACGGCAAAGGTGGCCCGGAAAGGTTACAGGGTCTACGAGGTTCCCGTTTCCTATCATGGGAGGAGTTACAGCGAGGGAAAGAAGATCACCTGGAAGGATGGGATAAAGGCCCTCTTCACGATTATCAAGTATAACCTGTTACAGAGAAAATAGGAGCACCCACCCGCTTCCCCGGAGGAACCGAGGTGAGTGGATAGATGCCATGGTTGTGAGTGAAACGCACGCTGCTTAAACATTGATGATTGTGACCGATAACAGAGATTGGGAGTGCGGGAAGCATCAAAGAATGCAGACATCAGGGCGTGTGGGGGGATATGGGGCATGATGTTTAGCAGTGCGTCTATCAGCACCGGATGCGTGTGGCGTGGGCTCGGCCGCCTTTCTTCGTACGCCGGCTTTACCTTGACCGAGTTGATCGTCATAGTAGCCTTGTTGGCGTGGCACGGGAATTGCTCCAGCGGAGAGGGTGTAGTACTTTCGTCTAGAGGGCTTAAAACTTTTGTATTAAAGAAATCAGCATTTTATGCGATAATCATGAAAGCCATTGAGCGGGATCGGGAGAGGTGAGAGGCTGATATGGACATACTCGGCATAGACATAGGGACGGTCAGTGTAAAGTATGTACGGTACAGGAAGAAGGGGAAGGGGGTCGTCGTCTCGCGCGGCGAGTACCCGTATAAGGAAGGCTGGGAGGATCTGGAAGGCATCCTCTCTTCCATTAAGAGCAGGGAAGGGGCGAACGTCGAAGTCGCCATCGGCATCACCTCCCAGGAGATCCTGAAGAAAACCTTTACCGTCCCCGTGATTCCCAAAGAAGAGCTGCGGGAAGTGCTCGACTGGTCCGCGTCGAAGATCATATCGATACCCCTCGACGATTTACGCCACGAATACGTAATGCTCGGAGAGATCGATGAGCGCGGCGTGAGAAAAGATGAAGTGCTTTTTGTCGGGGCGCACAAGGAGTATGTCAACAGGATCATCAGCCTCTTCGAAGACGTCGGCTTCAAGAACATAGTGCTGTTGACAGACATCGGCTTTGTTTACCTGCCGGTCGTGGAAGAGGCGATCGACGGTTCTGTTGCCATTGTCGACATAGGCGGCAGACAGACAGGCATCTACGTCTTCGATGGGAAGAAACTCCACCTGGTGAGAGAAATAATGACCGCATCGGAAAGTTTTACCGATGTACTGATCAGTGGCTTCGGTCTCACCTACTCAGAAGCAGATGGCTATACGAAAGAGAAGGGCTTTGATGAGACGTCGAGCGATATCCTCGCGGTGCCCATGGAGAGGCTCGGGGGAGAGATACAGCGCACCTTCAACGTATATGCCCAGAAGTACCCCTCACGGCCAGTCTCGAAGGTCTATCTGACGGGCAGGGGTGCCCTGATCCCCAATCTTCTCGAGAAGCTTAAGACCTTTCTCGCTGAAGAACTTCAGCACCTGGATCCTCAAATCGAGATCGAGGACCAATTCTTACCCGCATACACGCTTTCCGTCCAGAAAGACATTCTCGTTAACCTGCTTCCCGAACAAATCAAGGCCAGGGAGCGGGAGGCGGTATACGCCAAGTACGCACGGATTGGCACGGCTATTCTCGGATCTGTTATCGTGGTTCTGACCATTATTACGCTGGCTGAGTCTAACAGAATGAAATCCTCTGTCGACTTAGAAAGGTCGATGGTCCAGCAGAAGAGGGAGCAGCTTGACCGGCTCGCCCCGATCAGGTCTTCTCTTGTTTACAACGAGTTGGGTCCTATTGTCGCGGAAATAGAACGGAGAGACTCCTCTTTTGTCATCCTGCTGAAGTATTTGGCCTCTCGCATCCCCAAAGAGGTTTATATAAAGGAGGTAGCATTCAGCAGACAGGAAGCGGCACCTCCGGCACCCGCGGCACCTCCGGCACCTCCGGCACCCGGGACGCCCCCGGCACCGGCCAAGGACGCGAAGAGTCCGGAAGTCGTGAATAACGTCCAATTGAAAGGACTCATATTCGGCGATGCGGAGACGATGGAGGCGACGCTCCTGAGACTCATGATCGATCTCGAAAAATCAAACGTTGTGAATAATGTGACGGTCATTAGTAAGGATGTCAAGGAAATGAAGGGGAGGCCCGCTATGGAGTTCATGATCACAGCGAAGAGTGTGCCCTATGAGATTTAAAGGCCTCTACGCCTGGATCGGTCTACCTATCATATGTGCCGCTGTCTGGTTTTTTTTCATTTACATGCCCATGAAAGCGGAGATCAATAATAAGCGGAACGAGCTTAATGAAGTCAAACAGCAGATCCAGAAAGTGCAAGCCGATATCAATGCGCTCACGGAGATGAAGAGAAAAGAAGAGAGTATCAAGACGTCCCTGAAGGAATATCGGGGTCAGATACCGCTCTTCGATAACTTCCCTGATTTTATATACCAGGTGGCCGGGGGTGCGCGCAAAAGCGGACTCGTGCTCGATAAGTTCAGCGGCACATTCAAGAGCCTTGACATGCAGCCTAAGACGATCCTTACGTACCCCATATTCGAGGTCGGGCTAAAGGGCAGATTCATGGAAATGGGTAAATTTCTTGAGCAGGTAAGTTCATCAAGGGCCTATCGCAAGATCATGAAAGGCCAAATCACTTACAACGAGAAGGAATATCCTCTTCTGGCCGGAAAATTCGAGATAGAATTCAAAGCATGGAAAGAGAGAGGTGCCCTTGAAAGTCAATAAGCATGTGCTCATAGGCCTTGCCATCGTTGTTCTCGTCATGCTGTATGCATTCTTTTTTACAGGGGGAAAGAAAAAGATGGAGTCGCTGGCTGCGCCTCTTGAGCCCCCGAAACTCATGGCACCACCAACGGATGTCCGTGCCAAAGAGGCGCGTGTTCAAGCGGTCCAGGAAACCATACAATGGGACAGGGATCCGTTTACGCTCCCGTCGTTTCTGATGACCGAGAAGAAGGCCGCTGAAAAACAGCGAGTGCCCTTAAAGCTTTTGGCTATAATGGAAGGCTCCAGGGGGAGAGTAGCCATAATAGATAACGAGGTGGTGGGGAAAGGTGACATTGTCGCCGGGGAACGCGTGGTTGAGATAGGAAAAGAGACGGTGACACTGATCCAGGACGGATCCAAGCGAGTGATAACAATACAGGAACCTCGATAGGGGTAGGAAGATGCATAGTCACGGAGGAGAGGCCATGGCCAAGATTGGTATTGTTCTTGCGACATGTTTATTATGCTTTGCGTGCGCCCACGTTGAGCCGCCGAAGGAGGCGCCGAAGCTCGTCAAGCCGGTTGATATACCGAGTCCCGTGGTTGCCCAATTGGAGAAGGAGAAGAAGATCGGGATAGAAGGGCCCAAAGAGCTTTTTTCGTTTTCTTTGCGCGAGGCCGATCTGAAGGACGTGTTGCGAGGTATCGCGAAGCAGAGCAGTTACAACGTTGTTGTGGAACCGGATGTGAAGGGCACCTCCACGGTCGACCTCAAGAATGTGAGCATGGATAAAGCCCTTGGCTATATTCTCGAGCCGCTGAACTATACCTACAAGATCGATGAGAATACGATCTATGTCTCTAAGCCGAAACCGGAAACGAAGACGTTTCAGCTCAGTTATGCGACATTTCAAAAAATCGGAAACAGCATAGTCCAGGGTCAGTCGGGGACTCAACGTTCCGGGGCAAACGTTGTAGGCGTAACGGTGAATACCAAGACGGACATTGACCCGTGGCATAGGATTCCAGGATACGCTCAGGAACCTGCTGTCGCCCGACGGCAGGCTTACCATTAACAAACAAGCAGCCCTCGTGTCAGTGACGGACTACCCCAAGAACCTGAAAAACGATTGCGTCGCTTATTCGGTCCATGGAAGGGGCCGTCCAGCGACAGATCATGATAGAAGCCAAGGTCGTCGAGGTGGAGCTGACAAACGACAATCGGGAGGGTGTGAACTGGCAACTCATTAATGCAAAACTCTGGGATTATGGCATCAATGCCACCCAACAAATGGTCGATCCCTTACTCGCACTGGCACAAGGTGCACAATTCACACGCGTCTTTGTTGGGAGCCAGCATCTCAATATTCAGAACACGTTTATCGACCTGCTGAAAACGCAGGGCAAACTGAACTTTGTGTCCAGTCCCAAGATAAACACGTTGAACAACCAGAGGGCAGTGATAAAGGTAGCTACGGACGATGCTGTTTTTGAATCGACCAATACGATCAGTGTATCAGGTGTCCCGACCATCTCCTCGGTCATCAGGTATATTACCATCGGGCTCATACTTGATGTCGTGCCTTATGTCGATGACCAGGGGAACATCGTTATGAACATACACCCGATGCTGACGCAGAGAACGGGTAGAGAGCGCATTGACAAGACAACCGGCAACAGCGTGCCTATCCTCAACATACGCGAGGTGGATACGACCGTGAGGATGAAAGAAGGTGAACTGGTCGTCATAGGGGGTCTCATTCAAGAGAACATAAACGAGCAGACTGCCGGATTGCCCGGCATCAGCAGTCTGCCGCTTATAGGCTGGCCGTTCAGGAGTTGGACCAGGAGCATAGATCGGACCGAACTGGTAATTTTCCTCACGCCAAGAGTCGTCTATCCAAAGGATCCCGTATGAGCGTAATCCTTGACGCGCTGAAGAAAGCGCAGGATGAGAGAAAGAGGCCCGCCTATCGAAACGGGGGGGGCGACGAAGGCCCGCCCAGACGGTCCCGGTGGGTCTTCTATGTCATAGTGGGCACTGTCACCTGCGCAATACTTCTCGTCTTGTTCCTGCCGAACCTTTTTTACCGAATGCAAGCCCCGAGCAGCCTACAGGTGGCTCAGCAAAAGGAAACGGCGGTGCCTCCACCGCCACCCGCCCCTCCCAGGACGGTTCCCGAGGTGCCTGTGACAAAGCCTTCGGAAACGCCCGGCAAGGAAGCGTTTCCGAAGTTCGCCGTAGCGCCGCCGCAGGACGCTCGGAAAGCCGAGGTGATGACAGAAACGGAGCCGGAGAAGAAAGTTCGAACGAAAGCTCCGGGACCGGAAATGCGCGTGGCCAAGAACGAGCCCAAGAAAAAGCCTGAGGCCGAGCCCCAGAAACCTGCGTCGAAGCCGGAGAAGACTGAAGAGGCGAAAGCGACACCGGTTGCTCCGGGCCCGGAGTCGAGTGTTGTCGTCAAGAGGATGACCGACGAACGCACAATGACCAATTACAATAGTGCCATCCGGGCGGCTGAGCAAGGCAGCAGCGAAGAGGCGAAAAAGCTCTACCTGGCGGTACTCGCTGACCAGCCTAACAATATTGAGGCTCTCAATAATCTCGGCGTCCTGGCGATGAGCGAAGGCAATACAAAGGAGGCTACTTTCTATTTCAGGAGAATCCTTGAGTACAATAAGAATTATGCAAAGGCTTACAACAACCTGGGTATCCTGGCGATGCGGGAAGGGGATAGGAAGGTCGCTGAGGAGTACTTCAGGAAAGCCATCGAAGTAGCCCCGGAAGGGACTGAGCCGTATTTGAACCTTGCTGCATTGCTGCGCGCCGAAAAGAGACTCGACGAAGCAAACAAGGTCATCGATGCCCCTTTGAGAAGAGGATTGCGAGGAGCACAACTCTATCTTTCGGCAGCTCTCATCAAGGATGAACTTGGCCAGTATGAAGACGCCATCAAGTACTACAGACATTACCTGCAGACATCGTCACAAAAAGATGATCGAAGGCGGGTCATAGAGAGGTTAGCATTTCTTGAGGAGAATAAATCTGCAGAAAGCCGTTGAGAGAGGCATTGAGCAGGGTGCCAAAAGTGTCTTCCTTTTTGCCGGTTATCCCCCTCTTGGGAACACGGGCAAACTTTCGAAGCTGGAAGAGTATAACCTGAAACAGGAAGATATAGCGGAAGTCTTTGAGGCCACAGCCTCGGCCTGGCAGGTCGAGCGATTCGGCAAACAGAAAGAGATCGATTACAGCTACAGCATAGAAAAGGTGGGACGATTCAGGGTCTGCGCTTTCTCCAACATGGGGCGGACGGCCCTTGTTATGAGGCTCATACCCCCGGAGGTCCCACACTTCGAAGCCCTTAACCTTCCGGAGGTGGTCAAAGAATTTACCAGGCTGCGGGATGGTCTCGTCCTCGTTACCGGACCCACGGGGAATGGGAAGTCCACTACCCTTGCTGCAATGGTAGATATAATCAGCCGGGAAAGAAGTTGCCATATCATTACCATCGAAGACCCTATCGAGTATCTCTTCAGACCCCGTCAATCGATTATCAGTCAGAGGGAGGTCGGCCGGGATACGGCGTCCTTCAGCGAAGCTTTAAGACGATCCCTCAGGGAAGACCCGGACGTACTCATGGTGGGAGAAGTGCGGGATGCTGAGTCTTTGCGCGTAGTGCTGGAGATGGCCGAGACGGGACATCTGATACTCTGTTCGATGCACACATCCAATGTCGTTCAGACGCTCGAAAGGATTTACGACCTTTTTCCGGAAAATCAGAGAAACCAGATAAAGACTCAGGTTGCGCAGGTTCTTAAGGGCGTCGTATGCCTCAGGCTCCTGCCGCGTCAAGATGGAAGGGGCCTCATCCCTGCCTGTGAAGTCATGAAAGTGAACTCTGCCGTTCGGAATCTCATCAGGGCTGACAAGTGCCATGAGGTATATACGATTATTGAAAGCTCGGCCCGGCAGGGCATGGTGACCATGGACAGGGCGCTGCTCGAACTCTATCGGAACGGGCTCATAGACATTCAGCAGGTAATTACGTATTCGTCGCAGGATAAGAGGTTTCTGGAGGCGCTGACAGAGGGGCAGCCAGCAGGTCAAGAGGCTTTCACGGGTGGCGGCTTTCTTGATCTGCAGCACGAGAACATAGTCTACCATTCCCACTATGGCGGTGCGGACCTCCGTTTCTTCGATGCCTCGGGTGCCTTGATCGACTCGCCCTTGGGTCTCCTGTTCAGAGACGAGGGCCAGGCGGGTGATCATCCCCATTTCATTGCTGATTACTCGATTCTGAATGGTAAGAAGTCCGCCTTTTCCTTGACTTCGCTATTTACTCTTTCCTACACAATCCTCAAGACAAAAGGCGGCCGGGGCCGGTATGACTTCACGTTGAGGATTGCGGAGGGCTCAAAGGAGACCCTGGAGATCCCGCAAAGCCCGGTTCAGCTGGTCGCCGACGGAAGCTGGCACACGGTGACCCTGCCCATACCAAGGATGCACCAGGGAAAGGTTGTCAGGTATTTCATGCTGCTCTTTGACTCTGATATCAAAGAAGCTGTCTTTAGCGGCATACGGTTCGTTTGAGGGTACATGTTACTGAAAGAGATGCTCGACATCGTGGTGGCAAAAAAGGCGTCTGATTTGCACCTCATCCGAGGTGTACCGCCGACGATACGGATCGACGGAGACCTGAGCTTTCTCGTAAAGGAACCGCTTACAGACGCCGATATTGAGAGCTATTTCAATGAAATAGTTCAGGACGAGGCCAAGAGAGAGCGGTTGCTGAAAGAGAAGGAACTTGATTTTGCGCATGAGATCAAGGGCAAGGCTCGTCTGCGCGTAAACGCGTATTACCAGCGGGATTCGATGGCTTTTTCCATCCGTCACCTGTTCGCCACCATACCGAAGCTGGAGGACCTGAACCTCCCGGAGACACTCAAAGATCTTGTCAGAAAGCCGAATGGGCTTGTCCTCGTGACGGGCCCGACGGGAAGCGGGAAGTCGACTACCCTGGCTGCGATGATAGACCGCATCAACGAACTCAGGTCAGTACATGTGGTCACGGTCGAAGACCCGATTGAGTACGTCTACGTGCCTAAGAAGAGTATTATTTCCCAGAGGGAAGTGGGTGACGATACGCTCTCCTTCAGTAACGCGCTGAGGCATGTGCTGAGGCAGGACCCGGACGTCATACTGATTGGTGAGATGCGGGACCAGGAAACCATGCAGGCTGCCATTACGGCCGCCGAAACGGGTCATCTCGTCTTTTCAACCCTTCACACGACGTCCGCTGCCCAGACTATCGATAGAATCATAGATGTCTTCCCGCCGTATCAGCAGGCACAGATACGCTCACAGCTCGCTACGACGTTACAGGCGGTCATAACCCAGAGGCTCCTTAAGAGGGCTGATGACAAGGGGAGAATACCGGTCACCGAGGTAATCGTCGCCACGGCAGCTGTGCGAAACCTGATCAGAGAAGGGAAAACCTATCAGCTTTACTCAGCGATCGAGCTGGGAAGTGAATATGGCATGCATACCATGGAGCAGAAACTAAATAAGTTACTTCAGCAGAAATTGATACGGTGGGACGATGCGCTCATGACTGCAAGTATAGTCGAATATATAAGACAACCAAGAGAAGGGAGTTTGACTTAGCTCATGGCATTATTAGCGAGAAAGCGGCTGGGCGAAATTCTGGTTGAAGCCAAGAAGCTGAAGGAAGAAGAGCTGCACAAGGCCCTTGCTGAACAGCGGAAATACGGTGAGAAGCTCGGGAATGTGCTTATCAGGATGGGACTCCTTTCGGAAAAGGAGATCATGGAGACCGTGAGCAAGCAGCTCGGTATTCCCATCGTGAATCTCTTCGACGCAAACCTTTCAGAGGAATTGGTAAGGTTGATTCCGGAAAACATGGCCAAGAACCACATGGTAATTCCCTTCGAGCGGAACTTCAGCGTATTGCGGCTTGCCATGATCGATCCGCTCGACATCTACGCGCTGGATGAAGTGGCAAGGTTTCTGCGGATGGAGGTTGCGCCCTGCATAGTGACCAGGAGCGAGATGAAATGGGCCCTGGAGCGCTACTACGGGATCAAGAGCCTGGTTGAGGAGACCCTTGATAGCATCAAGGAAAGGGAAGCCCTTTCCGGTGATGATGAGGAGGAAGAGGAAGAGAAACCTCCTGTGGAGATTGCAGAGGATGAGCCTGTCATAAAATTTGTCAACAGCCTCCTTGCGCAGGCGCTTGCCGATAATGCAAGCGATATCCACATCGAACCTGCGGAGGATGTCATGAGGATCCGCATGCGTGTGGACGGGCGGCTCCGTGAAATGCAGGCACCACAGAGGAAGCTGCTTCTCCCTATTATCTCAAGGGTGAAGATCATGTCAGGGATGGATATTGCGAAAACGAGAATACCGCAGGATGGAAGATTCGACATAACAAAAGAGGTCGGAGTCAGGGTATCCACATACCCCACCATGTGGGGAGAGAAAGTGGTGATGAGGCTCCTCGACAAGAGCGCTGCCTTGTACGGCGTCGATAAGCTGGGTCTGTTGGTCGATGATGAGGAGAGACTGAAGACGGTTTTGAGGAGAGCGTACGGTTTTGTGCTTTCCACCGGTCCGACCGGAAGCGGTAAAACGACAACGCTCTACGCGATCCTGAACCACATCCATTCGATCGAGAAGAATATCATCACCATAGAAGACCCGGTGGAGTATACGGTCGATTATGTCGCGCAGGCGCAGGTCAACGTGAAAGCCGGCCTTACCTTCGAGTCGGGCCTGAGGTCCATGCTTCGCCAGGACCCCGACATCATTATGGTTGGCGAGATCAGGGACAAGGAGACGGCAACCATAGCTATCCATGCCGCGCTTACGGGCCACATTGTTCTATCCACCTTCCACACGAATGACGCACCCGGTGCGTTAACCCGGCTCGTTGAGATGGGTATCGAGCCGTTCCTCGTGGCGTCCTCTGTCTCGTGCGTTATGGGACAGCGTTTGCTGCGGAAAATCTGTGAAGATTGCAAGGAAGCATACATGCCGCCACCAGCGGTGCTCGAGAGCATAGACGTGCACGAAAGCGTCCCTTTGTATAGAGGCAGGGGTTGTCCTGTTTGCCGGAATACGGGATTCAAGGGACGTACGGGCGTATTCGAAGTGCTCGTTATGGATGACGAAGTACGGGAACTGGTGGTAGACAAGGTATCGACTGAAATAATAAAAAAGAAGGCGATGGAGATGGGCATGAGAGAAATGCGCGAGGACGCGATCAAGAAGGCGCTTCTTGGGGTTACAACACTGGAAGAAGCCCTCAACACGACGCAACTGGACTAGCCGATGGCCGTATTTTCATACAAGGCTCGAGACGAAAAAGGTTCTTTGATTGCCGGCACCATGGATGCCGACAGTCAGCGCTCCGTGTCCGCCCACCTGGACAGCATGGGTCTTTTTCCGGTCGCCGTCTCGCAAAAGAAGGGTGTAAGCTTTGGCTCCTTTGAAGACCTCCTGACAAAACTGGACAAGGTCAAGCTGGATGACATTATCTTCTTTACGCGTCAGCTTCGCACGGTCATAAAGGCGGGTGTTCCGCTCATTTCGGGGCTGAAGGCGCTCGAAGAGCAGACGAACAACCGGAAGCTTAAGAAGGTAATCAAAAAGGTCTGGCAGGATCTGGACCGCGGCGAGACCTTTTCCGGTGCCCTCGCCGGCCACGAAGATGTCTTTTCCGATCTGTATGTCAGTATGGTGAAGGCCGGTGAAATCGGCGGCGTGCTGGACGAGGTTCTGGAAAGGCTTGCGCAGCTTCTCGAATTCCAGATGAAAACCAAGGAAATGTTCAAGTCGGCCATGCGATATCCCACCATGGTTGTGGGGGCCATCGTCATCGCCTTTGGCGTGCTCGTTACGTTCGTCATACCCAAGTTTGCCCTCCTGTTCGCGGGCTCGACCGTTAAGCTTCCCCTTCCGACGCGCATCCTGCTCGGGATCAATGACCTTGCTCAAGCTGTCGGTGTCTACATCCTGGGAGGCGTAATTGGTGCCTGTATTGCCGGTTATGTTTATACGCGGACCGAGCAAGGGCAGTTGATGAAGGATCACCTGAAGCTCAAAATACCCATTATGGGCCAGATTATTCTCAAAATCTGTCTGAGCAGATTTGCCTATGTCCAGGAGAATCTGATCCGCGCCGGTGTGCCGATCGTCACAGCATTAGAGATTGTGGCCCGGACCGTTGGCAATCTGGTTATCACAAAGAAGGTCCTTGAGATAAGCCAGAAAATAGAGAAGGGTAAAGGCATTGCCAAGCCCATGAAAGATAGCGGTATCTTTCCACCTCTCGTGCTGCACTTGATCGCGACAGGGGAGGACACGGGTTCGCTGGAGGAAATGCTGAGAGAAGTCTCCTTGCACTATGACGGCGAGGTGAACTATTCGCTTAATCGACTATCGGCCTGGATCGAACCGATTCTCATAGTGGTCCTAGGGGGGATGGTCCTGTTTATCGCCCTTGCAGTATTTTTGCCTTGGTGGGGAATGATGGATGCTATGAAACATGGCGGGGGTTGAGAAGGGCGGCAGGGAGACGTGGAATCGGGCGCAACGGCACGAAATTTGCTATTTGTGAAAAGCAGGTGACGGAAGCTCAAGAGATCACGAGGCGTGGAGGAGGGGGTGGAAGAAGAGAAATCCCTAAAGTAATCAGCACCATTTGACGATAATGCAGTAGCGAGGTATACTACAAAATTATTCTAAAGGGAGGGACATGCATGAATCTTCGGAGGAACAGAAAGGGCTTTACGTTGATTGAATTAATTATTATCATCATCATCCTGGGAATTCTGGCTGCTGTCGCGATACCGAGGTACCTCGACATGAGGCAGGATGCGGTCAACTCAACCGTTAAGGGCATTCTCGGAGGCATGAGGGGCGCAAACAGCGTGCTCTGGGGAAGCAGGGTGATTAGCGGCAACAGCGCCACCTACACCTTTGCGGATATCATGGCCAATATGGAGATGAAAGGCGGTAACATGACGAGTCAGGTAAACGCTGAAACGATGACTCTATGGGTTGGCGCTGACTCCTACGTCTTCACGATGGGCCCGGCGACAACCCCAGGGCCAGCCCCTGCTGCTCCGCCGACCACATTTGCTCAATATCTACTTGGATCAAGTCAAAGGTGCGGCTGTGACCTCACCCCAGGCTTATACCATGTGGTAATAGGCGCGGGTATCCAGAGCACGTCATGTGCGAAGGGGAGGCTCTCCGGGGCATCCCCCTTCGCGCATGACATCTCCGCGTACGGGGGTTGTATTCGTCATTGTTTGGCGCTGACCATCAATCCCTATCCCGGTGATCATCCATCTCAAAGGCCTGCCATTCGGCCCTATTAGCTCATAAGGCTCCGCAGGCAAATGGCTGCCCCAAGTCGACGGAGTTTCCTGTTTGAGTTTCTGTCGATGGTTCTGGTATCCGCCTTACAAGCCAGACTACGTTGCTCTTCCAGATCCTCTGCACTCGTAAGTTCGAGCATCTGGACCCCAACTTGAAAAGAGCGTATGTGTAGATGTATTGTGTAAAGGGCTTGTTTTTTGCAGAGTTGAGAAAATTCACGGAGTAAGTCCTTCACTCTGAGGTGTTGCGGGTGCGATGAAGCTATTTGAGAGAAGACCTTTTGTGCGGGTGTTCTATTTCTTTATCTTGCTCATTCTCGTGCTCCTTTACTTTGATCGCGTGCTGTCTGGTCGATCCATTTTTACAGAGAGAGACCTATCCGCCTTTTTTATCCCTCCTAAAATCCTCTGGGTAGACCTTCTGAAGCATGGGACCTTTCCATTCTGGAATCCGCACCAGTATTGCGGCATACCGCTTCTCGCGGCGTTGCAGCCCGGCGTACTCTATCCGCCTCACGTCTTCTATCTGTTTCTTCCTTTCCCTATCGTCTGGAACTGGCTGATCATTCTTCACTTTCTGCTGGCGGGCATCGCAGTCTATCTGTTTCTCGTCCACATGAAATCCTCCGAGGAAGGCGCGTTTGTCGGGGCCTTGATATTCATGCTGTCCGGCTATCTGTTATCGGTCCATAACCTGTTGCCACACCTGTTTGCCGTTGGCTGGTTTCCGCTCGTTCTTCTTTTCTTTCTCAAACACTTCGAAACGGGGCAGATTCGCCATGCCGTCTTTGTTTCTCTTTTTCTTCTCATGCAATTTCTCTCCGGCGCTCCCGAGATTCTGATGATGAGCGTGCTGGTGCTCTTTATTGTCACTCTCTTTCTATCCTCTTTTATTGGTGACCACGTGGGCTTTTACATTCGAATGCGATCCTTCATCATCGATCCTCTCACTTTTCCTGTTACTCTCCGCTGTGCAGCTACTGCCTTTTTACGAGCTGAAGGCTCAGAGCATACGCCAGGGCGGACTTACATACTTCGAGTCGAGCGTCTGGTCCATGGCCTGGCGGGACTTTATTCAGTTCTTCATACCCGACCCGTTTGGAAATATGATGAACGACCAAAAATACTGGCAGAACCAGTCATGGCTAAAGACGATCTATCTTGGTATCGTGCCGTTTTGTCTTTCGGCATTCTATTTCTTGAAGGCTGACCGGAGGCGCTGGCTGTTTGCGCTTCTGATGGTCATTTCCCTTATTTTTGCATTGGGCGGTAATACCCCTATTTACAAACTGCTGTACAGGATCCCGCCGTTCAGCAGCGTGCGGTACCCGGTCAAGTTTCTCTTCCTGTTTTTTTTCATCGTCTCGGTCACGTCAGGGCTCGGCCTTGACAAGTTCCGCCAGGGAGTCGCGGAACAGAATAAGCGAATCCAGGGGGCCATCCATGTTTTCTTCTACCTTGGCTTTCTTTTCGCTTTGGCCTGGGCCTACACGGTGCTCTTCAGGGAACAGTGTGGAGAAGCTCTTTGACAGCATTGGCTTCAAGCCGGAGGCTTATAACCTCATAAGCGTGAACATTCACGACATTCGCAGGTTCTGTTTCTTCGCTTTCTTGTTCTGCATTCTGTTGCTTGTCTACCGACGGGTTTCCCGGAAGAGGCTGGTCATTGGTGTTTATGGTGACTCATTCTCGCGCTTGATCTATTTCTTGCCAACTACGGATTCTATTCCAGTATCCCGTGGGAACTTTATATGCGACCACACGAATTTGTGAGTGAGATTGTTAAAAGGGGGAAGACGGATAGATACTTTCTGACTCCAAAGACACACAGCGCGTATAACCGATTTCCCAAAGATAAAGCCGCCATGGGCTCGGCGTACGCGCCTCTAGTCAGGCCTCTATACGGTCGAGGGCGCCGAAGTTCTCAGGTTGAGCCACTATGACAAATTCATGTACTTGCTGAAAAGTGCTCCCTCTTTGGAGGAGGCGAAGCGTTTTTTCGACATCGCGGACATACGTTACCTGGTTAGCATCGTGAAACTGGACAGTGACGATTTTAGTTTGCTGGGGAGCATAACGTTAGATAACGCGCCCCTCTATCTGTATGAATATAATGACTACCCCGGTCGCTTCTTGCTTTTTTCGCGGGTCCGCGGTGTGCCTGATGAAAAGAGCATGATGGAGGCGCTGGCGGACCGAAGTATAGACTTGAGGCAGGAGCTGATCGTTCTCGGAAAAGTCCCACAGCCGCAATGCGCCGCCGACTGCACCCGGCAAGGTAGAGCTGGTCAGGTATGAACCAAACAATGTGGTCTTGAACTGCAAGACGGCGCAGGACGCATTCCTCTACGCAAGCGACGCGTTCTACCCGGGATGGAGGGCATACGTGGATGGGCAAAGGACAGAAATATTGAGAGCAAACCTGGCATTCCGGGCGGTGAAGGTGCCGCCCGGTGAGCATACCATTTTGTTCCGGTATGTACCGATCTCGTTTTATGCCGGCCTTGTGCTCACCGTGATCGGCTTCATTCTCTCCGGTCTTCTCATTGTGAGAGGACGAAGATGAAAAAGGTCATTCTCATTCTGGTCGTACTCTTTGCCTCGTTGCTGGGAGGGTATCTAAGTCCCCATTCGGGGTATCACACTTTTTTTCTTGTCGACCGTACTCCTTTTTCTTACAGTCGGGCCTGACATCCAACTCGGAAAGGATGAAGTCTTAAGTCTCCTTTTTGCCTTGCTGTGGCGCGGCCTCCGTGCTCTACGCCGGTGACAAGTGGGGAGCCATTCTCTTTTCAGGCTCATTTGTGGCAGGCTCTTTCTTTTATGTTACCTTGAGGAACTCCTCAGACTGGGAGTCTCCTTTACTGAAGACCATCGTAATTGGCGGCTGTATTGTCGGTTTCTGCGAGGCTCTTCGGCAGGTAAACCTCCTGCCGTACGGATTGTTTTACAACCCTAATCCATTTTCTGGCTTCCTCACGCCCCTGGTGCCGGTCTCTTTGTATCTCTATTCGAAGTGCCGGAAGAAGCGTTTATGCGGTTGCGGCTGCCCTGCTCGTATTTGCCAATTTCATATCCGCGTCACGGACAGGCGTCGCCACAATGATCCTGGCCTTCGTGGCGATCGGGCTCTTTTTCTATCGGGACAGGGATAGGAGCGCTGTGAAGGCATTGACTCTTGTGTTCTTTGTGGGGTTCTGTTCGTTTCTGCTTTTTTCACAAGCGAAGGATGCGCTCATGTTGAAAGGCATGTAATCGGCATGCTGGAGAAACAGCCGACCGGAATAATTCAGAGAGCGTATCTTCTTAAAGTTACGCTTCAAGTTATACGACAAGCCCCCTTTCTTGGTCACGGTCTCAATTCGTTCCAGGCGGTGATGAGCACAGTCTCAAACCCCTACGTCGTCCTCCCCTCGATACACGCCCACAGTCTCTATTTGAATATCCTGGCTGAACTGGGCATTGTGGGCCTCGCGCTCTTCTTGTCTTTCCTGGTACATTGTGATTAAAGGTCCATTCTACTCCTCGTATCTCCTGAAGATTGCCCTCTATAGCCTTCCTCTTCCATAATGTCGTGGAGTATAATTTTCCTCCTCCGCCCTTTCAGGTGCTCTTCTACCTCCTGTGCGCTGCCATCATGCAGGGAAAAGCGCCAGAGCCAAGCCTTTTTCACATCAGGGGAAGGGCAGCAAGAATCATTCCCGATTCTGCTGGCTCTTTATTTTATCGTGGTACACCTGTTTCCGGCAATCGGATCTTATCCTTCTCAGTAAGGGCAGATGCTGCTATCCAGGAGCGGGACGTGGCAAAGACACTCAAATATCTCTTTGCGTCAACCTATTTTGGATATTCGGTATCGTTGCTTCATGCTGATACCGCGCACCTGCTAACCGACCTCTATTTTTCTTCCAGCGTGAAGGATGGTAAGCTTCTTAAGATTGCCGAAAAGAACTATCTGAAGGCCCTCGCCCTAAATAACCTGGATGGGCCCCTGTATGTTGATGTGGCAAGCTTTTATGCCAGCGACCGGGCAGGCCAGACAAGGCGCAGGCCTATCTTTCCAAAGTCATCGAGAAGTATCCCTACCGTCAGGAATATCGCCTCGCCTTGGCCCGATTCTATGCAGGGCAGGGGCGGGACATAGGAGGCCGTTCGAGATACTCGAAGCGAGCAACGCGTTCTTGAAGAAGTATGCGCCCCTGGATCCTGTGCGGGTGGACATTCTTCTGGACCTTGCAAGACTATACCGTGAACAAGGAGATGCGGGACGCTCAGAAGATTTGACGGCGAAAGCCCTTCCGTCTGAAGGATTTGCTTGAAGGCCTCGACGCTGTCAGGGAGGCAGGCAAAGGACCTTACGCCGTTGTCACCTCGTTGAGCCGCTGGATATCGCGGATTTTCAGATGCTCGCGGAGCAGCAGGAGGAACCCGATTATGGTGTAAGGGATGTACCATGAAGCATGAAAGAGCACAGAGACGGCAAACGCTTCATATTTCGGGACACCAAAAAGTGAAAGGAGATAGACGAGCAGGAATTGGTAGAGGCCGATGTATCCCGGCGAGGAAGGGATCGTGATGCCCATGTTGAGCAGTGCGCAGACAAACGGTACGTACAACCGAAGTGCTACTTTAACGCCGAGGGCAAGGATAACCATATAGAGCGCAAGGCTCATGCAGAACCATGTACTGAAAGATATAGCAACAAAAAGGAGAATCAGCAGGGGCGACGTGACGCGTTTTAAATTCTCCTGGATACCCAGGATCGTCTTGGCAAATCTCGTCAGAAAGGACTTCTCGACCTTCATCAATCTGGAGGATAGATGATTCGCAAAGCGCTCTCTGCTCAAGACCAGGATGCCGACAACGCAGACTATTGCCAGCCCGATCACCAAGTATATGCCTTGGGATATTCGGTGCGGCAACTGCTGCTTGGGGAAGAAGAAGAACGTGAGCAGCAGAAGGCCGGTCAGGTCAAAGAACCGGTCAACCAGAACGGTGGAAAAAGCGTAGGTAAACGTGAAGCCCTTTTTCCTCGACAGCACATAACCGCGCGCCAACTCGCCGATCCGTGCCGGCAACACATTGTTGACGAAGAGGCCAATGAGTAATGCGGTAAACGTTTCGTGGAAGTGCACATTCGTTCCCGCAACGCGTGCCCATCGGTAGGAGGCGCCACTGACGGCTCCGAATATGAAAAGAAGAGGAAGGAAGGCATACCTGAGGTCAGCACGTTTCAGTGTTTCCCAGATATCATGCAGCCTGATGTCTTTGAGAGAAAGATAGAGAAGAAATATGCTGATTGCGAAACCGAGTAGCGTAATCCATTGCCTCTTCTTCATGGTCCTAGCATTATATGGTATATAGTGTTGCTTTTCCAACGTTTTTGTCTCCCATCCTTTACCTGCCTTGAACGGAGCCGCATTGCGTGCCGATCTCCCGCTGTACTTATGCCGCCGATTGCTGGTACAATTACCGAGGCTCGCGATCCTGGCTTTGTGATAGTATTAAGAATCGAGTGACGTGGAGGAATCGATGTGCCAGACAACTGCATACGTTATCGAGGGCGACAAGGAGGTGTTGCTGCTTCAGGATGTGATCAGCATAAGGCCGGAGAATGGGGCTCTGCGCATGGTTAACCTCTTTGGTGAAGAGAAGATCGTGCCGGGAAGAATCAAACAGATCGATCTCCTGGCTCATAAAATTCTCATCGTAAGATGAGCTTACACAAGAACATAACGTTTCTCCGGTTTCTTTAGTTTTTCGTCTGGTTAAACGAGAGAAACAAGAGAAACCAGACGAACGAGAGAAACGCAGCGGTCCATTCAGAATTCGTGGGTCTCCCGAGGGGCTCAAGAAGCGGTCTTGTGCTTGACAATAGGCCATGTTTTTTGTTCTATTACTGCATACAGCGTGCAGTAATGTTAGAAAGAGGTTGGCAATGCGACTAGGTATTGTTGGAACCGGTTCGTACGTTCCGGAAAAAGTGCTCACGAATTTTGACCTTGAGAAAATTCTCGACACGTCTGATGAATGGATCTACACGAGGACGGGCATAAAAGAGAGACGGATCGCCGAGCCGGGAGTGGGCGTTTCAGAGCTCTGTAAGGTAGCCTGCGAAAGGGCGATGGCAGCTGCCGGGGTCGGGCCTTCCGATATCGACCTGATAGTACTGGGTACGATAACCCCTGACACGCACTGTCCTGCTGGTGCAAACTGGCTGGAGGCAAAGCTCGGGTGTGACAATGCCGTTTCCTTCGATGTCACTGCAGCCTGCACAGGCTTTGTCTTTTCGCTCCACGTGGCATCTGCGCTTATTAAGGCCGGCATGAACAAGACGGCTCTCGTCTGCGCGGGTGAGATCATGAGCAGGACCGTCAACTGGAAAGAACGGGAGAGCTGTATCCTGTGGGGCGACGGCGCCGGCGCTGTGGTTGTCACAGAGACCTCGCAGGGCGCCGAGATACTGTCGACACACATTCACACGGACGGGAAAAGCGGGCGTGAACTGCTTATGCCCGGCGGTGGTTCCCTCACGACGCCGATTTCTCATGAGAGCGTGGACAAGGGACTTCATTTCCTCAAGATGATAAATGCAAACACATCATTGCGCACTGCGGTGAATCATTTTGCTGAGGCTGCACTTGAGGCGGTAACGACCAATGGTTACAAGATCGAAGATGTTGACCTGATCATCCCCCACCAGGCCAACATCAGGATCATCGAAGGAGTGGCACGGAAACTGAAAACTCCCATGGAAAAGGTCTATGTGACCATCAACAAATATGGCAACATATCCTCTGCTACGGTGCCCATAGCACTCGACGAAGCCGTGAGGGACAACACTATCACGAAAGGGAAACTGGTGCTCCTGACTGCTTTTGGCGGTGGCCTTACCTGGGGCAGCAGCCTCATCCGGTGGTAGAGCAGATTGCAGATCCGGGGCGAAGCCAGGGAAGTGGAATGCGAGCAGATGCATTGCCTTCTGCAAACGTTTTAAAATGCATGCTCTCGTCGATTCGCCGCACCATGAACTATTTTCTGGCCTTTAATACCAGGCTGTCGAGCGAGCTTCGCGCGTTCCATCGGTCTCGCCGATTCTCCCCACTTACATTGACGCATCCTCCCCGTACTTCTCGATGCTGTCAAACAGCCCTTGTCGCGATGCAACCGCCCAAGGCTGATGATCAGCCTCTTATCTGCTGGATGTGGGTTGCGGGAAAACATCTTTCATCACGAACGCGATGAAGAGAATCAGCACCCCTGCGTTCTTTACGGGATGGACCTTTCAGCTGAAGAGATGGACCTCAAATGACGCGCTGGATGGGAGAATTGTCTATGATGCCTGTAATGGAGGCTACGAGAAGGATCTGGCGTCATATGCGAATACGTTTGATCTGATCGTCAGCCACACATTCCTAGAGCATGTGAGCGACCCCGAGACAACGCACCGACTTCTTGCCTTCTCTGCTTAAGGACACTGGAATGGCTATTCATCTCTACCCGACGCTCTTTGATCCCTTCCTGACGCTCAACTATGTGCTGCCCGACCGGCTCACGAAACCGTCCTTATGATTCTCCAACCGTCTCGCACAGAGACCGGGAAATTTCCGAGCTACTACAAATATTGCAGAGCCTGTTCGCCCGGCCTGCAGCTCAAATACAAAGAACTGGGCTTCGACATTTTGGATTACCGCAACTTTTACGGTACTCATTATCTCTATAGATTTTTTCCATTACAGGGACTCATGGATCTTTTCTATTTGTTAGCGATGAAGTTAGACTGTCAGGCTTTTTTCCTCGCGTTCATGCGTCATCCTCGTGAAAGATAAGAAAGAGGATCGCGATGCGTGAGCATGTGATAGGGTAGGGGCCGTGGCCATTTGGTCTCTGGATATGTTCGATTTAGAGTTTTTAAATTTCAAATTTCAGGTTTATACTATGTGTGCGGAGGGATGGCTGAGCGGCCGAAAGCGGCGGTCTTGAAAACCGTTGGGCGTTTACGCGCCCCGTGGGTTCGAATCCTACTCCCTCCGCCATATTTTCTTTGAAATCATTAAGGTTTTCCATTTCGGACTCGTTTCCCTTTCGTTTGCCTTTTCTCGTTTGCCTTCAAGTCGAACAACGTTGTCCATCCTCTGAACAACATCAAGCAGAAGGTCTCGATATACGCATGATAGTAATTGTCAGTAGACCGGTTTGTCCCGTGCCTCATGAGCCGCTGAGCTCGTCACGAAGAGTCCGCCAACGGCACTATCCTGCGTGCAGAATGAATGTCTTGTGGCCTCGTAGAGATTCGTAATCTGTTCCCGAATGCTTCCTCCAGATCTCCCATAGGTCTTTCCTTGCGGGCATATCCCCGCCCCGTAATCGGGTTTGCGAAGAGGAAATCTTTAGGGAATTTCCCCACTATGTTCCTCTTCACTATTTCGAGCGCCTTGTCGTTGAGGCGCACAGTGTCCTTGCTCTTGTTCTTCGTCGTTTCCATGTACGTGGACCCGGACAAGGTCCTCTCCACCCTTACGCCCCTGTTTGCGATATCTACGCTTTTCACCAGCACCGCGCACAACTCACCCCGGCCTCAAACCCGTCTTCATCATGAATTCTATCGGGTCCCTGTGTTGCCCCGGTATGTTTTTCAAGGCCATCTCCTGTTCTTCCCGCCTCATCGCCCTTCTTGGAGTAGCATCATTTCCCTTTATCTCGGGAAAGACGGGCATCTGCAGAATGTGGCCGCACCCAAGGAGCCAGGAGAAGAACGCATGAAGGGCATTCAAGACATTTCTTCGAGATTTGATCTTGCTTAACTCGCCCAGGCATTTCCTCTTGAAAATGCTCAGTAGCTCTCTATCAATTTCGCGCACGTCATAACCATCGAAGAATTTGTAATAATTCCGGTAGTAATTCTTGATGATTCGGAAATACTCCGGGCTTAATTCACCCGTTCGTACCTCGCTTTCCTTCTCCGCGTGGTACTCTTCCATAAGGTTCTCGAACCTTCGCTGTGTGACCTTCGCATCGGTCCAATCAACCGGATTGAATTTGACCTTTGGGTCTTCCATTGCGGCATTGATCTTTGTAAGAGTTTTCACGGCTTCCCTAAAATCGTACACTTCCCCCCTGCTGTCTCTCCTCGACGGATAGTGTTGACCCTTCCAATAGAAGACGATAAAGCAATTCGTATTTCGACACTCACAAACCGCCGCCGCCATTTTCCTCCGACACTTGTTACACAGTATTGCCCCTCGTTTCATCACATACCCCCAAAGACCAAATAGGTCTTCAAGGATTATATTTTGATCAGAAGAAGGCGTCAACTTCTCCCTCAACTGTGACCTTTGGTCTTTACCGTTTGGCCCCTTCGATCCACCCTTACCGCCACTATTTCCACAAGATCGCCGGATTCGTCCAGTGTGTATTTTCTTCCTGATTTCACGTTTGTCACAACTCTCTTGTCCGCCGATATTACAAATTTGCCGCTCTTGACGAGTCCCCACAACTGGCTGGGCATATTTCTCGTCTGCGCCTCGTACTCGTGCTGCCACCCATAGATTTCCTTCTCATATTCCGCTACAAACATTCCGGGAAGGCAGGATTGAATCGGCAATGCTCATAATAGGTGACCTCACCACCCGCTCGATTATGAACTTCATTGGGACTGTATACTCCCCTGACTGTTCTTTTTGAGCCTTCATGGTCTCCAAATATCGAGCTAATTCCTTCAGGCACTTTATCAACGTAATACGAAACGCTCACCTCGGCACCCGATTCCCTGAACATAGCAACAAGGGCATCATAGGCGTCCGCGTCCACTGAAAAAGTCTTGATCTTCTTTTTACGCATACCCACCTCTTTTCGAAGTTGTTGTATAGTAGTTATATAACAACTATACAACGAGAGAAGAAATCTTGTCAAGAAGTTTTTTTAAGGCTGGGTTTTGAGTTTCGATCAGAGGGATTTAATACAACGGTCCTGAACGTGTTCTAAAAGACGGCCACTCATAGGTGCACCTACAAAGAAACAAGCATGTGGACGAAATGTCTTGAGGATTATCGTTTGAAATAACTAATTTAACGCTGGTTCGCTTCTCGGTTTGAGCACTCAACTGCCGCTGACGGGCCTTATTCCACTGATTCTGTGTCTCCTCCTTATGTCACGAACTCCATCTCGCAATTGAAGAATACCGGGGATAAGAAGAGCCACAAGGAGAAGACTACCGAGAAGAGCCTTTCGCCATAGCCAATCTGCAACACTCTCACTACCAGCACCTTTGATTCGACTCACTTTAGGATTCTCTGGCAGATATTCGACTTCTATTCCATAAGGCCGCTGAAGGTCTCGAAACGTTTCTCTCAGCCGCCCACTCAGATTCTTGGTACTTTGAGTGAACTCGCGCCCATCAGGCGTGCGATAGGTGTATGTTGACCCATGAAACCAATGGGCTTCGCCCTTAACGCCATCCTCCACGTCTTCCCAAGTATCAACGATTAAACCGGGCACAACGTGTGCCCGACGAATGAGCGCAAGGTCATCGAGCAGATATGCCGCACAGGCTATACCAGAACCAACAGGCACCAAGAATCAAGAGAACTCCCCATATTAGTGTCCTCACTGAATCACCAGCTTGGGCCTTCTGGTTTTCTTCAGGTCCGTCTGGTCTTGCTGAGGCAGCCTAGAAGCCGCCACAAGAAACTGCTGAACCTCATGCACGATGTGCTCCTGCACGGTTTTAATCCAACCTGGCGGCAATGGGTTGTCTCTCATCCGATCTAGTGAATAACGCCGTGGTCGAAGAACCGGCTTACGGCCGTTATAGAAAAGTTGCCACATGGCGTCATGAAACGATCCTAAAAACACGGACATGCGCTGGAGTTCCTTAACGTTGGTCTTTTCAAACAGTGCGTCAGCCTGAGCTTGCTCTGACACTTCTTTATGAGCAAGCAGTTTGTGACGTATGTCGCGGTAATTACTCTCATAGATTTTTCGCCACCTATGAATGTGAGCCCGAAGGCGGCGGAAGTCCTCAGAGGTGGGTTCGTAGACATCACGCAGATAATCATCCAGCCATTCGGGCGGAGCTGGATTTGTTCCCTGCTTGCGATGACGGAGCGCTGTCTTTGAGAAAATCTCAAGATGATTTTGCGCCATGCGTATTAGGACATCTAGGTTGTGAGGAGATTTCTGATCGAAAACGCGTCCAAGCGCCATAAACGCCGCTGTCTGGAGGGCGCCTAGGCTTGTGTTCCAGAAAAGGGCGGCTTGATTGAGAAGTTGGTAGACGGACTTATGATCGGCAGCCACTGCATGTACCGCAAGGTAAGCGTAAAGAAATTGAATGGCGGCCTCAGCCTCCTTACGGAATACTTCGAGCTCATGCTCAAACACCATGTCCTGGTTCTTCATCTCTTCGTCCTGGCCCAACGCCGCGAGTCCGCGCAAGCCCACAGTATGGACGATCCACTGCACCAACTCGCGTTATGCATCCCTGTCTTTGCCGAGCCGGGTGATCAAATCGTTAACTGGCATTCCAAGTTTTTCAAGAAGTTGGCCCATAGCGGAGGCTCGAAGTCTCTGTTCATCAGCCTTCAAATAGTCAGCGTGCCGCCTAATCATAGAACGGATGATGATATTTCGGAAGTGCTCGCTGCCGCTTCTCGGAAGAATTAGCACTTTGTTAAGAGCGGCCACGAAGAGGAAGCCAATGGTGAGGCCGAACCCTGCGAGCCAGCCATATCTCCAGAAGCCGAAGATCAGCCCTCCGGCGCAGATGATGTAAATGGCCATCGCCAATGTAGAAAACCCCGGCGGAGTAATCGCGTCCTGATAACCAGTGGCCGTGCCTACATCACTCAAAGACCTCCCAATACTGAGTGCTGTGCCGGTAAATGCAAGAACATAACCCAGTGCCAAAGAAACACAGTACATACAAATAAGATAGATGGTCATAGCTTCTTTCTCACTGTATCATTTCATAACAAATGAACCTCTTCTTTTCCGAAATGATATGCTCTCTCCGCTGAAAAGGCAAGCACGAAATATCCCGAAATCAAAACGCTTTGCCTTGAGAGAACGGTGTACAACATCGGTAATATCAGCAAGAGCGAACTTTGTCCTTTGTGGGTATCCGTCGGCTTGATTCTGATGCAAGAAACAGTTCCAAAAACCACCCCAATTATTCCCATGCAATATTACCAACCGAAAGATTCGATGATGGCTGGGACAAGGAGAGACTCGATTTCAGAGAGGGTAAGCCGTTCAATCAGAATCGAGGAAACGCTGAACGGTTGCCTTGCGGATCGCCACGAACCCCGAGAATCTACTATTTCGCAGAGCCTTTTCGTATCTTCGCTTTGGGCGCACCACCATTACTGAACCATCTGCTATTTTCTTTCTGCGTTTTTGCGTACTGTGAAGGTATCGCCGAAGGAATCTCGTAAGCTGTATTGTTTTCCGATCCGTGAGCCTCTGCTCTTCACCTTCTGCCTGTTCTACTGGCCCAATCACGCCCCAGAATCGTCCTATTCCTTCCCCCTCAATAGTTGACCTCTTTGAAACATATTTTGCAAAATACGACGTGAACGGATCATTCTCTTTTAAGTAACCGTAACTGCCTCGGTGCATAATGACCGACATGGCTTTTTGCACTTCCTGAGTGCCACTGTATTTAACCCATTTCAAAGCGACATAAATATACATCTCTGTGTACTGTTTATCTTCATAGTTTGGCCCATAGGCCATACAGTGATAATGTGGACATAGTTCCCCCTTAAGCCTGCCTGTCTTTCTCAACTCCCATTCTCTCTTCCATACCATCTGTAGCCCCGGAAATTTCGCTTTTATAAGGTCTTGCGTCCTATGAAGCACAGTACAGGCGAGTCGCGCTCTTTCTTCTATTGTCTTACCGTCCATCACGTCATCAGGGAAGGTCAACTCGAATCGAAACCGCCAGGAGTGGGGAAATCTACAAAGTGTCTTTATCAGCCTACGCCTCGACTTAGTGGAAAATTGTTTTATCTTCTCCCTCTTATTCGTAGCCGATGATCTTCCTAGAACCATGCATGCGCTTATCACGCCTGCGGATGCCAATGAACCGTCCTCATTCTCAATCAAGAAACCATCCTTATTCTTGAGATACACCAGGCCAGCCCCTACACGCGGTTTTTCCTTCGGCTCTATGGTCACCATCCCAGGGTAAAGTTTTACACAACGATTTAAATTATTTCTATGACTTAGCCTTATCTTCTCTGCTAATATGGCCCTTAAACAAGCAGGGCCATCCATACCGCCCCGTAATCCAGGTTGCCGGAACTCCGTGGATCGGCGGGCCTGCCGTCGGCGCTGGCCTGAGAGGGGCCCCACCTCCTGGCCCGCTCCTCGGGGCTTCGGGCCTGTGCCGGTCCTCCCACCTCCGGGACGCACGCCGAAGCAGCCTATCTTGCCCCGACGGCACACAGCCTTGCTGGACTCCGAGATACTCCTTGATTTGGCTGGAAGATGAGTTAGACTGTCTATAGCAGCCTCCTCTCCCAATCGGGAATGGTGACTGCCTATCCAGACCCCGCCACCGGTCACCCGCCAAGATGCTCCCGGTGGCTTTCTTTTTCTCCTTATCCTGTTTTTGTGCTAAGGTATTCGGTGCGATCTCGTTTCCCTCTCGTTTCCGAAACGAAAGGAAAACCTTGATAAATCAATGGTGGAAGGAGTTTCGAATCCTACTCCCTCCACCATTGCACCACCGCTGCATCAGATACTGCAACTAATCGCACGCCGTATTGCGCAGCGTTGCATGACGCTGCCGAGCGGGAAGGTCGTCCATCCACCGCCACGGTAGTCCGATCGGCTCTTGCGGACAAACAATCGAGTGCGAATTACAGCTTCATGGCGATGTAACAACCAAGGATTGGGCGCTGAGGCTTCGTTCCGCAGAAGCGCGTCCGATCTTCTAACGGATGTCCTTTGAGATCAAGTGTCGATGGTCGACACTGATAAATTTCGCCCGAATGACCTATGGAGACCGATCATGCAGATCATGTTCGTCAACAACGACGGCGCCGGCTTCGCGGACAAAATCGAAGTCAAAGACGGCATCACAGTGTCAGAACTCTTTGCCCAACAGATGCCGGGCCGCAAGCCCGCGGATTTTCTGATCCGATGCAACCGTTTGCCAGCTCCGGCCGATCAAGTCTTGAAGGAAGGGGATCGTGTCACGATGACGCCGACAAAAATCGAGGGCGCCAATCGCGTTGCGTAATCTACAGATCTTGCATCGACCGAGGCGGTGGCCGGCTCGACCGGTCACCGCCTCGGTCTTTTCAGGAGGTGCTTCATGCTTACTCTGGCACACCAACTGCGGCTCGCACGACGCATCGAAGCGGCGTGGCTAAGTCGGTCGTCAGATGTCACAGACCGCGTCAGTCGAGATCTGGATACTCTGGACGACCATGTTCGCGCCCTTCGAGACCTGGGGAAGCGACTGCTCTATGCCCAAGGTCGGGGTTGGCACTCTGTCGGCGCCGATCTGCAAAGCAACTATGACGGACAAGTCGAATCTCTCAGCCATTTCGCGACGACGATTGGCGGACGAGGAGCGATGGGCACCGACCCAGAGTCGGCGGCTCGGCGAATGGCTCGGAGAATTCGAACAGCTTGACGAGGAGTTTGGCGAGATCAAGGTCGAATGGGATCGCCGGTGTCTCAGCATTGTCACCGAGCCGATCACGTTGCAGGAAGTCGATCTTGGACCGTTCGCGATCGAGTTGTTTTGGGAACGACTGGCGCGTCGGGTCGGATCATCCTGCTTTGAAATCGTCGCGCTCGAGCCGAATCCTGCGACCTGCAATGAAAGTGTAACCCATCCTCATGTTCGCGAAGGCGAACTCTGCGCCGGCGATGCCACGACGCCGATCGAGAAGGCGCTCGACCGAAGGCCGATTGGCCGATGCCATGTTGCTCGTGCGCTCGGTCTTACAGTGCTACAACCCGCACAGTCCGTTCGTCAGTTTGGACCACTGGTCGGGCACGGCCTGTCACGATTGTGGAACGATCGAAGACCCGGAACAGCTCAGCTATTGCGAAGGCTGTGACGGTGACTTTTGCGAAGCATGCTTCACGTCCTGCGCGGCCTGCGATCGCTATCGCTGCACGGAGTGTTTGTCGAGATGTGACGTGTGTCGAGCCTCGCATTGCGAAGGCTGTTTGGGATTGTCGACTTTGTCAGATCGCGGTTGCTGTGCCGAATGTCTGACGCCTTGCGTTCAGTGCGGAGAACTCTTCGCCACCGACGAGTTGATCGCCGACACCCAATTGTGCCCCGACTGCGATGCCGAGCCAAGTCTACCCAGCGACGAGGAACCAATTCCACCAACCAACGAGGAAACTCATGTTAACGCTGAACTCCATACACACGCCGGCGCCCGCGCCGGCCGGTCCTGACCTTTTCCCCGTCTGGCGTGGCTGAAACTCCAGTACTTTTGTCATCGGGGTGACACTGAAATCGGCGGCTTCGGCGTCACCGCTGCCGGACGGCCTCTCTATATTGAGGAATTCGTCACCATTCCCCAGGTGACCAGCCTGATCAGCGTCAGCTTTCACGATGACGCGGTGGCCGACTACTTCGACACCTGCGTCGATCAAGGCCTGACACCCGATCGATTTGCTCGCGTTTGGCTGCACACGCATCCCGGTGCATCAGTCACACCCAGCAGTACCGACGAAGACACGTTCGAGCGGGTCTTCGGATCCATGCGATTGGGCGGTCATGGCCATTTTGGGCCGCACCGGTCGGACCTATGCCCGACTCACCACGCACTCGGGTCCGCGAATCGACGTTGAACTCCCGACGCGAGTCGATTGGGCTGCTTGGCCGGACGATTTGGCCATGGATGCGATGCCCTTCGACCTATTGAGTGCCGAATGGCACAGCGAGTACGCAGCCAATATCGTGGCCAACGATCAATACGCACCAGCGATTGGACGATTGGCTGGCGGATCCATTCTTGGCGGTGGCATCACCCGGGACCGCGAACTGGGACTTTCCTCCCACTCAACCCAAACCAGGAGTACCTGATGAACCTCCATTCTGACCGGGCAATTCGGCAACGAGACTTAGTCCCACCCATTCACCTTGCTCGCGCTCATGCGCTGGTAATCGGCGTCGGCGCCATCGGAAGGCAAGTCGCACTGCAACTGGCGACCTTGGCGTGTCGCGAATGACGCTCTTCGATGACGACTCGGTCGGCGTGGAAAACCTGGCTGCACAGGGTTATTGGCCCAAAGATCTCGGCCAAGCCAAGGTGTCGGTCACGGCGAAACTGTGCTGCCCAAATCCACGCAGACATCGAGGTGTCCGCGATCCCGGAGCGTTTCCGACGATCCGCGGCGAGGAGTTTCCAGGAACAGCGAGACGTTGCCGTCTTTCTGTGTGTGGATAGCATCGCCACCCGTCGGCTGATCTGGGATGCCGTCCGCCCGTGGGCGCGCCTGGTCGTGGACGGCCGGATGAACGCCGAGGTCATCCGCGTATTGGCTGCCGATGCGCCAGCGCTGGACACGCAATACGCGGGATCGTTGTTCGATGCCTCGGAAGCGTATGTCGGGGCGTGCACAGCGCGCTCGACAATCTACGCCGCGTCGATCGCCGCCGGTCTGATGGTCGCTCAATTCGCCCGTCATCTCCGAAACGTTCCCGTCGTCGCCGATCAGACGCTCAATCTCCTGGCGGCCGAACTGTCGGTTGCCTAATCGCCCCTCTTTCACTCAGCGCAGACAGCCGCGCCGGTCTTGGCTCGGTGCGGTTGTCTGCGCTGAGTGACAAGGGGGCTCATCCATGCACATGTGTCACGACTTCACGAAAGGAGGTGCCATGTCCGAGAAGATTCTAATCGAAGAGTTTCACCTGACGATGCTCGTGCCCCGAAGCCTGCCCTCAACCGAATATGACCGAATATGTCGGACGCTTGATAGTCGGCGATTTCGCGCTCAGTTGATGCGGGCATTACGCTCGGTGATTCGACGGCACCGAACGCTGACAAAAATCGTAACCGAGATTTCGACCTGAACCAATTATCACTCATTCTGACAGGAGGTGAAAATGGCCCGCGCGAGAAACTCAATGCCGCGTATTTCAACGGAAGTCTTTTTGTCGCCGGACTCGTCGGCTTGGCCACGAGTTCGTGGACGATCTTTGGCCTGGTGCTGACAGTCGCGGTTCTGGGCAATTTGATTGCTGGCGACATCCGGCCGAAGCGGCCCACGCGTTAACAATCGGGTGCTTCTGCTTGAGGCACGCATCAGTGTGTTGACAGCGTGATCAGACCGCCAGCGAATACTGGCGATCTGATCACCTTGTCAATGCCCGACGTGGAGTTCGGCCTAAGGCGGCTTTTTGTTACGGGTAGAAACCTAGTCATGCCGTTTGCGGAATCAGCCCATCGAGCGGTGCCGGTGCAACGCCGCCATGCCAAAGCCAATGTCAGATCCAAGGGATAAAAGGGTGTCGGCCCGTCAGCGTGGCGGGCCGACACCAAGGGGAGTTTTCTTTATCGGTCAGGAGGTAGGCAATGGAAAGGGCTTCTGCGGACGCAGCACTTGACGAGGTTCAGAGGTTTCAATTGGAAAGGCGGGGCAACGCTCGCAAACACTACCTGAGAGATGGTTAAACGCCAATCGCTCGATCACAATGTGATTTGCTCCTGGAGATGCGATCCCTTGGTCCCGAATACTGCGCTTGCATCACGGCGGAACCTGAAAACCCTGATAATCAGGGACAGATGGAATTCTATGAATTCCGCTGATCACACAGAATGGCTGGATGCCCACACGTTTTAGTGCTACTAGTGCAAATTGTGGAGCAGGGTGGTATCCCTGATGGCCGAGATAGCTGGCATAATCGTCCTCGCCAAACATTTACCATCACGTGGGAAATTGACGGCGACCTGGCATATAGGCTGCGAATGATCTACGCGATTGATCAAGTGGTATTTCGGTAGTCGCCCCTAATGTCGTCACGATGTCGAGTTGAACCGCAACTGGTCCCACGACCCGCCCGGCACTAAGGCGTCAAACCAAGGTTGTTCCGGAACCTCACGAAATCGACTGTCTGATCGACTGTGCCGCTGTTGTTGAAGTCAAAAATCGTAATCGGCAATCCGCCCAAGGCCACCGGTCTGTGGACGAAGTCGGGTCTGAAGTGGCTTCGCCAACTCGAATTGCCCACGGTCTCGCAGCAACTGCGACGGGACCTGCTGCTCGAAGAGATCGAAACGCTTGTCCGCCAAGTACGGCGAATCGAACTGCAATTGAACCGTCAGGCGCGGCAGACTTCAGCCGTCGCGCTCCTGCGAAGCATCCCCGGTGTCGGCGCCCGTACGGCGGAAGCGGTTGCCGCCTTCATCGACGACCCGCAGCGCTTCCGCAATGCCAAAGCCGTCGGCCGCTACTTCGGCCTGGTACCGTGCCAAGATCAGTCCGGTGATCGGAATCGACTTGGACACATCACCCGCGAGGGTGCGCCGGTTGTTCGGCAACTACTCGCCGAGGCTGCTTGGCAAGCACAGCGCCGGTCACCAACCGTCGGCGCTTTTTCGAACGAGCGCAACGAGATGATCCGCAACGAAAAAAGATCGCTCTGGTGGCCACGGCCCATTATCTGGTGCGGGTGATGTGGGCAATGCTGCGGCACGGAACCGTCTGGCAGGAGAAGGTCGCCCTGGCAGCGTGAGCCGGCCCAGAGAATTAGGCGAACCACAAACGCGGAGGATCGACTGACTCCACGTCATCAAGATCGAGAGCGGGACCCAGGTTGCATCCCGAGGTCCGACATGGCGCATAAGCGACGCCGTTGGTGTGAATGGGAGCAACCGCATACTCTTTCATGGCGCTCCGCACCGCGGATGATGCCGAATGGATGTCTGGGAAGTCCCGTGATCGTCTTGCTCCGATCTTGACAGGTGGCTCCTCATGGATGTCGGACCGAAGCGGGCAAGACTCAGTCTGACGTAGCGTGTCCCCGTCCTGCCATCGAGGGGGACTGGCGCCTATTTGGTTCAATTCCGATCGACCAACAGACCCTAGCGGGACATCACGGGCGCACTCGAAGGGTTGAATTGCCAAATGCTGATCATCAGTGGCCAGCCAAGCAATTGCGTAACGGAGCTATTTTGCCGATTCAGGAACGGTCGTGGCGTTGCCCTCGATCAGTGTCTCGGCCTCGCTAAGAAAAGCGCGGTTCTGTTCGTTCTTGACATGTTTTGCTTCGATCATCAGTGTCCTAAGCCGGTCAAGCAATCGTTTGGCATCATCGGTTTTCCCAAGCCTCATTTCGGTCATGGCAATAAACGCTAAATCTGATGGCTGTTGCCGTTCAATGGATCTTGAGTGTCGCTGATCCGCCTCGGATAGGACTCGCAGCGTTTCTTGGAATTGTCCCGCACGATAGAATCCAACTCCGAGCGTGTTCAGATAATCAGCGTTATCAGGTATTAGTGTGACTGCCTTACTAGCCTGATTGACAGCTTCCTTGATCGCATCAGGGGCTGAGTTTGGAATTGCAACGACCTTCCATGCTGCGTTTATCAGCGACCGGGCCTCAGTTTTCCTCGCACAGACCTCAATCTCGTACCGGCGTTCGCCCTCTTCCCGCTACCATTGCAATACCAACACATTGGTGCACTTCATCAAGCAATGTATCATTGTGGATTGAATGCAATATCGAGTCGCACTCTTCACGACCAAGTCGTAGTGCAAGTTGAGATCGCATTTCGGCTTCTGCGCCCGGGCAAGCCGGATTCTTGGAAAACGCTCTCGATATGGCGACGAATCCCACAATCTTACCGTTCCATCGCTTCCAGCACTCACAACTCGCTTGCCGTCCGAACTGAACGCTGCAGATGTTACCTGGCCCTCGTGGCCTCGAAGTTCGACCAATTCTTGACGTGTTCCAACATCCCAAAGTCGTATCGAATTCTCTGACGAAGCGATGGTCTGGTCCGAGGAAGCATGAGAATTCGTCGACCATCCGGACTGAAAGCAGCAAAGGACACAGGGCGCTGGTCGACGTAGTAGAGGAGCTATCTCGTTATCGTTCGCTGGATCCAAAAGCGAACGGTTTTGTCGTCTGACGCACTAATGATGGCGGTCCCCTCGGGATTGAATGCCGCTGTTATTACGCGTCCTTGATGCCCTCGGAAAATTCTCAGGCATTCACCTGTAGTTGCGTTCCAAAGGCGAACAGTGTTGTCATCCGATGCACTCGCGATGAGTTTTCCGTCCGGGCTGTAGGCGACATGGTTTATCCAGGAGTTATGCCCGCGCAGTAGTTCTTCGGAACCGGTTACCGCATTCCATATATGAATGTCGTGAATTGACCCACCTACGGTGTATGACCGCCATCTGGACTGAAAGCGACAGTTTTGGGAATGGCACCAGGATTGCCGACAGACGAGAGGGTTTTGCCTGTCTTTACTTGCCAAATTCGAGCAGGTATTCCGAATTGAAGGAAGCATCGCAATCGAGTCCCGTCGGGACTAAACACCGTGGACACAACCATCCCTTTGTGCCCACGCAGAACCCCGAGCTGTTTGCCGGTTTCTGTGTGCCAGATTCGCACAGTGTTGTCCGACATTCCCGAAACAATAAGGCGCCCGTCCGAACTGAACCCTACTGAACGGGGAAGTTTTAGGCCGGACGCGACGAGTCCCAATTCGTTTGGAAAGTCGGCATACCAGAGCCTCACCGTGCCATCCCAAGATGCGGTGACTATGCGTCGGTCGTCGGAAAAAAAACGTGCTGAGGACAAAACCCATTCATGGCCGCGAAGAACTGTTAGGAGGTTCCCAGATTCTGCGTCCCATATTCTTGCGGTCTTGTCCCATGAGGCACTGACTATGCGTTTACCGTCGCGACTAAACTCAGCAAACTTGACAAACGCATCGTGACCGTTCAGAACTCGCAATTGTTTTCCGGTATGAGATTCCCAAATCCGAATGTTGTTGTCAGTTGCTGCAGTGACAATGCGCTGACTATCGGGACTAAAATTGGCTGACTCGATCCAATCGTCAGGGCTATGTAGAATTGTCAATTCGTGACCCGTATTAGCGTCCCATACTCGTGCTGTGCCGTCCAAAATGCGCTAACGATGACTTTGCCGTCTGGGCTGAACGCTGCGGAGTTGACCTGCTGCTCGTGGCCACGCCATACCAAAAGCGATTTGGTAGTCTGCGCGTCCCATACTCGGACGGTCTTGTCGTGGGAGGCACTGACAAGTCGAGTGCCATCAGGACTAAACTTCACCGATTCGACGAAACTGTCATGTCCCTGGAGTATGCCAGAAGGTCTTGGTGGGTAGACGTCCCAAAGCCGTATTGTTTTGTCCCACGATCCACTAACGAGCTGTTTTCCATTTGGGCTGAAATCGCACGATGTAACCCATTCCGTATGACCTGAGAGTATTGCGATTTCATTCAACGTCGTCGCATTTAACAGTCTGACTGTGTGATCGTCGGATGCGGTCGCAATGGTTTGTCCATCTGGCGAGACGCAGACTGCATTTACTTTGCCATTGTGCAATTGGAATTCAGCGAGGCTTGTGTCAGAGCACCGTCGAAATATCTCCATTCCCAGTTACTCCTTGCAGATTGCGGACAGGCAGCTAAACGCGCACGCCACCGCGCGTTTCATGTAGCATCGCACGGCATCGGCAGCATTTAGGTTCGCCACGTAGCAATTGAATTCGGCAGCTCCTTGTGCTTTTCGCCACTCCTCTGTGGCACGTTCCGCGATCGTCGCGTTGCGATTTGCCTGCGAATATCCGAAAACGACGGCGGCCATGCCAACCAAGGATGACATTGCTACCAAGCACACCGCTATCAGGCCGCCTTTGTGCTTGCGGACAAACTTGCGCATCCGGTAGCGAGCACTTGGCGGGCTGGCTTGTACGGGTTCATCGTTCAGATAGCGCTGCAAGTCACTGGCTAATCCATTGGCCGTCTCATACCTCCGCGCCCGCTCCTTCTCCAAACTCTTCATCACAATCCAGTCGAGTTCGCCGCGAACGAGTTTGGTGAGTCGTTTCGATTCCAATTTGCGCGAGGCGGCCAATGTCGGCAGTTCAAGAGACGAGGAGAGTTTGGTGCTGGGCTTCTGCGGTTCCACATCTCGGATGAGTCGCATCATTTCGCCGAGACCGGCTTGGGAAAATTGCCTGCGTGAGAATGGCGGCGTGCCGGCCAATAATTCGTACAGCACGACGCCCAAAGAATAAATGTCGGCTCGCGTATCAATGTCGAGATTATTCAACTCGGCTTGTTCGGGTGCCATGTATTCCAGGGTGCCCATGATCACGCCGATCTCGGTGTAAAGCGTTTGCTCGGTCAGCTTCGGGCCGGTGGCTTTGGCTAAGCCGAAGTCGATGATCTTCGGCACGGGCTTGCCGTCGTACAGCGCGATCAAAATGTTCCCCGGCTTCAAGTCGCGGTGAATGATCGCCTTTTGATGCGCATGTTGAATGGCTTGGCAGACCGGGATGAACAATTCGAATGCGTTCTCGAAGCGTCAGTTTTTCACGATCGCAGTACTGCGTGATGGGAATGCCTTTGACCAATTCCATCACGAAATAGGGACGGCCCTGCGGCGTCTTGCCTGCATCCAACACCTTGGCGATGTTCGGATGATCCATCAATGCGAGCGCTTGTTTCTCGACGGCGAAGCGCGCGAGCACATGGTCGGAATCCATGCCGGCTTTGATCAGTTTGATCGCGACGGTGCGGCGAACCGGTTCGCGTTTGATCCGCGACCCACACTGAGCCCATGCCGCCTTTGCCGAGCAAGTTGCCGTAGTTTGTATGGCCCGATCACTGTGCCGGCGCGTTCGATGGATGATTCGCTCGTCCGGAGTACGTCGGACCCGATCGGTTGTTGGGTGGCCGTGTTGTCGCGCAACATTTGTCCCAATTTGAATTGCTCAGCAATCGCATTGGCCAACTTCGGAAACCGCCGCGCATATTCTCCTGGTGTTGGCGATTCATTCCGATCCCAGCGCAGCATGACTTCGGCGAAGATCAGGACCAGGGCATCTTCTTCAGAAATGTCCGTCCGATCCTTCAGGAAGTGTTCTAGTGGCACGCGGTCGCCGGCTTCCCAGCGCGCCTGCATTTGCGAACGGGCGTGAACGAGCCAATCGCTTGGCTTGCGCGTCACCGTACTGGCTCACCTTCGATTCGCTCATTCTTTACTTTCATAGCAAAGCGAGTCAGCCAGGGAATCAAACCTTAACGCTGTGGTTGAGTCCTGGGTTAGTCATTCAG